>DASTXR010000131.1:0-80002 GCA_035765415.1 Steroidobacteraceae bacterium | reverse complement strand
TCGAGGCAGGGGTCATTGGGGAAGGTGCTGCGGGCCGCGCGTTGCCAGCAATGCAAGTTCGACGCGACCGCGGGAGGGATTTCCATCGAAGTCGTGAGGTAGTCCGGACCGTCACAGTCGGGCTCGACATACCCGACTTCGGGTGAATAAAAGATTGCGATGAGGCGTTCTGTCGGTATGTGCTTCGAAAAGGTCGCCACGACGAAATTGCGCGACCGTTCGACGTGGCGGACGTACCCGGTTTGCCTCAGCCAGGTGTCGAGCCGCCGCGCGTTGCCGCCCTCGGCTGGGTACACGATCAGGCGCGCGGAAATTTTCTGCGCCCGCCGGGGACTCGCCGCCGCGGACTGGTGACGCTTCGAAAACGTACCGGCCCATTGGGCGCAGGCTGCGCGCAGATCGAAGCTCTCGTCTCCAAGTGAATCGAGATAGGCGATCACCGCGCCTGGCGCACGCGCCGTCGTTGCCGTCCATCGCCCGTGACTACACAGGTTTGGCGCGGCCGCGTGCGCGAGCGACGCTCCAAACGTTGCTGCCGCGGCGAGCGGCACCAACGTTGCGGAGAGTCGTCGCGCAAGCGGGCGCAATCGCGGTCTCAGTGACGCTGGCCCGGGCCGATGACGATCACTCCTTCGGAGGTCACGCGCGCGGGCGAGTCCACGAGGATGGTCATGCCTTTCTGGCCATCCCCGGTCTGCATCAGGAACGCGATCATGTCGTTGAGTTCGACCGTGCCTTTCACCTTCGAAGGACGCATCGCGATGTCACGCGTGCGCAGGCGATGGCAGGACGACAGCACCTCGGCATTGCCGGTCTTGACGTCATCGAGCGTGCAATAACGCGTGCCACGCGTGAACAACAGGGTGACGCCGCAGGGCGTGGCGAAGTCCATGCGCCACGGGGTCTGTTGCCTGTTGGAATTCCGCGTACAGATGCGCACGACGTTCTCTTCGGAATCGAATACGAAAGTGAGCTTGCCGCCGATCGGCATGTGGTCGTTGAGCGTGGACGAGCTGACCGTGAATTCCTTGCCCAGCCACGCTGTCAACGCCTCGTCGGGAGAAGCGTCCTGCGCCGCGACCAGCGTCGTCCCCAGCAGCAATGCAGCCGCCATCATCGAGATTCCGAACTTTCTTCTGTCAGTAGTTAGTTTGCCGTACATGAGCCACTCCTCAGTTCAATGCAGCCATTCAGGTTGATCCATTTCCATCGGATGTCACGGAAATTCGTTTGCGCGGACGACGAAACTCGACCACACGGTGGTCGCGGCGCTGCCGCGCGTGCGCAGCTGCGCGATACGCAACGCATCAGCAGCCCGTCCGGACTTCCGGTAGGCGTCGTAAAACTCTCTCATGAACCGCGCTGTCGACGCGTCTTCGATCGGCCACAGCGTCGCCACCACCGAGCGTGAGCCGTTGGCGAGAAAGCCATAGGTGAGCCCGAGTACACCTTCGCCACGCAGCGCACTTCCATCCCCGGTAGCGCAGCCCGAAAGAACAACGACATCGGCACGCAGCCCGCTGCGGGTGATGTCGGTTGCAGTCAGACGGCTGGCGGGCAGAAGTGTTCCCTCGGGAGTGTATTCGCTCAGATACAACGCGGATTGCTCGGGCGAGTCACGCCGGGCCACCGCGTGGGTGGCGAAGTGGAGCACCGCCAGTTCGCTCGACGGCAGTTTCAACACTTGAGCGGCCGTCGCCTCGAAGCCGGAGAGCTGGATGGTGTCCTCCGATCCGAATGCCTTGGCAACGGCGCTCGCCTCGAGCGCTGAATAGGGGAGCCGGGTCAGGTTGTTCGGCGAGGGCCGCAGGACACTGCGCAGCGTGCCGGACTCGGCGCCCCTGCTGACGCTGAGGCGGCGATCGTCGGACGCGTATACCGGGTCGGACACCACGGCGACGCGCGTGTTGCGGGATCTCGCAGCCGGCGCCTTTTCCATGGCGAGCGCCAGAGACGGCGCATAACTCAATACGAAGCGATCGATGAGGAGTTCGCCGCCGGCCCCTGGCACGGGGAGCGACGCGAACGGTACGCCGTTGAGAGGCCCGTCTGCCAGCACCAGCATGCGGGCTTCGGTGATGCCGTCGAGCAGATTTCCCAACAACAGCGAAGCCAGATTCCGTTCGCCAGCGGTGCGACCACGCCGGGCCGCCACGGCCGCCTCGATGGCCAGTTGCAACCGTCCACGGCCGGCGAGCGTGGCGTGACGCAGGTCGCGGCGGGTGAGCAGCCATGCGTGCGAACTGCGATCGCCGACAAAATAGGCGAGCACCGCCGTATCCGGCGGCAACATGCGCTGAAGTTGCACCAGTGAATCCGGCAGTAAGGTCTGCTGTGCGGCTACTCCGCCCAGACGGATCCGGGCTGCATCGAGTTGCGCGCGTGTCTCCTCGATGGAGTGCCGCAGCGCCAGTGTTCCCGAGTCGTCGGCATCCTGGCGCTGGATACGCGCCTCCAGGCGAAGTTGTTGTGACGTCAGGCGCGCGCGCAATTCCTCCTCCTGCGGATCGGAGATGCGGATCGTGCCCGCCGCTACGTGCGCAAGCTCGTCGCCGAGTGACCTGGCGCGCACCTCCTCGGCGGTGCGGAACGTGCGCCAGACCGCGCCGGCATCCCGGCTCGCGAGATCCGCGGCAATCCTCGCTTCGTATGGCGCGTATCGTGCGGAAAGAAAGCGCGCCCGCCATTCGGGATTCGCGGATTTCACCCGGATCCGCGTCAGGATCGCTATGGCCTCGTCAGCGGCCGCGGTGGCGCCCGGAACATCACGCTTGCCGAGCAGCGCCTGGGAAAGCGTCGTGTTCGTATCGATGCGATTGAATTCGAGACCGAGCGCCACGTACTGCCGGTCTGCTTCCCGCAGATCTTCGATTGCAGCGTCCGTGCGGTTTTGTGCGAGGCGCATGTGCGCGCGTTCCTCGAGCACCGCCGCGCGAACCAGAGCGTTCGAAACCTCCTGAGGCTCGGGCAGCTCCGCTTCCGCTTCGACGAGGTTCCCGGCGGCGCGCAACTCCGCCGCGACGAGTACACGCGTCCGGGCAACACTGTGAACGTTCGCATCGATCTGTGCCGATTTGCGCAGGTAACCGATGGCCGTTTCGTGCTGGCCCAGCATCGAAGCCGCGTTGGCTGCCAGCCGAAGCGTGCCGGCAAGTCTGCCGTTGTCTGCGAGCCGCTCGTGTTCGACTATCGCGGCGCGCAGGGTCTGGAGCGCCCGTTCAGCGTCTCCCATGCGCAGATAGAGGCCGCCGAGCGCGCCCATTTCAATCGCGCGTTCTCCTTGCGAGCCGATCTCCGTGTAGACCCTGAGCGCTTCGGTGTGCAACGTGAGCGCCCGGTCGAAATCGCCGAGCGCGATCAAAGTGAAACCGTAGTTGCCGAGCAGCGTGGCGTATTGATAGGGCTGCGTTCGCGGATCGATGAGCGGCAGCAACTCCTCGTATTCCCGGGCGGCCTGCGCAATGAGACCGAGAAAGTTGTGAATGGCCGCGAGATTGCCCAGGGATCTTGCCTCTTCGGCAACGTCGCCATTGGCCCGCGCCATTTCGGTCGAGCGCGCGAGCAACGTGGTCGCCGCAGTGTAGTCGGCGGTGCTCGCCGCCAGCACCGCGCGCATGTTGATGGCGTACTGAGCGCGCACCGGCAACCCGTGGCTCGCGAAATATTCGGCGGCATCCGCGAGGCGACGGTCGGCTCCGGCGTACAGCGCGCGCTGTTCGGCGCGCTGCGTTCCGGCATTCATCGCGCCGGCAAGTTCGATTTCCGCCGCGGCGCGCAATGTCGAAGCATTGTGAACGCCCGCTTCGTCGCCCGCGGCCTTGTACGCTTCCATGGCGATTTCCGTGGCGCGCACCGTGGCCACCCACTGGTCGCGCGGGACGTATTGCACGTAGGCCAGCGAATAGGCCGCCTGTGCACGCATCGGATCGTCGTCCGCTGCCTCGAAGTGCGTGACGCCTTCGTACAGCTTGTCGGCGGCACGGGTCGCGGACTCGGGGGTCGCGAGGGCGATCTGTTCACCAGCCTGGCCGAACGCGAGGAACCCGAGTTTGCGCTGGTTGGCGCGATCGTCCGACGCGGCGCTCCAGCGTGCGATGCGCAATGCGACGCGCCCGCGCTTGGTGGGGTGGTCGGTGCTGCGCAGTTGCAGCTCGAGTGTGGCCGGTTTCGACAAGCTAACTACCTGGTAGATCGTTCCGTGCCGCGGAACGTTGTCTTCGAGTTCGGTGCGCGCGCCATCGGCCGTCACCGTCAGGTGCACGTCGATCTCCAGTTCGCGAGCCTCGATGAGATAGTCGCCGCGCTGCAACGTGCGCGACATCGCGGGCGCCGGATCGCCGGTGACGATCAGTTCAGCCGCATATTCCGGA
Source organism: Steroidobacteraceae bacterium (assembly GCA_035765415.1). GTDB lineage: Bacteria > Pseudomonadota > Gammaproteobacteria > Steroidobacterales > Steroidobacteraceae > CADEED01. The sequence continues at coordinate 75,632 of DASTXR010000131.1, read as the reverse complement.
AGCAGATCGTTTCTGGATCCGTCCGAGCATGCGCTGGCGCACAACACGCCGGCGACTGCGAACAACCCATGAGCGCGCAACCGTGGAGTCTTTCTGCGATAGGTAGCGAGGTGATCGCGCACGGACATTTGAAGCGAATCCCACGCGGCGGGCGCTAGTGTTTACAGGCACATGCATTGTGCCGCAAACGGCCGCGGAAATAGTAGGCAGGGTTTGTAGTAGGCGGTCCTGAAAATAATTTTCACGCATTCCTCGCGTAGGTGAGAGAAATCGCAATGTCGTGACACTTAATACAAATGGGTCACGTGTTTTGCCACCGGGCACCTTAATAGGCGTGCCCGGCTCGTGTCACTCGGCTCGTCCGGTAGTTAGCTCGCACCGGCGAGAATCTACGGAAGTTCGTTGGCGCGCACCACGAAACTCGACCACACCGAGGACCCGACGGTGCCGCGGGCCCGCAACTGGGCGATGCGCAGCGCGTCGGATGCGCGTCCCGAAGTGCGGTACGCGGCGTAGAACTCCTCCATGAACCGCGCGGTCAGGGCGTCTTCGACCGGCCACAACGAAGCCACCACCGTACGCGAGCCGTTCGCCAGGAAGCCGTAAGCGAGGCCGAGCACGCCTTCGCCACGCAATTCGCGCCCGTCCCCGGTGGCGCAGCCGCTCAGGACCACGACGTCGGCGCGCAGCCCGCTGCGGGCGATGTCTTCCATGGTCAGCCGGTCCCGGGCCAGCGGCGACCCGTCGGCCGCGAACTCGCTGAGAAACAGCGCCGACTGTTCCGGCGCATCCCGGCGGGCAACCGCGTGGGTGGCGAAATGCAACACGCCCAGGTCCTGGGATGGCAGTTCACTCACGAGTCGCGCGGTGGCGTTGAACCCGGCCAGGTCGATGACGTTCGTGCCATTGAACGCGCGGATCACCGCCCGCGCTTCGATCGCGGAATAGGGCAGTCGCGCGAGCCGCTCCGACACGCCCTCGCTGCCCCGATAGTTCATGGCGTCGCTGGTGGCCATCGTCAATCGACGATCGTCGGGCGTGTAGACCGGGTCGGAGATGACGGCCACGCGAGTCAGGGCGGCCGGTTCCCGTACGACCGGGTGCATGGCCAGCGCCAGCGATGGCGCGGCGCTCACCACGAAGCGATCGATCAGCAATTCGCGCGTGTGCCCGTTCGGCAGGGGCAGTGCGGCGAACGGCAGGCCGTTCAACGGGCCGTCGGGCAGCACCAGCAGGCGCCGGGCGGTGACGCCGCTCAACAGGTTGCCTAACAAAGGCGCGAATGCCTGGATCTCCGGTGTCCTTGCGCCGTCGCGCTGGCGCCGCACGAATGCGTCGACGAGCTCGCCCAGCTTGCGGCGGCCGGGCAGCACGGCGTGCCGCAGCTCGGTACGCGTCAGCAGCCAGCCATGGGAACGTCGATCGCCGACGAAGTACGCCAGCACCGCGGTGTCCGCGGGCAGCGCGGCCTGGACGTCATCGAGTGACTCGGCAATGGACAGGCGGCTCACCGGCTGCGCGCCGCGCTGGCGCAGCACGCGTGTTTCGAGGCGGGCGCTGACCTCGTCGATGAGGCGCCGTGTCTGGAAGATCCCGGCGTCGTCGACCTTGTCCTTGCGCATCCGGTGTTCGAGCTCCACCTGCAGCGCCGTGAGCTGTTCGCGCAACTTGTCCGCCGCCTCGTCGCGCGGCTCCCCGTTGTCGCCGCGAACGTGCGCCAGCCGGTCGGCCAGCGATCGGGCGCGGATCGTCTCGGCTATCCGGAATGCACTCCAGGCGGCCGCGGAGTCCTGCGGCGCGGCGCCGGCAAGGTCCGCCTCGATGCGGGCTTCGTACGGGGCATAACTCGCCGAGAGGAATCGCGCGCGGAGCTCGGGATTCGCGGAACTCACACGGATGCGGGTCTCGATCGCCACGGCGTTATCCGCCGCGATGCGTGCCGCCGGTACGTCGCCGGCCGCGAGCAGGGCCATGGCGAGCGCCGCGCTCGTGTCGATGCGGTTGAAATCGAGCTTCAGGCGCGCGTAGATCGAATCGGCTTCGCGCAGATCGGCGAGCGCTTCCACGTCGCGGCGTTGCAGCTCGCGCAGTCGCGCGCGTTCCGCGAGCGCGTCGGCGCGCGTCGGTTCGTTGCGCGACAGCAGCACTTGCGCCAGCAACCGGTCCGCGCCGCGCAGTTCTCCCATCGCGCGCATTTCACCGGCGATGAGCACGCGCGTGCGATCGATGGCGGTGCCGTTCACGTCCTCGCGTTCGGCGCGCCGCAGGTAGTCGAGCGCGGTGCCGTGCTGGCCGAGCTCGGCCGCCGCGTTGCCCGCGAGGTGCAACGCCGAGATGAAATCGGACCGGTCGTTGCCGCGTTCGTACAGCGGCAGCGCACTTTCGATCGTCTCCAGCGCGCGTTCGACGTTTCCGCTGCGGAACTGTATCGCCGCCAGCGCCGCAAGTTCGCGCGCCGTCTGGCTCTCGTCGCCGCGCGCGGAAAACAGTTCCAGCGCTTCACTGTGCAGCATGAGCGCGCGGTCGAATTCGCCCAGTGCTATGAGCCCCGAGCCGAGGTTGCTGATCAGCATCGCGTACAGGTGCGGATTGCGCTCACGCTCGATGAGCGGCAACACCTCCTCGAGCATCGCCACGGACTGCGCGACCTTTCCCTGCCGTGCGGCTATCGCGGCCAGGTTGCGCGTGGCACGCACTTCGAAGAGCTTGTCGCCCCGGGACCGCGATCGCGCGCGAATGGCGCGGTAGACGGGCGCGGCCCGCTCGTAATCGCCCAGCACCTGCTCGCGAATGCAGCCCGCGTACTGCGCCGCGATGGCGTCGGTGTGCAGCTCGTGCGCTTCGAAATAGGCCTGCGCCTGCTGCGTGCGCAGGGCGGCCCCGTCGAGCAGGGCGCGCCGTTCCGTGCGCGGAACGTCAGGTCCCATGGCGGAAGCGATACTGAATTCGTTGAGCGCCAGCAGGACCGTTGCGCGGGCTTCGCCTGTCGCGTCGTCCGCCGCCGCGAAATGCGCCTGCGCGGTCTCGGCGGTCCTGCGCCCGCTCGCGAACTCGAACAGCAGGTTGAACTCCACGGCACTGCGCTGATATTCGGCCTCCGCCAGCGCCTGCATGTCGTTCGCGGCGGCGAAATGCGCGGCAGCCTGGCGAAACGGGTGGATGGCCGCATGCCACGACGCCCGGTCGGGTCGCGCTATCAATGCGTTGGCCCTGCCGAGGGCCATGTAGCCGAGGAGTCGCTGGTCGGGAGAATCATCCGGCGCGGACTGTGGCCAGCGCAGGATGCGCACCGCCGCGGCGCCGCGCCAGGTCCGCTGGTCCACGCTCGCGAGCGTGATCTCGACCGAGGCGGGCTGCGCCAGGCTAACTACCGTGCGATGCACTCCGTGGCGCTGGTATGCGTCCGCCAGTTCGGTGTGCTGTGCGCCGGCGTCGATGCTGATGCGCAGATCGATGTCGCGCTCGCGGATCTCGACCAGGTACGCCCCGGCGCGCAACTGGCGGCTGAACGACACCGGCGTGGCGCCGTCGACCCGGACTTCGGTGGAATATTCGACGAGGGGCTCGGGTTCGAAGCCGCCGGTACAGCCCGAGAGCCAGATCGTCCAAAAGGCGAAGAGGCCCGGAATGAGCCGCGTTTGAATCGTATTGCTCTTGGCCACGACGCGCGCGCGTAGGCACATTCTGACGAGACCCCCTGAATTCGAGGTCAATGTTTACAGGCACCTGTGCCGCACCGCAATCCGGAACAGAAAAAGTAGGCAGGGTTTGTAGTAAGTCCTTGATTGAAAATAACTTGTCGTTATGACACCCCGAGGTGAGAGAAACCCTGAAGTCGTGACACTACATAGTGACCGGACAAAAAGCCGGGATGAACAGGCTCAGGATGAACAGCGCCGACGTATTTTCGCTCGAGTTCGACATGCTGACGCGTACGTCGCAGCTCGCAAAAATCCTGGAGCGGTTCCGCGCCACCGAAATCGGCGCGGGCACTCATCGCCAGCTGTTGCTCGAGCTCAATCATGTGATCAACGTCCATTCGCGGTTGCGTGAAGTCGCGGCTGATGTCGTGCCGCCCGACGATTGGACTTCCTGGCAGGACCTGCTAGCCGTTCCAGCGCTGGCATTTGAGCAAGGACGCTCCTTTCTTGACGATCTGCGGGCACTCGGACTCAACTCCATGGACAGCGTGTCGTTGACTCCGTTGCCGCAGACCATCGCACTGGCTGCATATGCGCACTATCAGCTGGTCGAACGCGCCACCGTGGGTCTGGTGGGCTACCTGTGGTTCTTCGAACGCATGCCCCGGCTGTTGTATCCGCTGTGGAGCGATTCGTGCCGCCGTGGCGGTGTCCCGGAAAAGGCGCTGCGCGCGCTGGCGGAGGGGGCGGTGACGCACGCCTCACGCGATCAGGCGGTGGCGACTTGCTGCCGGAAGATCGTGCGCCGGCCGCGCGACCTGGGCCTCGCGACGCAGAGCCTGCACGATACCGCGGAGCTGTTCGCCACCATGCTCGACGCCGCGCTGCTGCGCGCCGAGCGGCGCCATCCACTGGTGGAGAGCGTGGTGGCCGCCGGGGGCGGGATCGGCCGGGTCGCGTAGAACGAGTGGGGACAGACTTAAGTCTGTCCCCACACTTCCGGGCAAATGGGGTCTGACCCCATTTGCGGTTTGCTCGATTACCATGCGCACGTGATTTATCTCATCGACGCGTCGGTATACGTTTTCCGCGCCTATTACTCCATGCCGCCCGACATGGTGGACAGCGACGGCAACCCGGCGCACGCCACGTTCGGATTCGCACGTTTCCTCGGCGATCTCATCGAACGCGCGCAGCCGCGCTACATCGCGGTGGCATTCGACGCGAGCCTCACGACTTCGTTTCGCAACCAGATCTATCCGGCCTACAAGGCGAATCGGGATCCGGCGCCTGCCGACCTCAAGCTGCAGTTCGAACGATGCCGCGAGTTCTGCCAGCACGCGGGCATTCCGGCTTTCAGCCACACCGAGTACGAAGCCGATGACATCGTCGGCACGCTGATGACCCGCTGCCGGAACGACGGATTGCGTGCCACGCTGGTGACGCGTGACAAGGACTATGCGCAGTTGATTCGCGCCGGCGACGTGTACTGGGACTACTCCGACAACGTGCGTTATCGCTATGACGAAATCGAAGACCGCTTCGGTGTCGCGCCCGAACGATTCGCGGATTTTCTCGCGCTCATGGGCGACAGCGTCGACAACATCAAGGGTGTTCCGGGCGTCGGCGCGAAAACCGCGGCGGCGCTCATGAAGGAGTTCGTGTCTCTCGAGGAGATCTACGACAACCTCGATCGCATCGCCGACATTCCCGTGCGCGGCGCCGGCAAACTCGCCGCGAAGCTCATCGAGCACAAGGAAGCCGCCTTCTTCGCGCGGCGACTCACCGAGATCGCCTGCAACATGCCGCTGGAAACCACGCGTACCGACCTGGTACGCCGCGCGCCCGATGTGGCTGCGCTCACCGCTTTCTTCGACCGCCACAACTTCGGCCCGATGCTGCGCCGGCAGGCCGAGCGGCTCGCGCTGCTGCCGCCGGCCACCGCGGCCTGACTTCGCTCATTCGACGTCGCGACCGTCCGGCACAGAGACCTTGCCGCCGATCGACTCGTGCTCGATGGAGCCTGAGCTGTCGTCACTCACCGTGAAATCGCCGCTGACGCGCCCGGCATAGATGTCGCCCGAGCTGTCGGAATCGACGGTGACGCTGCCCTTGATGTCTTCGACGCGGATCTCGCCGGAGCTGTCCTGCTGAACCCTCACGCTGCCATCGACCTTGGCGATCTCGATGTCCCCCGAGCTGTCGAGCGACACCTCCACGTCGCCGCGGACGTCTTCGACTTCGACGTCGCCGGAGCTGTCGCGCACGCGAACGCTGCCGGCACCCCTGATTTCGATGTCGCCGGAACTGTCGCCGACGTCCACCAGGCCCGCGATGCGATCGAGGTCCAGGTCTCCCGAGCTGTCCTGCAAGGTCAGTGAGTGGAGATCTTCGAAGTCGGCATCGCCGCTCGAGTCCGTGGCGTCCACCGGGATGCTGGAAGGCAGCGCGATGCCGATGTCGATGTACGCATAGTCGTTGTTGCCCCATGACCAGCCGCTATCGTCCTGCGGCAGGGTGGTTTCGACATACACGACATTGCCTTCGCGGCGCACGCTGATTTGCGTGGCGTCCAGCATTTCCTGTTTGCCGGCGCAGGCGACGCCACGCGCTTCGATGCGCACCGCATTGCCGCGTCCGACCACTTTCATGTCCCCGGCACCGGTGCGAATGATCACCTTTTCGACGCCCTGGGCCTCGACACCCGCGGCGCGTTCGGCCCGAAGCTTGCAACCTCCATCCCAGGCAAGGGCGGTGGCGGGGGCCAGGGCAATCAGCAGCAAACAGCAGGCAATACGCATGGGGTTTCTCCAGAAATACAACGCGGACAGGGTTAAGACTGCCGGGAAGGCACTTCGGTTTACAGGGCGGAACAATTCATACGGTATCCTTCGGGCCGCCCCGGAAACAGCCAAAAATGACCAGCGAAAACATCAAGTCCGTTCTCGTTGAAGAACGAAGCTTTCCCCCGTCCCCCGAGTTCACCGCCATGGCCCGCGTCAAACCCGCGGATGCCGCGGCGCTGCACCGCGATGCCGCCGCCGACTACCTGGGTTTCTGGGCGCGGCAGGCGCGTGCCGAGCTGCGCTGGCACAAGCCGTTCACGGTCACGCTCGACGATTCGCAGGCGCCCAACTACCGCTGGTTCACCGACGGCGAGTTGAACGTGTCGTACAACTGCCTCGACGTGCACCTCGAGGAACGCGGCCACAAGACGGCGGTGACCTTCGTCGGCGAGCCGGGCGACGTCCGCCACGTTTCTTATCGCGAATTGCATGCCGACGTCTGCCGCTTCGCCAACGCGCTGCTCGCGCAGGGCGTCAAGTCGGGCGACCGCGTGATCATCTACATGCCTCTGACACCCGAGGCGGTCGTTGCCATGCACGCCTGCGCGCGCGTCGGCGCCATCCACTCGGTGGTGTTCGGCGGTTTTTCGGCGATATCGTTGCGCGACCGCATCGACGACGCCGGCGCGGTGATGCTCATCACCGCCGATGGCGGCTTTCGCGGCGGCAAGATCGTCGAGCTCAAGGAAGCAGCCGACAAGGCGCTGTCCCAGGGTTGCAAGAGTATCCGCAGCGTCATCGTGCTCAAGCGCACCGGCCACGAAGTGCCCATGAAAAACGGGCGTGACCAGTGGTGGCACGACGTCATCGAAGGCCAGCCGCCGGTGTGCGACCCGGTCTGGGTCGACGCCGAACATCCGCTGTTCCTGCTGTACACCTCCGGCTCCACCGGCAAGCCCAAGGGCATCCAGCATTCCAGTGCCGGCTATCTACTCGGCGCGAAACTCACCAGCAAGTGGGTGTTCGATCTCAACGACGAGGACGTGTTCTGGTGCACGGCGGACATCGGCTGGGTCACCGGCCACAGCTACGTGGCCTACGGGCCGCTGGCCGCGGGCGCCACCATCGTGTTGTACGAAGGAGCGCCGACCACGCCGCACCCGGGCCGCTTCTGGCAGATCTGCGAGTCGCAGGGCGTCACCATCTTCTACACCGCGCCGACCGCGATTCGCGCGCTCATGAAACTCGGCGACGACATCCCGGCGCGCTACGACCTCACGAAGCTGCGCCTGCTCGGGTCCGTGGGCGAGCCCATCAACCCCGAAGCGTGGATGTGGTACCACGAGAACGTCGGCCGCATGCGCTGTCCCATCGTCGACACCTGGTGGCAGACCGAAACCGGCGCCATCATGATTTCGCCGCTTCCGGGCGTCACCGCCACCAGGCCGGGGTCGTGCACGCAGCCGTTGCCCGGCATCGACGCCACCATCGTCAATGCTCGCGGTGAGCCGGTCGAAGGCGCCGACGCCGGCGGTTACCTCGTGATCCGCAAGCCCTGGCCGTCGATGTTGCGCACGATCTGGGGTGACAACGACCGCTACCTCAAGACCTACTGGGAAACCTTTCAGAACCGCTACTACGTCGCGGGCGACTCGGCGCATCGTGACAAGGACGGCTTCTTCTGGATCATGGGCCGCATCGACGACGTGCTGAACGTCGCGGGGCATCGCCTCGGCACCATGGAAATCGAATCCGCGCTCGTGGCGCATCCCAAGGTGGCCGAAGCCGCGGTGGTCGGCAAGCAGCACGAGATCAAGGGCGAATCGGTATTCGCGTTCGTGGTGTTGCGCGGCGACCGCCCCACGGGCGACAGGATCGAGACGTTCGCGAAAACGTTGCGCGACTGGGTGACCGAGCAGTTGGGCGCCATCGCGCGCCCGGACGACATCCTCTTCGCCGAGAATCTCCCGCGGACGCGGTCCGGCAAGATCATGCGCCGGCTGCTGCGCGCCATCGCGCGCAACGAAGACATCACGCAGGATCTGTCGACGCTCGAGAACCCGGCGATCATCGAGCAGCTGCGCGGCGGCCAGACGCCGAAGAAGCCTGCCGCCCCCGCAAGGCCCGCGGCAAAGGCGAAGCCCGCCGCGAAGCCGAAGCGCGCGCCGGCGAAGGCCTCGCCGGCCAGGAAAGCGGCGCCGAAAAAGAAAGCCGCGCCCGCGAAAAAGCCGGCGCCGAAAAAGAAGGCAGTCGCAAGGAAGAAAGCAGCCGCGAAGAAGCGCCCGCCGGCGAAGAAGTCCTCGCGCAAGACCAAGCCGAGGTCGAAGAAATAGCCGTCAGTCGCGCCCGCTGACCAGGCTCAGCACGGCGAAGAAGTGACAGGCGACGCCGCCGAGCACGAACAGGTGCCACACCGCGTGCGTGTAGCGCCTTGCCTTCCAGATGTAGAACGGCACGCCCGCGGTGTACATCAGGCCGCCGGCGGCTATCCACGCGATCTCGCCGGCGCTGAGGCTTTCGCGCAGCGGCTTGATGGCGACGACGATGAGCCACCCCATGCCGAGATAGAGCGCGGTGGACAGGCGCGGATAACGGAACCCGATCGTGGTCTTCGCCACGACGCCGAGCACCGCCAGCGTCCACACCACGCCGAACAGCGACCAGCCCCAGGCGCCCTGCATGGCCACCAGCGTGAACGGCGTGTACGTGCCCGCGATGAGTAGATAGATGGCCGAATGGTCGAGCTTGCGCAGCGTCTGCTTGCGCTCCGGCGACCGCTCCCAGTGGTAGATCACCGAGGTGACGAACATCGCGAGCGCGGTGGTGCCGAACACCATGGCGCCGGCGAGCCGCAGCGCGTCGCCCGCGGCGGCCCAGGCGAGCCACGGGATGGCGATGGCGCAGGCCACGATGCCAAGACCCGCGGTCAGCGCGTGTGCAATCTCTTCGGGGCGGGAATAGGGCGCGGTGGTCGACACGCGCCCGAGCTTAACAGCGTTGTATTACCGGCTGGCCGTCTGCCCGCGATCGGGGTTTTCGCCCTGCGGCAACTGCACCTCGCCGATGAGGATGCGTTTGAGGTAATCCGGCGCGATCAGATGACAGTAGTGGCGGCCGTTGGCGGGGTTGGCCCTGGAGCTCACGCGCATGCTGCCGTCGCTGCGCAGGCTCTTGGCGCGAATGCGCAGTGTGCCCACGGCGTCGGTCTGGACCATGGTGAATGCTTCATGCCACTGCGCTTCGCTGGCTGCCTGTTCGTCCGGTTCGAGCAACACGGCGACGCTGCCCTTGAACGGCATTTTCTTTTTCTGGCGGTCGGTCAGCGCGAGCATCACGGCATCGAGCGTGCGCCGATTGAGCCTCGCGCAGGTCGACGATTCGCCCGCGGCGGTGTTGCCGTATTCGGCGCGAATGCGTTCCGCGCTGTGCAGCTTGCAGGAAATCATGCGCGCACGGGTGTGCTGGGAGTCGGCGTAGCCGATGTACTGCAAAGTCTCGAGAGGTTTCACCGAGGGCGATGCGCGGGAAAACGCCTGGTAGTCGCCGACCAGCACATTGCGCGCCGGAACGCGGGAGGTGGCGATTTCCTTCTGCGCGATGGCGCAGTATTCAGTGAGCGCCGGCACAGTCATCGACTGGCCCACCACGACCGGGCGCGGATCACTCGCACATCCGGCGGCAACGAGCCCCGCGGCAAGACATGCCACACTGCGGAAGTTAAGCTTCGGCAGGCTGCGGATGAAGGGTTTCATGGGCGCCATTCCCCCGTTGAAAAATCCGGTTGAGAGAAACAAACCCCGATGCAGTTTCGCGAGCCATTCTGGCGTTACGTCATGTCGGGAATCGCGGGCGCAGTTCTCATGACGGGAAGCTCGCAGGCGGCCGGGCTCCGTCCATTTGTCATAGCGCACCGCGGCGCCAGCGGCTACGCGCCCGAACACACGCTCGCCGGCTACTTCATCGCCATCCAGCAGGGCGCGGACTACGTCGAACCGGACCTCGTGATCTCCCGGGACGGCGTGCTGATCGCGCGGCACGAAAACGAGATCGGCGGCACCACGGACGTGGCATCGCATCCCGAATTCGCCGCGCGCAGAACCACCAGGAACATCGACGGCGAATCCATCACCGGGTGGTTCACCGAAGATTTCACGCTCGCCGAGCTGAAGACTCTGCGGGCCCGCGAACGTCTGCCCGAACTGCGCAAGGCCAATGCGCGTTACGACGGCGCATTTGCCATTCCCACGTTCGATGAAGTGCTGGACCTCGTGGCCGCCGCGGATGCGCAGCGCGCGGAGATCGCGCGCGCCGCTGGTTTGCCGCCGCCGCCGCGTATCGGCGTCTATCCCGAGACCAAGCATCCAAGCTACTTCGCAAGCCTCGGGCTCGCGTTCGACGATCGCATGCTCGAATCGCTTGCCGCTCATGGTTACGGCAAGCGATCGGATCCGGTCTGGCTGCAGTCATTCGAAGTCGCGAATCTCAAGGTGCTGCGGCGCCGCACCGATCTGCCGCTGGTGCAGCTGGTCGCGCCCACGGGCCAGCCCTTCGACTTCACGCTGGCGGGCGATGCACGCACCTACCTCGATCTCATGACCGACGCCGGGCTTCGCGAAATCGCCACCTACGCCGACGCCATCGGCCCTCACAAGGCAATGGTGGTGCAGTTTGGCGCGGAGGGTGCTCGTGATACCGGGCTTGCACGCCGCGCGCGCGTGGCCGGCCTCGGCACGCATGTCTGGACGCTACGCGCGGAGAACGAATTCCTGCCGGGCGTTCTAAGATCGGCAGGCGACGCGGCGGCGCCTGGAGATCTCTCGCGGGAAATCCACGCGCTGCTCGACGCCGGCATCTCCGGTTTTTTTTCCGACCACCCCGACCTGGCCGTGCGGGCGCGCGACGCATGGTGGGACACACAACCACGCCTGGGAGATTGATGCCTCAGCCATTTCATCTCGCGATCGCCGTACATTCGCTGGCCGCGGCGCGCGATTTCTACGGGCGTTTGTTCGGCTGCCCCGAAGGGCGCAGCAGCGACGAATGGGTGGACTTCGACTTCTTCGGCCACCAGGTGGTCGCGCATCTCGACCCGAACAAGACGAAGCACGTCCATCACAATGAAGTGGACGGGCACGACGTGCCCGTGCCGCATTTCGGCGTGGTGCTCGAATGGCACGCCTGGCACACGCTCGCCGGGCGGCTGCGGGCTTCCGGCACGCGCTTCGAGATCGAACCGGGCATTCGCTTTGCGGGCCAGGTTGGGGAACAGGCGACGATGTTTCTTTACGACCCGTCGGGCAACGCGCTCGAGTTCAAGGCGTTCAAGGATCCTTCGCGGCTGTTCGCGAAATAACTGCCTGGCGCGTGTCCGCCGTGACGCGCAATCCAAGACGCACCAGCTTCGCGTTCAGTCGCGCCTCGAGCCCGCGCGGCGCGTCGAGCTGCAGGCGCGCGAGGCAGGCGCGTTCGCGGTCACGCGGTCGCGCGAACAGCGCCTGCGCAATGGTGAGCACGCGGTCGCGCGTGGTCGCCGTGTTCTCCTTCAGCCACCGCAGCGCGCGCGCCAGCTCTATCTCCTCGCGCGTGAGATCGGTGCCGAACGGATACTCCGAAAACAGGCCAACGTGCCGCTGCGCGGCGAACGCCTCCTCGAGTCGTTCCGGTGTGTTGTGGCGATGCTGCTCGGGAACGCGGTAACCCGCATCGATCTTGTGGGCGCGCTTCGCCTCCGCCAGCAACGACTCCTGGAACCGGGAGTCCGCGATGTTGATCATCGCGGCCACACACTCGGCGTCGGTGCGGCCGCGCAGGTCGGCGATGCCGTATTCGGTGACGGCGATGTCGCGCAGGTGGCGTGGAATGGTGGTGTGCCCGAAGCTCGTGACGATGTTGGAGCTGTGCTTGCCGTCTTTCCGCCGCGTTGAACGCACGCAAAGCACCGACCGTGCGCCGGGCAGCGCATGCGCCATGGTGACGAAGTTGTACTGGCCGCCGACGCCCGACACCACGCGGCCGTCGGCCAGCGCGTCGGAGATGGCGGCCCCGAGCGTCGTCAACATCATGGTGGTGTTCACGAAGCGCGCGTGGCTGCGCTGGGCCACGCGCAGTGGCAGGTCATCGCCATAGAGCTGGTTGATGTAACCGACTCCGCGCATGTCGAAGAGGCGCCGCTCGGTTTCCGGCAGCGCATTGAGCGCGGCATAGAAGGAGCGCGGGCCCAGCAGAAAACCCGCGTGCATCACCGTGCCGCCCTGCAGGTTGAGCCCGAGGCAGTCCCGCGCGAGCGCGGCGCGTACCCTGGCGTTTCCCAGGTCCGCTTCGATGCGCACGCCTTCGGGCGAGATGATGCTGCCATTCTCGAAGCGCGTCTCGCTGCGCAACACGCCTGCGCTTCTCAGCGACGCCACGTCGCCGGCGCCGAGCACCGGTCCTGCGCCCGCGGCCAGCAGGGCCTCCAGCAGAGCCTCGTCGACGCGCGTGCCCGAGCCGTTCGCGGCCAGCGCGCGCTGCAGCGGTAGATAGTCGTAGACGCGGCGGCGGAGAACTCCGGCGCGGTACAGGTCGAGCATCTGGTCTACGAACATCTCCGTGGCGCCGAATAGCCCCGTGGCGAACGGTGCCCGGCCGCCCACGCTGTCGATGAGCGCCGCGCCGTGCTCGGTGCCGGCGTCCACCAGCGCGCGGCGCCAGGCTTCGTTCTGCTGGTGACGCAGCAGCAATGAATAGACGATCGAATCGCCGAGCTCGCCGATGCCGATCTGCAGCGTGCCGCCATCGCGCACCAGGCTGCTGGCGTGCAGCCCGATGGCGTGATCCACCGTCGACAGGGAGGGATTCGGCGGCGCGAACAGGTCGTAGTCGTAACGTGAATGATCGAGCAGCAGGTCGAAGTTGTCCGCGCTCGAGGTGGCTGCGCCGAGCATGAATGGCATTTCGCGATGCACCTGGCCCAGCAACACCACCGGGCTGCCGGCCGCCCGCATCCTGGCGACCTCCGGCATCAGGTCGACCGTGATATCGGGATTGCTGCCGAGGCTGATCTCGGTGACGCCCGCCACGACACGTTTGGCCACCACGTGCGCGACGACGTTCACGCCGCGGGCCAGCAGCTCGCGCGCCACGTGCGTGTAATTCGCGCACAGGTAGTGGGATTGCGCATGCGCGGAATTCAGCAGCGAGCCCGGCTCGAAGAAGAACTCGATGACACGCACGTTGGCCGGCACTTCGTCGCGCCGAACGGCCGCCAGGTAGTCGAGGTCCGGGTAGTTGCCGAACACGCGCGCGGCCAGCGGATCGATGAAGGCTTTTTCGAGCGCGCTCTGCCCCGTGGGTTTGCGCAGGCTCAGCGCCGTGAAGATGGTGAGGTCCATCGAGGAATCGGCGCGCGCGCGCCGGAAGAATTCGTTGGCGATGAGATTGGGTTTGCCGATGCCCAGCGGCAGCGCCAGCACCACGCGTTTGCCCACGCGCCGCAGCGCCTCTTCCACGATTTCTCCGACGTCATCAAACATCTGCGGCATGGCGCTACACTTGCACGCAGTCTCAACACGGTCAACGCAAATGACTTTGAAAAAACCCGCGCTCGATCCGATGACGCTTGCTCCGCGCACCGGAACCGGATACCCCGAGCCTTATCGTTCGCGAGTCCTGCCGCGCGAGAAGCGTGCGCTCGGCGACGCCTGCGGCATCACGAAGTTCGGCGTGAATCACACCACGCTGCCGCCGGGCAAAGAGTCCTCGATGCGCCACTGGCACACGCATGAAGAAGAATTCATCTTCGTGTTGAGCGGTGAGGTGGTGTTGCGCACCGACGCCGGCGAGCAGGTGCTGAAGGCCGGCATGTGCGCGGGCTTTCCGATCGGCCCTGACAAGGACAAGGGCGATGGCCACCAGCTCGTGAATCGCAGCAGTGAACCCGCCGTGTACCTCGAGATCAGCAACCGCGACAAGGCGGACGAGGCTTTCTATCCGGATGTCGACCTGCACTTCCACGGCACCGATGCTGCCGTCATGTTCACGCGCAAGGATGGCAGCGCGTTCTAGCGGCGCTCAGTTCAGCGCGCGGCCCGGCAGCACCACCGCTTCACCTTCGAGCGGCGCCGCGCGCCACAGCGTGAACTTCTGATTCACCGGCGATGCCATGGCGGTGGTGATGTTGCGATGGTCGAAGCCGGGTAGTTTGGAGAGGTACGACAGCAGGTCGTACCGGATGGCGAGCTTCTGGCCCACGAGAACGCCCGAGGTGCCGGCGCCGGCGAGCACGTAGAAATATTCTTCGCTGAGGCTCACGCCTTGCGTCATCACGATGGACACCTCGCGCAGCTCGCTCCAGCGCACGAACTCGCTGTCGCCGCGCGCCAGCCGGCGCAATATGCCCTCATCGGTGATCTGCAGCGCTTCGCCGCGCTTGCGCAGCTCCCAGGTGAGAAGCCAGGGCTCGAGCAGGAACACCGCGAACAGTGCGAACGCGATGCCGGGCATCCACCAGCTGATGCGATTGGTCCACGCCGGAAAAAACGCGAGCACCGCCACGCTGAGCGAAGTGACCATCCAGACGCGGCGCATGGAGTTGGACACGGACACGGCTATTTCGCCCTCACCAGCGCAACCTTGTACTGAATCTTCACTTCGTCACCCACGCCTTCGGTCGTTTTCCATTCGCCCTGGCCGACGCCGTAGTCCAGCCGCCTGATGGCGGTTTCGCCCGAGAGCTCGAGGCCCGCGGCGGTCTTGACGATCTTCAAAGGCAGGCGCAAGTCGCGTGTGACGCCGCGCAACGTGAGTTTGCCGACGGCCTCGAGGCCGCCAGCCGCGTTTCGCGAGAACGAATCTGCCGTGTACTGCGCCGTGGGAAATTTCTGCGCGTCGAACAGGTCCGCGCTCACGATCATGTCGTTGCGTTCCTGGTCCTGGGTATCGACCGTGCCGACCTGCACCTTCACGTTCAGGCTGCCGGTGGTGGGCGATTTTTCGTCGTAGACGAGGTCGGTGGTGAACTGGCTGAACGAACCTTTGCTGGCGGCGCCGGCCTGGTCGAAGACGAATACCAGGCTGCTCCCGGTGCGTGCCTGCACCCAGTGTGCGTGTACGAAGGTTACCGCGTGAGTGGCCGGCGTTTCGGCGGCGTGCGCCTGGGCCAGCAACAACGCCGCGCCCAGCGACGCAAGGTAGTTAGTTACGGGCATTTACTTCACCCCGCCGAACGGCAACATCCGCTTGAGAACCTGGTTCTTGTCGATGAAGTGGTGCTTGAGGGCGCCGGCGATGTGCAGCAGCGCGATGCCAAACAGCACCTTGACCAGCGTCTCGTGCGTGGTCTCGAAAGTCTTCGACAGCGCCGGATCGGGCGCGACCAGGTCGGGCCATTGAAACAGGCTGAACCAGCTCACCGGAAAATTCCTGGCGGACGACATCATCCAGCCGGTGAGCGGAACCGCGAACAGCAGCGCGTAGAGCAACACGTGCGAGATCTTCGCCAGCGTCTGTTCCCATGGCTGGATTTCTGCGCGCAGATCGGGAACCGGATTCATCCATCGCCACACCAACCGGATGACGGCGAGCATGAAGATGGTCATGCCGATGGACTTGTGCCAGCCCCAGGCTTCTATCAGCGCAGGGCCGCGCGGCAGCGAATGCGCGCGCGATGCGATGAAGAACTGCGCGATGATGAGGATCACGATGATCCAGTGCAGCGCCTTGGTCAGCGCGCCCCATGAACGTGTGGTGTTGCGGAAAGTCATGCCGGTAAGCTAGCTGCTCGATATGAGTTAGGTCAAAGCCAGGGAAGAACGAGGCATGTCATGAGTACACGGTGGGTGCGTCGCGGGTTCCCGCTGGGAGTGGTCGTCGCGGGCCTCACGCTATGGGGGCTGATCGGCTGTCAGACAAGCCCCCCATCGGCGAAACCTGGGCCTGCCGCGACCGCGCCCTCGGCGCCCGGAGCGCCTCCCGCGGGCGCGCGTGAATACGCAGTCATCGCCGAGGAGTCGTTGTTGCAGATCCTGGTCTATCGCGGTGGAGCGATGGCACGCCTCGGCCACAACCACGTAATTGCGTCGCACCATATGTCGGGGTCGGTGTACGTCGCGGACGATCTGCTGCAGTCACGCTTCGACATCAGTGTCCCGGTGAACGAACTGACCATCGACGAGCCGGCCATGCGCGAGCAGGCGGGCGCGGATTTTCCGCCGGGCGTGCCGCAGAGCGCCCGCGATGGAACGCGCAGGAACATGCTCTCGGACGCGCTGCTCGACGGCGAGAAATATCCCGCCATCCGCCTGCGCGCCACCGACATCGTCGCGGCGGCCGAGGGCTACGATGTCGGTGTCGAGATCACGATCAAGGACCAGGTGCACGTCGTCCGCGTCCCCGTCACCTTCGACATCAAGGAAGACGCCGTGGTGGCGCGCGGAGAGTTTCCCCTCAAACAATCGGAGCTGGGTTTCAAGCCATTCAGCGTCGCCATGGGGACACTCGTGGTGCTCGACGAAATGCGCATCCACTTCGAGGTGCATTGTCAGGCGCTGCGCGCCACAACGGAAAACGCCGGCCATGGGCCGGCGTCCGTGAAAATGGGGTTGCCCCGTTTATCTGTTGAGCTCGGACAGAACCGCGTCGGCTGAATAAACCTTCGCCAGCGCCTCGCGCATGATGGCGGGATGCACGGCGATGGCGCGGTTCTTCTCGGTGTCGAACCAGTACGCGCCGGATATCGAGTGGATGTTGCCGTCGAACAGCAGGCCCACGATCTCACCCTTCGCGTTGATCAACGGGCTGCCGGAGTTGCCGCCGACGATGTCGTTGTTGGTGGACAGGTTGAACGGCGTGTTCATGTCGAGCTTGCCCTTCACGCGCTGCCAGCTCTGCGGGATGAGGAAAGGATCCGAGCCCGTGGCGCGCTCGAACGCGCGCGACAGCCGTGTAAACGGCTCGATGGCTTTGCCGTTCTCGGTCCAGCCCTGCACCGTGCCGTAGTTCAATCGCAGCGTGAACGTGGCGTCCGGATAGACGCTGGTGCCGAGCGCGGCGAATCGCGCGCGCGCGAGGCGCTCGGTGGCGGAGCGCTCCGGCGCCTCCACGGTGTCTTCGTAGGACTTGCGCACGGCGCGCGCATCCGGTTCGATGCTGCGCGCCAGCTCGATCATCGGATCCGTCGACGCGGCGATGGCCGCACTGCCGCCTTTCCACAACTCGAGCCGCAGGGCCGGATCGGCGAGCTTCGTCCCGGCGACCAGCCGCCTGGCGAGCGCCGCCGGCGACTCCTTCGACATCAGCTTGCGCACGATCGGGTGATCCGGGCCTAACCACTCGCGCATGCGCTCGAGGCTGTTGCTGAGACGCAGCTCTTCGAGCTCGGGATATACCGGCACCGCCGCGCCGAGGTTCTGCTGCACGCGCGGCAGCGCGGTGTCGGTGAATTCGCGGAAGCGCTGGTTGTTGGGCTTGTCACGCTCGGCGGCGCCACGCACCAGCGTGCGCGCGTAGCCCGCGAGCCGGCCCTGGAAGCCCGCGCCGTTTTCGATGTAGGTGTACGGCAGGAACAGGCCGCGCTCGGTGGCCAGCACCGCGTCGATGTCACTCCACGGATCACCGGTGCTCTTCATGAGCGCCGGATTCCTCGCGACGCTCGCCTTGAGCGCTTCCTGCTCGCTGGCCTTGCGCGCCATCAGCGCGTCTTCGTTGAGCGCATCCTGCATCTTGCGACGTACCTTGATGGAGTTCTCGATGCCGTTGAGCAGGTCGGCGGTGATGCGTTCGTTTTCCGGGCTCGTGGCCGAAAACTGGATGAACCGGCCACGGATTTCCGAGTACCGCAGCAGCCACTGCGGCAGGTCGAGATTGCGCTGCTGCTTGAGCTGCGACAGCGTCAGCAGGCGGTCGGTGGACCCCGGATGGCCGGAGACGAACACCGGGTCACCCGCCGCGGGCCCGGCGAAGTTGATCTTGAGGAAAGTCGCGGGTTTGGCGGGCTTGCCGTCCTCGTATGCGCGCAGCAGCCCCATGTCGAGACACCAGCGCGGGAACTGGAAGTTGTCCGGGTCGCCGCCGAAGGCCGCGATGCTGGCCTCGGGCGCGAACACGATGCGCACATCCGTGTAGCGCTTGTACTTGTACAGCCAGTACTGGCCGCCTTCGTACAGCGTGACGGTCTGGCACTTCTGCGTCGCCTGGCCCTCGCATTCACCCTCGAGCTGCGTCAGCGTGGATTTGCGAATCTCGTTCGCGGCAGTCTCGTCCTTGCCGGCCGTGGCCGCGGCCACCTTCGCGGTGATTTCCTCCATGCCGATGAGCACATCGGCCACCTGCGTCTGGCAGCGCTTCTCCTCTTCGCGGCTCTTCGCGAGGAAACCGTCTTCCACGAAGCTCTTCTCCTTCGACGATTGCTCGGCGAGGCAGGCTTCGACGCAATGATGATTGGTGAGAATCAGGCCTTCGTTCGAGACGAACGTGGCGGTGCAGTTGGCGAGGCGCACGGTGGCGGAACGCACGCGATCCAGCCATGCCTGGTCGAGTTTCGTCTTGAGCGCTGCGTTGGCCTTGGCGAACGGGAACCCGTGGAACGTCCACATGCCTTCATCGGCGCGGGACGGGGAGCACAGGAAGACCATCAGGGCGGCGGCGGCCGCACACATGAATCGAGTCATGAACGGAACTCCGTGAATTTCTTGCCGCCCGATGGACGGTCGATGCGGCGATTATCACCACATTCATCCGCGCGTGCATGCCCGGCACGCCGCGTCCCGACCTCGGTTCGGCGCGCACTGCGGCATGGCATGATTCGCCCGCCGTGAACGATCCGCCTGGTCCGACTCCCCCCGAGCGCCGCTTTGCCGGAATCGCGCTCGCGCCGGGTTACCGGCCGTCGCACGTCGTCACCTATCTATATGCGGCGTTCATCACGATCGGGCTGTTTGCCTTCGTGAGCTACATCCAGCCCTACCTGCTCACCGTGAATCTCGGGCTGCCGGCCCACCTGCAGGGCCGCACGATATCCGCGCTCAACTTTGCCAATGAGCTGGTGGCGCTTTGCCTCGTGGCGCCGTTCGGCGCGCTGGCGGACAAGATCGGGCGCCGTTCCGTGTACGCGTTCGGGTTCCTGTGGCTGGCCGCGGGATTCCTGTTGTACCCGCTGGCGCGCACGGTCCCTGCGCTTCTCGGCTGCGCATTGTTCTTCTCGGTCGGGGTCGCCGCCATCGGCACCATGTTAGGGACGGTGCTGGCCGATACCCCCGTCGAGCGGTCACGCGGCCGCCTCGTGGGAATCACGGGGTTTTTCCAGGGCCTGGGCGCGGCGGCGCTGGTGCTGCTGCTCGGAAAATTGCCGCAACACCTGGCCGACGCGGGCTTCGATGAATACACCGCCGGACGATTCACGCTGTGGCTCGCGGCTGCGCTGTGTTTCGCGTCGTCGGTGCTGGTGTTCATGGGCCTGAAGCGCGGCACGCCGAGCGAACGCGCGCCCGCGATGCCGCTGAAGCGCATCACGGCGGACGGATTTGCCGCCGCACGGAGCAATCCGCGCATCTGGTTCGCGTATCTGCTGCAGTTCGGCTCTTTCGGCGACCGCGTGGTGCTGGGCACCTTCTTCACGCTGCGGCTGCAACAGGCATGGCTCGAACAGGGCGCCAGCATGGCCGATGCCGCGGCGCGTGCGCGGCTGCCGTTCGTGGCGTCGATGGTCGCGGGGCTCGTGACCGCGCTGGTCGTCGGCTGGCTGCTCGATCGCGTGGACCGGCTGCGCATCGGCGTGACCGCCATGGCGCTCGCGGCGGCCGCATATTTCCTGTGCGGCTTCATCGCCGACCCGACGCAGGATGCGCTGATGCTGACGGTGGCTGTGTTGTTAGGCGTGGGACAGATCGCCGCCGTCATCTCCGGCCAGACGCTGTTAGGCCAGGAGGCGCCCCGCGACGTGCGCGGCGCGGTGTTCGGCCTCGCCGGCATCTGCGCGTCGGCCGGCATCCTGTTCACCAACGGCCTCGGCGGCTGGCTCTACGATTCGATTTCGAAAGGCGGCCCGTTCTTCCTGCTCGCGGGCGTGAATTTCGCGATCTTCCTGTTTGGCCTGCGCCTGACTGGAAGGAAGAGCTAGTCGACCGCGTTGATGAGCAGCAGCGCCGTACCTTCCGGCGCGCGCAGCAGCGCGACCGACCGCGGATCGAGGCCGCGCGGCAGGTCGTCCGCCATGGCCACGTCGAGTGCGCGCAGGCGCTCGATGCGCTCGCCCATGTCCGCGGCGGCGAACACCAGCATGGGTTGATCCAGCGTGCGCGGGCGATGCACGGCGAGATCGATGTGATCGCTGGTCATCGACATGCGCAGGTAGGGCGTTTCGGTTTCACCGAGCGCGACGAAACCCAGCGGCTCCCAGAACGCGCGCATGGGCTCGAATTCCGCCGAGGGCAGGCTGTACTCGGCGAAGTCGCCGCACAGCGAGCTTCCGCCGCGATCCTGGTCGCCGGCGAAATGCGTCGGCGCTTCCTGCACGCGCACCGGCTGGCCGGAAGGGTCGAGAAATCCATATTCGTTGAAGGCATCGTCGCCGACGCGCTTCCAGGCTATTTCGATGCCGAGCTTCTCGATGACGTGCGCGTGTTGCGCGACGCCGGGATGTACGTAGGTGATGGTGGGCGACGGAAACTTGAACTGGTGCAGGCCGATGTACAGCCGGCCGTCGGTCATGACTCCGTAGGGATGCGGCCAGGTGTCGGTGGTGCCGCACTGGCTGAACCCGAGGCGCTCGTAGTAGGCAACCGATTCGGCGATGTCGCGCGTCTCGATGCTGATTTCGTGAAACTTTCCTAGCACTGGCGCGGGAGTTTACGCGCAACGTCGAAGGCTGCCTATGTCGGCCCGATCAGATCCCGCCTACGCAGACATATTTGAGTTCGGTGAATTCGAGAATTCCGTATCGGGACCCTTCGCGACCGATGCCGCTTTCCTTCACGCCGCCGAACGGCGCGACTTCGGTGGAGATGAGACCGGTGTTCAGTCCGACAATGCCGTACTCCAAAGCCTCGGTGACGCGCCAGGAACGCGCGAGATCGCGCGTGTACACGTAAGCGGCAAGTCCAAACTCCGTATCGTTCGCGAGCCGCACCGCTTCCTCGTCGCTGTCCACGCGGAAGAGCGGAGCGACCGGACCAAAAGTTTCTTCGCGCGCCAGTGTCATGGCCGGGCTGACGTTCGTCAGAACCGTCGGCTCGTAGAACGTGCCGCCGAGAGCATGACGCCTGCCGCCCGTGACCACGTTCGCGCCTTTCGCCTTCGCATCGGCGATGTGGCTCTCGACCTTGGCCAGCGCCTTGTCGTCGATCAGGGGTCCCTGGTCCGTTTCGCCTTTCAGACCATCACCCACGCGAAGTTTGCGGACTGCCTCGGTGAGTTTCTGCGTGAATGCGTCGTAGACCGCAGACGCAACGATGAAGCGATTGGCGCACACGCAGGTCTGGCCGGTGTTGCGGTACTTGCTCTGGATGGCGCCGGTCACGGCGGCGTCGAGGTCGGCGTCGTCGAGCACGAGGAACGGCGCGTTGCCGCCGAGCTCGAGCGCCACCTTTTTCACCGTGCCCGCGCATTGCGCCATGAGCAGCTTGCCGATGGCCGTCGAACCGGTGAACGAGAGCTTGCGCACCTTGTCGTTGCCGGTGAACTCGCCGCCGATGGCTTGCGCGTCACCGGTGATCACGTTGAACACGCCGGCGGGAATGCCGGCGCGCTGCGCCAGCTCCGCCATCGCCAGCGCGGAGTAGGGCGTTTGCAGCGCGGGCTTGCAGACGAACGTGCATCCCGCGGCGAGCGCCGGCCCGGCCTTGCGCGTGATCATGGCGGCCGGAAAATTCCACGGCGTGATGGCGGCGACGACGCCAATCGGCTGTCGCAGCACCATGATGCGTTTGTCCGCCTGGTGCCCGGGGATGATGTCGCCGTAGACGCGCTTGCCTTCCTCGGCGAACCATTCGATGAACGAGGCCGCGTAGGCGATCTCGCCCCTGGACTCGGCCAGCGGCTTGCCCTGCTCGGCAGTCATGATGACGGCGAGGTCGTCGACATTCGCCAGCATGAGATCGAACCAGCGGCGCATGAGACGCGCCCGTTCGCCCGCGGTCTTCTTCGACCACGCGGGCATGGCGGCGTGCGCGGCTTCGATGGCGCGACGCGTCTCCGCGGCGCCCATGACCGGCACGGTGCCCAGCGGTTCGCCGCTGGCGGGATTGCGGATCTGGGTAGTTTGGCCGGAATCGGCGGCGAGCCACTGCCCGCCGATGAGCGCCGATTCCTTCCACAACGAGGAGTCCTTGAGCTTGATCATTTGCGTTCCATTTGCGCGGCCAGGAATTGCAGCGTGCGCTCGCGCGCCAGCGCCGCGCTGGCGGCGTCGTAACTGCCGCGCTCGTCGCAGTTGAATCCGTGGTCGGCAGGATAGAGGTGAAACACGCCGTTCGGATCCGCGGCGCGGATCTTGTCCACGTCGCTCAGCGGAATGTGCGGGTCCTTCTCGCCGAAGTGATACATCACCGGACGGCGCGGGGATTTCCCGAGGTGATCCTTGATCTGCCCGCCGTAGTAAGACACGGCGCAGAACACTTGCAGTTCGCAGGCCGCGATGTACGCCAGCGTGCCGCCCCAGCAGTAACCCACGATCGACACGCGGCCCGCGTGTTTGATGACGTTGATGCAGGCCGTGAGATCGAGAAGCGTCTTCTCCTTGGGAATCTGCAGCCGGTAACCGCGGCCTTGCTGGACTTCCGCCTCGCTGTAGCCGAGCTCGATGCCGCGGCGAATGCGATCGAACAAACAAGGCGCGATGGTGACGTAGCCTTGCGCGGCGTAGTCGTCTGCCACCGCGCGGATGTGCCGGTTCACGCCGAATATTTCCTGCGCGATCACGACGGCGCCGCGCGCCGGCCCGCTGGGCGCGGCAAGCCAGGCATTGAATTCATGGCCGTCGCGCGCCATCAGCGTGGTGAACTCACCCATGGGCGGCATTGTGCCACCAGTGAGGCCGCGTACCTCTCTCCCGAAGGTAGTATTGAACGCCTGGCGCAGGGAAAAACTGCGCGTGAAACCAGCAAGTTGGCCGCTTTGGCCGGTTTATGGTTCCTCGAATGCATGTATTGACATGCACTCGCGGCAGGGCGGCCCACTCTGTCAGTGGTTGCCCACGCTGGACTCGAGCTTCCATGCATCGCCGCGCCTGCGCCGCCATCTAGCTAGTGACCCGCGTGCGGTCCCGCTGATTTCTCTCAGTTGATCTCACCATGTCTTACACACATCCGATTCGCGGCTGGTTAGTTTGTCCGCAACTGTGACCGCCGGCCAACGGCCGGCCAGGGAGAGATCAACATGCGACTCAAGTGGCTGTCCTCGATATTGGCGCTGACGTTCTTCGCGACCAGCGCGCTCGCCGCGCCACAGGTGCGCTATCGATTGAAGCTCATCGACAGCCCGTTGGTGGGCGGCCTCACCATGACGGCCATGAACAACCGTGGCGAAGTCGTCGGCACACGCAGCGCCCCTGACGGGCAGTTCGCATACCTCTGGCGCGATGGCACTTTCGTCGACCTGCGAAGCCGGATAAATCCTGCTGCGAACATCATCGAGGGTACCGGCATCAACAATCGCTCGCAGGTCGTCGGCTTCTACATAGAGCCGGAGACCAACGTGTTCCGCGGTTTCCTGCTCGACCGCAGGCAGGTCCGCGACGTCCAGGGGCCGCCGACTGCGGAAGCGGTGTTCCTCGGCCCGGTCAACGATCGGGAGCAGGTCTTCGGCTCGTACTATGACGCCGAATTCAATGAGGGCTTCTTCCTCAATGACAAAGGCAGCGTCCTGGTCTTCGATCCTTCCTTCTCCCCGCGCGAACTCAACGATTCTGGCACGGTGGTCGGTACCCAGTTTTCCGGTGCCAGCAGGACCGCGGCCATCTGGGAGGCCGGCGTCATCACGCCGATCGTGCCCGCGCCCAGTAGCGCCAGCAATATCAACGACCGCGGCCAGGTCATCGGATCGCTCGTTGGAACCGGCGGCACTCGCGCCTTCGTCTGGGAACGAGGTCAACTCACGGTTCTGCCGGCGCTGGTCGAAAACCAGACGAACAGCTTCGCCACCGACATCAACAATGCCGGACGCATCGTTGGCCAGACCGTGCTCCCCCTGCCAGGTGACGCGCAGCAAGTCGCAACGGTGTGGGACAACGGAGAGGTCGTCGATCTCAATACTCTCATCCACCCGGATGATCCGTTGCGGCCTTTCGTCAGGCTCATGACAGGCAGATTCATCAACGATCGCGGCGAGCTCGTGGTGGTGGGCAGGGACTCGCGCGTCGCGCACCTGCAGACCTACTTCCTGGAGCCCGTGCGACGGCGGCCGCGCTGACCAGCGCCTGGCGCGACGCCTGCCCGATCTGCCCGACGCTGCGCTGCGCGCGCGGCCAGCGTCTAACATCGAGGTATGGCTACCGACTATCCCGTGACCTTGGGCGTCCGCGTGCTTCGCCAGCACAAGGTCGATTTCACGCCGCACATATATGTATGGGAGCCGCGCGGCGGCACCCGCGCCTCGGCCGAACACCTGGGCGTCGAAGAGCACCTGGTGGTGAAGACGCTGATCTTCGAGGACGACACCAGAAAGCCGTTGTGTATCCTCATGCACGGTGATCGCGAAGTGTCGGCGAAGAACCTGGCGCGGCAACTGGGCCACAAGAGCGTCGCTCCCTGCGCGCCCGAGGTGGCGGACCGGCACTCCGGCTACCAGGTGGGTGGAACGTCGCCTTTCGGTCTCAAGCGTGCGATGCCTGTTTGCTGCGAGAAAACCATCACGGACCTGCCGCGCATCTACATCAACGGCGGCGCGCGCGGTTTCCTGGTCGGCATCAGTCCTGCGGACCTCGTGCGTGTGCTGGCGCCGCGCATGGTGGAGGTCGCCATTGCGTGATCGACGCTAACTACCGGCCTTGACGACCCGGTTGTCGAGCGCGCCGAAAATGCTCTGGCCGCGCGCGTCGAGCATCTCGATGGAGACGCGATCGCCGAATTGCAGGAACGGCGTGCTGGGTGCGCCGGACTGCATCTGCTCGAGCGTGCGTTTCTCGGCGAGGCAGCTCGCGCCGCGGCTGCGATCGTAGTTGGAGACAGTGCCCGAGCCGACGATGGCGCCCGCGCCCAGGCGCCGCGTCTTCGTCGCGTGCGCGATGAGCTGCGCGAAGCTGAACGTCATGTCGGTGCCGGCATCGGGGTGGCCGAATTCGCGGCCGTTGATGCGGCTCAGCAAGGGCAGGTGCACCTTGCTTTCGCGCCAGGCGTCGCCGAGCTCGTTCGGAGTCACGGCCACGGGCGAAAACGCCGTGGCGGGCTTGGACTGATAGAAGCCGAAGCCCTTGGCGAGCTCACCTGGAATGAGCCCGCGCAACGACCAGTCGTTGACCAGCACGATCAGCTTGATGTGGCCGGCCGCCGTGGGAACCGTGGTGCCCATCGGCACGTCGTCGGTGATCACCGCGACTTCCGCCTCGAGGTCGATGCCCCAGGCAGTGTCGCCAAACGGGACGTCGTCGCGCGGGCCTAACAAGTCGTCGGAGCCGCCCTGGTAGACCAGCGGGTCGGTCCAGAACGAGGCGGGCATGTCGGCGCCGCGCGCCTTGCGCACCAGCTCGACGTGATTCACATAGGCGCTGCCGTCCACCCAGTGGTAGGCGCGCGGCAGCGGCGCGGCGCATTGCGCGGCGTCGAAGGGCATCACGTCGGAGTGCGCGGCATTGTTCTCGAGCGCCGCGGCGCGCTCGGCGAGCTTCGGAGAGACCGACGCCCAGTCGTCGAGCGCGGCCTGCAGCGTGGGCGCGATGCCGGGAACGAGCTGGCAATGTGTGAGCGCCTTGTTGACGATGACCAGCCGCCCGTCGCGACCGCCGCGCCTCAATGTCGCGAGTTTCATGGATTGAACGTCATGGCGCGTTCTTCCAGCTGTCGACGTAGCCGGCCCATTCCACCTGCGCAGCGGCGGGCGTTATTTCCAGCGCGTCACGCGTGTCGATCATGACCGCGTATTCGTTGGTGGCCGGTTTCGATGGCTGAAGCACGTTCTTCAGGGCTTTGGGATGCGGACCGTGCGTGAAGCCACCGGGGTGCAGCGTGATCATGCCGGGGTGGATGTTGTCGCGGCTGAAAAAATCTCCCGCGTGATAGAACAGCACCTCGTCGTAGTCGTCGTTGTTGTGGAAGAACGGGACCTTCATGGCGCCCGGATCGGTCTCGAACGGCCGCGGCACGAAGGTGCAGACGACGAAGCGATCGGCGAGGAACGTGGTGTGCGCCGACGGCGGCAGGTGATAACGGTGGCTCATGAGCGGACGCAGGTCGCGAACGTTGATGCGCGCCACCGACAGGTCGCCGTGCCAGCCCACGGCGTCCAGCGGATTGAATGGAAAGGTGGCCGTGGAGACGGCGCCACGCCGCTTGATGGCCACGCGCCATTCGACGTCTTCCTGCTGATCCCTGAAGGCGTCGTCGATGCGCGGCGTGTCGAGCATGGCCGCGTCGAAGATGGCGTGCGGACCCACCAGCCCCTTGTCGGGCAGGCGATAGGAGTTGTTAGTCGCTTCGATGAGCAGGGCATGCAGCGGGCCTGCGCATTCGATGCGCCACATCGTGCCGCGCGGAATGAGCACGTAATCGCCGGCTTCGATGGGCAGATGGCCGTAGTCGCAGAACAGGTCGCCGCTTCCGGAATGCACGAACAGCAGCTCGTCGCCGTCGGCATTGCGAGCGAGCTGCGGCATGCTGGCGCCCAGGCGCCAGTAGCGCAGTCGCACCGAGGAGTTGTGCAGCAGCTCCGCCGCGTTCCAGGGAGAGTCCTGGTTGCCGTCGAGCTTCGTGCAGTCGAAGGCGTGCGGACGCAGCGGGCCTTCGAAATCGACCCAGCCCGTGGGTGGATGGCGGTGATACAGATGCGCGGCGGGTCCGAAGAAGCCTTCCTTGCTGATCTCGCGTTCGTACGTCCCCGCGGGCAGGTCGGCGTGCGCCTGGCGCGAGGCCTGGCCTTCAACCCTGGGGAACTGGACGTAGCGCTTCATGGATGACCTCGCGTACGCGGGAGGTCAATTTAGTTTCATCTGAAACCAATTACAACTCATGGAAGAGGTGCCGGGCACCAAAAGTCGTAGTTGAGCCAGTGTTCCGGCAAGCGCCAACCTGGACTCAACTACGACTTTTGGTGCCCGGCACCACCCGGCACCACCCGGCACTCCTACGCCTTCTCGAGAATCGCGACGACCCCCATGCCACCCGCAGTGCACACGGAAATCAGGCCGCGTTTCGCCGTAGGAGACTCGGACAGCTGCTTGGCCAGCGATGCGACGATGCGCGTGCCGGTGGCCGCGAACGGATGCCCGATGGCCACGCTCGAGCCGTTCACGTTCAGCCTGGCGCGATCGATGGTGCCCAGCGGCTTCTCCAGCCCGAGCTTCTCCTTGCAATACTCGGGCGATTCCCATGCCTTGAGCGTGCACAGCACCTGCGCGGCAAACGCTTCGTGGATCTCGTAGAAGTCGAAGTCCTGCAGCGTGAGATTCGCATCCTTGAGCATGGCGGGCACCGCGTAGGCGGGGGCCATGAGCAGGCCTTCGTTGCCACCGACGTAGTCCACCGCCCACTGCTTGCTGTAGCTGAAATACGCGAGCACCGGCAGGTTGCGTTGCCGTGCCCACTCTTCGCTGGCTAACAACACGGCGGAGGCGCCGTCGGTGAGCGGCGTGGAATTGCCCGCGGTGAGCGTGCCCTGGCCGCTGCGCCGATCGAATGCGGGCTTGAGTTGCGACAACTTTTCGACGGTGCTGTCGGCGCGCACGTTGTTGTCGATCTTCAGGCCCTGGTATTCACTCAACACCAGATCGCTGAAGAATCCGCGCGCCCATGCCTTGCCGGCATTGACGTGGCTCAGGTTCGCGAGCTGGTCCTGGTCGGCGCGCGAGATCTTCCAGGTCTTCGCCATCTGCTCGCAGTGTTCGCCCATCGACAGTCCCGTGCGCGGCTCGAGCACGCCGGGCATCACGGGCTTGAAGTGGCGCGGCCGCAAGCCGAAGAACGGCTTGATGCGCCCCCAGGCGCTGCGCGCGCGATAGGCGCGCAGCAGCAACTGCTGGTATTCGCGCGTGTAGACGATGGGCGGATCGCTGACCGTGTCGAATCCCCCGGCGATGCCGGAGTCCATCTGCCCCAGCGCAATTTTCATGGCCACGGAAATCGTGGCGTCGAGACCGGTGCCGCAGGCGCGCTGCATGTCGATGCCGGGCGTCTGTGGATCGAGGCCCGAGGACAACACGCACTCGCGCACGAGGTTGAAGTCCTTGGAGTGCTTGAGCACGGCGCCGCCGGTGACGTCGCCGAGCCGCTCGCCCGCGAGGCGGTACTTCGCGACCAGCGCCTGCAACACCGCGGTGTACATATCCTGGTTGCCGACGCGCGAATACGCGCCGTGCCCGCGCGCGAAAGGAATGCGCATGCCGCCGACCACGGCGACGCGACGAACGTTGGAACCGACCAGCATGGAATGAACTCCCGGCGAAAAGCGCGCGCTAGGATGCCATGCCGGTGCCGCCAATAAAAACGTCCGTGCCACAGCTTTGGAGCTGTGACACGGGCATCAACTTCGCTCTATGGCAGCAAGGCGATCAGGGAGCGCAATTCCCTACGGTGTAACCCTGTGACAGGTGTTGCGGCACCTGCTCGCGCGCGACAGCGGCACCCTGGTTCGTGCCGCTGCACAGGTTCCAGATTGCCGGCAGATGCACGATGACCGTCGCGTCCTTGCTCGGACGCTTCCCGTCGCCGACGAATACCGTCAACCGCACCTTCTTCTGGCCGTTCTTCGCAAGAGCCGCGGCGTCCCTGATCTTGAGAACGCCCGTGTCCTTGTCGATGGTGACGAGGTAGGCGCCATCGCCGCCCTTCACCTGCCAGCTGCTCAACGTATCGCCTTCGTCCGGATCCGACGCCTCGACCGCGCCGATCGCGCCGCCCGAGCCTTCATCCACGCTGAATTCCTGGTCAGCCGCGATCACAGGGCGGTCGTCCCAGAGATAACGATTGGCAAACAGCGCGAACGACGGCCAGTTCGGCACCGGCGTGTGTCCTTCGATCTGCCGGCGCCAGCCCACCGTGCCCTCGATGAACGCCACGTTGAACGGCGGTGTGCCACCCACGGACTCATCGATGCCCGAGGTGTACACCGTGCCTTCGGGAATGACCTGGCCCTTCCAGCCGAGGAGATTCCAGACGGGTGACGCGAGCTCGCCCGAGAGATATGTGCCACGCGGATCCGCCCATGCATCGCCGTTGCCCGGCGGCGTGTCGGTGCCGTTGGTCACGAAGATCGCGCGCGGCGCGAGCAGCGCGGTGGTGGAGTGTGCGTCCACCACCATGTTCTCGAGCTTGCGCGGGATGTATCCGCCCCAGTGCAGCGGTCCGGCGTATTGCAGGATGTTGCCGTTGACCCAGTGATACTCGCTGCTCGAGCTCGCGACGAATTCCAGCGACTCACCGTAGTGCCGCCGCATCATCGCCGTGCCCATGGCGCCCGCGTCGCTGGGCCAGGCCACCACGACGCGATCGTCGTAGGCCGCGGTGACCAGCGTCGCCTTGCCATAACGCGAGTGGCCCTCCACCGCGACGCGATCCTCGTCGATGTCCGGATCGCTCGCGAACGCGTCGATGAGACGGCTGACGCCCCAGCCCCACGCAACCAGCGACCCGGCATCCTCGGGACTGCGCCAGTCGCCCTTGTTCATGAGGCCGATGAGATAACTCGACATGGCGCCGTTGTTGCCATTGTCGGGCTGCACGAGCGTCGGGCTGTAGCTGCAGGTGCCGTAGTCATACGGCGCGGTGTACTGGAAGCGCGCGGTGCCTTCACCGTACGTAACCACCACCGGATATCGTTTGCCGGTCGCCGCCGGGTAGCGGCACTGCGCGGTGATCACCGGCGTGTTGCGCAACTCGGGGTAACTCGACTTGTCCACCGTGCCGGTGAAGGTCTTCTGCCGCCAGGCGTAACTCACGCCGGCCACGACCTGCGTCCCGGTGGTTTCCGCACTAACTACCCAGCTCACGGGAAATTTCGGGATGGGGCGGCCGTACAGCGTGTATTGCACGGAGTCCTCGATCTGCGGCCGCTGCAGCAGCCACCAGTCCTCGGGCGTGGTCACGCGCGTGACGGACGGGTTCAGCCAGGCCGGCTTGCGGATCTGCATCAGGTCGATGTCGGTGTAACGCGGAGTGGAATGCGGGCCGTAGTCGCCGACTCCGGTCATCGCGCCGCCGGCCAGGCCCTGGTCGCTGTCATAGGTGTGCCAGCCGCCGAAGCTCGTGCGCACCACCGTGTGCCGGCGCGAGTCGGTCCAGTTGCCTTCCGGGTTCGCGGGGTTGAGAGGCTGCGCGTTCGGTGGCTTGTTAGGGTCGTCGAGTCGCGGCGGCAATACCGGGAACTGCAGGCCCATCGTGCACATCATGTGATCGCGGTCGATCACGCTGGTGACGGTGGCGTCGGGAAAGGCGGGATGGGTGTCGCACACCTGCGCCTGTGCGGAAATCGCATACAGACTTAAGCCTGTAGCAGCGACTCCATTGAAAATGGAAAGATGTCTCGACCGCTTCATGATTCCCCCTTCGTTGGAATTCTTCGGGCGGTCGAGAATACGTTCGGGAACGCGCGCACAAAAATTGGACTATCGTCTACTCAACTAAATGACGACGACCGTTTCAGGCTGGGTTTTGGCTGCAGCGTCGCTGGTGTACATGGCCGGCCTGTTCGCCATTGCGTGGTGGGGCGATCGCACCAAGGTCTATCCGGAGAATCCCCGATTCCGCGTGCTGATCTACAGCTTCGCTCTCGGTGTCTACGGATCGAGCTGGACCTTCTACGGCGCGGCGGGCACCGCGAAGCTGGATGGCCTCTTGTACATCGCCGGCTATTTCGGGCCGCTGGTGCTGCTCGCCTTCGGCATCAGGTTCTACGAACGTCTAATAAGGTTGGCCAAGCACCAGAACGCCACGTCGATCTCCGACTTCCTGTCGGCGCGCTTCGGGCGGTCGCGCCGCATCGCGGTGCTGGTCACCGTCATCGCGCTCACGGCGATCATTCCGTACATTGCGCTGCAGCTCACCGCCATCTCGATGAGCATCGATGTGCTCACGGCAAAGCCTCCGGGCGTTACTCCCCACTGGTACCAGGACACCACGCTCGGCGTCGCGCTCATGCTCGCGCTGTTCGCCATCCTGTTCGGCACGCGCGGCATCGACGCCACCGAGCATCATCCGGGCATGGTGCTCGCCATCGCCGCCGAGTCGGTGTTCAAGCTCGTGGCGCTCGCGGCGGTGAGCCTGTTCGCGCTGACCACGCTCGACAGCCCCGCGCCGATGGTCACCGCGCTGCGGCACATCCCCGAGGAATTCACGCAGCCCTCGATGTTCTTCGCGCAGGCGCTGACGGCTCTCTTCGCATTCTTCTGCCTGCCGCGGCAATTTCACATGGGCGTGGTCGAATGCGCGGACGTCGCCGACGTGCGCCCCGCGCGCTGGTGGTTCGGCGGATATCTGGTGCTGCTCAGCGTCGTGGTCATCCCCATCGTCGCCGCGTCATTGCCGCTCGACGCCGCGGGCCGCAGCGCGCCGAATACCGACGCGCTGGTCCTGTGGATTCCGCTCGCGGCCGGACAGGAGTGGCTGGCGCTGTTCGCGTACCTGGGCGGCTTCGCCGCGGCCACCGGCATGGTCATCGTCGCAAGCGTCGCGCTGGCGACCATGATCAGCAACGACCTGGTGCTGCCGATGTTGTGGCGCTGGCGGCTGACGTCGATGGGCGAGAGCGTCGCATCACCGGCCATGATCCTGTGGGTGCGCCGCGTGGCCATCCTCTGCGTTTTGTTAGGCGCCTACGGATTCTTCCACCTGTCGCCGAACGCGCCCACGCTCGCGTCCATCGGCACGTTGTCCCTGGCCGCGGTTTCGCAGTTCGGCCCCGCCATCATCGCCGCGGTTTACTGGCAGGGTGCGAGCCGCGCCGGCGTCACGGGCGGACTCGCCGCCGGCTTCGTCATCTGGTTCTACACGCTGTTGTTGCCCGTCATCGTGACCGACGGCGACACGCCACCGGGCTGGTTGACGGAGGGTCCGTTCGGCCTCGCGTGGCTGGCGCCGCGCACGTTGTTCGGTGTGAGTTTTCCCGACCATTTTTCGCACGGCGTGTTCTGGTCGCTCGCGGCGAACGTCGCCGTCATGGTCGCGCTGTCGCTGCGCTACCGGCCCGCGATCGGCGAGCGGCTGCGCGTGGCGGGAGCGCGGCTGCTCGAAGGGTTTCCGGGCAGCCGGGGCGGGCAACTGCTGCCGGGCGGCGCCACGGTCGGCGACCTGCTGCTGCTCGCGGAGAGGTTGTTAGGAGCTCCGGCCGCACGGCGCCTGCTCGAGAGGCGCTCGCGCGAGCTCAAGCGCCATGTGTTCGCCGAAGAGCGCGCCGATCTGGCGCTGCTGCAGTCGCTGGAACGCGATTTGTCGGGCGCGCTCGGCGCGTCGTCGGCCCGCCTGGTGCTGACCAGCGCGCTGCGCGGCGCCGGCATCGAGCTCGCCGAAATCGTCACGCTGTTCGACGAAGCGTCGCAGAAGCTGCGTTTCAATCGCGAGCTGCTCGAAACCATGATGGACAACATGCCGCAGGGGGTTTGCGTGGTGAACGCGGAGATGCGCCTCGTGGCCTGGAATCAGCGCTACCTCGATCTGTTCGCGTATCCGCCCGGGTTCGTATTCGCAGGCAAGTCGGTGGAAGAGCTGATCCGGTTCAACGCCGGCCGCGGCTGGTGCGGGCCGGGCGACGTGGAAACGCAGGTGCGCAAGCGCCTCGCGTTCATGCGCGCCGGTTCCGTGCACACCTCGGAACGGCGCCGTTCCGATGGCCGGGTGATCGAGCTGCGAGGCCAGCCGCTGCCCGACGGCGGATTCGTCACCACGTTCAGCGACGTCACGAGCCACAAACGCACCGAAGAGAGCCTGCGCGAAATCAACGAAACCCTGGAGCTGCGCGTCGAGGAGCGCACTCGCCAGCTCGCGGCCGCGGTGGCGCAGGCGGAGCAGGCCAACCAGTCGAAGACCCGCTTCGTCGTTGCCGCGAGCCACGATCTGCTGCAGCCGCTCGGCGCCGCGCGGCTGTTCAACGCCGCGCTGCGCAGCCGTGCCGGCCAGGACGGAGATCTGCGCGGACTCGCCGACAGCGTCGACAACTCGCTGGCCGCGGCCGGCGACCTGCTGGAAGGACTGCTCGACATCTCGCGCCTCGATGCCGGCGGCGTGCGCGCGGAGATCACGGAGTTCGACGTCGGCGATCTGCTGAACTCCCTGCTGAAGCAGTTCGCGCCGGTCGCGGCACAACGCGGCATCCGCCTCTCGTTCGTTCGCACGCGGCTGCGTGTGCGCTCCGATCCGCGCCTGCTCCGGCGCGTTCTGCAGAATTTCATCGGCAACGCGCTGCGTTATACGCAGACGGGCAGCGTGGTGCTGGGCGCGCGGCGCCGTGATGACGGCAAGACCGTCGAGCTCCAGGTGATCGACACGGGGCCGGGAATCACCGCGGAAAACCGGCGCGCCATATTCGAAGAATTCCGCAGGCTCGATCAGCCATCGCCGTGGGGAGAAAAGGGCCTGGGGCTGGGATTGTCGATCTGCGAGCGCATCTCGGTGATCCTCGACAGCACGCTCACGCTCGTGTCCACGCCGGAGCGCGGCAGCATTTTCGGCATTCGTGTGCCGCGGGCCGGCGCCGGGGCCGCGGCGAGTTTCAGCGAGCTCACCGAACACAGGATCGGCGAGTCCGCGGGCTCGTCGCCCACCGCGAGAATCCTGTGCATCGACGACGATGCCGCCACTCTGGACGGACTGCGCGAGCTGCTGGCGCGCTGGGGCTTCCGCGTACTGGCCGTGGCTTCACCGGAGGCGGCGCTGGCGCTCGGCGCCGAACAGCACATCGATATCGTGCTGGCGGACTTTCACCTGCAGAACCGGCCCGCGGGCCTCGAGTTGTTAGAGCGGCTGGTGCGCGGAGCGCCCGCCGGCCAGCGACGCGCCGGCGCGCTGCTCACCGCCGATGCCACCGAAAAGCTGGTGCTCCGGGCCGACAAGCTGGGATTTCCCGTGCTGCGCAAGCCGGTGCGCCCCGCCGCGTTGCGCGCGTTGATCGCGGCGCTGGTGGACAGGCTCGAGCGCTCGAATCAGGTGTCCTCTTCGACGGGCGGCGCGAACTGATGCAGCGCCAGGCGCTGCGCGATCAACACGGCCTGCGTTCGATTTTCGGCGCCCATCTTTTCGAGGATGGCCGTCATGTGCGCCTTCACAGTGGCTTCGGACACCTGCAGCTGCAGGGCGATGCGCTTGTTCGACTGGCCCGAGCACAACATGGACAGGACCCGGAACTGCTGCGGCGTGAGGCTGGCCACGCGGCGCGCGGCGGCGGCTTCGTCCGGGTTCACGTCGTGACTGCGCGCGCCGCCGGCCGGCACCATGTCCGGCGGACTCCAGACTCCGCCCTGCAGGATGGTCTGCAAGGCGTCGATGATGGTGGGCACGGCCGCGGATTTGGCGATGAAGGCCGCGGCTCCGTGCGCCAGCGTGCGTTGCGCGATGTCCAGGTCTTCGCGGCCGGAAATGACCACCACGGGCACCGACGGGTAGTGCGCGCGAACCTGGATGAGGCCCGAAAAACCGTGCGCACCCGGCATGCCGAGGTCGAGCAGCAGCAGGTCGATTTCCGGATTTGCGTGCAGCGTCGCGAGCAGCGAGTCGACCGTGTCGGCTTCGAAGGTGCGTGCTCCGCCGAAAGCCTGGGTGATGGCGAGCTTGAGCGCCTCGCGAAACAGCGGGTGATCGTCGGCGATGAGGATGGCGGGTGACATAGTTATAGGGTCGTAGGTTAAGGCTTTGTGAGTGCCGGACCTAGGACCCGCGAGAAAGTCATTGATTCGCCGCGGCGTACCAAATGCGCATTTCGGCGCGAACACAGCGGCGGGCCGCCCTGAAGCGTCGAGGTGCCCTGCTACCATCCCGCCATGAAAAAGCTTTTCCTGTTAGCGACTGCAGTGCTCGGCGCCTGCGCTGGTCCGCCTGCGCCCCGTACGCCTGAATCCGCGCTCAACGCGCTGGTCGAAGAGTATTTCGATCGGCAGCTCGAACTGTTGCCGATGGCCGCGACCTCCATCGGCGATTCCCGCTATGACGACCGGCTCGACGAAACCACCAGCCCCGGCTTTCGCGAACGCCAGCATGCTCTCGATCAGGCTTTCCTCGAACGCGCGCGGCGCATCGACCCCACCGCGCTTTCGCCCACGGCGCGCATCACCTACGACATATTCGTGAGCGAACGCGAGATTGCGCTCGAGGGCCGCAAATATCCCGAAGAGCTGATGCCGCTCAACCAGATGAGCGGCCTGCCCATGGATCTGGCCGTGTATGGCTCCGGCACCGGCCCGCAGCCGTTCGCCACGGCGAAGGACTACGACCGGTTCCTCGCGCGCGTGCGGCAGTTCCCGCGCTGGGCCGACGGCGCCATCGACATGATGCGCGAGGGCATGGCGCGCGGCATCACGCTGCCGCGGCCGGCCATGAGCAAGGTGGTGCCGCAGCTGCGCGAAATCGTCACCGCCAACCTCACCGACAACATCTTCTGGGCGCCCATCAAGGCAATGCCGGCGGAAATCCCGGCCAGGGAACGCGAGCGCATCAGCAACGCCTATTCCGCCGCGCTCACCGGGGAGGTGCTGCCCGCGTATTCGCGGCTCGCGGATTTCATCGAGCGCCACTATCTACCCGCGGCGCGCACCACGGTGGCGTGGACGGAACTGCCCGACGGCCAGGGCTGGTATCGCTGGCGCATCCACGGCGCCACCACCATGGACATGACCGCCGACGAAATTCACCGCCTGGGCCTCGCGGAAGTCGCGCGGATCCGCGGTGAAATGCTCGCCGTGAAAAACCAGGTGGGCTTCGCCGGCGACCTCGACGCGTTCTTCAAGACGCTCGAGGAAGACCCGCGGTTCTACTTCCAGACCGAAGACGAGCTGCTGGACGCCTATCGCGGCGTGAAGCGGCGCATCGATTCGCTGCTGCCGAAACTGTTCGCCGATTTTCCGAAGGCGGACTACGAGATCCGCGCCGTCGAGGCGTTTCGTGCAGCGTCGGCGGCCGGCGCGTCCTACCAGTCCGCGTCGCCCGATGGCAAACGCCCGGGCATCTTTTACATCAACACGCACAACCTCAAGGCGCAGCCGCGCTTCGGTCTCGAAACGCTGTCGCTGCACGAAGCGTCGCCGGGCCACCATTTCCAGATTTCCATCCAGCAGGAGCTCACCGATCTGCCGCGCATCCGCCGCTTCAACGGCTACGTGTCCTATTCGGAAGGCTGGGCGCTGTACGCGGAATCCATCGGCAAGGAGCTCGGTGTGTTCACCGATCCGTACCAGTGGTACGGCCGGTTGTCCGATGAAATGCTGCGGGCGATGCGCCTGGTGGTGGACACCGGGCTGCATTCGAAAGGGTGGACGCGCGAGCAGGCCATCAAATACATGCTCGACAATTCCTCGCTCGCCGAGAGCGACGTCACCGCCGAAGTGGAGCGTTACATTGTCTGGCCAGGCCAGGCATTGGGTTACAAGTTGGGCCAGCTGCACATCAGCGCGCTGCGCGCCCGCGCGCAGACCCAGCTCGGCCCTTCATTCGACGTTCGCGAATTTCACAGCCAGATCCTGCGTGACGGCGCGGTGCCCATGAATGTGCTGACCGCGAAGGTCGATCGCTGGATCGAGGGCAAGAGCAGGCCGAGGGCAGTGAAATAGAATGGGGGCAGCCCCCGTTTCCTAGCAAAAGGGGTCAGCCCTCTTTGAGGACTGACCCCTTTTGCCGGGAAACGGGGGCTGCCCCCATACTTCTATTGGTTATACCCATACCCCAGCGTCTCTATTTCGACGACGTAACCGCCTTCGAATCGGACGCGACGCATGAGCTTGTTAGGCCCGAGGTTGTACAGCCAGGTTTCGACGGGCACTTCGATGTAGTCCTCGCCGATGAACTGCGACCGGTGGCGGCCATAACCCCAGATCACCGGGCGGCGGAACACGCTGCGCTGGTTCACCACGTCGGTGGGTTCGCCGCACTTGTGGGCAACTTCGGCGCGCGAATCGCCTTCGCTCACGAGCTTGGTGCCGCAGCGAAACGCGAATGCCGGGGACGAGGCCAGGAGGCCGAACACCAGCACGGCAAGTACACGTTTCATGGCCGGACAATAGGCCGAACTCGCTTAACCGACAATGAACAAAAACCGAAATACGCAGGCCGGACGGCCGATCCGCGAGCCCAGGCCCGCTGACCTATCCCTTTGAACCGATTGGCCTGCAGACGGCACTCATGAAGTATGGGATATCGTCAACCATGATTTGCGCACCGCAATGGATGGCAGCGGTTCTCGGCCTTGGGCTGGCCTGCGCCGGGAGCGCATGGGCGGCGGACTTCGAGCTCACGCCTGCCGAGCTCAAACGCGTCGAGAATGGCGAGGTCGTCATTCGGGCCAATCTCGAGCCGGGCGCCCGCCGCGGCACCGCGCGGGCGGCAATGCTCATCAACGCGCCTCCCGCGGTGGTGTTCCAGTCCATGGCCCGCTGTGCGGATGCCGCCAAGTTCGTGCCGAATCTTCGCTTGTGCCGAATCCGCGAACAGGCCCCCGATGCGAGCTGGGCCCTGGTGGAGCAGGAGATCGACTTCGGCTGGTATGCGCCCCGGCTTCGTTATGTATCCCGCGCCGAGTTCGTCACCGACCGAAGCATTTCGTTTCGCCAGGTCAGCGGGGACTTCAAGGCCAACGAGGGCATCTGGGAGTTCGAACCGGCAGCCAATGGCGAGCGGACGCTGCTGCGTTATCGCGTCTATATCGACCCGCCGGGCTTCGTTCCAAACTGGCTGGCGCGCTCGACCTTCAAGCGCGAGTTGCCCGAGATGCTAGTCGCCCTTCGCCGTTATTGTGAGGCGGAGCAGGTGCTGCGCGTCCAAACCAACGCCACCCCCTGACCTCTCTCTCCATTGGCTGATTGCGACCATGAGGCCGTACCGGCAAGATGCCGGGCCCCATGAGCGCCGCCATCGACCGCAAGTTCGAACAAACACTCGCGGCGCTTATCAACAGCGGCGAGCCTGAAGTCATTCAGGGCGGGCGCAAGGGCGTCGAAAGGGAGTCGCTGCGCGTCACGCCTGACGGCCGTATCGCCCAGACGCCGCATCCGCGCGCGCTCGGTTCGGCGCTCACCAACGACAACATCACCACCGATTATTCGGAGGCGCTGATCGAGCTCGTCTCGCCGACGTTCCGCACGAGCTGGGAGCTGCTGCAATACCTGCTCGATCTGCACCAGTTCGTCTACCAGCATCTCGGCGACGAATTGCTCTGGGCCACTTCGATGCCGTCCGTCATCGACGGCGACGAGAGCATTCCCATCGCGCAGTTCGGCAAGTCGAACGTCGGGCGCATGAAGACGGTGTATCGCAACGGCCTGGGCGTGCGTTATGGCCGCATGATGCAGGCCATCTCCGGCGTGCATTACAACTACTCGTTCCCGGAGCGCATGTGGGACGCGTGGCCGGACATCGTGCAGTCGCGCGAGCGCGGCCAGCCGTTCATCTCCGATCGATATTTCCACCTGTTGCGCAACTATCGCCGCCACGGCTGGCTGGTGCTGTACCTGTTCGGCGTTTCGCCGGTGGTGTGCAATTCATTCCTGCGCGGGCGCAACGTGACGCTGCCGCGCCTCTCGAAAGACACCTCGTACGAGCCCTACGCCACCAGCCTGCGCATGAGCGATCTCGGTTATCGCAACCGCAACCAGGCCGGCCTGTCGGTGTCCGTGAACAGCCTCGACGAGTACGTGCGCGACCTGTCGCGCGCCATCAGCACTCCGCACGAGCCGTATGAGAAGTTAGGCGTGAAGGTCGGCGAGGAATACCGCCAGCTGAACGCTAACATCCTGCAGATCGAGAACGAGTACTACAGTTTCATTCGTCCGAAGCGCGTGGCGCGTTCGGGCGAACGTCCCACCAAGGCGCTGCGCCGCGCGGGCGTCGAATACGTGGAAGTGCGGGCGCTCGACGTGAGCGCCTTCGACCCGGTGGGCGTGAACCAGAACAAGATGCGTTTTCTCGAGGTGTTCCTCGCGCTGTGTCTCATGAAGGACTCGCAGCCCATCGGCGTGTCGGAACAGGATTCGCTCGACGCGAATCACGTGACGGTGGCGCGCCGCGGCCGTGAGCCCGGTCTTACATTGCAACGGGATGGCAGGGCGGTTTCGATGGCTGGCTGGGCGCGCGAGCTCATCGACTCCATGCAGGGCATTGCCGAAGTGTTCGACCGCGGCGATCCGGCGAAGCCGTTCTCGGCAGCGCTGGCCGTGCAGGCGGCCAAGGTGCACGACGTGGCCCTTACTCCGTCGGCACGCATGCTGGCCGAGCTCGAAACCACGGGCGAATCGTTCTTCGAGCTGGGCCTGCGCATGTCGCGCCTTCACAAGGAATATTTCCTGGCGCTTTATCCCCCTAACACCGAGCGACAGGCCGAGTTCAGAGCAGCGGCCGATGAATCGCTGGCGGCGCAGAAGTCCATTGAGGCCGCGGATCGAATGAGTTTTGAACAGTATTTAGCGGAGTACTCTTCCGGCTGAAAACTGTGACGCACGTCATGGTCTTGACATATCCATGAAATCTTGCTTGAGAAGCCTATTTTTTAACAATCGAAGTACTAGAATCCCCGACCAGAAGACCGAACGGTCCATCAGAGTTCAGGGGCAGGGCATGAAAACCAAGAATCAGACCGAGCAGCATCTGCTCGAGTTGGCAGTCGCTACAGCAGCGAACGAAGACGGAATTACCCCAGCGAACCCGCGCGAAGCCACCACGCCTCGCAAACAGGTCTGGAGTCCTCTGGAAGTCTGGCGCACGCGCGTGAAGTCGCCGAGCCCGCTCACCCGCACGGAATCAGCGCCCGTCTGAGCGTGCGCGTCCGGCTTGCGCCGCGGCTGCCGAACACATACAAAGCAGTCTCACACTAGGGACTCGGGGTCAGGCTCGGACGTATGGCGTACACGAAAGACTCGTCGCCAGGCACAGCGGACGCGGCGGGCCTGCTCGCAAGAGGATCCCGTTTCCTGCGTTTCGACGAACCGCTCGAAACCGAATTCCGCACCGAACACCGCAAGCGCCTTCGCGGCTGGAACCGCATCGCCATCATCGTCTCGGCGTGCACCGTCGTCGGTTTCGCGATTCTCGATCACATCGTGCTCTCCGACGATCATTCGCGCGCCACGAACATCGTGCGCTTCGGCATGCACGTGCCCTGCGTCATCCTCATGCTGCTGCTCACCTCGAAGCGTTTCTACGAGCGCTGGTACGGCATCGGCATCAGCTTCGTGGCGCCGCTGTTCGGCATCGGCACCGTCATCATGTCCGCGTTCTCGCCGCCCGACGAAGTGCCGCTGGTCGGCGCGCGGTTGCTGCTGGCATCGTTCTTCTTCTATTTCATGATCGGCCTGCGTTTCCGCGAAGCCGCGCGCGCGAACGGTCTCGTGTTTGCCGCGCTCGTGGTGGCGGCGGCGATGGGCAGCATGCCGACCGCCACGGCTACCTACCTCATGTTCGCGCTGTTCTGCTCCAACCTCATCGGTTGCGCGGGCTCGATCGCGCTGGAACATGCGAATCGCGCGGCGTTCCTCGAGCATCGGCAGCTCACCGAGGTGGCGACACACGACGGCCTGACCACGCTGCTCAACCGCTCCGCGTTCGAAGAGCAGATTCGCCGCGTCTGGCAGCAGGCGCAGCGCGATCGCCAGACGATCGCGGTCATCATGATCGACATCGACTGTTTCAAGGCCTACAACGACCGCTACGGCCACATCGCCGGCGACGATTGCCTGCGCAGGGTCTCGGGCGCGCTGCGTGATGCCGCGCGGCGCCGGCCGCTCGATTTCGTCGCGCGCTACGGCGGCGAAGAGCTGGTCGCCGTGTTGTACGGCGCGGATAAATCCTACGGCGAGAGCATCGCGCGCAGCCTGCTGACCGCGGTGCGCGAGCTGCGAATTCCGCATGCCAACTCCCAGACCCAGCCGTACGTCACCATCAGCGTGGGCGTCGTGGCCGTGGATGCCTACCGGGTTCCGACCCATGACACGGCCTTGGCGCTGGCCGACCAGGCGCTGTACGCCGCCAAGCACCAGGGCCGGGATCGCTACGTGGCGCTCGACCAGGGCGTGCAGAAGGCCGACACGGTGGCGCCCGCGGTGGTGCCGATGCGCGCGGGTGAAACTTTTCGCGAGGCGTCGGGTAGTTAGCCAGCCGTGCCTGCGGCGGCCAGCCGGCCGCTACTGGCGGTAGATAGCCACCTCGCGGCGGCCCGCGGATGAACGCGCGCCGCGGAACATCCCCTCGGTGTTGAACTCCAGCACGATCTCGCCGCGCGGGTCGACGGCGATCACTCCCCCGTTGCCACCCAGCGATTTCAGGCGAGCCAACGTGCTTTTCGCCGCTTCTGCCAGCGACATCCCCGCGTACTGCATCTGTGCGCAGATGTCGTGCGCCACCACCGTGCGTATGAAGTACTCGCCATGCCCGGTGGCCGAGACCGCGCAGCTTGCATTGCTGGCGTAGGTGCCGGCGCCGATGATCGGTGAGTCGCCGACGCGGCCCCAGCGCTTGCCGGTCATGCCGCCCGTGGAGGTGGCGGCCGCGACATTCCCCTTGTCGTCCAGCGCCACTGCGCCCACGGTCCCGAAGGCAACGAGGTCGTTTTCCTTTTCCGATGAGCCGCCGAGCAGGCGATGCAGCTGCTGCTGGCGCACGGGCGTGCGGAAGTATTCGTTCGAGACCAGTTCGATGCCTTGAAGGCGCGCGAACTCCTCGGCGCCCGCGCCCACCAGCATCACGTGCGGCGAGTGGTCCATGACGCGGCGGGCGAGCGCCACGGGGTTCTTCACGTGTTTGAGCCCCGTCACGGCGCCGGCCTTGAGTGTCCTGCCATCCATGACCGAAGCGTCTAACTCCGCCGCGCCATCCCGCGTGAGCACCGCGCCTCGCCCGGCGTTGAAGAGCGGGTCGTCTTCGAGGACGCACACTGCGGCGATGGCCGCATCGAGGCTGGGGCCGCCGCGTTCGAGCACCGCGTAGCCGGCGTCGAGCGCCGTGCCGAGGCTTTCGCGATAGGCCTGCTCTTGCGCCGCCGATGTCTCGCTACCGGACAATGTGCCGGCGCCGCCGTGAATCGCGATTGCGTACATGTCTTCTCCTGCGGACGCACAAGCCAGGGGCACGAGAGCGGTACCAGCACCGAAATTGACGCCGGAAAAGTGCGCCGATCCCGATACAATTCCGCGTCCGGGGAATCATATTAGAAGAAGCCATCCATGCTGACTCGCATCCGCAGCCTGCTCGTCGCCAATCGCGGTGAAATCGCGATCCGCGTCATGCGCGCTGCCAACGAACTGGGCGTCCGCACCATCGCGATCTATTCGCAGGAAGACCGCTTTTCGCTGCATAGAACCAAGGCCGACGAAGCCTACCTGGTCGGTCGCGGCAAGGCCCCGGTGGACGCCTACCTCGACATCGAGGACATCCTGCGAATCGCCGTCGAGGCGAAAGCCGACGCCATTCATCCCGGCTACGGGTTCCTCTCCGAAAACCCCGAGTTCGTCGAAGCCTGCAATCGCGAGGGCGTCATTTTCGTCGGCCCCACGCCGGAGATCATGCGCACGCTGGGCAACAAGGTGGCGGCCCGCAATCTAGCTACTTCGGCGGGCGTGCCGGTCATGCCCGCGACCCCGCCGCTGCCGGCCGACATCGAGACGTCGAAGAAACAGGCGGCGCAGGTCGGCTACCCGGTCATGTTGAAGGCGAGCTGGGGCGGCGGTGGCCGCGGCATGCGCGTCATCGAGAGCGATGCGCAGCTCACGGAGCTGCTGCCCGTCGCGCGCCGCGAAGCCAAGGCCGGCTTCGGCAACGACGAGGTCTATCTCGAAAAGCTCGTACGCAAAGCGCGGCACATCGAAGTGCAGATCCTGGGCGACACCCACGGCAATCTCGTGCACCTGTTCGAGCGCGACTGCACCGTGCAGCGGCGCAACCAGAAGGTGGTCGAGCGCGCGCCCGCGGCGTTCCTCACGGATGCGCAGCGCAACGAACTCTGCGGCTACGCGCTGCAGATCGGCCGCGCGGTGAAGTACCGCAACGCAGGCACCGTCGAATTCCTGCAGGACGCTGAAACCGGCAAGTTCTACTTCATCGAAGTGAATCCGCGCATCCAGGTGGAACACACGGTGACCGAAGCCGTGACCAACATCGACCTGGTGAAGGCGCAGATCCGGATAGCAGACGGAGCGCGTATCGGCGAAGAAGCCAGCGGCGTCCCGAAGCAGGAAGACATTCATCTCACATCGCACGCCCTGCAGTGCCGCGTGACCACCGAAGATCCCGAGAACGGCTTCGCGCCCGACTACGGCAAGATCACCGCATATCGCTCGCCCGCGGGCTTCGGCATCCGTCTCGATGCCGGCACGGCCTATGCCGGCGCCATTCTCACGCGGTCGTACGACTCCATGCTGGTGAAGGTCACGGCGTGGGCGCCGAACCCGGTGGAAGCCATCGCGCGCATGCATCGCGCGCTGTGGGAGTTCCGCATCCGTGGCGTGTCCACCAACCTGCGTTTCCTCGACCAGGTCATCACGCACCCGAAGTTCGCCACGGCCGAATACACCACCAAGTTCATCGACGAGACGCCCGAGCTCTTCAAGTGGGAGAAGAAGCGGGACCGCGCCACGCGCATCCTGTCGTTCATCGGCGAGGTCATCGTCAACGGCAATCCGGAAGTGAAAGGGCGCCTGAAGCCGAAGAACATGGTTCTGGCGCGCATGCCGAAGGTGAACGTGGCCAAGGCGCCGCCGCCGGGCACGAAGCAGAAACTCGACGAGCTCGGCGCCGCGGGATTCGCCAGGTGGATGCTGGCGCAGAAGCACGTGCTCATCACCGACACGACCATGCGCGATGCGCACCAGTCTTTGTTGGCCACGCGCATGCGGCAGCCGGACATGACCGCCATTGCGCCTTACTACGCGCACATGCTGCCGCAGCTTTTTTCCATGGAGTGCTGGGGCGGCGCCACGTTCGACGTGGCCATGCGTTTCCTGCGCGAAGATCCATGGTCGCGCCTCGAGCAGTTTCGCGCCGCCATGCCGAACATCCTGCTGCAGATGCTCCTGCGGTCGTCCAATGCGGTCGGCTATACCAACTACCCCGACAACGTGGTGCGCGCCTTCGTCAAACAGGCGGCCATCTCCGGCATCGACGTATTCCGCGTATTCGATTCGCTCAACTGGGTGGAGAACATGCGTGTCGCC
This sequence comes from Steroidobacteraceae bacterium, assembly GCA_035765415.1. Lineage (GTDB taxonomy): Bacteria > Pseudomonadota > Gammaproteobacteria > Steroidobacterales > Steroidobacteraceae > CADEED01. The sequence goes on along the minus strand of DASTXR010000131.1, from coordinate 30,762 downwards.
ATCGACGCGGTGCTCGAAACCGGAAAGCTCTGCGAAGCGGCCATCTGCTACACGGGCAACCTGTCCTCGCCCAACGAAACCAAGTACACGCTCGACTACTACCTCAAGATGGGCCGCGAGCTGAAAGCCGCGGGCACCCACATTCTCGGCATCAAGGACATGGCGGGGCTGTGCCAGCCCAACGCGGCCTACACGCTGGTGAAGGCGCTGAAGGAAGAGCTTGGAATCCCGGTGCATTTCCACACGCATGACACCTCGGGCATCGCCGCCGCGAGTGTGCTCGCGGCCGTGGCCGCGGGCTGCGATGCCGTGGACGGCGCCATCGACGCGATGAGCGGCTTCACTTCGCAGCCCAACCTGGGCTCGATCATCGAAGCGCTGCGCTACAGCGACCGCGACCCGGGCATCGATCACGCCGCCGTGCGTTCCATCTCCATGTACTGGGAACAGGTCCGCAAGAACTACCTGGCATTCGAGAGCGACATGCGCGCGGGCGCCTCGGAGGTGTACGTGCACGCCATGCCCGGCGGCCAGTACACCAATCTCAAGGAGCAGGCGCGCGGCGTCGGTCTCGACGATTCACGCTGGCCCGAAGTCTCGCAGGCATATGCTGACGTCAACGAGATGTTCGGCAACATCGTCAAGGTGACGCCGTCTTCGAAGGTGGTCGGCGACATGGCCATCCTCATGGTGTCGTCTGGGCTGACGCGCGAGCAGGTGCTCGATCCCGATTTCGAAGTGGCCTTCCCCGAGTCTGTCGTGCAGATGATGCGCGGCGACCTCGGCCGTCCCGAAGGCGGCTGGCCGGAAGGCATCCAGAAGAAGGTGCTCAAGGGACAGAAGCCGCTAGCTACCCGTCCCGGCGCCAACCTGCCGCCGATGGATCTCGCGGCTGAGCGAAAGAAACTCACCGGGCTCCTGGGCCGCGAAGCCACGGACACGCAGTTCGCGTCCTATCTCATGTACCCGAAAGTCTTCCTCGACTACGCGAAAGACCGCGTGGCGTTCGGCGACTGCGCCATCCTGCCCACGCCCGTGTTCTTCTACGGCATGGAGCCGGGCGACGAGGTCAGCGTCGACATCGAGCGCGGCAAGACGCTCATCGTGCGTTTCGTCGCGTTGTCCGAAGTGCGCGACGACGGCACGCGCCAGGTGTTCTTCGAGCTGAATGGCCAGCCGCGATCCATCGTCGTCGCCGATCGCTCGCAGGTGGCGAAGCGGCCGCCGCAGCGGAAGATGGAGCCGGGCAATGCCAAGCACATCGGCGCGCCGATGCCCGGAACCATCGCCACGGTGAAAGCCATCGTCGGCCAGAAAGTGGCCAGGGGCGATCTGCTGCTCACGATGGAAGCCATGAAGATGGAGACCAGCGTGCGCGCGGAAACGGATGGCGCCGTGGCGGAAGTGCTCGTGAAGCCGGGTGTGCAGGTGGACGCGAAGGATTTGCTGGTCGTCCTGAGCTGAAAAACCGTCTTTGCTCAATTCGATCGGCTGCTCCTGCGTCTCAAGCGGGTGCTGGTTGCAACCGCTATAGGTGTGTGCCAGGCACGAAAGTGGCAAATCTGAGCGTCCTGGAGATTGCGCGTTGACTACCTATATCTATACAGGCGCACTTTCTGGATTTGCGCCGTCCCCGGCGGCAGCCGGATGTGCCGGCCCTGGTGCGTCTGATCCCCATTCAACCTGCGACCCGGCACCCACGCGCCGTTTACGAACACACCTTCCTCGGCGGATTCGATGCCTACGGCCGCCGGATTCGAGTCTGCTTCCTTGAAGGTAATGGTCACTCCCTGCCCCGCGATCCAGAAGTCCTTGCCGGATTGAATCGCGAGTCCGCCGTGATTGGCGATGCTTTGCTGATCCTTCGGAGTCCACGGATCGATGAAGTTCACGGTGAACTCGAAATGACCCAGCAACTTTTTCACGGGCGTGTCGATGACGGTACCGTCTTCTTCGATGCGCGCGCGAAATCCCACCATGCGCGCCTTGCCGCGGTTTTCGAGGATGAGCGGCTTCAGCTGTTCCAGCACTTCGTAAGCGCGTGACAGAGCATTCGGCGCATCGCCGAGCGACTCGATGGAGAACGGCGAGAAGCCCAGCGTGTCCAGCTCACCGAACGCGAAGAACGCATTCGCGGGGCCCTGGCTGTTCGTGGCGTTGTTCGCTTCGGGAATGAACAGCATGTTGTCGGCGCGGTTGTAGCGCGCGGCCAGTTGCGCGAAGTTCGGAAAATAAATGTCCGGCGAGAGCATGTCGGTGGTCGGCGTGCCGGCCTTCCACACGTCGATCAGGTGCGGCAGCGGGCCGCCACTCGGGTACTCGCCAGGCTTGCGGCCGGTGCGATTGAGCGCCACGTTCACGAACAGTGGAATGTCATAGTGCTTCTTGCCGGCGACTACGAGCGCTTCCACGAATCGCGCGTAGTGCCACGCGGTGAAAACTTCCTGGCCCCAATCGTCGTCGCCGAATAGCTGCGACCACGTGCCCGCCGACTTCCGGCCATTTTTCTGCCAGCGCTCGAGCAGTTCAGGCTCGACTTGTTCACCGCGGGCGGCCAGCGCGCGCATGAGCTCCGGCGGCACCGCCCCGGCGAATAGTTTGTCCGCCACGGTGCCGCGCTCGCGCGCAACCGGCAACATGCCGATCTCGTTCTCCACCTGCACCATGAGCACGGTGTTCTGCGCGCCATCGACGCGCTTCAGATACTCCATGAATGCGCCGAAGGCACGCACATCGGCGTCACGCGAGTTCGAGGAGAACGCCGAAAGGATTTCTACACCCGCTCCATTGGCGAGTTGCGCGCGCGGGAACCGCTGCTGATCGCGCTTCACCCACGCTGGCACGTAGGTGGACATGCTGTTCTTCCACGCGCCGAACCAGAGAAGCACGAGCTTGAGATCGTGCGCGCGGGCATCGCGCAGCAGCTCATCGACCGAAGTCCAGTCGAACTTTCCTTCGACGGGCTCGATGAGCTCCCACGACACCGGCGCGAGCACGGTGTTGAGATTCATGGCTTTCAGGCGAGGCCAGTGCGGGCGCATGTAAGCGGCGCTGGAGGCGCTGGAGTTGCCGAGTTCGCCGCCCAGGATCAGGAATGGCTTGCCATCAACGATGAGTTGCTGGGTGGTGCCGTGCTTCTCGAGACGTGGCGGCGCGGCGTGCGCGGCCAGCGTTGTGCTCAGCGCGAGCACGAAGGGAAGAAGTTTTTTCACGCGCCGGATGCTACCAAACGCGTGCGTGGGTTTCGCAAAATGAGCCCGAAACGCCGCTTCGCGGGGGCTGGCCGTGAACCATGCGCGAAATGCCATCGCTGACGCGCGAATCGGGGATGTTTGCGCGATCGCGTGCCGACTAAGATCGACCGCGCCGCGCAATGCGGCGCCGCGAGTCACCATGAAGACAACGAACCTGCTGTGGACGTGCGCGCTGCTCGGTGCTGCCACGCTAGCCGCGCAGACACCAGCGACCTGGACTCCGGACAACGGTGACGGCACTTTCACGAATCCACTGTTCTACGAGGAGTTCTCGGATCCCGACATGATCCGGGTCGGCGAAGATTTCTTTCTCACCGGCACCACCATGCACTCGATGCCGGGCTTGCCCATCCTGCATTCGAAGGATCTCGTGAATTGGCGTTTCCTCACGTACGCGATGCCAAGGCTCGATCTCGGGCCGCAATTCCGCCTCGAGGACGGCAAGAACATCTACGGGCAGGGCATCTGGGCGCCGTCGTTCCGTCACCATGGCGGCACGTTCTACGTCTTCAGCAACGTGAACCGCGAAAAGACGCAGCTCTTCACCGCGAAGAATCCCGCTGGTCCCTGGGAGCATCGTTCGATGCGAGTCTCGCTGCATGACCTGTCGGTGCTCTTCGACGACGATGGCAAGGTCTACGCCATCTGGGGCTACCAGGGAATCAAGCTCGCGCAGCTCACTCCCGACTTGCTGGACATCGTGCCCGGCACCGAGCGCGAAATCATCGCGAAGGGCGCAGGCATGGGCGAGGGGCTGCACTTCTACAAGATCGACGGCAAGTACTTCATCACGAGCGCTTGGTACGAGAATCGGATGCGCATGCCCGCGGCGCGCGCCGACCGGCCCGAAGGGCCCTACGAAGTGAATCCCGCGATCAGCATCGACGAGGATTTCGGGTTGCCACAGGGCAATCGGCTCGCCGATGTATGGGGCCGGTCGAAGCCCTACGTGATCGTTCCAGGCGACCCGCACGCCACCGGCAAGATTTCCCTGCACCAGGGCGGCATCGTGCGTACGCCGCTCGGCGAGTGGTGGGCGTATTCGATGATGGATTACAACTCCGTGGGTAGATTGACCGCGCTGTCGCCGGTCACGTGGAAAGACGGCTGGCCGTACTTCGGATTGCCCGGAAACCTGGGCCGGAATCCGCGCACCTGGGTGAAGCCGAAGACTGCGCGGCCACAACCCGTCCAGGTGCCCTACCAGCGCGACGATGATTTCTCAGGGCCGGCGCTCGCCAATGTCTGGCAGTGGAATCACGCACCGGTCGCCGACGAGTGGTCGCTGGCAGCACGTGCGGGACACCTGCGCCTGAACGCGCTGCCTGCCACCAGCCTCTGGGATGCGCGCAATACGCTCACGCAGCGCTCCATCGGGCCGCGCTCGACTCCAACCGCGCTGCTCGACGCGGCGGGCATGGCCGACGGCGACGTCGCCGGTCTCGCGCTGTTCAACCGGCCGTACGCGTGGATCGGCGTCGAAAAATCGGGCGACAAACTACTGCTCGCGCAGTTCGACGAGCAGAGCGGTCGCGTCACGCGTCACGAGCTGCCCGCCAGGATTGACGCAAAAGTCGCCACTTCGGCCATGCGCGTGTGGTTGCGCGCCGAGTGCGACTTCCTCACGGAGCGCGCGACGTTCTCCTATTCCACGGATGGTCGCGAGTTCGTCGGCTTCGGCGAGCCGTTCACCATGGTGTTCCAGCTCGCCACCTTCCAGGGCGTGCGTTATGGATTGTTCGCATACAACGGTGCGGGCAGACGCGGCGGCGCGGCGGATTTCGACGCTTTCACCGTCACGCAGCCGCATCCGCGCGGCCTCATGAAGCCAATCCCGCACGGCGAGCTTGTGACCCTCACGTCGGCTGGTCGCGACTATGGCCTGGCGCGAAGCGGAACCGGCTTGTCCGCCGGGGTTCCTGCTCGGTTCACGGTCGTTGATCGCAAGCTCGGGCGCGTCGCGCTCGCCGATGCCGGCCGGCACGTGAGCGTCGACGCGCGCGGTGGCGTACGCCTGAAGGCTGGCAAGCCGGGCATCGCCGAATCGTTTCAGTGGATCGAGACCCCGGCGGGCGAGCTCGTGTTGATGTCGCTTGCGACGAATCGCTTCCTGCGCATCGATCCGACGACGCGCGTGCTCTCTGCCGACAGCCCCGGACCGCTGCCCGACGGCAGCGACGGCGTGCGCTTCACCTGGTCGCGGGCGCAGTAGCGGCTGTCAGCAAGCGCGTGCACGGGCTTCGCGCAAAGAGATCAGCCGCCCAGTCGACGAAGACGCGTACCTTGGTGGATAGATGGCGATTCGCCGGATACAGCACGTGCACGGGCATTGCCGGCGGTTGCCAGTCCTTGAGTACGGTCACCAGTTCATCGTCCGCGTCGCTGCACGACACCATGAACGACAGCAGTTGCCCGACACCGAGCCCGGCGCGCACCGCGGCGAAGTACGCGCCGCTGTCGTTCACCGCCACGCGCGAGCCTGGCGATATTTCGATGGTCTTGCCGTCGCGCCGAAAGGCCAGAGGACGCATGCGGCCGCTGCGCGGAAAGAAATAACCCGCGAGCACGTGGCCGGACTCGAGATCGGTGGGGTGCGTGGGCTTGCCATGCTTTTCGAAATACGCCGGCGTCGCGCAGGTGATCCAGCGCAGGTCGCCGATGTGCCGTGCCACCAGCGAAGGCTCGAGCAAGGGCCCGGCCCGAATCACGCAGTCGACGTTGTCACCGATGAGATCGGCCGGGCGATCGCTGACGCCGCATTCGACGTGGATGTCCGGATACTTCGCCAGGAACCCGGGCAGGGCCGGCAGGATGAGCAGGTTGGACACCGCCGCTCCCGCGTCGATGCGCAGCCGGCCCTTCGGACTTTCCTTGGCATGTGTGACGCTCGACTCGATGTCCTCGAGATCGCCTAACAATCTCACGACGCGTTCGTAGTACGCGGAGCCGTCGGGCGTCACGGTCACGCGACGAGTCGTACGGTTCAGCAGCTTGATGCGCAGGTGGCTCTCGAGCCCCTGGACCAGCTTGGTCACCGTGGGCTTCGGCATGCGCATTGAATTCGCCGCGTGGGTGAATGTGCCGGCCTCGACGACCCGCACGAACACCCGCATGGCCAGCATCTGATTGAAATTCTGGGCGGCGTCCACGGCGGACATTATTCCCTATTGTGAATAATGTTGTAACGCCAGACTCATTTATGACATCTGTGACCAGTAATAGGCTGCTCCCAACGCCAACAGGAGAAGGACCATGAACAAGAAACTCACCGGAAAAGCTGCCCTGGTCACCGGCGGATCGCGCGGCATCGGCGCCGCCATCGCCCGATCGCTGGCCGAAGACGGCGCGGACGTGGCCATCAGCTATGTCAGCACGCCCGACAAGGCCAAGGCCCTGGTGCGCGAACTACAGGACAAGGGCGTGCGAGCGGTCGCGTTCCAGGCCGACCAGTCCAGGCCCGACGAAGTGACGCAGCTCGTCAACAAGGTCGCCGAACACTTCGGCCACCTCGACATCCTCGTGAACAACGCCGGCGTCTTCATCACCGGCCCGGTAGGTGAAGTGAGTGCGGTGGACGTCGAGCGGCAGTTCGCGATCAACGTGGGAGGCGTGAATGCCGCGGTCCGCGAAGCCGCGAAACTCATGACCGAGGGCGGCCGCATCATCTCCATAGGTTCGATGGGGGCCGATGCTTCGCCCTGGCCTGGAATTTCCGACTACTCGGCGACGAAAGCGGCTGTCGCCGCATACACGCGCGGCTGGGCCCGTGATCTCGGACCCAGGGGCATCACTGTGAACGTGGTGCAGCCCGGCCCGATCGACACCGACATGAATCCCGCTGACGGCAACCTCGCGAGCGCACAGAAGGCGGGCACGGCGCTCGGCCGCTATGGCAGGCCCGAAGAAGTGGGCGCTACGGTCGCGTTTCTCGCGAGCAAGGGCGCCGCGTTCATTACCGGCGCCAGCATTGCGGTGGATGGCGGCTACAGCGCATGACCGTCAGATCGATTGCAGGAAGGCATGCACTGCCGCGATCTCGTCCGCCGAAAATTGAGTGAAGCGCGCCTTGGCGGTCGGGCTCATGAGCTTGAGTTGCCGATCGCCCAGGCCCACGCCTTCCTGCATGAGCCGCGTGAATTGCTCCAGCGAATATCCCTTCACCACCGCGAGCGCCGGTGCGTTGATCGGTGCGACACCCTGCAAGTCCTGCGCGTGGCACTCGCTGCAGTAGTTCATCGTGAGATAGCGGCCGCGGCTCACGGGGTCGTTCGCATCGAAGCCTGCGGCCGCCGAGGGCAGCAATTCGATCGCATGAGCGGCCGGCTTGTAGTCGCCGTTTGCGATGATGAGACGACCGATCGGGCGCAGTTGCGTCTCTTCGGTCACGCCCTGGGCAACAGCGGGCTTGCTGCGCAGGAAGGCGATGACTCGCGCGAGGTCTTCGTCGCGCAAATGCCTGAACATTTCCGACGGCATGAACAACACGCTCTTGCCGTCGGGCTTTACACCCTTGCGAAGTACGGTCGCGAGCTGCGCGTCCGTGTAATGCGGCAACCGCGTGCTGATATTCGGCGCGACGAGGCGGACCAGATTGGGAATGTCGTCCACCACGGTTCCGGCGAGATCGTCGCCGTGACAGTGCATGCAGCCGGCGAGTTGCGCGATTCGCCGGCCTTCAGCGATCTCGCGCGCGTCGGAGGGGATGACGAGAGCGGCACCGTCGGCCACTGTGTACTGGCGGCCCAGTTCGCGCTCGGACGCGAAATAAATGTACGCAATACCGAGCAACACGAGCCCGAAAAGGCCGGCGACGACAAATCCCGTCCACTTCAAAAACTTCTTCACGATAGTCCTTCCACACAATCTGTTGACAAATTCCCGTCGCGACACACAACATCTGGTCGTGCATCGGTTCGCGCGAAAGCGCGATGAAAAGGGAATGCGGTGAAGAGATCTTAAGTGGTCGCTCAATCCGCAGCTGCCCCCGCAACTGTAGACCGCAAGCGAATTGTGACTTTTTCCCGCTGTGAAAAAGTGTGGCCACTGGGAAGCGACGAATCCCGGGAAGGCCTAACAACTCGCGATGGAGCGGTGAGCCAGGAGACCTGCCGGCGCACACTTTGAGACTTCTGATCGGACGGGGTGTGCCGGCAGCAGCGTCGATGTTTTTCCGCCAAAAGGTGGAAATCTCGCGCCGCTTCCGCTTCCCCGTGAATAACGGAGAGGCGAAATGGCAAGTCAATCAGTCCCGGCGGCGCGCGCGAAACCTGCGCGCGCGCATCAAAAGAATTCCCGGCAGATCTCCAGCGCAGGCGCATTGACGCCTGGCGCGGACTCGGCGAAGGCGGCGCGCGCGGCCATCACGGTGAACACGGATCCGGCCCGCGACGCGCTGCTCACGAACTTCGGCCGCGCCACGCTGCAGGATCGCTACCTGCTGGCCGGTGAAACCGCGCAGGACCTGTTTGCCCGCGTCGCCCGCGCGTACGCCGATGACGGCGCGCATGCGCAGCGTTTGTACGACTACATGTCGCGCCTGTGGTTCCTGCCCGCCACACCCATCCTGTCGAACGGCGGCACGCAGCGAGGCCTGCCGATCTCGTGTTTCCTGAACGCGGTCGAAGACAATCTCGACGGCATCGTCGGCACGTGGACTGAAAACGTGTGGCTGGCGTCGAACGGCGGTGGCATCGGCACCTATTGGGGCGGCGTGCGTTCCATCGGCGAGACGGTCAAGGGCTGCGGCCAGACGTCGGGAATCATCCCGTTCGTGCGCGTCATGGATTCGCTGACGCTGGCGATTTCGCAAGGGTCGCTGCGCCGCGGCTCGGCCGCGGTGTATCTCGACGTGCACCACCCGGAGATCGAGGAGTTCATCGAGATCCGCAAACCCTCGGGCGACTTCAATCGCAAGAGCCTGAACCTGCACCACGGCATCTGCGTCACCGACGAATTCATGCAGGCGGTGCGCGACGATCTGCCGTTCGCGCTTCGCAGTCCCAGGGACCAGTCGGCGCTGCGCACGATCTCCGCGCGGCACCTGTGGCAGAAAATACTCGAGACCCGCCTGCAGACCGGCGAGCCCTATCTTCTCTTCAGCGACACCGCCAACAACCAGCTCAGCGCTCATCAGCGCGATCTCGGGCTCAAGGTGCGCCAGTCGAACCTGTGCAGCGAGATCCTGCTGCCCACGGGCGTCGATCACCTGGGCCGCGCACGCACCGCGGTGTGCTGCCTGTCCTCGGTGAACTTCGAGACCTGGGAACAATGGAACACGGCGCCGCGCTTCGTCGAAGACGTCCTGCGCATGCTCGACAACGTGCTGCAGGAGTTCATCGACCACGCACCGGCGTCGATGGACGCGGCCAGGTACTCGGCGATGCGCGAGCGTTCCGTCGGCCTCGGCGCCATGGGCTTTCACTCCTGGTTGCAGAACAACGGCATTCCTTTCGAGAGCGCACTGGCGCGCGCCGCCAACCTGCGCATGTTCAGGCATCTGCGGCGCGAAGCCGACGCCGCGTCGCGCGTGCTCGCCGAAGAACGCGGCGCGTGTCCGGATGCCGCCGAGCGCGGCGCGCTGGAGCGCTTCTCGCACAAGCTGGCGATCGCGCCCACGGCCAGCATCTCGGTGATCTGCGGCGGCACGAGCGCGTGCATCGAGCCCATTCCGGCGAACATCTACACGCACAAGACGCTGTCGGGTTCGTTCAGCGTGCGTAACCCGGCGCTGCAAAAGCTGTTAGGCACGAAGGGGTTGAACACCGAGGACACGTGGCAGTCGATCCTCGCGCACGAAGGATCGGTCCAGCATCTCGACGGCCTGAACGAAGACGAGAAGTCGGTGTTTCGCACCGCCTTCGAGATCGACCAGCGCTGGGTCATCGAGCTCGCCGCCGATCGCGCGCCGCTCATCTGCCAGGGACAGTCGCTGAACCTCTATCTGCGCAGCGACATCCACAAGTGGGACCTGCTCATGCTGCACTGGACGGCCTGGGAGCGCGGCGTGAAATCGCTGTACTACTGCCGTTCGAAGAGCGTGCAGCGCGCCGGGTTCGCCGGCGTCGAAGCCGACAACACGCGAAGCTGGCCCAAGAGGCCGCTCGACACCCTCAACGACGATAAATACGACGAGTGCCTCTCATGTCAGTGATCACCGCGCCCAACCAGATCGAGCTCATCGCCAGGCCCGGCCTGCTCACGCCGTCGCGAAGCTACAAGCCTTTCCGCTATCCCTGGGCCATCGAATACTGGCGCCGGCAGCAGCAGATCCACTGGATGCCGGAAGAGATCCCGCTCGGCGAAGACTGCAAGGACTGGAACGGCCGCATCACGGATGCGGAGCGCAATCTGCTCACGCAGGTATTCCGGTTCTTCACGCAGTCGGACGTGGAGGTGCAGGACAATTACATGGAGCGCTACGCGCGCGTGTTCCGTCCCACCGAGATCAAGATGATGCTCGCGGCGTTCGCGAACATGGAGACCGTGCACATCGCGGCGTATGCGCTGTTGCTCGAAACGCTCGGCATGCCCGACAGTGAATTCACGGCGTTCATGGACTACGCCGCCATGCGCGACAAGCACGAATACCTGCAGGGCTTTGGCGTGGATACGGACGCGGACACCTTGCGCACGCTCGCGATGTTCGGCGGATTCACCGAAGGCCTGCAGTTGTTCGCGAGCTTCGCGATCCTGCTCAACTTCCCGCGCCACAACAAGATGCGCGGCATGGGCCAGGTGGTTTCGTGGAGCGTGCGCGACGAGACGCTGCACTGCGAAGGCATCATCCGGCTGTTCCACACGTTCGCGCAGGAGACCGGCGCGCTGACACAGCCCGTGAAGGATGACATCGTGGAGTGCGCGCGCACCGTGGTGAAGCTCGAGGATCGCTTCGTCGACCTCGCCTTCGAGATGGGCCCCATCGAGGGACTCTCGGCCGCGGAGATCAAGGCCTATATCCGCTACATTGCCGACTGGCGTCTCAAGCAGTTAGGCCTGCCGCAGATCTACGGCGTGAAGGAACATCCGCTGCCATGGCTCACGGCCATGTTGAACGGCGTCGAGCACGCCAACTTCTTCGAGACGCGCGCCACCGAATACGCGAAAGCCGCGACGGGTGGCGCGTGGCATGGAGGCGAGGGCGCCTGGGGCCTGTTCGACCGCAGGGTCGCGCGCCGCGGCCAGCTCGATCTGATCGGCGGCCGCGACGCGAACTGAGAACGACGGCTGCGACCGGCGGTCACTTTCCCGAGCGGAGGCGCTCCGGCGGATCGTCCGACTGGAACGCGACCACGATGATCCGTTCGGGCGAGGCGGCGTCGACCTCGATCCTGAGCAGCACCACTTCTTTCGAGGACCGCGCGCGCACCCAGCTCGTCAGCGCCAGCGGGCTCGATTCGTTGACCTCGAGCAGGTCGTAGCCGCCCGATGCCCGGTACATCTCGAGCGTCTGGTCGACGATCTGCGGACGAAGGAAATCCGGCGGCGCGTGATCTTTTCCAAACGCCGTGAGCTTCGCGCGATCTCCCGAATTGAACGCGGCCAGAAAACCTTCCAGCTGCACACGCGCGGGAGACGGCGTGCCGGCCAGCGCCGTTGCCGTCGCGCACAACAAACTCAGCAATACGCTTCTCATCAGTTTTCGCCGGTTCATGACATGTCCTCCTTCATTGTGAAACTCAATGCAACGGCAATCGTGCACGGATGAATCCAGCAACATTCGTGGCCGCGGCCGGATCGAAGTTCGACATCACGACCAGTACATAGCCCGAGTCCGGCATGAACCAGCCTTCGGCGTTCGAGCCCTGTTCGCCACCGGAATGTCCGAGTGAGCGTCCCGACCACGGGTAACTCTCGATGAAGATGCCATGTCCGAATTCATTGCCAGGCCAGAGCTTTTCCCTGGGCGCGAACATCAGCTGCGTGTATTTCTCGCTGAGCAGGCGATTCGCGCGCAATGCGCTGAAGAATTTCGCCATGTCATCGACGGTGGACCAGGCGCCTCCCGCGCCGTCACCTCGATAGGCCAGCGGCTCAATCGCTGGCAGCCATTCATGCGTGCCCGGTGGGCGGTAGTAGCCTGACGCGCGGCCGGTCATCGAAACCTCGACCGGCGCCAGATCGGAATGCGTCATTCCCGCCGGCGTAAATACCGTCTCCTGGATGTAGTCGTAGTAACTCTTGCCGCTCGCGTGTTCGATGGCCGCGCCCAGCAGGATGTATCCCATGTTGCTGTAACCGTACTTTTCACCCGGTTTGAACAGCAGCGCATCGTCACCGAATATTTTTATGAAGTCGTCGTGAACGAGCAGCTTGCTTCGATTTTCCTCGAGACGCGGTCCGTAGAAGTCTCCCGTTCCCGCGGTGTGGGTGAGCAGCTGCCGAATCGTCACGTTCGCGGCTGGCTTGCCGGCGAGCGCTTGCACGATCTTGCCTATCGGGTCGCTCAGTTTCAGTTTGCCTTCCTGCACCAGGCGAAGAACCGCGACGGCGGTGAACATCTTGCCCATCGAAGCGGTCCGAAAACGCGTATCGACGGTGTTGGGAATCTTCTGATTGCGGTCGGCGAGACCGTAAGCTTCGCGCAGCAGCACCGCATCGCCGCGGGACAGCAGCACGGCGCCGGAAAACTTGTCAGCCGCGGTTCGCTTCGCGACCTCTGCGCGCAACGTTTCGACGGCGGCGGCTTCGGTCAGGTGGTCCGGATAATATTTCTGCGGCGGGTTCCCCCACGCGAGATTGAAGAACTCCACGCGATGCGGCGCCTTCTCCTCGACTTCGATGACGACTTCCATGAGTGCCTCCGAGTCGCGACCGCGAACCCATCCCTTCACCACGTTCGGCGCGACATCGGTGAGTTCGAGCACGTCGAAGCCTCCGGAATGCTTGTGCATGCCCAGTGCCTCGTCGATGGTCGGCGAGTTCTTGTAGTTAGGAGACAGGCTGGCCTTCGCATACTGCTCGAGCGTCGGCCGATCCCCCGAATTGAAAGCCGCCAGCAGTGCTTTCAACTGCTCGCGTGCCACCGAAGGCCCGGCGGCAGGCTCGGGTTCCGTCCTGGCACAGGCGCTCGGGCCAGTGGCGAGCAACAACAGCATCGTGATCACGCGCAGCGCGGGTGGGACGGACATGCGCAGGCTCTCCTTTCCTACAACTGTGGTCCAATTTAGTACAACTGTAGTAGAACATGCAACCGCGGTGTGCTGCAGGACGTGACGGGCTTACAGCGGCTCCGCGGAAATCTGCGTCTGGTAGACGCCGCAAGGCGGCTGGCAGCTGCCGTTGACGTAGATCTCGAGGCCGAATCGATCGGCAAGCAGCCGCGAGACCGGGCGGCGCAGTGCGTACGGGTCGAACTTTTGCGGCTCGAGAATCGGCGCGTTGGCGCGAACGTCATAACGCGGCGAGAGAATCCACGAGTCGATCTCGCCGTCGTCCCTCGGGATGTACAACTGGTTAGCCCACACGGCATACGAATTCACGCCGTACGCCATCGCCACGAGATCCCGGATGCTGGCATTGCGCACCAGCACGCCGTTCTTGTCGGCAATCACGCGGAACCGCTGTCCCAGCCCCGGCGGTGACTTCGTCAGGCTTACCGGCGCGTCGCGCAGTCTGTTCGAATTCACGATCAGCAGATCGCGACGCCACTGGTGATCGGCGACGGCGCCGGCGAGCAGCGGCGCCGACACGGCGACGAGTGCGCAGGCGCTGAGCAGCGCGGCTCTCCAGAATCCGACGGAAGGTATGACCGCATCCGGATCCGCCTCGCGAAGTCGCGCCTGCTCATCCACGCGCAGCCGCTCCCGGCGTAGTTGCCGGCCTATCCACCACGCGCAGGCCGCAGCGGCGGCCATCGCAGGTACTGCCCACATCGCGATGAACGAACCGGTGAGCCTGAAGTGCCGTGCCGGCTCGACGATCGGCTCGACAGCCTGGAAGAACCCGACCAGCAATGAAGGCGTGGGATCGGCTGAATGCACGGACGGATATCCCATCCATGCGCCCAGCGCGAACAGCAGCGAGAACGGCAGCAGCAGCTTGAGTGCCGCGATTCGCCACAGCCACAACCGCACGATGGCGGCGTTGTCGCGCGTCAGCAGGGAAAACGCCCACGCGACTCCAGAGCAGCAGCAGAACTGCCACAAATGATCGACCAGCCCGTTGATCACGGGACTACTGCGTGGGGATGGGAGCCGTCAACGCGTAGCGCCCGCAAGGCGACTGGCAGCGGCGATTGACGTGAATCTCCAGATCGAAACGCGAGGCGATCAGTTTGGTGGTCAGCTCGCGAAGCGCAAAGGGATCGAGCTCATCGGGCTCGCGCACGGGATCGTGCGAAACGGCGCGGATGTCGTAACGCGGCGAGTCCAGCCATTGGCCATTGCCGCTCACGTTCCATCGCTCGACGCCATAGGCGAGTGCAATCAGGTCGCGCAACGTAGTGTTGCGAATGACGACGCCATTACGCGTGGCGACGATTTCCTGCCGTGCGCCCGGGCGGCCGGCCGCGGGGGCAATCGAAAAATCCGCCGTGCCCAGGACTCGTGAGTTGAGCGCGAGCAGTTCGTGCCGGCGAACGGTGCCGTCGACGGCGCCCGCGAACATGGGTACTGCCGCGGCCGCGAGCGTCGCGACGAGCAGAGTGAGCGCCTTGATTGCGCCGAGCGCCGTTGGCCGCGCGCTGTCGAGGATGTAGCGGATGCGCCGCGTGAGATCGCCGGAAGTGGCCGCGGCGGATTGCGCCGAACTGGCCCGGCAGTGCCGGCACACCGCGAGGATTCCCGAAGCGTATTCGCCGCCGTCGTGACCGCTGGCGAGCACCGCTTCGTCGCAGGCGCGCTCCCGCTCTTCGATCATCTGCCGGCCGATCCACCACACGGCGGGATGAAACCAGAACAGCATCTCGACGAGCCGGTGAACGCTGTCCTTGAGGTTGTCGTGCCGCGCGATGTGTTCCTGCTCGTGCGCGAGCACCGCGTCGATCTCCGGGCGCGAAAGCCGGGCGAGCAACGCGGCCGGCAGCAACACGACCGGATGAAAGACGCGCGCCACGGCCGGTTCAATGTCGGCATCCGTGATGCGTGCATCCGGCAATGCGCCCGGCGCCGGCCGCGCTGCTCTTACCAGGGAGTCCGCGGCGCGCCATGCGAGCAGCCAGCGCGCGCCGACGATCAATGCGCCGGCGAGCCAGACCGCGAGCAGCGCGAACAGCGCAATCGCGCCAGTGGATTCCGCCGCGGGAAGCGAAGCGGTCGGCGAGACGAGCAGCGAGGCGTTTTGCAGTGCGTCGCCCAGCATCAGGGGCTGGTCGTCGGCAATGCGCGCTGCCGGAAGGCCGATGAACGAACCCATGTAGAACAGCAGTGAAAACGGCACCAGGAACTTCACCGACGCCAGCAGCCAGATCCAGTGGCGCAGCGCCGCGCTGTTGGCGCGCAGCGCCAGCGTGATCAACCAGGCGCAGCCGCAGAACAGCGTCGACTGCCACAGGTGGTTGATCAGCGCGGAGATCATTTTGACTTGTCCTTCGCCGCCGGATCTTTGGCGGTATGCGCGCGCAGCAGCTTTTGCGCCTCGTCGATGTCCTCGCTGGAAATCTTGCCCATCTCGACGAGGTGCGCCATGACCGGGCGCGCGTTTCCGCCAAACAACCCGAGCAGCTCCTTGAGCAGTCGCGTCTGCACCGACGCCTGCGAAGTGGTGGCCTCGAACACGTGGGCGTTGCCGATCTTCCTGGTGCGGCGCACCGCGCCCTTGGTCTCGAGCCGGTAGACCATGGTCTGCACGGTGGTGTACGCGGGCCGGTCGCGTTTGACGATGGCCTCGTGGATCTCGCGAATGGAACAGGCGCCGCGGCTCCACAGCTCGCCCATGATGCGCAGTTCCAGCGCGCTCAGCTTCGGTTCGGCCACGGGACCTCCATAACTACAACTGCGGTCGACTCTATGACAGGTGTAGTAGGGAATGCAAGACCTGCGGCCCGCTGCCGCGAAATTTCAGCCCGCGCCCGGAACCTCGACTGATTCGGCCGCGGGCGGATCGCCGGTGCGGCGACCCTGGAAGGCGGCGATGGTGTTGCGGCCCTGTTCCTTCGCGGAATACAGCGCGGCATCGGCCGCTTCGAACAATTGGTGGGCGGTCTCGAATCGTGTGCCGACCTGGGCGGCATAACCGATGCTGACGGTGACGGTGTGCTCCCCCGACAGCGCACTCTGCACGGCGGCACGCAGGCGTTCCGCGAGCACCGCGGCCGATGCTTCCGACGTGCCCGGCAGGATGACGCAGAACTCGTCGCCACCATAACGGCAGCCGATATGCGGCTTGCGGGCGTGCTTGCGCAGCGCGTGCGCCACCGCCTTCACGGCTTCATCGCCCTGCGCGTGGCCATGCATGTCGTTGTAGTGCTTGAACTTGTCGATATCCAGCATGAGCAGCGCCAGCGGATGGCCCTGATGGCGCGCGCGCGCGAATTCATCGGGCAGCTTGTCGTTGAACAAGCGGCGGTTGCCGAGCAGCGTGAGCGCGTCCGTGCGGCTCTGGTGCTGCAACTCGCTCATGCGGCTGGACAGCGTCATCGACAGCAGGATCATCTCGAGCAGCGAACCGACCTGCCAGCTGTGCTGCGTGAAGAACGTGTGCGGCAGGACGCCGAAATTCTTGAGCAGGAACACCATGGAACCGGCCAGGAACGCGCCCCATGCAATCACGTAGGGACGCGCCGGTCGCGAGCCGGCCAGCAGGCTCACGATGCCGAGAGTGATCATGAAGATCACGGACAACATGACGAGGATGGACACGGGTTGCACCAGCACCGAGTAGTCGAGCAGCGGGCTCAGCGCGATGGCGCACACCGCCAGGACCTGCAACACGCGCGCGATGCGATTGAGGCGTGGTGTGTAGTCGCTGGCGCGCAGGATCGTCGTGGAAAACTGCACCGCGGTGACCAGTGACAGGCTCAGCAGCACCAGCAGGCAGGTGTTCGCCCATCGCGGGCTGTCCGGCCAGAGGAATTGGTAGGCGAGGCCGGTGTTCACCATCATGTAGAGGCCGAAGGTGGCCACGTACGCGAAGTAGGCGAGAAACGCGCCATCGCGCACCGCGATGAACACCAGGCCGCTCCATACCAGCAGCATGATCACGCAGCCGAAATACACGCCGTAGGCGAGCTGTTCCTGGCTGACCTCGGCCGTCAGCGTATTCGGATCGGACAGCGACAGATTGATGTCGATGGGGCCCTGCGAGCGGAAACGCAGGTAGTACGTGACTTCGCTGTTGGCCGGCAGCGTGAGCGGGAACAGGAAGTCGCGATGCGCGACGTCGCGGGTGCCGAACGGCGTGCGGTCGCCCGTGGCGTGCCGGTGCCATGCGCCGCCCGGCCCGGGTTCGTACAGATCGAGCGAATCGATGAGTGGATAGCCCTGGCGCAGGTAGACGAACCGGCTCGCGTCGCCGCGATTGCGCACGATGACGCGCGCCCACCATGCCGAATCCGAGAATCCGACGTTGGCGGCCTTGGGTGTGGCGGGGATGAAACCCTCGTTCGTCGCGGGGCCGGCGACCTCGTCGATGGTGAGACTGGCGCCGGGGTCTTCGAGCAGGGCGATGGCGCCGGTGAGTTTCTCGACGTTGACCGGGACGCCGGCCTCGATCGTGGTCACGCCCCGAGTTTCCCCGGCTGCCGGGATTGGTAGGCAGCTAACTAACAGCAGCGCGACGAGCGCGGCGCGGGCACTTGCAACACTTGCGGGCCGGTTCAAAATCGCTTCCTGCATCGGGGTTGTTTGTAGTATGCGTCAGAACGTCAGGGGAGTAACGAGATGCGCCGATTTCTGAAATGGATGTTGCGCCTGGTTGTCGTGACAGTCGCGGTGGCAGGTGGATTGTTCGTCTGGTTCGTGGCCTGGCCCGTGCACAACATTCCCGCGCTGGAACCGGTGGACGAATACGTCTGGCTGGACCAGGGCTGGGGCGCCGGGCAAAACGCTGCGTTGCGTCAGCGCTATTACTACACCGCGCAGGGAACCTCAATGCCTCAGGGCGCTTCGGCGGGCGCCGTGCGCTACGACTGGTTCGTGAACCTGGAGCTGCCGTTGTCGCGGGAACGATTCGCCGCGCCGGAGCATATGCGCAAATACCGTTTTGTCGTCGACCCGGAGCCGAGCGAAGCCAACCCGCACCAGCTTCCGATCGGTTTCACGCGCCATTTCGATCCACGCATTGGCGAGGACGTGCTCGACATCACCTGCGCCGCCTGCCACTCGGGCGAGATCCATTTCACCCGGAATGGCCGGACCACCGCGGTCCGCATCGACGGTGGGCCCGCCATGCACGCGTTCACCGACATGTCGCGCGGCAGCTTTGCCCCCACGCTGCTGTCGTCACTGATCAGCACGGTGATCAATCCCTGGAAGTTCGACCGGTTCGCCAAGCGGGTGCTCGGCGCCGGTTACCCGCGCGCCAAGCCCGCGCTCAAGTCGGCGATGCGCGCCACCATCAGGGCCATGCTCGCCAGCGGGCAGAACAACCCGTTGCGCAAGCTGTATCCCGTGCACGAAGGGTTCGGACGCACGGACGCCCTCGGCCGCATCGGCAACACGGCTTTCGGCGACCACCTTTCCAAGGCCAACTACCACGTCGGCGATGCGCCGGTCAGCTATCCATACCTGTGGAACATCTGGAAGTTCGACTGGGTGCAATACAACGGCTCGGTGTCGCAACCGCTGGCGCGCAACGTCGGCGAGGCGCTGGGTGTGGGCGCCATCACGCCGCTGCTGTCGGCCATGCGCGCACCGTTGCCGCCGGACGCGCGGTACCGCAGCTCCGTGGATGTCGCCGGCCTGCTTCGCATCGAACACACGCTGCACTTGTTGAAGCCGCCACGCTGGCCCGCGGAGATCTTCGGCGCCATCGATGAAGCGAAAGCCCGCCGCGGCGAAGAGCTCTTCAAACAACGTTGCCAGGAATGCCACGGCCCGCATGTCGCGGAGCCGGCGCGCCAGCAGGCGAACGCACCGCTCAAGCCGTCGCACGAGCTCGAGTGGCGCATCGAGGTGATCCCGCTCGATCACATAGGCACGGATCCCCAGGCGGCCATGGGTTTCCTCGAGCGTACCTACGACCTGTCGGACACCGGCCTCACGAACGCGGATCTGCAGGCGGCATTGCGGCCGGGCTTCACGCGCAACATCGCGCGTAACGTGCGTTTCCGCCTGCGCGAGATCATCCGGCTGCGAACCGAAGCGGGTGCGCCGCTCGGAGATCTGCCCGCGGCGCTGGCTGCGTATCCGGATCCCGACGCGACCATCGAGCCCGTGCTGCCGGTCGAGGCGATGAAGGCGGTCGATGCCGCGATGAGCGCGTTGATTCCCGTGCCCGCGCTCGACGACTACAAGCGCCCGGAAGACCCGCCGGGCTGCGCGATCGATTGCCACATCGCGAATCTCTACTGGGACCTGCGGCACGGCGCCGCGGATATCGACCGCACGATGTCCAAACTCGACATCAAGAAGATGACCGAGGGCATTGCGCTCAACGTCGTCGGCATTCTCGTGAAGAACCGCTTTTATGCGGACAACGGTGTCGACTACGCGACGCAGCAGTGCCTGGAAGGTTTCGGCACGCTCGATCTGCCGCAGGAGATCGCCGGTTACAAACCGCGGCCGCTCGAAGGTGTCTGGGCCACCGCTCCTTTCCTGCACAACGGTTCGGTGCCCACGCTGTACCAGATGCTGCTGCCGCCGGCCAAACGCGACCAGAAGTTCTTCGTGGGCCGCCGCGACTACGACTCCGTCAACGTGGGCTTCGCAACCGCGCCGGACGACGAAGGCGAGGATGACGGCTTCTGGCTCGACACCAGCATTCCCGGCAACCACAACACGGGCCACGCGTTCTCGGCCGACGCGGCGACGTGGAGCAAACATCTCGCGGACCCCAAGGCCAATCCACTGCCACACGGAGTCATCGGGCCGGAGTTCACCGACGAACAGCGCTTCGACATCATCGAATACCTCAAGGTCCACCGCGACCTGCCGGAAACGCCCGCGGACTATCAACCGCCGCAGTGCCGGTTGCGCGGAACTGTACTGTGAGCAGCCCCGCCAGCGACACGCCGGACCACGATTACACCCGCGATTTCGCCGCCGTCGAACACGCGGAGTCGGAATGGATACGCGAGCGACGGCTCGCCACGGGTGTGGTGCCGGCGGATGCTCCGCTGGTGGGCCTGGCCCTGTCGGGCGGCGGCATTCGGTCTGCCGCCTTCAACATGGGTGTGCTGCAGGTGCTGGCGCGCACCGGGCTCCTCGCCCGCACGGACTATCTATCGTCGGTTTCGGGTGGCGGATACATCGCTTCCTGTCTCACCTGGCTGCGCGCGCACGTGCCGGAAACTTCCGGGCGACGACTGGGCGAAGTGCCGCTCGCCGATGGCAGCGGCACGGTGCTCGACTGGTTGCGCGCGCATGGCCGCTATCTCATCACCGGCAAAGGCCTGTCGGGCTGGACTCTGGGCGCCAGCGTTCTCTCCGGGACGCTGCTCAACCTGTTCGTGCTGCTGCCGCTGATGCTGGTCGCCATCGGCGTCGCCCAACATGACTGGTTCGAATTCGGCTGGCCGGCGCAAATGAGCCTGCCGGGCGCCGGCCCCATCGGCGCGCACGACGGCTTCATCATCGTCGGCCTGTTCGGCGTCGGCCTGCTGGCCGTCTATCTACTGGCGACGCTGGTGTTCGCGCTGAGCACGGTGTTGCCGCCGCTGCGCCAGGTGAGCGCGGGCATGTACCTGCGCCAGCGACTGGGCGAATTGCTGGCCGGTGGGCTTATCGGCATCGCCATCGGCCTGTTCCCGATCATGGCGGGCATCGAAGAAACCGCCATGACCTACCTGCGCGCGGATTTCGCGGGAGGCATCACGCGCCACGCCACCTGGGTCGTGCCTCTGCTCAGCGGGGCGCTGTCGGTTCGACAGGCCGGCAAGAAGGGCGCACACGCCGACACGTTCGCGACGCTGGGCCTGGTGCTGGTGATGGCCGGCCTGCTGACGGCGCTGTATCACCTTGCGCATCACACGCCGCTGTTGACGACCACGGGGTTCGCGGTCTGGCTGGGCATCTCGCTGCTGTTCGCCTTCATCTGCGACATCAACGCGGTTTCGATGCACAGTTATTATCGCAGCCGGCTTGCGGAGGCGTTCCTGCCGGAAGTCGGTCCCAAGGTGAAAGAGGCGCACGCGGATCCCGATCGCCACCCGATGCTGTTCAAGCTGGCCGAGGTGCGCGCCGCGTCGGGCGGCCCGTTCCACATCATCAACACCACGCTGAACACCACGAGCTCGGACAACGCGACGATGCGCGCGCGCAATGGCGAGAACATGATCCTGACGCCGCTGTACTGCGGCTCGACCGCCACCGGTTATCGCCGCACCACTAACTACCTGCATGGGGAGCTCACGCTCGCGACCGCGTTTTCGGTGTCGGGCGCCGCGGTGGATCCGGATACCTACGCCACCAACTCGCGTCCCGTGAGTTTCCTCATGACGCTGCTGAACATGCGGCTCGGAGTCTGGGTGGCCAACCCAGCGCACCAGCCGCGCCGTTTCCGCTGGCCGGCGTGGTACCAGCTCATGCTGCGCGAGATGTTCGGCATCGGGCTCGACGAAAAGCAGGCGCGTATCCACCTGGCGGATGGCGGGCATTTCGAGAACCTCGGGTTGTACGAGCTGCTGCGCAGGCGCTGCCGCTACATCGTCGTGAGCGATGCCGGCGCCGATCCCGACACCACGCTCGCCGACCTTGGCCAGGCCGTTCAACGGGCGCGCGCGGACCTGGGCGCCAGCGTCGACATCTGTGCCGACCCGCTGATCCACGAGGACGGCGGGCAGCGCAAGCAGGCGCACCTGCTGGGCCGCGTGACCTACGCCGATGGCACCCAGGGCGAGATCCTCTATCTGAAGGCGCTGCTGCGTACCAATCTCGGCGCCGACATCTACGGTTACTGGCGCACCAATCCCGAGTTCCCCAACCAGCCCACGTCCAACCAGTTCTACGGCGAGATGCAGTTCGACAGCTACCGCGAGCTCGGGCGCGAGCTCGCGAGCGGCATCGTGGGAGAGGAAGTGAACGGGGATATCGAGCGCGTGTTCGCGCGGTGGCGAAACCCGGCCTAACTGCTGCGCATGCGATGACCATCACATGCTGTCGGGCGAACCGCGAAAATCTCAATCAGACCTAGTCCTTATTTCGCGCCGCGCGAGAGACTGATCCACTCTCGCACTCATCACTGATGACTTCCAGGCCGGGAGTACCAGCATGAAGGACACAGTCGCGAAGCCCTTAAGCCCCGATGTGCTCGCCAGGTTGGACGCGCACTGGCGTGCTGCCAACTACCTCTCGGTCGGGCAGATCTATCTATATGACAACCCGCTGCTCACCAAGCCATTGTTGCGAGAGCACATCAAGCCGCGCCTGCTGGGCCATTGGGGCACCACGCCCGGCCTGAACTTCATCTACACGCATCTCAATCGCATCATCAGGCAACGCGATCTGAGCATGCTGTACATCACCGGGCCCGGCCATGGCGGCCCGGGCCTCGTGGCCAACGCCTGGCTCGACGGCACGTACAGCGAGGTCTACCCCAACGTCTCGCTGGATGAGCAGGGCATGAAGCGGCTGTTCAAGCAGTTCTCGTTTCCGGGCGGAATTCCGAGCCACGTGGCGCCGGAGACGCCGGGGTCGATTCATGAAGGCGGTGAGCTGGGCTACGCGCTTTCTCACGCATTTGGCGCTGCGTTCGACAACCCGGACCTGATCGTGGCCTGCGTGATCGGCGATGGCGAAGCGGAAACCGGGCCGCTCGCCACGAGCTGGCACTCCAACAAGTTCCTGAATCCGCTGACCGATGGCGTAGTGCTGCCCATCCTTCACCTCAACGGCTACAAGATCGCGAACCCGTGTGTGCTCGCGCGAATCAGTCATGAAGAACTCGATCACCTGTTCCGCGGCTACGGTTACGAGCCGCACTTCGTCGAGGGCAGCGATCCGGAGACGATGCACCAATTGATGGCGGCCACGCTCGACGGCATCGTTCTCGATTTGCAGCGCATCAGGGCCGACGCGAAACGCGACGGCGGGGCGAAGCGACCCATGTGGCCGATGATCGTCCTGCGTTCGCCCAAGGGCTGGACATGCCCCAAGGAAATCGACGGCAAGCGCACCGAGGACTACTGGCGTTCGCACCAGGTGCCCATGGGCGACATGGACAAGGCCGAACACGTCAAGATCCTCGAAGCGTGGATGAAGAGTTACCGGCCCGAAGAGTTGTTCGACAAGGATGGGCGCCCGAAACCCGTGCTCACCGAGATGGTGCCGGAAGGTGAACGGCGCATGAGCGCCAATCCGCACGGCAATGGTGGTTTGCTGCTGCGCGATCTTCGCCTGCCTGATTTTCGCGACTACGCCGTGAAGGTGAAGGAGCCTGGCGCATTGTTCGTCGAGTCCACGCGCCAGATGGGTGCATTCCTGCGCGACACGTTGAAGCTCAACGCGGAGAGCCGCAATTTCCGCTTGTTCAGCCCGGACGAGAACAACTCGAACCGCTGGCAGGATGCGCTCGAGGTGACCAACCGCGCGTGGATGGCGGAACGATTCCCGTACGACGATCACCTTGCGCCCGACGGCAGGGTCATGGAAATGCTCAGCGAGCATCAGATGCAGGGCTGGCTCGAAGGATACCTGCTGACCGGCCGGCACGGGTTCTTCTCGTGTTACGAGGCGTTCATCCACATCATCGATTCGATGTTCAACCAGCACGCCAAGTGGCTCAAGGTGTGCAATCACATCCGCTGGCGGCGGCCCATCGCATCGCTCAACTACCTGCTGTCCTCGCATGTCTGGCGCCAGGATCACAACGGGTTCAGCCACCAGGACCCCGGGTTCATCGACCATGTCGTGAACAAGAAGGCGGAGGTCGTGCGCGTCTATCTACCGCCGGACGCGAACACGCTGCTGTCGGTGACGGATCACTGCATGCGCAGCCGCAACTACGTCAACGTGATCGTGGCCGGCAAGCAGCCGGCTCCGCAGTGGCTGACGATGGACCAGGCGGTCAAA
Organism: Steroidobacteraceae bacterium; assembly: GCA_035765415.1. Lineage (GTDB taxonomy): Bacteria > Pseudomonadota > Gammaproteobacteria > Steroidobacterales > Steroidobacteraceae > CADEED01. The sequence continues at coordinate 6,404 of DASTXR010000131.1, read as the reverse complement.
CATTGCACCGCGGGCATCGGCATCTGGGAATTCGCCAGTTCGGACAAGGGCGGCGAGCCCGATGTGGTCATGGCCTGCTGCGGGGACGTGCCGACGCTGGAAACCCTGGCCGCGGTGGACCTCCTGCGTCAACACCTGCCCCAGCTCAAGATCCGCGTCGTCAACGTCGTCAACCTGATGAAGCTGCAGCCGCCCAGCGAACATCCGCATGGAATGCCCGATGCCGACTTCGATCTGCTGTTCACACTCGACAAGCCGATCATCTTCGCGTTCCACGGGTATCCATGGCTGGTTCATCGCCTCACGTATCGCCGCCACAACCACCATAACCTGCACGTGCGCGGGTACAAGGAAGAAGGGACGACCAGCACGCCGTTCGACATGGTGGTGATGAACGACCTCGATCGTTTTCACCTGGTCGGCGATGTGCTGGATCGCCTGCCGCAACTCGGCTCACGCGCCGCTTACGCCAAGCAGGCCATCAACGACAAGTTGCTCGAGCACAAGCAGTACATCGCGCAACATGGCGACGACATGCCGGAGATCACCGGATGGCGCTGGGGACAGATGGCCGTGAAGGGTCAGGGGACTTCCACCGAAGGCGACAACGTCTGAGTTCCACAGCCGCTCAACAGGAGCGTTCATGAACCCCAGTCTGAATGCGCTGCGCGAGCAGTATGGCTGCGGACCGATTCAGTTTTCCGGAACGCGCGACGCGCTCTTCGAGCGCCACCTGCTGTTCGACCGCGTCATCGATCCCGGCAAGGCCGCGCCCCACGATCACTGGGAGGCGGCCGCGCATGCGCTGCGCGACTTCATCTCACAGCGATGGCTCAAGACCGACCAGACGTACGAGCTCGGCAATCCCAAGCGCGTGTACTACCTGTCGATGGAATTCCTGATCGGACGTTCGCTGGCTAACAACGTCACGAATGCCATGCTGGACCCGCTCATGCTCGAAGCATTGCGCATGAAGGGCATCGACTGGTCGACGCTCACGGAAACGGAACCGGATGCCGGACTCGGCAACGGCGGTCTCGGGCGGCTCGCGGCCTGTTTCATCGACTCCATGGCGACCCTGCAGATTCCGGGCATGGGTTACGGGCTGCGCTACGAGTACGGCATTTTCCGCCAGACGTTCCGCGAGGGCTGGCAGGACGAACGTCCGGACAACTGGCTGCGCTGGCCGGATCCCTGGGAAGTGGCGCGGCCGCAGGAGGCCGTCGAGGTGAAGCTCAACTGCTCCTTCGATCTGCGCGCCGGTGAGCTCAAGCCGATCATCGGCCGTCCGTCGATCCTGCTCGGGGTTCCACACGACCGACCGGTCATCGGCTACGGCGGTGCGAACATCAACACGCTCAGGCTCTGGGCCGCCGCCACGCCTGACTACTTCGATTTCCAGCAGTTCAGCCGCGGCGACTTCGCCGGCGCACTGGCCGAAACTCTCGCTGCGGAATCACTCACGCGGGTTCTTTATCCCGACGATTCAACGTCGATGGGGCAGGGACTGCGGTTCCTGCAGGAATATTTCCTGGTGGCCTGCTCGCTCGCGGACCTGGTGCGTCGATTCCGGCGTACCAACAGCGACTGGAGCACGTTGTCGGAAAAAATCGCGATCCAGATGAATGACACGCACCCGGCATTGGCGGTGCCGGAGCTCATGCGCATTCTGCTCGATGAGGCACGGCTGGGATGGGACGAAGCCTGGGACCTGACTCAACGGTCACTGGGCTACACGAATCACACGTTGCTGCCCGAAGCGCTGGAAAAATGGCCCATCAAGTGGTTCGAGCAGATCATTCCCCGCAACCTGGAGATCATCCAGGAGATCAATCGCCGATTCCTCGATACGGTGCGCGAGCGGTTCCCGGACGACGCCGGCCGCGTGGCGCGCATGAGCCTGTTCGAAGAGAACGGCGCGGGTCGAAAGGTTCGCATGGCCAATCTCGCCATCGTCGGATCGCATAGCACCAACGGAGTTGCGGCAATTCACACGGACCTGCTGCGCACGCGAGTAGTACGCGATTTCGCCGAGATGTTTCCCGAGCGTTTCAACAACAAGACCAATGGCGTCACGCCGCGCCGCTGGCTGCTGCTGGCGAACCCCTGGCTCTCCACGACCATCCGCGAAGCAATAGGCGATGGCTGGATCAGCGATCTCGGCCAACTGGCCAGGCTCGAGCCCATGGCGGGGAGTCGCGGCCTTCGTGAACAGTTTGCCAGGGCGAAACGCGACGCCAAGCTGTCCTTCGCCGCATGGCTGGAGAAGACGCACGGTGCATTGGTCGACCCACAGTCCATTTTCGACTGCCAGGTCAAACGCATCCACGAGTACAAGCGGCAGCTGCTCAATGCCCTGCACATAGTCGTCCTCTACAACCGGCTGCATGCCAGCGCGAATCTCGAGTTCGCGCCGCGCACCTTTTTCTTCGCCGGCAAGGCGGCCCCGGCCTATCAACTGGCCAAACTCATCATCAAGCTGATCAACAATCTCGCCGGTACGATCGACGGCGATCCGCTGATGCGTGGCCGCCTGAAAGTCATGTTCCTGCCTGACTACAACGTTTCGTTGGCAGAACGTCTGATTCCAGCCGCGGATGTCTCCGAACAGATCTCCACGGCCGGCTACGAAGCCAGCGGCACGGGCAACATGAAATTCATGATGAACGGTGCCCTCACCATCGGCACGCGGGATGGCGCCACCATCGAGATGGCCGAAGAGGCCGGCGAGGACAATCTCTTCCTGTTCGGGCTGACGGCCGAACAGGTTGAGAGCAGCCAGGGCTGGTACAACCCGCGCTGGCACTATGACAACGAGCCGGAAATCCGCGCGGCGCTCGATCTCATCTTCTCCGATCACTTCAGTCGCAATGAGCCGGGCGTGTTCAATCCGCTGCGCGCCATGTTGCTCGAGAACGGGGACTTCTATCGTCATCTCGCCGACCTGGGTTCATACGCCCAGGCGCACCGGCGCCTCGAAGCGCTGTATGCGGACCGTGACGGCTGGTCGGAAAAAGTCATCCTGAACGTGGCGGCTTCCGCGAAATTCTCCAGCGATCGCACGATCGCGGAGTACGCGAAAGACATCTGGACCGCGAAAGCCTGCCCGGTTTCATAGGGCGTCCTTGAGCGCCACCGCCGGATCGGCCAGCTTCGCCAGGTCCGGCCGAGCCCGCGCGGGAATCAGCTTGCGCGCCGCCATCTGGTCCTTGACGTGGTTGACGGTCTCAACCGCGATCAGCTCGCCGTCTCGCAGGTAACACACACTGAACGCGCGGCTCGCCGGGTCGCCGCGCAGCACCACTTCGTCATGCGCCGTGGACAGTCCGACGATCACCATCTTGAGATCGAACTGATCGGACCAGAACCACGGCACCTTGTCGTGCACCGTGGTTATACCCAGCATGTTGAGCGCGGCGCTGGCGCCTTGCTCGAAGGCGTTGTCCACCGATTCGAGCCGCACGCGCATGCCGTAGTGAATGCTGGGATGTCTCGCGCAATCGCCCGCGGCCCAGATGTGGGCGTCGGTCGTGCGGCAGTATTCATCGACGAGGATCCCGTTGTCGCAGTCGATTCCGGCGGCGCGGGCCAGCGCGTCCGTGGGCGCCACGCCGATGGCGACCAGCACGAAATCGGCGGGCACTTCGTGACCGTCGTCGAGCCGCACCGCCGCGACCCTCTCGGTGCCTGAAATAGATCTGTCCCCATTTTCAGGTACCAGCGCCTCGATGCGGGTGCCGCAGAGAACCCGGACGCCGTGCCTGGCATGCTCAGCCTCGTAGAAGGCCGACACGGCCGGGCTGACTACCCGGTTCATCACGCGTTCCGCGGCCTCGAGCACGGTCACTTCGAGTCCCGCTTCCCGGCAGGTGGCCGCCACTTCGAGGCCGATGTATCCCCCGCCGATGATGACGCCGCGCCGTCCGGGCGCGAGTTCCGCGCGCAGCCGGTCCACGTCCGCGACGCTGCGCAGGTAGTGCACCCCGGCGAGCTCGGCGCCCGGCAATGGCAGCAGGCGCGGGTGACTGCCGGTGGCCAGGAGCAGCGCGTCGTATTCGACGGACGTGCCATCGGCAATTTCCACGCGGCGCTGCGTGCGATCGAGGCGGACGGCGGGGAAACCGAGCCGCAGGTCGATGCCGTGATCCAGGTAGTGAGCCGCATGCCGGATGAAGAGCCGGTCCCGGTCCAGCGTGCCAGCCAGAAACTTCTTTGACAGCGGCGGGCGCTGGTAAGGCAGCAGGCCTTCGTCACCAATCAACGTGATGAGCCCGGTGTGCCCGCGCTTGTGCAGCGTCTCGATTGCTTGCGCTGCCGCCTGTCCCGCACCGACTATGGTTATCCGTTGGGTCATATAGATAAGAGAGCGCTGCGCCGGATATCCCGCACCATTATTGGGCGGATAACTTTTTAGCGCGCTAAATTAGTGCTCGATAAAGCATCGTCCGTAGGCCTATTAGCCAAATTGCCGCGTTAGTGGGCTTTCGGGATACTGGCACGGAAGCTGCACCGCGATTAAGGCTCGCCGATGTCGGCGTCCAGATTCACTAAAGAATTGGGAGATAACGAAATGAAATTGGTCACCGCCATCATCAAGCCTTTCAAACTCGACGACGTGCGTGCGGCACTGTCAGAGATAGGCGTTTCCGGCATGACGGTGACGGAGGTGAAGGGCTTTGGTCGCCAGCGCGGCCACACCGAGCTCTATCGCGGCGCTGAATACGTCGTCGACTTCGTCCCGAAGACCAAAATCGAAGTCGCGGTTCGCAGCGACCTCGTCGATCAAGTGGTGGAAGCAATCCTCAAGGCTGCCAAGACCGGCAAAGTTGGCGACGGCAAGATCTTCATCACCGATATCGATCGCGTCATCCGTATCCGTACGGGCGAGACCGACAACAGCGCCCTGTAACGCGGGCGCGAAGTCCCTTAACAGTTGATGTACGACGGCCTGCTGCCCTTCCGGCGGCAGGCCGTTGGTTCGAAGCCGATTGCTGAGCTGTAAGCAGACTTGCTGCCTGTTCGGGCAGCAGGCCGGCGATTGAATTCGTGGCGCGAGCCACTGACGAGACGAGGGGAGTATAAAAATGCGTGTCCTATCTATCCGGGTGCCGGTGGCGCTCGGCTTGCTGCTGTGCCCGTTACTTTCTCTTGCGCAGGAGGCAGCCGCTGCCCCGGTCGCCGATACCGGCGATACCGCCTGGATCATCGCGGCGACGGCGCTGGTTCTCTTCATGACGCTGCCAGGCCTCGCGCTGTTCTACGCCGGGCTCGTGCGCGCCAAGAACGTGCTCTCCATTCTCATGCAGTGCTTCGCCATCACCGGCGTCGTGTCGCTGGCCTGGTTGGCGGTGGGTTATTCGCTCACGTTCTCCGATGGCGGCGCCGCGCAGAGTTTCATCGGCGGATTCGACAAGGCGTTCATGCTCGGTGTGGCACGCGACGCGCTCACGGGCACGATCCCCGAAACGCTGTTCTTCATGTTCCAGATGACGTTCGCCATCATCACGCCGGCGCTGGTCATCGGCGGCTTCGCCGAACGCATGCGCTTCTCGGCGGTACTCGGATTCGCGGTGTTGTGGCTGCTGGTGGTCTACGTCCCGCTGGCCCACTGGGTGTGGGGTGGCGGCTGGCTGGCCAGGCTCGGCGTCATGGACTTCGCCGGTGGCATCGTCGTGCACGTGAGCGCGGGTACGTCCGCGCTGGTCTGCGCAATCGTGCTGGGACGCCGCCGCGGATTTCCGCAAACCGCGATGACTCCGCACAGCCTGCCGCTCACGGTCGCTGGCGCTGGCATGCTCTGGGTCGGATGGTTCGGCTTCAACGCCGGCAGCGCGCTCGCCGCGAACGGCTCTGCCGGCATGGCCATGCTCACCACGCACATGGGTGCCTCCGCGGGCGCACTCGCCTGGATGTGCGTCGAATGGAAGAAGTACGGCAAGCCTTCGATGCTGGGCGTGGTCACCGGCATGGTCGCGGGCCTTGGAACCATCACTCCCGCGTCCGGATTCGTCGGGCCGCTCGGTGCAGTGTGCATCGGCCTCGTCGCCGGCACGGCGTGTTTCTTCGCCACGCAGTTCCTCAAGCGCAAGCTCGAGATCGATGACTCGCTCGACGTATCGCCGGTACACGGCGTGGGCGGCGTCATCGGTACGTTGCTGACCGCGGTATTTGCAGCGGCCTGGCTCGGAGGAACCGGCTTCACGGTGCAGCAAGGCATCGGCGCGCAACTGGGTGTGCAGGCGCTCGGAGTCCTGGCGGCCGCGGCCTGGTGCACGCTGGCGACCTGGGTGATCCTCAGGCTGCTCGACGTCGTCTTCGGGCTGCGCGTATCGGAGGAGAAAGAGACCGAAGGCCTCGATCTCGCCGAGCACGGCGAGCGGGGTTACTCTCCGTAGCATCCGCCA
>DASTXR010000130.1:0-7432 GCA_035765415.1 Steroidobacteraceae bacterium | reverse complement strand
CAAGTACCGAGTGCGTGGTTTCACGCAGGCTTTCCATCGTCGCCTGATCGATGGGCGAGGTCACGGACGTGTCCTCGATGAAATCGCCCAGGTGCGAATCCTCGTCATCGCCGATGGGGGTTTCCATCGAGATGGGCTCCTTGGCGATCTTGAGCACCTTGCGCACCTTGTCTTCCGGCATCTCCATGCGCACGGCCAGCTCTTCCGGCGTCGGCTCGCGGCCCATCTCCTGCAGCATCTGCCGCGAAATGCGGTTCAGCTTGTTGATGGTCTCGATCATGTGCACCGGGATGCGAATGGTGCGCGCCTGGTCGGCGATCGAACGCGTGATGGCCTGGCGGATCCACCAGGTCGCGTACGTGGAGAATTTGTAGCCGCGGCGGTACTCGAACTTGTCCACGGCCTTCATGAGGCCGATGTTGCCTTCCTGGATGAGGTCGAGGAACTGCAGGCCGCGGTTCGTGTACTTCTTCGCGATGGAGATCACGAGACGCAGGTTGGCCTCGACCATCTCCTTCTTCGCGCGGCGGGCTTTCGCTTCGCCGATGGACACTTCGCGGTTGATCTCCTTGATGTCGGTGATCGAGAGGTGGTACGCCTTCTCGAGCTGCGACAGCTTGTCCTGGCGGCGCTCGATTTCGTCCTTCAGACGCCCCATGGCGTTCGACCACTTCTTGCCGCCCTTGATCTGCTTCTGCAGCCAGCGGTTGCTGGTTTCGTTCTTGGGGAACGAGAGGATGAATTCCTTGCGCGGCATGCCGGCATCACGCACGGCAATGATCATGATTTCTTTTTCGAGCTGGCGGATCTCGTTGACCTGGTGACGCAGGTTGCCGATGAGCGCCTCGAACATGCGCGGCGCCAGCTTGAGCTCCATGAACTCGTCCGACAGGCGCTTGCGAACCTTGAGCGTCTTCGGGTCTTTCGCGCCCATCTTCTCGATGTGCGTGAGCGCGTTCGCGAGGTATTTGCCGACCGCGGTGAAGCGGCGCGCGGCCTCTTCCGGATCCGGGCCGGTATCTACGGCTTCCTCTTCCTCGCCCGTGCCGTCGCCTTCCTCGTCTTCACCTTCGGCCTTCTCTTCGACGACGGGCGCCGCGAGATCCATCTTGGTGGGGTTCTGCGGCTGGGCGATGACGTCGGGGGCGTTCGGGTCGATGAAGCCGACGATGATGTCGACCAGGCGCGCGCCACCGGTCTTGACCGGCTCGTAGGCCTTCAGCAGGTACTCGGCCGTGGACGGGTAGTTAGACAGCGCGAGGCGCACGGCGTCGAGGCCTTCCTCGATGCGCTTGGCGATGCGGATTTCGCCTTCGCGCGTGAGCAGCTCGACCGTGCCCATCTCGCGCATGTACATGCGCACCGGGTCGGTGGTGCGGCCGAGCTCGGCGTCGAGCGCCGCCAGGGCCGCGGCGGCCTCTTCGATGGCTTCTTCGTCGGTGGGCGCGGACGGCTCGGGCGCGAGAATGCTCTCGTTGTCCGGCGCCTTTTCGTACACCGGGATGCCCATGTCGTTAATGGTGTTGACGATCTCTTCGATCTGTTCGGGATCGACGATCTCCGACGGCAGGTGATCGTTCACCTGCGAGTAAGTGAGGTAGCCCTGTTCCTTGCCGCGCGCGATCAGCAGCTTGAGCTGCGACTGGCGCTCTTCCGGGAGCACATTGCGACGTGCCGGAAGGTTGATGAGCTCGGCGTTGCCCTTCTTGCCCTTCTTGCCATCGGCCGGAGCCGCGGTGGCGGCAGCGACTGCCGCGCGCGCCGCCGCGAGCTTCTGCGCGGCCTTGAGTTCGACAACCTTGCCCTTCGCATCCGCGACCGGCGCCGCAACCTTCTCAGGAGCCTTGCCCTTCACGAGCGGCTTCTTGACCTCGGCATGTTTCTCGACGTGCTTGGCCCGGTCTTTCGAATGGGAGTCTTTCGCATGCGGAGCGGCATGCGCGGCTTTCGCCTTCTCCTTCGAGGAATGGGCGGCAGCAGCCGGCTTGCCCGCGGTCTTGGCGAGCTTTTTCGAGGCGGGAGCAGCGGGGCGCTTGTGCTTTTGTGTCATGAGTATCCGGACGCCAGAGCGTATTGAGGTTCGACACCGTGGGGTTGCCGACGGTGCGATCAAGGTGGCTTGCGGGAAAGGGGGCGCATTCTACGCAAATGACGGTGGCTTGACAAAGCGAAAATCGCCTCAGGTTCAACGACTTCCGCTCGTGTTCCGCTCTCTGACAAACGCAAAAAACGGGCCAAATGGGTCACGTGCCGGAATTTATCGGCCGACGGACCCTTCGCTTGAAGCGCCCGGGCTGCCTTTGCTCTTGGCCAGGTGGATGGCGAGGTTCAGTTCCTTGAGTTCCGCCCGTTCGTCGTCCGTGATGAGGTCGCCCTTCGCCGCGAGTTCTTCCTGCCGGCGCAGGGTGGGTTCCATCGCGAGCTTTTCGATGGCGGCGATGAGGTCGAGCGCCGCCGAGGATTCCTCGAGGCCAAGCATTTCCTCGCCGGCCAGGGCCCGCATGCGGGTCACTTCCGGCCGGTCGCGCCAGCGCTCGAGCAGGACGGCCGAGTTGGCCGCAGGCTCCTGCTGAAGCTGGTCGAGGAGCTCGAACAGGAAACGCGATCCCGCGTCGTCCGTCATCTCGAGCTGCGAGAGGTGGGCTCCCGAAACCTTCGTCGCGATGGAAGGAAAGTGAACGACGAGTTTCACCGCCTTGGTGACCAGGCCGCGGCCACCGCCACCATCGCGCGGCCGCCTTGCAGCGAGGTGCGAGGAGGTCGAACCGGCGCCTGCCGCTCCAGCCGGGGAGGGCCCGGCGCTCAGGTGGTTGCCGGCGGTGTCGGTCACTTCGTTGAACCACAATTGGTTCAATCTTGCTGATGTGAGCTTTATCGATTCTGCCAAGCGCTCAATCAGCAGATCTCGATAGACCCCCGGAGCCACCTTCGTGACCAGCGGGCGCGCCAGTTCAGCGAACTGCGCCCGGCCGTCGGCGTGGCTGAGATCGGCCTGTTCGCCGAGCGCGGTGGCGAGGTATTCCGAGAGCGGCAGCGACCCGTCGAGCCGCTTCTCGAAGGCCTCGCGACCTTCCTCGCCGACGAGCGAATCGGGGTCGTGTCCCTCGGGCAGGAACAGGAAACGGATCTGGCGCCCCTCGCGTGCTTCGGGGAGCGCGTTGCCGAGCGCGCGCCAGGCGGCGGCACGGCCGGCCTTGTCGCCGTCGAAGCAGAACACCACCTCGTTCACGAGCTTGAAGATGCGGCGCAGGTGCTCCGGGGTCGTGGCCGTGCCCAGCGTGGCGACCGCGTAGTTCACGCCCGCCTGGTGGAGGCGAGCGACGTCCATGTAGCCCTCGACCACCAGGAGGCGCTTGAGCGTCGTGCGGCTCTGGCGAACCTCGTACAGGCCGTAGAGCTCTCGACCCTTGTGGAACAGCATGGTCTCGGGCGAGTTCAGATACTTGGGCTCGCCGGCGTCGATGATGCGCCCGCCGAACGCCAGCACCCGGCCGCGCGAATCGCGGATCGGGAACATCAGCCGGTCGCGGAAACGGTCGTAGTGCCGGTCCAGCGTGCGGCTGTCGGTGCGTTCGCGCTCGATGATGAGGCCGCAGTCGGAAAGCGCCTTGCGGTCGGCGTCGTTGGCGCCGAAGCGCTTGAGCACCTCGTTCCAGGAATTGGTGGCGAAGCCGATCATGAATTTGTCGACGGTGTCGCGCGTGAGGCCGCGCTTCTTCGCGTATTCGCGCGCGCGGGCGTCGTTCGGTAACACGCTCGCGAAGTATCTGGCCACGCGCAGGTTCATGTCGTAGAGCGGAGTGGTGCTGCCGGAGTTGTCGGGCTGGCTGCCGGCCTCGCGCGGCACGTCGAGCCCCAGCCGACTAGCTAGTTCCTCGATGGCCTCGGGGAACGAAAGCTTGTCGTATTCCATGAGAAAGCCCAGCGCCGTGCCGTGCGCGCCGCAGCCGAAGCAGTGGTAGAACTGCTTGACCGGGCTCACCCAGAACGACGGAGTTTTCTCGTTGTGGAACGGGCAGCAGGCGCGGTATTCGCGGCCGGCTTTCTTGAGTTCAACACGGCTACCGATGAGCTCGACGATGTCCGCCCTGGCGGTCAGGTCGTCGATGAAGCTCTGGGGAATGCGGCCGGCCATGGTGGCGTGATTCTACGCTGGCGCCTGCCGGCCTTTCGCCCGGGCACGGGCATGACGTAAAGCATGCTTGACACGCCCGGTCGCACGCCATAGGGTCAAGCATGCTTTACACGGGAGCGGGCTGATGGATGCTTCGACATTGCCGCGACATGCGGCTCGCGCGGTCGGCTGGACTCAATGGGCCTATTGGTGCTCTCTGGCCGTGGCGGTGCTCGCCACGCTCTACATACCGGCAGGCAGCGTGCGGAACACCGTGATCCTTACGCCGATCCTCACGGCGACGCTGTGCGTCTCGATCGCGTTCTGGATGTACGAATCCTGCGATGAGTACCTGCGGCACTCCATCCTGGTCTGCGTCGTGAGGACCGCCGTCTTCGTCGCAGGCGTTACGATCGCTTACTTCGTGGCCGAACTCGCCGGAGCGCCAAAGCTCAGCATGCTCTGGGTGAATCTGCTCGGCTGGAGCGCCTTCAATCTGCAGTTTCTCTTCGTGGTGCTGCGGTCCCGTTGAAGAACAATCTGCCGGAGCTGCGTGCGCAACGCGGGTGGACCCAGGCGGAGCTTGCCGTCCGACTGAAAGTCTCTCGTCAGAGCGTCAATGCGATCGAAACCGAAAGATACGAGCCGAGCATCACGCTGGCGTTTGCCATCGCCGAGGTGTTCGAGATGCCGATCGAGTCGATCTTCTTCCGCGCAAAACGCCGCTGAACTTCGCTAGCGCAGAATCGCGTAGGCGACGATCACGCAGAGAGCCAGCGCACCGATCGAGCCGCCAATGACCAGCGGCAGACGTTCACGCGGGAAACGGCCGAGCTGCCGGCGTTCGGCTTCGATCTTGCGGGAGATGGAGATGCAGATGAGCGCGATGAGGATCAGCGCGCCGGCGGTGGCCAAACCCCTGCCACCCAATTCACTAACCGCCTAACTTGGCTTTGATGCGGGCGCCGACGGCGCCCATGTCGGCCTTGCCGGCGGCCTTGCCCTTCACGACACCCATGACCTTGCCCATGTCCTTGATGGACGCGGCGCCCGTGCTGGCGATGGCTTCGGCAATGATGGCGTCGAGCTCGGCATCGGAGAGCTGCGCGGGCAGGTAAGGCTGCAGGATGGCGATTTCGGCAGTCTCTTTCGCCACCAGGTCCGCGCGCGCGCCTTTTTCGAAGGCGACGATGGATTCCTTGCGCTGCTTGATCATCTTCTCGAGCACGGAAGTGACCTTCGCGTCGTCGAGCGTGATGCGCTCGTCGACTTCGATCTGCTTGATGGCAGCCTGCAAAAGACGAATGACCGCGAGACGATCCTTTTCGCCGGATCGCATCGCGGTCTTCATGTCTTCGGTGATGCGCTCTTTGAGCGACAAACGCGCAGCGCTCTTAGAAGAAAAGGCTCAGCTCGGACGCGGCCGCGCGGAGTATTCGCGCGGGCTGTTGCGCTTGAGGTGACGCTTCACGGCGGCAGCCTTCTTGCGCTTACGCTCCTGCGTCGGCTTTTCGTAGAATTCCCGGCGTCGCAGCTCGGTGAGCACGCCCGCTTTTTCGCAAGCGCGCTTGAAACGGCGCAGGGCGGCATCGAAATATTCGTTTTCTCGTACGCGAACGCTCGGCATCGAAACCTCAACCCATTGATCTGTTTGGAGTTTTGCCACAACCTGCCTGGGGCAGGGGTGGCGATTCTATAGAACGGCCCCAGAAAATCAAAGCAGAAAGCAATGCCCCGAGTAAGCAGGGGTTCTCACTCCTAATACATGCGCATCCTGGCCCTCGAATCCTCCTGCGACGAATCCGCGGTTGCCGTCTACGACGATGCGGCCGGCCTGCTGGCGCACGAGATCCATAGCCAGATCGACTTGCACCGTGTTTATGGAGGAGTGGTGCCTGAGCTGGCCTCGCGGGACCACGTGCGCCGGCTGCTGCCCCTGCTCAAAACCGCCCTGGCCGACGCGAAAACGACTCCGGACCAGATCGACGGCGTGGCCTACACCGCGGGACCCGGCCTGATCGGCGCCTTGCTGACGGGGGCTGCGCTCGGCCGGTCGCTGGCATATGCGTGGAACGTACCCGCGATCGCGGTTCATCACCTGGAAGGGCATCTGCTGGCGCCGTTGCTCGAGCCTGACCCGCCGCCGTTCCCGCATCTGGCGCTGCTCGTGTCCGGCGGCCACACCATGCTCATCGACGTGGCGGCCGCGGGTTCATACGCGGTGCTCGGCGAAACGCGCGATGACGCGGCGGGTGAAGCCTTCGACAAGTCGGCGAAGTTGTTAGGCCTGCCGTACCCGGGCGGCCCCGAGCTCGCGAAGCTGGCGGCCCTGGGCCGGGCGGATCGCTTCGATTTTCCGCGGCCCATGCTCGATCGGCCCGGCCTCGAATTCAGTTTCTCGGGGCTCAAGACCGCGGTGTCGCTCGCGGTCAAGGAATGCGCGAAGGCTGGCGCCATCGACGACGGTACGCGCGCCGATATCGCCGCGGGCGTGCAGCAGGCCATCGTCGACACGCTGATCGGCAAGACGTTGCGCGCGCTCGAACAGACGGGGTACGAGACGCTGGTGGTGGCGGGTGGTGTTGGCGCGAACCGCAGTTTGCGCGAACGGCTGGCCGAAGGCGCGCGGCGTATGGGCGCACGTGTTTATTACCCGCGCATCGAGTTTTGCACCGACAATGCCGCCATGATCGCGGTGGCCGGCATGGCGCGTCTCAAGGCGGGCAAACATGAAACCTCCGCCATCCGCGCGCGCGCGCAATGGCCTCTCAACGAATTGAGTACATGAGCAAAGTCACCAGCGGACCCAAGACCCACACGTTGCCGAGTTCGGCGTCCACGCCTGACAAGGGCGATCGCATCTTCCTGCACGGCCTGGCCGTGGAATGCATCATCGGTTTCATCGAGTGGGAACGGCGCACCAAGCAGACCGTGGTGCTGGACGTGGAGATGCCCGTCGATTGCGCGCGCGCCGCGCAATCCGACGACGTCGCCGACACGCTCGACTACAAGAAAGTCGCCAAGCGCCTCATCGCCTTCGTGAGCGAATCGGATTTCAAGCTGGTGGAGACTTTGGCGCATCGCGCGGCGATGCTCATCCTCGGCGAGTTCAACGTCGAGTGGGTGCGCTTGTCCGTGAACAAGCCCGGTGCAATCCGCCACAGCAAGGATGTCGGCGTGGCCGTTCTGCGCACGCGCGCGGATCTCGCCCCGTAGCCGCCGATGAGCCTGCTCAAGCCCGGTCACGTGCGCGTGTTCGTCGCGGCCGGCAGCAACGTCGAACCGGAGAAGAATCTCGAGCGTGCCTGCGCCGAGATC
>DASTXR010000129.1:0-9629 GCA_035765415.1 Steroidobacteraceae bacterium | reverse complement strand
AGGTCGAGTACACGCCCGTGAAGCTCGGCCCGCTGATCGACGGCCTGCGCGTGGTACGCGAAGGCCTGAAGGTCGACGACGTCATCCTCGTGAAAGGTCTGCAGCAGGTTCGCCCTGGCATGCCCGTTACCCCCCAACTGGTGGCCATGGGCCCTCTGTTCAAAGAAGAGGGTCGCCGCGGCGGCAACACCTTGGTTGCTCAAAACTGAATGGATGGGGAATAGCCCCAGACGGCGCTTTGGGGCTATTCCCCAAAAGCCAGTTTGGGGCCAATCCCCAAAGGGACTTGAAAGGAAATCAAAGTGAAATTCTCGAGCTACTTCATCGACCGGCCGGTGTTCGCCGCCGTCCTCTCAGCCTTCATCACCATCGCGGGCGCCATCGCGCTCTTCAAACTCCCGGTGAGCGAATACCCCGAAGTGGTGCCGCCCTCGGTGGTGGTGAGGGCCGCCTACCCCGGCGCCAACCCCAAGGTCATCGCGGAAACCGTGGCCGCGCCGCTCGAGCAGGAGATCGTCGGCGTCGAGGACATGCTCTACATGTCCTCGCAAGCGACCATGGACGGGTCGCTGGCGCTGACTGTCACGTTTCGCATCGGCACCGACATCGATCGCGCGCAGGTCCAGGTCCAGAACCGTGTCGCGCAGGCGCTTCCCCGACTGCCCGAGGACGTGCGCGCGATCGGCGTCTCCACGCTCAAGAGCACCCCGGCCTTCCTGATGGTGGTGCACCTCACCTCCCCCGACGGCCGCTACGACTCGCTCTACCTGCGCAACTACGCCACGCTCAACGTGCGCGACCTGCTGGCGCGCATTCCCGGCGTCGGCGACGTGCGCGTGTTCGGCGCGGGCGATTACGCCATGCGCGTGTGGCTCGATCCCCAGAAGATGGCCGCGCGCGACCTCACCACCGGCGACGTGGTCGCCGCCATCCGCGAGCAAAACGTGCAGGTGGCCGCCGGCCAGATCGGTGCGCCGCCGGCCGCGGGCTCGGAGTTCCAGCTCGCGCTGAACGCCCAGGGCCGCCTCGAGAACGAGGAGGAATTCGGCGACATCGTCATCAAGACCGGCCAGGCGGGCGAAGTGGTCCGCCTGCAGGACGTCGCCCGGCTCGAGCTCGGCGCCGCGACCTATGCCGTGCAGTCCATGCTCGGCAACGAAAACGCCGTCGCGATTCCCGTCTACCAGTCGCCGGGCTCGAACGCCCTCGAGCTCTCCAACAAGGTCCGCGCCGACATGGAGACCCTGAAGAAGAGTTTCCCCGAGGGCATGGACTACAAGATCATCTACGACCCCACGCAGTTCGTGCGCCAGTCCATCGATGCCGTGGTCGAGACGCTGCTCGAGGCTGTGTTGCTGGTCGTGCTCGTGGTCATCCTGTTCCTGCAGACCTGGAGAGCGTCGATCATTCCGCTGGTCGCGGTGCCCGTGTCGGTCATCGGCACGTTCGCGGTGCTATACGCGCTCGGTTTCTCCATCAATACGTTGTCGCTGTTCGGCCTGGTGCTGGCCATCGGCATCGTGGTCGACGACTCCATCGTCGTGGTGGAAAACGTCGAACGACACATTGCCAATGGCCTGAGGCCCCTCGAGGCCACCAAGAAAGCGATGAGCGAGGTGAGTCGCCCGATCATCGCCATCACGCTGGTGTTGTGCGCTGTATTCATTCCGGTTGCCTTCGTCGAAGGTCTCACGGGCGAGTTCTATCGCCAGTTCGCGCTGACCATCGCGATCTCCACCGTGATCTCGGCGTTCAATTCGCTGACGCTCTCGCCCGCGCTGGCTGCGTTGCTGCTGAAGCCGCACGGCGCCGAACCCGACGCGCTCACGCGCGGCATCGACAAGGTGTTCGGCCGCTTCTTCGCGCGCTTCAACAGGATGTTCACGCGCGCCAGCGATGCCTACTCCGCCGGTGCCGCGAAGACCGTCAGGCGTGCGCCGATCGCGATCGCCATCTACGCCGGGCTCGTGGGGCTCACCGTGTTCGGCTTCTACCAGACCCCTGCTGGATTCATTCCTCAGCAGGACAAGCTCTACCTGGTGGGTATCGTGCAGTTGCCGCCGGCGGCCTCCATCGACCGCACTGCTGCGGTGGTGCATCGCATGGGCGAGATCGCCAAGGCCGAACCGGGCGTGCTCGACTCCGTGCAGTTCGCCGGCGTCTCGGCGAACGGGTTCGCCGCGCAGTCCAGTGCGGCGCTGGTGTTCTTCCCGCTGAAGGACTTCGATGAGCGCAAGGGTCTGTCCGCCGGCGCCATTGCCGGAGCGCTCAACCAGAAGTTCGCGGCCATCCAGGACGCCTACATCGCCGTGTTTCCGCCGCCGCCCGTCATCGGTCTCGGCACGTTGGGCGGATTCAAGCTGAACGTGCAGGACCGGCAGAACCGTGGCGCGGAAGCGCTGTACGCCGCCGTGCAGGACGCGCTCGGCAAGGCATGGCAGGACCCGTCGCTCGCCGGCGTGTTCTCCAGCTACCAGATCAACGTGCCGCAATTGGACGTCGAAGTGGATCGCCTCAAGGTCAAGCGCCAGGGCGTGAAGCTCAACGACGTGTTTCAGACCCTGCAAGTGAACCTGGGATCTCTCTATGTCAATGACTTCAACCGATTTGGCCGTACTTACCGTGTGGTCGCACAGGCGGATGCGCCGTTCCGTTCGCAGGTGGATGACATCCTTCCTCTCAAGACGCGCAACGCCGCCGGCGAGATGGTGCCACTAGGCTCGCTGATTTCCGTCAAGGAATCCTTCGGCCCGGACATCGTCGAGCGCTTCAACGGCTATTCGAGCGCCGACATCAACGGCGGCCCGTCGCCGGGCCACAGCTCGGGCGAAGCGCAGGCCACCATCTCGAAGATCCTCGACGAGACGCTGCCCGCGGGCATGACCTACGAGTGGACCGATCTCGCGTTCCAGCAGATCGATGCCGGCAATGCGACGTTGTTCGTGTTCCCGTTGTGCGTGCTGTTCGTGTTCCTGGTGCTGGCGGCGCAGTACGAGAGCTTCTCACTGCCGCTCGCCATCATCCTGATCGTGCCGATGGCGCTGCTCGCCGGCCTCGCGGGCATCTATCTACAGGGCGGCGACAACAACATCTTCACGCAGATCGGGTTCCTGGTGCTCGTCGGCCTCGCGTCGAAGAACGCCATCCTGATCGTGGAGTTCGCCAAGCACCTGCAGGAAGAAGGCCGCGATCGCGTCTCGGCGGTGCTCGAAGCGGCGCGACTGCGGCTGCGCCCGATCGTCATGACGTCGATCGCGTTCATCATGGGCGTGCTGCCGCTGGTGACCGCCAGCGGCGCGGGCGCCGAAGTGCGTCGCGCCATGGGCGCGGCGGTGTTCTCGGGAATGATCGGCGTGACCCTGTTCGGTCTGCTGCTGACGCCCGTGTTCTTTGTGTTACTGCGCCGGGAACGGACGAAAGTCGCACCGGCCACCGGACTCGAGGTTTCTTCTCATGCATAAAACCCGCTTCTTGTTAGCCCCGCTCGCGGCAGCCGTCCTGGCCGCCTGCGCCGTGGGCCCGGACTACCAGGCCCCCGAAACGAAGGCCGCGGAGAAATTCGACAATGTCGAAGCCACCTACTCCACCGCGCAGGGCACGTCGCAGTTCTGGCAGACGTTCGCCGACGGCGAGCTCGACAAGCTCGTGAGCGAGGCGCTGGCAGCGAATCACGACCTGCGCATCGCGCTGACGCGCGTGTACGAAGCACGCGCATTGCGGCGCGACGCCGCGTTCGATCTCGCGCCCAGCATCACCGCAGGCGGCGGCTATACCAAGACGCGCCATTCGACGGCGGGCATCCTGCCCGGTACCGCGCGGGAAACCGAGTTCTATGACGCGGGCTTCGATGCGTTCTGGGAGCTCGACTTCTTCGGCGGCGTTCGCCGCGGCCTGGAAGCAAGCCGTGCCGACCTTGGCGCCGAGGTTGCCGCCCTGCAGGACGTGCAGGTGATCGTGACGGCCGAGGTCACGCGCACCTACTTCGAGCTTCGCGGCCAGCAGCTTCAGCTCGACGTGGCCCGGCGCAACGTCGCGAACCAGCAATCCACGCTCGACCTCGCGCAGGTCCGCCTCGACGCCGGCAGCGGCACGGAATTCGACACCGCGCGCGCGCAGGCGCAGTTGAGCGCGACCCGCGGCACCATCGGGCCGCTCGAGGCGGCCGTGGCGCGCTCCATCCATCGGCTGTCGGTGCTCGTGGGCCGCGAGCCCGGCGCGCTGCGCGCCGAACTGGCGCCGTCGCAGAACCTGCCGCCGCTGCCCGGCATCGTTGCCGTGGGCGATCCGGCCGGCCTGCTCCGCCGGCGGCCGGATATCCGCGTGGCCGAACGTGAGCTCGCGGGTGCCACCGCGCGAATCGGCGTGGCCGTCGCTGACCTCTTCCCGCGCGTCACTTTCACGGGCAGCGCCGGCTACATTGCCGGGTCCTCCGGAGCGCTGGGCGACAACGGCACCGACGCCTACGTGCTCGCCCCGGGGATTTCCTGGGGCATCTTCGACTATGGCCACGTGCAGGCGCGCATCGGCGCCGCCCGGTGGCGCAAGGAAGGCGCGCTGCTGAGATATGAGCAGACCGTGCTCCGGGCCCTCGAGGAAACCGAGGACTCGCTGGTCACCCATGCCCGGGCCCGGGATCGCCTGGTCCACGACGAAGCGGCCGTGCGCGCCAGCCATACGGCGGCGGATCTGGCGCGGGTACGTTATGAAAACGGCGCCAGCGACTTCCTGCAGGTGCTGGATGCCGAGCGCACCCTGCTCCAGTCCGAAGATCAGCTGGCCCGCAGCCGTACCGAGGCCGCCACCAGCCTGATTGCCGTCTACAAATCGCTCGGCGGGGGTTGGGAGGGATCACCCCATCCCAATTGAGGGAGGGAAATCAATGCCTTCCGCTAGTACAGTAACCACCATGAGCATCAACCCCGTAGATCTCGCCGCCGCGGCCGAGGGCATCCTCAATACCCAGTACCTGCTCCAGCGCGAGCGGCTGCTGTCCGCGTCGGCACAGGCCAGCCGCCTGTTGCTCGAAGCTCCCGACGTGATGAAAGCCATGCCCGAAGTGCTGCGCTTGTTAGGCGAGGCGGCGCAGGTGGACCGCACCGCGCTGGCGTTCGCCGAGATCGGCCCCAACGGCGAGAAGTGGCTCAAGATCCAGGCGGAGTGGGTCACCGAATCGCTGAGCGATGCCTGCTGCCCCATGGCCGACATGGAATGCACGGACCCGTGGAACGAGCCGCGCTCCGACCAGTTCTGCACCATGTTGCAGGCGGGCAAGAGCGTGGTGTTCTGTCCCGATGCGGCGCGCGCCATCGAAGGCGTGAGCATCACCAGCGACAAGGCCCGCACCTCGGCCATCGTGCCCATCCTCGTCGACGGCGAATACGTGGGCGTCATCGGCTTCGACGACTGGCAGCGCGTGCGTGAATTCGATTCGTCCATCGTCTCGGCGCTCGAAATTGCCGCCGGACTGGTGGGCGCCGCCCTGCACCGCCAGCGGCTGGTCGAGACCATGCGGCGCGAACGCGAGCTCGCGGCCGAGGAACGGCTGTCGTCCGCGACGCGGGCCAACGCGCTGCTGCGCACGAATCTCACCAAGCTGGCGCGCGATGCCGACCCGCAGGACTTCGTCAGCAACATCCTCATCGACGCCACGCGCCAGCTCGATGCCGTGTCGGCGTACACCATCGGTTTCGACAAGGCCGCCAATCTCTGGAAGGCCTTCATCCACGTCGAGGGCGGCAAGGTGGTTCCGCCGCCTTACCAGGCCACGGCCACGCCGGAAGAAACGCGCCTGAGCGAAGTGCTCGCGCAGTTCACCGAGCCGTCGTTCTACCAGGTGCAGCCGCTCGACCGCATCCAGTGGCCCGGCGCCGCCGCCTGGCATGCGCGCGAAGGCCACAAGAGTGTCTATCTACTCCCGGTGGTGGTCGGCGAGCAGACCGTCGGCTGCATCGGCCTCGTGTTCATGCAGGACGAGGCGCTGAGCACCGAGCGCGCCGAGCTCGCGCTGGCGGTGGCTCACCAGATCACGCTGTGCATCGGGCTCAAGAAGCTCGGCATGGCGGCCAAGGACGCCGCGGTGCTCGCCGAACGCAATCGCATCGGCCAGGAAATCCACGACGGCCTGGCCCAGGGTTTCACCGGCATCCTCATGCAGCTCGGCGCCGCCGAGGAAGCCATGCACGAATGCGCGCGCAACTCGCCTCTGCCTTCCATCCTCACGCGCATTGCCGACCTGGCGCGCCAGGGCCTGGCCGACGCGCGCCGTTCGGTGATGGCGCTGCGCCCCGACCAGACCAAGCGCGTGGGCCTCGAGCTCGCGCTGCGCCAGCTCGCCGAGCGCGCCACGGTCGAAGGCCGCGCCACGTGCAGCTTCGAGGGCGCCGTCATCGGCGATGGTCTCGTGCCCGAGCGCCAGCACGAGCTGCTGCGCATCGCCACCGAGGCCGTGAGTAATGCGCTGCGTCACGCGCATCCGAGCAACGTCCGCATCGTGCTGCTCGAAGAGCCGGCGCGATGGACCATGAGCGTCATCGACGACGGCCGCGGCATGACACTGCTGCCCGAGCTCTACGCGCAACAGGGTTATGGCCTCAACAACATGCGCGAACGCGCCACCGCCATCGGCGGTGTGTTCCAGATCGAAAGCAAGCCCGGCGAAGGCACGCGTGTCGTCGTGAGCCTGCCGCGCCCGGTGGCCCGATGAAAATCGCGGCCAAGTCGCCGGCGCGCAAGATCAGCGTCATCCTCGCCGATGATCACCCGGTGGTGCGCGACGGCCTCGCCGCCATCGTGAATCAGCAGCCCGACATGCAGGTGGTGGCCGAGGCCGGCGACGGCGCCGAGGCGCTCGAGCTGTACGAACAGCACATGCCCGACGTAATGGTGCTCGATCTGCGCATGCCCAAGCTGGACGGCGCCGCCGTCGTGCAGAAAGTGCTCGAGAAGCATCCCAAGGCCTGCCTGCTCATCATGACCACGTACGACGGCGACGAAGACATCTTCCGGTCCCTGAGCCAGGGCGCGAAGGGATACCTGCTGAAGGACGCGCCGCGCCAGGAAATCCTCTCCGCGATCCGCGCCGTGGCCGACGACCGGCCCTACACCTCCTCGGGCATCGCCGCCAAGGCGTTGCAGCGCATGTCCAAGCCCAGCCTCACCACGCGCGAGCTCGACGTGCTCCAGCTCGTCGCCGAAGGCCGCAGCAACAAGGACATCGCGCG
The DNA here is from genome assembly GCA_035765415.1 of Steroidobacteraceae bacterium. Lineage (GTDB taxonomy): Bacteria > Pseudomonadota > Gammaproteobacteria > Steroidobacterales > Steroidobacteraceae > CADEED01. The sequence continues at coordinate 2,409 of DASTXR010000129.1, read as the reverse complement.
GCGTCTCGCCATCACCGAGGGCACCGCCAAGACCCACGTCAAGGCGATCCTCGGGAAGTTAGACGCCATCAGCCGCACCGAGGCCGTGGCCGTCGCGCACAAGCGCGGCCTGATTCGACTTTAAAAGGGCTGCCGCCCACGTCGGAAACCGGCGCCTGTGGCGCCGTCCGTCAAATATTAAGAGACGCGCTGTAGGAAATTGTCTACCGGAATTTCAGAGCCATGCCACTTCGCGCGGCTTGCGGCATCGTGAATACTGGAACCGTAGATTCATGAAGCAATCTCGCGATTGACAGCCGTGAATCTGCACGTGGCGGCAACAAGCATCTTATGAATGCGACATTGCACGCCGCAAAGAGGCCGCGTTCTGACGCGGCCTCTTCTTTTGCAGGGCTGACGCCCACGTCGGAGAGCGGCGCCTGGCGGCGCCGTCCGTGAAAATTCAAGAGCACAATTTCGCGTAGCGGTACGCACTTGGCCGTCGCATCTCACCGATCGTTTCCATTTCATACAGTTCGCTGCGCCGCGGACTACTGAATGGACGAACACGAACGCTCCCCGATACCGTTCGTTTCATGACAACCAAAAGAAGCAAGTACGACCCCCTGGCCACGTCCCGGCATTCGCGCTGGCTCGTGCTCCGCGACATGTTCCACAACGTGCTCGACGCCACCGAACTACCGCCCGGCAGCGACCTGCGCCAGAATTTCGCCGACGGTCTCGCCGCACTCGAGCGTGACGGCTGGCAGAGCGAGGGCGCGAGCGGCGCCATGGTCTTTGTTAGACGCGGCAGCGAACGGCGGCTGCTCACCGTGCACGAGCACGACCCGCACGAACCGCTTCCCCCGGGGCATGGAGTACTCTCCGGCCGGTGTGCCACGTGTGAGTAGCACCCGCGTCAGTGGCGCAATGGCCGCAAAGTGGTTAGTCTCGCGGCCGATGAAAACTTCGACACTGATCGTATACCGCGGGCGCGCCGGTGATCGCAACGCTCGCGGCACGGCGGGGGCGCAGATGCTCGGCGCGCTGCTGGCGCGCCGCTACGGCCTCGACGCCACCTACGTGAGCACGCCGCAGGCGCCCTTGCCGAGCACGGCGTGGAACGAACAACTTGCCGCCGCGCGCGGCGACTTGCGCGCGCTCGCCGACGCGCTGCGCGCGGCGATTCGCGACGGCCATCGCTCGGTCGCCGCCATCGGCCGTTGCGCCGCGGGCCTCGCCACCGTCCCGGTGATCGCCGAAGCGCATCCGGACGCCTGCATCGTGTGGTTCGACGCGCATGGCGACTCCAATCTACCCTCTTCCAATGCCGTGCCTTACCTGGGTGGCATGGTGCTCACCGGCGCGGCGGGCCATTGGGACAGCGGCCTCGGCGCCGGGCTGCGCCTCTCCAACGTGGTGCTGGTCGGCGCGCGCGACCTCGATCCGCACGAGAAAGAACTCATCGCCAGCGGCCAGCTCAGCATAGTGCCGCCGGGGCCGGGCCTCCCGTCGCGCCTCGCCGCCGCGGTGGGCAACCGCGAGGTCTACGTGCACCTCGACTGCGACGTGCTCGAGCCCGGCATCGTGCCCATCGAATACCAGGTCACCGGCGGCCTATCGCTCGAAGACCTGCGCGCCTGCGCGGCGATGCTGGCGCGGCACAAGATCATCGGCATCGAAATCGCGGAATTCGAGTCCGAATGGCTCGATGGCCGGCCCGCCTCGCCCGACCGCGTCATCGACGCCATCGCCCCGCTGCTCGACTGAAGGCTCTGCCTGCAGCACCTGCCGGCGCTGCTCAAAAAATGGCGGGACTTCACGTTTGGCGGCGGAAGGCCGGGCTAGACTGGCCCGAGATGCAATTCCCCATCCCCGCATTGCTGGGACTGGCTTATGGGATTTCCGAAGCCGGCCTCGTGTTTCTGAAGCGCTCACGCGATGACAGCGTGGATGCCGACGATGCGACGCTGCGTACTTTGTGGATCACCATCGTTCTCGCCGTGACCGCCGGAATCCTCGCTTCCACCCGCATGCCCGCGGCGGCGATGGGCGCGAAGGGCGTCGTGTTCTGGGTGGGCTGCGCGTTGTTCGGCGGCGGCCTGGCATTGCGCTGGTACTCCATCGTGTACCTCGGGCGGTTCTTCACGGTAAACGTGGCGATCCATTCCGGGCACGAGATCATCGACACCGGGCCGTATGCGCGGATCCGCCATCCTTCGTACAGCGGCGCGCTCGCCGCCTTCCTCGGGCTCGCGCTCACGCTGACCAACTGGGTATCGCTGGCGCTGATCGTGGTGCCGGTATTCTGGGCCTTCGGCCGCCGCATATCGACCGAAGAGCACGCGCTCGCCAGCGCGCTCGGCTCACCCTACGTCAACTACATGCGGCGCACGAAGCGCCTCGCCCCGTTCATCTACTAAAGGGGGC
>DASTXR010000128.1:0-5750 GCA_035765415.1 Steroidobacteraceae bacterium | reverse complement strand
TGAACGGGTGCCGGGGCGCGGGGCGGCGCAGGCGGCGCGGCGGCACGAGCCGGCGCGGCCGCACGGGCGGGCGCGGCGGCAGCGGGCGCCGGATTGTTAGCCTTCAGTTTCTTGCCGGGCGCCTCGCTGGCCCAGGCACCTGGGTAAACATCGCGAACGACCACCAGCATCTCTTCGGCGGCCTGCAGGGTTTCGAAGTAACCCATGTGCAGGCGGAAACGTTCGCGGCCGTCTTCGAGACGGCGGCTGACGAAAAATGTGTATTGAGAAAGGGTCGGATCTTTGGGCTGCGACAACGCCATCGGCGTGGTCGACGAGGTCAGATTAATTACAAAGCCGCCCGTCGCGGCTCCGCCGGTGGGCCGCGTCAGCTTGCTGACGACGTAGTCTGGCTTGGCACTCATATCTAAAGCGTTCCCCGAAAGATCGATACGGAACCGCATCCCTTCCCGGACCGCGATCCTTTTTCACTCAATTTGGAGTGTGCGAACCATGGCATATACGGTCAACGGGGAAACTGAGCACGCTGTCGCAGAACGCAGACCTAAATATTCATTCCCTTACAGAAAATTCGACATAAGGGTGTGGCCTTCCATGCTGCGAAGCATTATGGAGCGCGTCAGTTCGGCAGGCGGTTCCAGTAGCGCCCGGCCGAGAAGAAGGCATCCGCATAGAACTCGTCATCGAGCGAGTTGATGGTCACCGGCTTGCCGGCACCCGGCGCGTGGACAAACCGGTGGTCGCCAATGTAGATGCCGACGTGATTCACCTTGCGGCTCCCCACCTTGAAGAACACCAGGTCGCCGCGCCGAAGCTTGCGTGGCTTGATGCTCTCCGCCTGTTCGGCCTGGTCGCGCGAGGTGCGTGGAACCACGACGCCGAGCTGCCGATGCGCATAGAACACGAGGCCACTGCAGTCGAATCCATCCAGTGTGGCGCCACCATAACGGTATGGCGTGCCCCGGAGCCGGAGCGCGAAATCCGCGAGCGTTTCGCCGCGGTTGCGCATGCCGGAGGCGCCACCCTCGCCGTCCCATTCGCGGATGGTGGGCGCTGAGTCAGCGCGCGGTTCGGGTGTGGAAGAGCAGGCTGCGAGCAGCAACAAGAATGGGGTCAGGCACCATTTTGCGGACGCAAAATGGATGAAAAAGGGGACAGATCTATTTTTCAGGGACTCCTGTCCCTGAAAAATAGATCTGTCCCCTTTTTCATCCGGCTTGGCGGGCATCGCTGAGCTCGGAGCCGGGGCGGCGGGACTCGAGGATTTCCGTGAACGCAGCCGCGGACATGGGCCGCGCCAGGTAGAAGCCCTGGGCCGCTTCGCAGCCGCGCGAACGCAGGAAGTCGAGCTGGCCGCCCGATTCCACGCCTTCGGCTGTCACGCGTTTTCCAAGCGTATGCGCCATGGTGATGACGGATTCGACCAGTGCACCGGCCGAATCGTTCTGTGGGATTTCATCCAGAAAGCTGCGATCCAGCTTTACGGTATGTACGGGATACCGGCGAAGATAGTTGAGCGACGAATAACCTGTCCCGAAATCGTCGAGCGCGAGCTTCACGCCGAGATCGGCGAGCGCGCGCAGAGGCTCCTCCACCTCGGCATCCGCCAGCACCGATTCGACCACCTCGAGCTCGAGGCTGGCGGGGGCGATGCCGTGCTGCTGCAGGGCCGACCGGACCATGTGCACGAAATCTCCAGCCTTGAGCTGCTGGCCCGAGATGTTTACCGAGAACATGCGCGGCGCGATGCCGGCGCGCGACCACTCGGAATATTGCGCACAGGCCGAGTCGAGCACGAAACCCCCGATGTCGGTGATGAGTCCGGAATGTTCGGCCGCGGGGATGAATTCGCCGGGCAGCTTCATGCCGTCGTACCGCGTCTGCCAGCGCAGCAGCGCCTCGACACCGCACAGGCGATTGTCGGCCAGCGAGAACTGCGGTTGATAGAACAACGACAGCTCGCGCCGGCGCAGCGCGCGATGCAAGCCGCTGTCGGTGAAACTGACGCGTCGTTGCACCATTTCCGGCTCGAAGAAGATCGCGCGCCCGCGTCCCTGCGCCTTGGCGCGATACATGGCCAGGTCCGCGTGGCGGATCACGTCCTCGAGATCCACGCTGTCGTCGGGGAACAGCGTGACTCCGACACTGGCGCGCATCTGGTAGTCGCGTCCGCCCAGGTTGGCGGGCAGCGCCAGCGAGCGGATCACGCGGTCGGCGATGCTGCGCGCCGTCTCGGCATCACCGACGTTGCGCAACAGCACCGTGAATTCGTCGCCGCCGAGCCGCGCGACCGTGTCGCCGTCTTTCGTGCAGGCCTTGAGGCGGTGCGCCACCACCGACAGCAATTGATCGCCGGCGCTGTGCCCGAGCGTGTCGTTGACGCGCTTGAAGTGATCGAGGTCCACGTACATGAGCGCGCCGCGCGTGAGCCCCGTGGCCGCCGCAGCCAGCTCCTGCGCGAGGCGGTCGCGAAACAGCGCGCGGTTCGGGAGCTGCGTGAGCGGATCGAAATGCGCCTGGCGGTACAGCCGCTCGTCGCGCGCGCTGTTCGACAACGCCGCGCGCAATCTCTCGGCGAATGCCGCGCCATAGTCGGCCACCGCCGGATCGCGCGCAGGTTCGCCGTGGTAACCCACGACCAGCAGCGCGCTCAACCGCTCTTCGTCGATCACCGGCCAGAGCCAGAAGAACTCCGCGCCGACGTCGCGCATCGACATGAGGAATGCGTGGCGGGACTCCTCGATGCGCGCCACCGTGAGGCCTTCGGGCGCTTCGCGCACCGTAGCGATCATCGCGGAATCGAAGCTCACGCGCTGCACCGGTAGTTCGTTGGCGCCCAGCGCCGACATGAACAGGCGGCCGTGCGCGTGCGCGGTCGGGTCGAGCAGGATCACGCCCACGCACTGGGCGCGTGTCAACTCGCGGAATTTCGGCAGCACCACGTCGAGCGCGCGATCGATCTCGCTGGCAGCGAGCAACGCGCGGTCGACTTCGCCCAGCACCTCGAACGCGCGCCAGTCGCGCTCCAGCGAGATCGAAGTGGCGTTGAACTCGCGCTCGAGCGCCATGAATTCATCGACGGTGCCGCGCGGCAGAGTTTCGAACCGGCGTTCACGCAGGCGCGTGAGTGCCCGCTGCAGCGCGCGCAGCGGCGTCAGGTAACGTTCGCTGACGATGGCTGCGACGGCGAAGGACATCATGATGGTGAGCGCCAGGAGCACGAGCGCCGTGGGCACCAGTGCCGACGCGGTGGAGCCGAAGGTCGCTTCGGGCGCGAACACCACGATGGTATCGGAGGAGCCGGGATTGCCGGGGATGGCCGGCGGAAGATAGGTGACAGCACCGCGCCATTCACGTCCCGCCGCATACCACGCGAGGATCGTCGTGCCGCTCGCGGCGTGTCCGCCTTGTGGCGCGCGTCGTCCGAACAGCTGGACCAGTTCCTCGGGCACGGGGCTGCTGCGATATCGCGCGAATCCGCCGCCATCCAGGACCACGAGATAGCGCCCGTCGAGGCCGTATGCGAAGTTTTCCGGGACCACGCGCGAACTGAACAGCAGCGTGGAGGCCTTGTCGCGCGACAGCGCGGTCAGCTCCTGGTTCTGCAGGTTGGCGCGGGTGTCTTCGGCATCGAACCAGCGTGACAGCAGCGAAAGGCCGACGGGAACGAGCATCGCCAGCGTGATGAGCAACCACAGGCGGCGCGTGAGTCCGCTGCGCAATACCGAGTTGTTGGGGTTGGCGCTCATCGACTTCCCATGGGTGCGTTGCGTACCTGCAACGCACGCGAGGCATTCTGTTCTTGATCGGACTTTACGGAATGCGGAGCCGCGCAAATGCGCGGCGCGTCACGAATGCGGCTGCACCGTGTTCAGGCAGGCTTCTTCCTGGCCGATTGCACGGCGATTCCCTGCGCGGGGCGAATCTCCGCGAGCTGTCGCATGGCGCCGTAGGTATAGCGATAAGTGCCGCGTGCGCCACGCCGGGCCGCGCCTAACATGGCTTTCGCGACGGTCTCCGCGGGAATGGCGCGCAACGGCTCGCGCGCGCCGGTCAGCAGAGGATTGATGAGCGGGGCGAATATTCGGCCGGTGATTTCGAGGGGGCGCAGCGCCTTGCGAGGACCTAACAGCAGGCTCGGCTGCAGGATGTCCACCGACACGAAGCCGAGGTCCGACACCGCCTCTTCCATCTCGCCCTTGGTACGCAGGTAGAACTTCTTCGACTTCGAGCTGGCACCCACCGACGACACCACGACGAAGCGCGTGACCTGCGCGGCGCGCGCCGCGCGCGCGAACAGCAGCACCGCATCCACGTCGGCCTCGCGAAACGCTTCCTGCGAACCCGCGTCGGCAATCGTGGTTCCGATGCAGCAGAAGGCGTCATTGGCCACCAGCCCCTTGAGCTGCTCCGCCATGCGATCGAAATTCACCACGCGGTTGGCGAGCTTCGGATGTTCCTTGCCCAAGGTGCGGCGGGTCAGCGCGTAGACGCGAGAGTAGTCCGGCGCATCGAGCAGGGTTTTCAGCAGAAATCCGCCGACGAGTCCCGTTGCGCCGGCGACCAGCGCGATTCTTGGTGTTGTGCTCACGCGCCGAAGCTTAACAAGATTCTTCGGTCAATCCTTGGGAGCGCCACCCTCGTTATGCGCTCTCGGCATGTGCCAGTTGAACCACATCGCGAGGATGCGCAGGGCGAAGCACAACAATGCGCCCGCGATTGCAGTCGGCATCTCCGGCCAGCCGAACCAGTGGCCCAGCACCACGATCGATGCGCCCGCCAGCGCCGCCAGCGCATAGATGTCGGACTGGAACACCACGGGCACGCGCGTCAGCAGCAGGTCGCGCATCACGCCGCCGCCGATGCCCGTGAGCATGCCCAGCAGCGCCGCCATGACCGGATGCAGGCCCGCCGCCAGTGCCTTCTGCGTGCCCGCGACGGCAAACAAGCCGAGCCCTGCGGCATCGAACACCCGGACGGGATTGCGCATGCGCTCGACCAGCGGGTGCCACATGAACGTCACCAGCCCGCCGAGCACTGCCGCGGCGAGGTAGCGCGTGTCCGCGAACGCCGCCGGGGGCACCGCGCCGATCAGCAGGTCACGAATGATTCCGCCGGTGGTCGCCGTTGCGAACGACAGCACCAGCACACCGAAGAGATCGAGTCGCTGGCGTACGGCCGCCGTCGCGCCGGCCAGCGCGAACACGAATACACCGATGAGGTCGATGACCAGCAGCACCGGCGCATTGTGCACCACGGAACCGAAGCTGGGCATTCGCGTCGCTTTTGCGGACTGGTCACCCGATCGGGTGATGCGGACATGGATGCTTTCAATATGCTTCCGGCGGGAAAGGAATCCCCTCAGACCCCTAACGAACAAGGAGTGAATTCATGCATGTCCCTAGCTATCCACGCGTCGTGGCGCTGCTGCTCGTGCTCGCGAGTTTCGCGGGCCTGGCGGGCCGCGCCCAGGCCGTGGAGTTCGATGAAAAACTCAGGGCGCCCATGGTCGGCGCGCCAGCCGTGCTGCATACCCAGGCGCAGTCGTACATCGCGAAGTTCAATGCGCTCAAAGACGCGTCGCCGCGCGAAGTCATCACCAGTCGCGCGCTGAACACCGAGCGCTTCGATCTCACGTGGCAGATTCAGCAGGCCATCGATGCGAAGCGGCCGCTGGGCGATCTGTCGGCGATCGGGCTCGAGAAACGGGAAGACGGCAGCTATCGCGTCGACTACAACGCGAATCCGCA
>DASTXR010000127.1:0-28153 GCA_035765415.1 Steroidobacteraceae bacterium | reverse complement strand
GCCGGTGCCGCGCTTCAGCATGAACAGCACGGCGGCGAACAGCGCAGCCGCGGCGCCGCCCATGATCGCGTACGCCATTCCGATCGAGATGTCGGCCGACCCGAGCATGCCGTAGCGGAACGCGTTCACCATGTAGAGGATCGGATTCAGCTGCGCAACGTGCTGCCAGAAAGGCGGCAGCAGCGAGATCGAGAAAAACACTCCGCCCAGGTACGTCAGCGGCGTCAGCACGAACGTCGGGATGATCGAGATGTCGTCGAAGGTCTTCGCGAAGATCGCGTTGAACAGGCCCGCGGTCGAGAACACGACGGCCGTCAGCAGGATCGTCGTGAACGTGATGAGCGGATGCGCGATGTGCAGATCCGTGAAGAACAGCGCTACGACGACCACGAGCGCCGCCACTAGGAGGCCGCGCACGACGCCGCCGACGACGAAGCCGAGCACGATCGTCGTATGCGCCAAGGGCGCCACGAGCATCTCCTCGAGGTGCAGCATGAGCTTGCTCGAGAAGAACGACGAGACGACGTTCGCGAACGAATTGGTGATGACGGCCATCATGATGAGGCCGGGCGCGATGTACTGCATGTAGGGCACGCCATCCATGAGCCCCACGCGCTGGCCGATCAAACTACCGAAGATGACGAAGTACAGCGCGGAGGTGACCGCGGACGGCACGATGGTCTGCGCCCAGATGCGGATGATGCGCCCGTACTCGCGGATGATGATGGTCTTGAGGCCCGTCCACCGCGCCTGCCTGAGCGAGCGGACCGAGTCCGGGGCGGGAGTCTGCGCGGCAGCGTCGTTCATGACGGGTTCGCAGCAGCGCCGGGCTTGCGCTCGACCAGCTTCATGAAGAGCTCTTCGAGCCGGTTGACCTTGTTGCGCATGGAGAGCACGCGGATGCCCTGCTCGGTGAGCTTGGCGAACACTTCGTTCAGGCTCTGTTCCTTGGACACCTCGACCTCGAGCGTGTGCTCGTCGATCAGGTCGAACTCGTAGCCCGGCACCTGCGGCACGGCGCGCACCGCCTCGCGCAGGTTGAGCACGAAAGTTTCCGCCTGGAGCTTGCGCAGCAGCGTCGACATGCGATCACGCTCGGCTATCAACCCGCCGTTGATGATGGCGATGTTGCGGCACAGGGATTCCGCTTCTTCGAGATAGTGCGTAGTCAGGATGATCGTGGTGCCGCGTGCGTTGATGTCCTTGAGGAACTCCCACATCGAGCGCCGGACCTCGATGTCCACGCCCGCAGTGGGTTCGTCGAGTATCAGCAGGCGCGGTTCGTGAACGAGCGCGCGCGCGATCATGAGACGGCGCTTCATGCCGCCGGACAGGCCGCGCGCGATCTTGTTGCGCTTGTCGGAAAGCTGCAGCAGCGACAGGTACTTCTCGGTGCGTTCACGCGCCAGCGTGCGTTCGATTCCGTAAAAGCCTGCCTGGTTCACCAGGATGGTCTGCGGCGTCTCGAACTGGTTGAAATTGATTTCCTGCGGCACGATGCCGATGCAGGCCTTGGCCGCTTCGAGCTCGCGATCGAGATCGTGGCCGAACACGTTTACGGTGCCTGCCGACTTGTTCACGAGCGAAGTCAGGATGCCGATGAGCGTGGTCTTGCCGGCGCCGTTGGGCCCTAACAACGCGAAGAAATCGCCCTGCTCCACGTCGAGGTCGACGCCCCTCAGGGCCTGCACTCCGTTCTTGTAGGTCTTGGTGAGGCCGCGGATCGACAGTGCGTACATGATGCCGGCCAGCTTGAAGGATCGCCGCGCGAAATCAATGGTTCGTTGGAGAGAGGCGCGGCCTACTTCGGTACGGCTTCGTCGAGAACCGGCTTGAAAACGCCTTCCCAGAACGGCGCCGTGGGGCTGTCCGCGCAGCGTTCCGCGGAAACCTTGAGCGCCTTCGCCGAAGCTTTCCAGACTTTTGCGTCGACGTATTCGCCGGCTGCCGTGCGCGCAGCCGCGTACATGGCGATGGCGATGCGCGGCATGAATTCCGTGGCAGCCGCATCGTCGGCTTCGTCTTCGATGAGCTTCCATTCCCAGACGAAATCCGAGCACTTCATCTTCTGGATGCGCACTTTCTCTTTTTCGGTGAGATGCGGATCCGGTTTTGCCGCGGCAGGCTTGGGCACCGACCCGGTGGAAGGACGCAGCTCCACTTTCATGTCGACGCTGCTCTCGATGGGGCGGCCGCTCTCGTCGATGGCCGGGCGGAATCGCGCGCCCTGCAGCACCTTGATGAGCTGCGTTTCGAAACCGTTCTCGGTGGTGTTCTCGATCACGGTGACGTCACGCACGCGCCCGTCGTCGCTCACGCGCAGCGTGGCAACCATCTGTCCTGCGAGTTTCCGTGGGCCAACGTTGATCTTGGTTGTGGCCGCCGCAGCGATGATCTGGGGATCGCTGGGTCCGGCTTGCGCCAGGGCAATGCCGGGGAGGGAAAGTAGACTGATCGAGATCACTGCGCGCGCAGCTGAAAGCATGTGTTAGCTGACTCCATTCCTGCATAAAGTGCCGGCACCCGCCCGATGAGGCGGATGCCGGCGCCGACCAGCTTGCCTAGAAGCCTTGGGGCTTGTTAGAAGCCGCGGGTTGCGCGCAGCGCCCGCTGCGCATCCACGAATCCGAACCCGGTGTCGAAATCGAACCCGTTTGCATTATCGACGCGTTGCGGGCCGATGTCGCCCCCGAAGTTGCGCAGTTTCATGTCGTCGGCCGTCAGGCGCAGGGCCCAATAAATCAAATCCGGGGTCAGCTGCCTGGGACCGATGAAACGCTTACGGGCTGCCACATCCCGGGCCCGCTGGTCGAGGATGAGGGCTGCCACCCCGGCCACGTGCGGGGCAGAGGCCGAGGTACCGAAGAAGTTGGGAATGCCGTCCGGCTCGGAAGTTCCCGGTATTTCGAAGCCCAGGTCGAAGAAGAATGAAGAAGTGTTACCTCCGTCCGGCCCGGTGACGCCGGGCTTGAGACGCACCACGGGGATGCCCAGGCGACGCCCGTTTGCGCCAAACAGGATCGGGGTACCGCCCGCCGAGGAGAACGAATTAAGACAAGCGGGTATGCACTGCGGGCGCAGGGGGCTGCCCCATTCTTCGGTCTGGTACCAGGCGGCGGCGCCAACGGCTTCGGCCCCGGCGGCATTGGCATGGCCATAAACCGTGCTGCTGGCGGTGTCGTATTCGTCGACCGTGAACACGCCGGCGTCGAGATCGAACCACACATATTTCACGTAGTTAGGCGCGGGGCCTTCGAAGAGCTCGATGCCGATCTGCACCTCGATGTCTTCGTCACTGAAATTGACCATGATGGGTGTCTCGACGGCATCTCCGATGTCGATGTTCGGGTCGAAACCGGGGATCTGGCAAACCACCTGCGCGGGATCATCGGTGCAGATTTCGAACGGGTCCCCGTTCACGTCGTAGAACCAGACGTCGACATCGCTGAGCGCACCACGGCGCCCGTTGGCCGACAACGAAGGCTGGTCCCATTGCACCGACAGGAGCGTGGCGCTGCCGGCCGATGCGGTCGCGGCCTGGAGGCCATCGACGGCGGCGCCCGGCGCGAAGTCGTGGCGAGGCCCGGAGATGCCTGGATCGTCCGACAGGCGGTAACGCGATTCGTACGACAGGCGCGCGTCGTTGCCGGCCGAGGAGAAGTACGCGACTCCATCGGCATGCACGTCATTCACCGCCTGCGCGATGATGCCGTCTTCGAACATCGGCTCGGCGAAGTAGATGACGTCGTCGACGATGACCTGCGATCCGGCCGCGGCCAGAGCGCGGATTCCCGCGGCAAAATCCTCCTGGCTTTCGAATGCCGTGTAGAAGGCGAGCGGCGACCCCGGCGCCACATCGTGGACCAGCTGCATCATTGCCCGGCCTTCGTCGGAGCATTCGTCATTCGGCGCGGCGGCGAGGTCCTTGAGTATCAGCACGTCTGCGGGCAAGTCTCCGTTGGCGATGTCCTGGGCCGCGCGCGTGAACGGCGCGCCCGGCTCGAAGGGCCCGGGTGCGCAGTCGTAGCTGTCGGACAGGACGCCGACACGAATTCCCCTGCCCGTGGCGCCGCTTTCGAGGCGCGCGCGATCGGCGCGAAGCGATCGGTCACCCTGCGAAACGATTGCGCCCTGAGAAACGGCAGGATGCCTGCGCGCCATGGCCAGCGTGGGACGGAGAAATTTGAGCCCGCTGGTGGCGGCCATGTTGCTCAACGCCGCGACAGGCGCCCTGCCTGACACCGCCGTAGGGTGCGAGACGGCGCCGAGCAGGCCCTTGGCCTCGAGCTGCGCGCGCAGCGCGGGCAGGTCATTTCCGTAGGCGCTGATCGAAACGTAGCCCTGGCTGGCCCGCAGGGCGGGTAGTTTGCGCGTCACGCGCCGCGTGACGTCGGACTGCGGCACGCGCCGTGCGGCAGCCTTCTGCAGCACCGTGAGCGTGGCGCCGAGCCGGGCCCCGTCGGCGGATTTCGCCGCATTCCTGGCGGCAGTGGCTTCCTCGCGCGTTGCGGCGCTGGCGCCGGCGCAAACGATCGATGCCACGGCGGCCAGCACCGCAATGGCTGATTTCCTGGTAGTCATGTTGCTCCCCGACCTCAAGTGGATTGCACGGGCTCCGCCCGCTGTGTTCGGTGGCTTCTCGATGCACGCGCGTCTCGTCCTCGAGCAGCGCGGGCAGTTAGGTCAAGGAGCATGCGCCGCGAGTGTTTCCGCGGCAAGGCGCTGGACTCCGCCCAGCAGTAGTTCGTGCAGGCGACGGTCGGCGCCCGCTGACGAGGCGAGCAGCAATTCGCGCCAGAAACCGACCTGGTTCGACCAGCGGGGCCGCAGCGACTCGGCGTTGCGATCGGCCGCGGCCTCCAGCGACACCAGCGAGCACGCGGCCAGGGATTCGATGCCGGCGATGGTCGAGCCGAATACCAGGCACGCAACGCGCGGGCGGCTGCGGGCGAGATGCCAGCCGTAGACCAGCATGCGCCGGGTGATGGAGCGCGCCATGTCCGGCGGGAAATACGCGGGTTCGACGCGTTGCGGCAATTCGTGGACGCCGCGAGTGCGCATCTCGAGCCAGCGCGGCGCCGCGGCGAAGCCGGCGTCGAAGAGGCTGAAGGGCGCGGCGGACAGGCGCCGCACGGCGTGGGCCGGCAGCGACTCCCACTGCGCGCGCAGCGACAGCAACAGTGAAGGTGCGGACGCGTTGGCATCGCTTTCGCCCGCACGCAGGACTAACTGCCCGAGGCATTCCGAGTTGAGCTCCGCTAGCGGCGCCGGGTCGACACCCTGCGACGGCAACCAGTGGCGCACACCTTCCCTGGTGCGCTGACCGACCTGAATAGACATGGCATTCCTCCTGATACGCGCGAGATATCTTGCGCCGTACCCCCTTGAAAGTCAGTTCCAAATTTGGGAAATTTTTCCCAAATTTCCGATAAGCATAAAACCACATCACAGCAGGGAAGAACATGCGTATCTCCGACGACCGCTACAGCCGCGACCGCCTCAGGCTCGACCTCGCGTTGCGCTTCATTCACCACGAAGCGCGGACGCACACAATTCGTGCATGGACCGGCCTGACCGACGATCGCATCCGCAAGCTCTATCGCACCTATCTTTACGAGGCCGGCGGCGCCAAGGTCACCCGGCATCGCGGCAAGTCGCCGCGCCAGGCGGCGTTCTTCACGCGCTCGTTGCGCATGCGGCGCGAGGCAGCCGTGTTCGCGAGCGTGAGCAGCCTGTTCGGGCTCATCACGCCGCAAACCATCAGGGTCATGCCGTCGGTCGTAGTCCCTTCGCCGGAAACCGCACCCACGGTCGCGCGCGGCGCGCTGCTGTGCGAAACATTCGAGGCGTACACGGCATTGATGGGCGAGTCGCAGATCTCATTCGAACACGCGGTGTTCCTGGTCGGCGCGCTGCTCACCGGCGACGAACTGCGCGTGGCGCATTGCCGGGATTGCAGCGGCGTGCTGGTCACCGACCGGCTCGCGCTGCGCATTCCCGTATGCAACGAATGCTCGACCACCGATCCGCAACAGGCGCACCAGGACGGCCGTAGCGACACGCCTGCATAGACACCGGGCCCGGGTGCGGTAAATTTGCGTGCGTGACCATTCGACCCACGCTGTTTGCCGGCCCGTTCCTCGAGCGCCGTGCCGAGCTGCGCAATGATCCGGCATGGGTCGCTGCCGCGCGCGCAGACCCCGACACGCGGTATCTGCTGAGCGCCGGCGCCACCCAGCTCGTCTCGGAAACTGCGATGGCGGAGATCGCCTTCCTGGACGGCGGCCATGCCCTGGTGGCCGCCGCCCGGGACGAGGAGCTCACGCTGTTAGGCTGGTTTCGTGGCACACGATGTGTGCTGGTCGAGTTGCGCGACCCCGGCGTGCCGCTGCCCTCGGACACCGCGCTTCGCGAGTTGCGGCCGCTGGCGCCGATGCTCCCGCCCGACTCCGCGTCGCTGCTGGCTTATGCACGGGCGCTGGCGCTGTGGAAGGCACGGCATCGCCATTGCGGCGTGTGTGGCGCGGCCACGCTCCCGGTGCGCGCGGGCCACGTCATGCGTTGCACCGCGGCGGCCTGCGGTACCGAATTTTTCCCGCGACTCGATCCGGCGATCATCGTGCTCGTCACCGACGCTTCCGGCGAACGAGCCTTGTTAGGCCGGCAGGCATCGTGGGCCCAGGGCCGTTATTCGACCATTGCCGGCTTCGTCGAGCCCGGCGAAAGCCTGGAAGATGCGGTGATCCGCGAAGTCGAGGAAGAGACCGGCGTACTCAGCGGCGACGTGGAATACGTCGCCTCACAACCCTGGCCTTTTCCGTCGTCGCTGATGCTGGGGTTCCGCGCCGTGGCGCGCACCTTCGACATCACGCTGCGCGATGGCGAGCTCGAGGACGCGCGCTGGTTCACGCGAGCCGAGCTCACCTCGGACAAGGCAACGCTGCCACCGGCGGGCGCGATATCCGCGCGGCTGATCGATGCGTGGCTGGATGCACCGGGCGGCGCGCCCGGCCGCTGGCAGTCATAGATGTGTTTGTTAGTGCTGGCGTGGCGCACCCATCCGCAATTTCACCTGGTGGTCGCGGCAAACCGTGACGAGTTTCACGCGCGACCCGCAGCACCGCTGGCGCCATGGCCGGACCTGGCCGGCGTCGTGGGCGGGCGCGATCTGCAGGCGGGCGGGGCCTGGTTTGCGATCGATGAAGCCCAGCGCGTCGGCATCGTCACGAACTTTCGCGAGTTCGGCCGCAAGCGGCTCAGCGCGCCGTCGCGCGGCGGCCTGATTCCCGCATACCTCGCAGATCCACGCCCGCCTGGCGAATTTCTGCCGGGACTCGAGACCGATGCGCCGGGGTACGCAGGTTTCAACCTGCTGCTGGCCAGCCGGAATTCGCTTTGGTACGCATCGAATCGCGCGGAACCTTTTGCACGGGAACTGCCGCCGGGGATTTACGGGCTTTCCAATGAATTCCTGGACACTCCCTGGCCAAAGCTCGTGCGCGTGCGGGCGCGTTTCGAAGCCCTTCTGCAATCTGCCCGGTCGAATGATCCGGAAACGCTCATCGCCGAGCTCTTCGCGATGCTGGCCGACCGCGAAACGGCGCCGCCCGACGCCGTGCCGCCCGGAGACCTCTCGCCCGAATGGGCGCGCAAGCTGTCGGCGCCGTTCGTGCTCGACTCGGGTTATGGCACACGCTGCTCGACGGTACTGACAATCTCGGCCTCGGGCGCGCTGCGCATCACCGAACGCCGGTTCGATGCCGAGGGCGCGCAATCGGGACAATCTGAACACTTGCTGAACGGTGGCGACGACCGTTGACTGTGTCGCGATTGCGCGCGGAACCCGCGCGCTCGGACGGGACTCTCATTAGAATCTTGGGCCTCCCGCCCCAAAGCGGTGTCATGCCGACGTTGCAGATCAAACTTTGTCCGCGCCCTGCCCTCATCACGCTGCTCGCGCTCACCCTGGTGCAGCTCGCGGCTCCGGTGAACGCCGGTGTGCAGGTCGAAGTGCGCGGTGTCGGCGAAGACATCCGCGCCAACGTGCTCGCCTATCTATCGTTCGAGCGTTACAAGGAATCCGACGATCTCTCGCTGGAGTTCGTCGAGCGCCTGCAGGAGCGCACCGAACGTGAAGTGCGTGGCGCGCTGCGTCCCTTTGGCTACTACGAACCGGTGGTCACGTCGGAGGTGAAACGCGAGGTCAGCGGCGGCGACCAGGACTATCGCGTGGTCATCAACATCAAGCCCGGCGACCCGGTGGTGGTCGACAAGGTGAACGTGCAAGTGACCGGCCCCGGCGCCAGCGACACGGTGTTCACGCGGATCACCGGCGACCTGCCGATCCAGGCGGGCGACCGGCTCCTGCACTCTAACTACGAATCCCTCAAGGGCGGCCTGCTGCGCGCCGCGGCCACCAACGGCTACCTGGATGCGCGCATGCTGCGCAACGAGATGCGCGTGGATCCGCAGGCGCACGCCGCGCAGATCACCATCGAATTCGAAACCGGCGAGCGTTACCGCTTCGGCACCACCACCATCCGGCAGGACAGCATCGACGACGCGCTGATCCGCCGGTTCGTGCGCTACAAGGAGCACGACTACTTCGATGCCACCGAGCTGTTGCGCACGCAGTTTGCGCTCGACGACAGCCAGTATTTCTCCACCGTCGAAGTCCTGCCCGAGGAACGCGATCGCGAGCATCACATCGTGCCCATCAGCATCGCCGCGGAGCCGAACCGCCGCCATCGTTACTCCTATGGCGTGGGCTACGGGACCGACACGCAGGTGCGCGGCACCGTGGCGTGGGAAGACCGGCGCGTGAACCAGCGCGGTCACCGATTCCGTACGGAAGCGAGGGCCGCCGCGACCGCGCAGTCGATCGATGCGCGCTACATCGTGCCCATCGGCGATCCCGCCATCGAAAAATTCCAGATGCAGCTTGCCGGCGAGCACGAACGCAAGGGTGACATCGACGATCGCTCGGTGAATTTCATCCCCAGTTTCACGCACGTTCGCGGACCGTGGTTCGGCCACTGGTGGCAACGCGTGACGTACGTCGAGCTGCTGCATGCCGAATCCGAATTCATCGCGTCGAACCGCACCGACACGCAGTCGCTGCTGATCCCCGGCATCAGTTTCTCGCTGGTGCCGCGCAACTACCTGGGCGAGGCGTTGTTCAGCCGCGCGCTGTACGCCGAGCTGCGTGGCTCACATGACGCGCTCGGTTCGGACTCCAACTTCCTGCAGATTCGCATGCAGGGCGAGCGTGTTTTCGATCTCGCGCCGAAATGGCACGTGCTGGTGCGAGGCGACATCGGCGCCACCGCGGTCGACAGCACCAGCGACCTCGCGCCTTCGCAACGATTTTTCGCCGGCGGCGATCGCAGCGTGCGTGGCTTCGGATTCAATGACCTCTCGCCGATCGCACAGGCCACCGACGCCAACGGCCTTCCGCGCGTCGACGATGAAGGCAACCCGGTCTTCGAAAAGGTCGGTGGCAAACATCTGTTCGCCGCCTCGCTCGAAGTGGTTCGCGACGTCGGTTCCCGATTCGCGGTGGCCGTGTTCGCCGACGCCGGCAACGCCTTCGACAGCTTCGATGATCCACTGATGTACTCCGTGGGCATCGGCGTGCGGCTTCGCCTGCCCGTGGTGTCGGTGGGCATCGACGTCGCCCAGGCGTTGACGACACCTGCCGGCAGCACCGAGCCGCCCGGTCCCCGCCTGCACCTCAACTTCTCGCCGAAATTGTGATCAAGCGGCGGCTCAAGATCGCGGCCCTCGTCGTCGGGTTGTTGTTACTCGTACTCCTGGCGTTCCTTGCCTGGGTGCTCTACACCGAATCCGGCCTGCGCTTTGCCGTCGCACGTCTGCCCGAGCGCATGGGCAAGGTCACGCTGCGTATCGAGAACATTCACGGCACGATCGCCGGCGGTTTCGGCGCCGATCTCGCCGACATCGATCATGAGCGCAGCCGCACCCGCGTCGAGAACGGATCGGCGCGCGTCAATTTCTGGCCGCTCCTGGTGGGGCGCATCTCGGTGCGCGAGGCTCGCGCCGACGTCGTGCAGGTCGAAGTGAAGCGCCGGCTTACGCCGCCACCGAAGACTTCACCGAAGTTCCTGCCGCGCTTCCTGAGCATCAGTGCCGAGACAGCGGCGGCGCGCAGCCTCGTCATCGTCGCGCCGAGCGGCAAGCGCGTCGAATTCGAAAACGTCACCGGCTCCGGCATCGTCGGCCACAAGACCATCCGCATCTTCGACAGCAACGTGGTGTTAGGCGTGCTGCGGGCGCGCGCCATCGGCGAATTGCGCGCCGCCGAAGTCATGGAGCTCAGCGGCCAGGCCACCACGCGCATGATCATCGAAGGCCAGCCCACCTGGCGCGCGGATTCCAATTTCGAGGGCACGCTGGACAAGCTGCCGCTCACATTGAAGCTGTTCGAGCCGTTCCGCGCCGACATGCGTGGCGAACTACTGGAGCTGTCCAGCAATTTCCACTGGACCGGCAAGGCTGACGTCCACAACTTCGACCTGCAGGCATTCGGCGGCGGCAGCGCGCTTGGCATCATCAAGGGCACACTCGATGTCGGCGGCGAGATGAACGATTTCCACGCGCGCGGTCCGCTCGCGGTGCCCGGGCTCGGCGCCGGGCCTTTCAACATCGTGTTCGAAGGCAATTACGCGGATCGCGTGGTCAACGCCACTCACTACGAAGTGACGCACAAGGCCACCGGCAGCCACGTCGAAGGCCAGGGAACCATCGAGCCGGCGGAGAACGGTCCCCGACTCCTTCTCCATGGCGACTGGCAGGGACTTCGCTGGCCGCTCGTGGCGCGCTTCACCGAGGAGACGCCGCAGATTTTTTCGAGCCCCGAAGGCAAGTACCGGCTGGAGGGCCTGTGGCCCTACGCCATCACGGCAAACGGTGACCTGTATATCCCGAAATTCGATCCCATGACCGTCGCGGTTCGTGGCGAGCTGCACAAGGATCACCTGCAGATGGACGAGCTCGACGTCGGCGCGTTGGGCGGCAAGGCAAAGCTGACCGGCGAAGCGCGCTGGAACCCCGCGGAGAGCTGGTCGCTGGAAGGCAACGTGATCGGAGTCAATCCCGCGAGTGTGCGTCCGGGATTCAATGGATCGCTCAACTTCGATATGAAGGCGAGCGGCGCGCCATTCGGTGGCGACGGCGCGATCGACTTCGCGTTCGAAAACCTCAGTGGAAAGCTTCGCGGCAATACCGCCACCGGCAGCGGCCGCATCAGGCTCGAGGGCGAGAACTGGACGTTCAACGAGCTTCGCTTTCGCGCCGGCACCACCCGACTGGCGGTCGACGGCGAGATCGGCTCGTCGCGCGACCTCAATCTCGATTTCAGTCTCGACGCCGACAACCTGGCGTTGCTGGCCGAAGGCGCGAGCGGCGAGCTGCACGCCACCGGACGTATCGGTGGCACGGCGGATGCACCCAGCATCAAACTCACGGCGCGCGGGAACAAGATCGAAAACGGGTCGATGACCGTCGAGAAGCTTGCGGCCAACATCGACCTCGACTGGCGTGGCCAGCGAATTTCCCACGCCGACATCGCCATCAGCGGTCTGAATGTCGGCGAGCGCTCGCTGACGCAGTTCAACGCCACGCTCGATGGCACCACGGCTGAGCACACTGTGCGCGCGGATGCGCTCGCCGGCATCACCAGCCTGCACTTGTCCGGCAAAGGCGGTTTCGCCGAAGGCGTCTGGAACGGAACCATCGGCGACCTGTTCATCGACGACACCGCAAACATCAATCTGCAGCTCGACACGCCGGTCAAGGTGCGTGCCAGCGCCAGGGAGTTCAAGCTCGATGCGTTGTGCCTGCACGGCAAGATCGCGCGGCTGTGCGGCGAAGGAGCGTGGAACCAGGGCGGCTGGAATGCGCGCGCGCAGGCTAACAACCTGCCCATCAGCACGCTGACCGCCGGACTCACGCCGAATGTCGAGTACCAGGGCGCGTTGAACGCCACGGCCATCGCGAGCTCCGCCGGCGGCGGCGCAGTCGTCGGCGAAGCGCGCGTGGATCTGTCCGACGCCGCCATCAGGCACAAACTCGCGAGCGGCCGTACCGATGTCATCACCTTCGGGTCCGGCTTCGTCACGCTGAAGGCCGATCCGGCGCAGATCAGCGGCGAGCTGCGGCTCGACGCCGCGCAGCGTGGACTCATCTCCGGGCGGTTGCGCGCCGAACGGGTGACCACCGACCTCATGGATTCGCCGATGCGTGGCCAATTGCAGATGGCGACCGGCGAGCTCGGATTCCTGACGCTCTACTTTCCCGCCGTCGATCGCGCCAGCGGCCGCTTCGACGCCAACATCACGCTGGAAGGAACGCTTGGCAAACCGAGCGCCAGCGGCGTGGTCAAACTATCCGGCGCCGAGCTCGATTTCTACCAGCTCAATCTCGCATTGCGCGCGCTCGAGATGGAAGCGCGCATCGTCTCCAACAGACTCGAGTTCAGTTCCACGGCAAAGGCCGGCTCGGGCACGCTCGCGAGCTCGGGCGAGATCGAGTGGCGCGACAAGCTGCCGTACGGCGAAGTACGCGTCGACGGCGAAAACCTGCGTGTCGTCGACGTCCCCGAGGCTCGCATCGATGCCTCGCCGGACCTGGATTTCCGGATCGCCGGCCGCGAGATCATGGTGAAGGGAGAGGTCAAGGTTCCGCTGGCCCGCATTCAGCCCGCCGATCTCACCGACGCCGTGTTGCCGTCGGCCGATGAAAAGCTGGTCGGCCCGACCGAGCAGGTCGAAAAGGATCCGTTCCTGGTGACCAGCGAAATCACGATGACGCTGGGCGACAAGGTGACCATCGACACCTACGGCCTGGTGGGCCACATCACCGGCAGCATCACCGAGCGCACGCTGCCGGGAGAGCCCACGCGCGCCACCGGCGAACTGCAGGTCAAGGATGGCACCTACACGGCGCTGGCACGCAAACTCGATATCGAACGTGGACGATTGATCTTCAGCGGTGGTTTGTTAGCCGATCCCGCCGTCGACATCCGCGCCATCAAGGAATTTCCCGATGTGAAGGCCGGAGTGAACGCACGCGGCAGCCTGCGCGATCCCAAGCTCACGTTCTTCTCCGAGCCGACGATTCCCCAGGCGCAGATCGTCTCGCTGTTGCTGGCGGGCGGCTCGCTGCAATCGGCCCAGGAACAGGGACGCGCCGGCACACCGGGCGCCCAGCAGGAAGTCTATGGACAGGCAGTGGCGATCCTCGCCGCGCAACTCGGCAGCAAGATCGGCGCCCCGGACATCAGCGTCGAATCGACGCTGTCGAACGAGACCTCGCTGGTGCTCGGCAAATACCTGTCACCCCGCCTGTACGTGAGTTATGGCGTGTCGCTGACCGAGTCCATCAACACCGTGAAGATGCGCTATACCATCAACGATCGCTGGACCATCAAGACCGAGGCCGGGCAGGAACAGGCCGCCGACCTCGTCTATACCGTCGAAAAATGAATTCGCTGGAACTGCCATTTGCGGATGAGGGCCATGAACGTCTGCTGCTCGGCGACGGCATCACGCTGCTGCGCGGGTTCGCGGACACGGCGCAACTCATGCCGCTCATTCACGACATCGCGCGAGTCGCGCCTTTTCGGCATCTGGTCACGCCGGGTGGACAGACCATGTCGGTGGCCATGACCAACTGCGGGCCGCTCGGGTGGGTCAGCGATCGCAGCGGCTATCGCTACAGCGCGCTCGATCCATTGCGCGACAAAACCTGGCCGGCCATGCCGCGCGAGTTCGAACAACTCGCACGCAGCGCGGCGGCCGCGTGTGGATTCCCGGACTTCGTCCCCGACGCCTGCCTGATCAATCGGTATGTCGCGGGCGCGCGGCTCACCGCCCACCGCGATGCCGACGAACAGAACTTCGCGCAGCCCATCGTCTCGGTGTCGTTGGGGTTACCCGCGAGCTTCGCGTTCTACGGGCTGACTCGCGGCGGCAAGGGGCAGAACGTGGCGCTGATCGACGGTGACGTGCTGGTGTGGGGCGGGCCCTCCAGACTGGTTTATCACGCGGTCCGGCCCATCAAGCCCGGAATACATCCTTTGACCGGCGAAGCCCGCTTCAACCTCACGTTCCGGCACGCGCGTTGAGCGGTCTTACTTGCGGGCGTGCAGCACCTTGAAGAGCCGATCGCCCTTGTAGCCGAAGTTCTCGCGCGCATACGCGAATTCCCAGAGCAGCGGCGTCGAATAAAGCACGGTGCCTACGCCCGTATCCAGGTCTACTGACAGCACCACGCTCGCCTTGCAGGTCGTGTGCAGGGCGCGGTCGCGCGCCGGGCACCAGCGCCAGATGCTGAACGTGCGGTCGGGCCGGTTGGACTCGCCCTCGACCGTTTCGATGACCACCTGCCCGCGGCGCACGAAGTTGTCGGGCTTGCCGAATTGCGCCAGCAGTTTTTCCAGCACGCGATCGTAGTTAGTGACGTACTCGGCCGGCTGCTTGCGCAACTCTTCGCGCGTATCGCTCTGGAACAGCAGTTTCACGCCGCAGAACTTGTTGATCTCGTCGAACTTGGGCGGCACCTCGCGCTTGGTTTCGTGCCAGTTCGCGCAGAACTGGTAGACGATGGGGTGCAGGACCACGCCGTCCGCTTCATCGCCGTAGCGAAATCCCTGGCCTTCGATCGAATACTCCGACAACACGTAGAAGCCGCCGCCTTCGTATTCCTTGTGGAGCGTGTCCAGAGTCTTCTGGTAATCGCAGGGCGGCACGTAGCCGTTCATGATGGGACCGGGCGGCGGCATCTCGATGCAGTGCCAGATGGCCTGCTTTTCGACCGGCATCATGAAGGCCGCGCCGACACCGAGTGGCACCTCCGGCAGCCGGTCGAAGCTGGTGCGCAACTCGCCCCAGGCGTGGCCGGCGAAACCATCCGGCGGAATGTACTTGTCTGCCGCCGGAACGGCCGTGAGCCACAGGACGGCGATGACGCCGAATGACAGGCTAACTATACGTTTCATGTTCATGGATTGTAGTCCACGGTTTCCAGCAGAGGCGACTCGAACATCGCCGCCGGGGATATCACGCGCTCTTCGAGCGGGACCTTCGCGCCGTAACGCTCGCGCATCTTCGCCTTGACGGCCGGATCGTCGAGATCGAACTCGCGCAGTTTTTGCAGCTTGCCAACGTCGATTCCAAGAGCTTCGTGATACATCTTCCACACCAGCTCCGAGCAGTAGATGCGTTCGTTGGACCATTCGAAGTACAGGTCGTAGGGCTTGCCTTCGTAGGACTGGGCGCTCGCGTACAAGTTCTTGACTTCCGCTGGCGTCAGAACGCGCTTGAGCCGTTTGACCACGAAGCGTCCTCCATCGCCACGCGTTATCCAGCCGCTGAGCGGCGTGTAGCGGACGGTGGCAATCGCCTCGAACACGAAGGGTTCGCCGTCGCGATACAGCACCACGCCCATGTGGCTGTAGGGCGAATGCGTGGCGCGCTGGATAGCCGCGCTCTGCGCGGAGCGAGAGGTGTGAAAGAATGATGTCGCCGTCGCGCAGCGGCGTTGCGGAGCTGGCGTCGTGGGCGACGCAGCAGGCCGCGAGTAGCGTGAGGGCAACGATTCCGCGCATCGCAAGAATGCTACGCGCGTGCGGCGCGCTGCACTATTATTCGCGCCCCGTCAGAACGGCTGAGCATCCCATGCACTTCCTACTCTTATATACGTATGTGCCGGACGTCCTCGAGCGCCGGCCGCAATTCCGGGGCCCGCACGTCAGTCACGCGCGCGAATACGTTGCCCGGGGAGAGCTCATCCTGGGCGGCGCGTTCGCCGACCCGGTGGATGGAGCCGTGCTGTTCTTCTCCGTACCGTCCCGGGACGTGGTCGAAACCTTTGCCAAAACGGACCCCTACGTGACCGGGGGACTGGTGACGGCATGGAAGGTCCGCGAGTGGACCACGGTGATCGGCAAGGACGCGGCCCATCCACTGCCGCCGGGCGTTTAGTCCTCCTGCAATCCGCCACCTGCATGTGAACGGATCTCCATCCGACGGGGGCAAAAGAATCATTGACGGTCCTTGCATTTTTATGCACCATGCGCGCTCTTTATTCACCGGTGGATTCAGTTCCATGCTCACGGACCATCATCGCGAGGCGCGTCGCACCGCCATCGTCCGGCTGCTGCGCCATTCTCCGGTGCGCCGTCAGCAGGAACTCGTGCGCCTGTTGAAGCGCGAAGGGCACGCGGTCACGCAGTCGTCCATCAGCCGCGACCTGCGTGAGCTCGGCGTGCTCAAGGCCAGCGACGGCTATGTGCTGCCTGACCAGGCGGAGCTTTCTTCCCGCACCCAGGACAAGTTTTCCGCGGTCGCCTCGTTCGTGCGCGAGGTGCTTACGGCCGGACCGTCCATCACCGTGGTGAAGACCACGATCGGGTCCGCCGGCAGCGTCGCGGCCGCCATCGACAAGGCCGGCTGGAACGAAGTCGCCGGCACCGTCTCCGGCGACGACACTATTTTCATCGCCACGGCCGATGCGCGCGCGCAGGCGCGCGTGCTCGACCTGTTGCGCGAAGCTTTTGGAGTCTGAATAAAAATGAGCAGCGTGAAGTCCGACAAACCCATCGTGCTTGCCTATTCCGGCGGGCTCGACACTTCGTTCCTGGTGCCGTGGCTCAAGGAAAACTACAACCGTCCGATCATCACGGTCACGGTCGATACGGGTGGCATCGATGCCACCGGCGCGAAGACTCTCGCCGAGCGTTCGAAGGCCTACGGCGCCATTGCGCATCACCAGATCGACGCGCGCTCGGACTATTTCGAGCAGGTGCTGCGATTCCTGATCATGGGCAACGTCCGCCGCGGTCAGCTCTACCCGCTGTGTGTTGGCGCGGAGCGCGTCATGCAGGCGCAGCAGATCGCGCTGATGGCACGCAAGCTCGGCACGAATTCCATCGCGCACGGCTGCACGGCGGCCGGCAACGACCAGGTCCGCTTCGAAGTGGCCATGCGCACGCTCGCGCCGGAGCTCGAGGTGATCGCGCCCGTGCGCGACAAGGCTTTCAAACGCCAGGAAGAGCTCGACTATCTGAACGCGCGCAACCTGCCGTTGCCGCCGTATGGGGCCGCGTACTCGATCAATCGCGGCCTCTGGGGCGTGACCATCGGGGGCAAGGAAACGCTGACCTCCGAGGGCAGCATCCCGGACAGCGCCTGGGTGCTGTCGAAGGACGCGTTCAGCAATCCGCGCGCGCCCGCGAAGCACACCATCCACTTCGAAAAAGGCCGTCCCGTCGGCCTCGACGGCAAGACGATGTCGGCAGTCGAGGTGGTCGAGCAGCTCGAAACTCTGGGTGCGCCGTACGGCATCGGCCGCGGCATTCACCTGGGCGACACCATCATCGGCACCAAGGGCCGCGTCGCGTTCGAAGCGCCTGCCGCCGAAACCCTGCTCACCGCGCATCGCGAGCTGGAAAAGCTGGTGCTCACGCCGCGCCAGCAGCGCATCAAGGACTCGGTGGCCGGGCCCTATGGAGACTGGGTGCACGAAGGCCAGTTGCTCGATCCGGTGTGCCGCGACATCGAAGCGCTTCTGCTCTCGTCGCAGGAGCGCGTCACCGGCAAGGTCCACGTGTTGTTCCGTCCCGGTAGTTTGTTCATCGAGGGCGTCGAGTCGCAGTACTCGCTCATGGCGGCCTCGAAGGGCGTGTATGGCGAGTCCCACGGCGAGTGGAGCCCGCAGGATGCCCTCGGTTTCTCGAAGATCGTTTCGCTCACGGGCATGTTCCACGCCCGTGCAGGAGGAAAGTGATGCGCACCGTAGTCGTCGACAAGATTGCTTCAGTCACCCAGGCCTGTGGCCTCGGCAATGAAGTGCGCGTCGCCACCGACAACATTCCCGCCGAGGAAGGCGTGGTCGTGGTCGTGGAGATCCTCACCAACAAGTCGACGTACAACACCATCGAGCTGACCAGCGGACGCATGGCCAAGGTGGGCAAGGGGGACATCGTCGTGGGCGCGCTCGGCCATCGCAAGGCGCTGTTTGGTTATTCGGGCCACGTGCCCGAGAGCGTGAAACCCGGCGACATCATCCAGATGCTCAACATCGGCGGCGTGTTAGGCGTCGTCGATTCGGTGAACCCCGACAAGGGCAAGCCGTTCGACTGCCGCGTCATCGGCGGCGTGCTGCATTTCCCCTACCTCGGCGAACGCATCGGCGTGCCCGCGCGCGTCGGCTATCGCCAGCTCGACTACGCCGCCAAGCTCGTCACCGGCGGCGTACCGGTGGTGGCTCTCGCGGGCACCTGCATGGAAGCCGGCAAGACCGCGGCCGCGGCCGCCATCATTTCGCGCATGCGTCATCGCGGCCTCGTGGTCGACGCCTTCAAGGCCACGGGCGTATCCCTGCGCCGCGACATCATGGCGTTCGAAGACGCCGGCGCGCGCAATACGCTCATTTTCACGGACTTCGGCATCGTCTCCACCACGCGCAAGGTGGGCCCGGCGCTCACCCGCACCATGCTCACCGAGCTGTCGGAGAAGAAGCCCGACGTCATCGTGTTCGAGCTCGGCGACGGCTTGTTAGGCACGTATGGCGTGGATTCCATCCTCGAGCAGGAAGACATCCGCAAGGCGCTGACCGGAGTCGTGCTGTCGGCCAACGACCCGGTGGCGGCCTATGGCGGCGTCGACATCCTGCGAAAGCGCTTCAACATCGAGCCGATCGCGGTCACCGGCCCGGCCACGGACAATGACGTGGGCGTGTCCATCATCCGCGATCAGCTCAAGGTGCCGGCGTTCAACGCTCTGGCGGCCGGCGCGGCTCTCGGCGACTCCATCATCGAGTCCGTGGGTCTCACGCAGGCGCGTCCTCTCGATCGCGTCGCCAACGAGTAGCCCCGTCCGATGACCCACAAACAAAACAAGATCCCCGCCATCGTTCTCGGCGGCACCGGTTATGTGTCCGGCGAACTGCTGCGGCTCATTCTCGGGCATCCGGACTTCACGCTGGCCGGCGTGATGTCCGACAGCTCGCCCGGCGAACTCGCGGGCAAGTCGTTTCCGCATCTTGCGGGAGCCCTGGGCAACACCGCATTCAAGGCGCAGGCGGATATCTCCGCGCTCATTTCGAAAGAGCCCACATCGGCCGTGTTTTGCGCCGCTCCGCACGGCGCCGCGGCCGCGCTCATCGATTCGCTGCTCAAGGCCGCTGAAGCCGCAGGCACGAAGCCGCGCTTCGTCGACATTTCCGCCGACTTCCGCTTCGCGACGGCCGCGGCCTACGAGGCTGTGTACAAACATCCGCACGGCGCGCCGCATCGCCTGGCGCAGTTCACGTGCGCCGTTCCCGAGCACCTCAAGAAGGTGTCCACCCAGCACGTGGGACACCCGGGCTGCTTTTCGACGGCCATTCTCCTGGCCAGCGTGCCGCTGCTCTCTTCTGGCATTGCCGAGCCCACGTTGTTCGTCAGCGGCGTCACGGGCAGCACCGGTTCGGGCCGCAAGCCCGTGGAGGGGACGCATCACCCCACCAGGCACAGCGATCTCTATTCGTACGGCGCGCTGGGCCATCGGCACACGCCCGAGATCACCGCGCTCGCGAAGGCGGCTTCGGGAGTCGAAGCGGAGTTCGCGTTCGTACCGCACTCGGGACCATTTGCGCGAGGCATTCACGCCACCGTGCAGGCCAGGCTCAAGTCGCCGCGCGACGCGGCCAGCGCCGTCGCGCTGCTGCGCGAGTACTACGCGGGTTGCCCGTTCGTCCGCGTGCTCGACCACGCGCCGCGCGTGAAGGACATCGTCGCCAGCAACTACGCGCATCTCACGGCCGTGGCCAACGGCCGCACGATCGCCGTGATGAGCGTGGTCGACAATCTCAACAAGGGCGCCGCCGGCGGCGCCGTGCAGTGGATGAATCGTCTCTTCAATCTGCCCGAAACCGCGGGGCTCACAGCGCCGGCAGCCGGCTGGACCTGATCCATGAACGCCGACCTCAAACAAACCGCTTCACCGGCCGACGGCCTCGCGCCGGTCTACGCGCAATACCCCATCGAAGTCGTGGGCGCCGACGGCGTCTGGCTGCACACGCGCGATGGCCGCAAGGTGCTCGATTTGTACGGTGGCCACGCCGTGGCATCGCTGGGCTACGGCCACAAGGGCTGGACGAAGGCGCTGTCGGATCAGGCCGCGCAGATGAATTTCCAGACCAATGCCGTGCCGATGGAAATCCGCGCGCGCGCCGCGCACAAGCTTCTGTCGTTCTCGAAGTTGCCCTTCGACAGCGTGTTCTGGATCAACTCCGGCGCCGAGGCCAATGAGAATGCCTTCAAGATGGCGTTCAAGATGCGTCCCGGGCGCACGCATGTCGCCGCGGTCGAGCAGAGTTTTCATGGGCGCACGGCCGCATGCGCGTCGACCACGTGGCAGGCGCCGCAAAAGTGGTTCTTCCTGCCGCGCTCGCCGTTCGACGTCAGCTGGATCAAGCGTCGCGACATCGCGGACATCGCCAATCACGTCACCGAGAACACCGCGGCCGTCATCGTCGAGCCGGTGCAGGGCGTGGGTGGCGCCTTCGACATGGGCCAGGAATTCCTCGCGGCCCTGCGCAAGCGCTGCGACGACACCGGCGCCCTGCTCATCTTCGACGAAGTGCAGTGCGGCGTCGGCCGGACGGGCGCGCCCTTCGCGGCTAACTATTACGGCGTGATGCCGGACATGATCACGACGGCGAAAGCCCTCGGCAACGGCTTCCCGGTGTCGGCGCTGATGCTGACGCCGCCCATCACCGCGTCGCTGAAGCTGGAGAACCTGGGCACCACTTTCGGTGGCGGGCCCATGGCCTGCGCCGTGGCCGAGGCCACCATCGACGCCATCGAGAAGCAAGATCTGCTGGCCAACGTGCGCCGCGTGTCGGCCTATCTCACGAAGACCTGCGCGGTAGGCCCGGTGGTCGGCTTCCAGGGCGCGGGATTCCTGGCGGGGCTGCGCATGAGCAAACCTGCGAAAGACATCCAGAAGGCGTTGCTCGCCCGGGACATCCTCGCAGGGACGGCGGGAGATCCTTCGATCCTGCGTTTGCTCCCGGCCTTCATCCTCCAGGAAGAACACATCGATCTGCTGAGGTCGGCGCTGGCGGACCTGGCATGAAAAACTTCCTCGACCTCGCGGACCTTCAGCGCGAGCAGGTCATCGAGTTGCTCGCGCTCGCCGAACGACTGGCCCAGAAGCCGGAGCCGCATGCGCTTGCCGGCAAGATCCTGGGACTTCTGTTCTTCAATCCCTCGCTGCGCACGCTCGCGTCGTTCCAGGCGGCGATGGCGCGTCTGGGTGGGAACTCCTTCGTCATCTCCGCGGGCCAGGGCACGTGGCAGCTCGAAACTCGCCGCGGCGCCGTCATGAATGGCGCGCCTGCGGAGCATGTTCGAGAAGGAGTGCCGGTATTGGCCCACTATTGTGACGCTCTGGGCATCCGGGCGTTCGCAGGCGGCGTCGACCTCGATGCCGACCTGAGCGAATCGTCGTTCAAGGAAATGGTCGGGCTCGTCAGCAAACCGGTCATCAACATGGAGTCGGCGGCCAACCATCCCTGCCAGGCACTGGCGGACTGGAAGACTCTCGACGATCTCACCGTGCCGCGAAAAGCGCGCTTCGTGCTGTCGTGGGTAAACCATCCGCGTGCGCTGCCCCTCGCCGTGCCAGCGGCCACCGTGCACATGGCCGCCATGCGCGGCATGGACGTGGTGGTGCTGCGGCCCGAAGGATTCGCGCTGCCCGCACCGATCATGCAGAAGGCGGTACAGGCGGCGGCCGCGGCCGGTGGCTCGGTGCGCGAAACGTCGGATCGCGACGACGCGCTGACCGGCGCGCACGTGGTGTACGCCAAGGAATGGGGCTCGACCTCCCACTACGGCAACGCCGAGGCCGATGCGCGGGCGCGCTCCGCGCTCGCCGACTGGTGCGTGCGCGACACCTGGTTCTCGCGCGCCTCGGTGGACTGCAAGCTCATGCATTGCCTGCCTGTGCGGCGTAATGTCGCCGTCGCCGATGAAGTGCTGGACGGCCGCCGCAGTGTCGTGCAGCGCGAAGCCTACAACCGCATGGTCGTGCAGACGGCGGTGTTACACCGCCTGCTCTCGACTCCGCAACACTAACAACTGCATTACCCGAACGGACATCACGCATGATCATGCATCGCCCCGACCCCTCCGCCGCCATCCGCAGCCTGCGCAGCGCGGCGCCCTACATCCGCATGTACAAGGGCAAGACCTTCGTCGTGAAGGCCGGGGGCGGCGTGTTTGCCGATCCCGCGGCCGTGCGCGGCCTCATCGAACAGATCGCGATCCTTCACTACTTCGGCGTCCGCGTGGTGTTCGTCCATGGCGGCGGGCCGCAGCTCACGGAAATTACCGAGGCTCTCGGGGTGCCCACGCGCATGGTGCAGGGCCGCCGCGTCACCGACCAGAAGGCCATCGACGCCACTTCGATGGTGCTGAACGGCCTCATCAACACGCGCCTGCTGGCGTTCTGCCGCGAGATGGACATCGACGCGGTGGGCATCAGCGGCGTCGACGCGGGCCTGATCCGCGCGCACAAGCGCCCGCCCGTCAAACTGGCGGACACCGGCGAGACCGTGGATTACGGATTCGTCGGCGACATCGACCAGATCGACACCACCGTGATCAAGAAGCTGCTCGACAACGGCCTGATGCCGGTCATCAGCCCGCTGTCCGCGGACGACCAGGGCACGCTGCTCAACATCAACGGCGACACCGTGGCCGCGGCCATCGGCGCGGCGCTGTCCGCCGAGAAGCTCATGTTGTGCACCGGCGCGCCGGGAATCCTCGAGCGCGTCGACGATCCCTCGTCGATCATTTCCTACACGGATCTCAACGGCCTCAAGCGTCTGCGCGAGGAAAAGAAGATAGTCGACGGCATGCTGCCGAAAGCCAAGGCGATCGAAGACGCGATCCGCGGCGGCGTGCGCCGCGTGCACGTCATGTCGTACAAGTCGCCTGAAGGCATCCTGGCCGAAGTGTTCACCAACGAAGGCGCGGGCACGCTGATCGTCGCCGACATCAACGCGCTGTCGCCGGCCGAGCAGCAAGCCGACAAATGAGCCGGCTCTGGGACAAAGGCGTCGAGCTCGACCAGCGCGTGCTCGACTTCACGGCGGGTGACGACTACGCGCTCGACGAGCGCCTGGTCGAATACGACGTGCGCGCCTCCATCGCCCATGCCGAAATGCTCCACGCGCAGAAACTGCTGGCGGATGCGGACCTCTCCGCCATTCGCGAAGGCCTGAAGGCGCTCGCGGCCGAACACGCCGGCGGCCAATGGAAAATCGAGCTGGCGGACGAAGACGGCCAGACGGCGCTCGAAAAGCGGCTGACCGCGCGCATCGGCGCCGCCGGCGGCCGGGTGCATCTCGGCCGCTCGCGCAACGACCAGGTGCTGACCGCGCTGCGTCTCTATCTACTCGACGCCGCGCGCGAGCTGGCCGCGGCCGCGGAAGCTTGTGCCGCCGCGC
Organism: Steroidobacteraceae bacterium; assembly: GCA_035765415.1. Lineage (GTDB taxonomy): Bacteria > Pseudomonadota > Gammaproteobacteria > Steroidobacterales > Steroidobacteraceae > CADEED01. The sequence goes on along the minus strand of DASTXR010000127.1, from coordinate 4,630 downwards.
TCGACAGGCTCGCCACGCGCGAGGGCGGCATCCCGCTGCCGGGCTACACCCACATGCAGCAGGCGATGCCGAGCTCGGTGGCGCTGTGGGCCGGAGGGTTCGCCGCGGAATTGCGCGACGATGCGCAGGGCCTCGCGGGAATTGTGCGGCGGGCATCACGCAGCCCGCTCGGTTCAGCGGCCGGCTACGGCACGCCAGGCCTGCCACTCGATCGCGAGCTCACGAGTTCGAAGCTCGGGTTCGAGTCGGTGCACAACCCGGTCACGGCCGTGCAGCTCGCGCGCGGCAAGGCCGAAGCGCAACTGCTTTTCGAATGCACGCTGCTGATGCAGGACCTGGGCAGGCTCGCCGCGGACCTGCTGCTTTTCTACACGCAGGAGTTCGCGTTCGTGACGCTGCCCGCTTCGTTCACCACCGGCTCGTCGATCATGCCGCAGAAGCGCAATCCCGACGTGTTCGAGCTGGTTCGCGGCCGCAGCGCGGTCGCGCAGGCTTGCCTCGTCGAAGTGCTGGGAATTTTTTCCAAGCTGCCGTCGGGCTATCAGCGCGATCTGCAGCTCATCAAGCCGCCGTTGTTCCGCGGCATCGATCTCGCGCTGGCCACCGCCGGAATCATGGCCGTGGCCATCGATGGCGTGCGTTTCCGTCCCGACCAGATCACACTCGATCCCGCCATTCACGCCGCCGAGGAAGCGAACGCGCTGGTGGCGCGCGAAGGCATCCCGTTTCGCGAGGCCTATCGCCGGATCGGCGAGAAATACCGCAAGTAACGCCGCCTGGAGTGACGATGGCAATCTGGTTCGGCAATCCAACGATCGATGACGCTCGCGCCAGCCAGGCGGGGCTGCTCGCGCCGCACCTCGGCATCGAGTTCACCGAATGGGGTGACGATTTCCTGCGCGGCACGATGCCGGTGGAACCGCGCACGCGCCAGCCCATGGGCTACCTGCACGGCGGCGCCTCGCTGGTGCTGGCCGAAACTCTCGCGAGCGTGGCGGCGAATTTCGTCGTCGACCACGCGAAGTACCGCTGCCTCGGGCAGGAGATCAATGCCAATCACCTGCGCCCGGTGTCGGACGGATTGGTCATCGGCACCGCGCGTCCGTATCACCTGGGTTCCCGCAGCCAGGTGTGGAGCATCGAAATCCGCGATCCCCGGGAACGACTGGTTTGCATTTCGCGTCTCACGGTGGCCGTAGTGGAATGGCGTCCTCAATGAACACTCACCCTTTGAGCGGATATACCCACGTGATGTACGCGTTGCACGCGCTCGCGGGGTTCATCGGTGTCACCTCGGGCGCCTCGATCGTCGGCGCATTCGTTTTCGGGCTGCCGTCCATCATTGCGATCCTCATGAATTACGCCCGGCGCGACGCCGTGCGCGGCTCGTTCCTCGAATCCCATTTCCTGTGGCAGTCGAAAACCTTCTGGACCGCGGTGGTGCTCGGGCTCGCGCTGTTCTGCATCGCGCTCCTGCTGAGCGCTGTCGGGGTGGTCAGCCTCATGACCACGCCGCTGACGGGCGCCGCGGGCGCTGCCGGCGCCGGTGTAGGTTTTGGGGGCGCACTGGTGGCGCTGACGCTGGGCGCCATGCTCGCCGGCATCTGGATCCTCTACCGCGTCGTGCGCGGCTGGATGGCGCTGGGCAGCGGGAAAACCATGCATGCGTAGCGCCAGTGCCTTGCTGATGCTCGTCGTGCTCGCGGGTTGCGGCCAGACGGGCAAGCTCTATCTACCCGAGGCCGCGAGCGACGTGGTGACCACGCCGGCGGAAACGCCGCCAGCCTCGGATCGCACCGAGGCCCCGAATTCTCCCCAGACGCCGGACTCGCAGCCGCCAGCGCCGGCGCCCGCTCCCGAAGTCTCGGCCCCCGAAGAAGATCCGAAGAAAGACAAGGGCGCCGCGTCGCCTCCGCCCAGATAAATCCCGCATGAACTCCCGCCCGGATCTCGTCCTCGTCGACGGCTCGTCGTATCTGTATCGCGCGTTCCACGCGTTGCCGCCGTTCAGCAATTCGCGCGGCGAACCGACCGGCGCGGTGTTCGGCGTGTTGAACATGCTCGCGAAATTCCTCAAGGACTACGACCCGGAACGCATCGCGGTCGTGTTCGATGCCCCGGGCAAGACATTCCGCGACGACCTGTTCGCCGAGTACAAGGCGCATCGCCCGCCCATGCCCGACGATTTGCGTGCCCAGATCGAACCCCTGTTCGAAGCCGTGCGCGGCATGGGGCTGCCCATCCTTCGCGAACAAGGCGTGGAAGCCGATGACGTGATCGGCACGCTGGCCTGCGCGGCGGCGAAAGAGAACCTGAGCGTGCTGATTTCAACCGGCGACAAGGACATGGCCCAACTCGTGTCGGAGCGGATCACGCTCATAAACACGATGTCCGGCACCGTGCTCGATCGCGACGGTGTGAAAGCCAAGTTCGACGTGTTTCCCGAGCAGATCATCGACTACCTCGCACTGGTGGGCGACAGCTCGGACAACATCCCGGGCATCGACAAGGTCGGGCCGAAGACGGCAGCCAAGTGGCTGGGCAAATATTCGACGCTCGATGGGCTCGTGGCCGACGCCGCCAACGTCGAAGGCAAGGTGGGCGAAAATCTGCGGGCCGGCCTGGCCACGCTCGAACTCGCGCGCAAGCTGGCCACGATTCGCACGGATGTCACCCTGCCGGTGACGCTGTCCGAGCTCAAGCGCAACTCGCCGGATGTCGATGCATTGCGCGCGCTGTACACGCGCCTCGAGCTTCGCTCGCTGCTCAAGCAGCTGGACGGTGGCGGCGCCGCCGGCGGTGCGGCTCCCACTGCACCGGATGCGCCCGCCGCGACGGGCCAGCCGGCCATCGTGGGCGCGCCGGCCGCGGCCGGCATCAGCGATGGCGCGCAGATCATCGCCGCGGCACCGCGCCTCTACGAAACCATCACGACCGAAGCGCAGCTCGACGAGTGGCTGAAGAAACTCGCGGCCGCCGAGCTCTTCGCCTTCGATACCGAGACCACCAGCCTCGAGTACATGAAGGCGGAGATCGTCGGTGTTTCGTTCGCGGTCGCACCCGGCGCGGCTGCCTATCTACCGTTGCGCCACGATTACGCGGGGGCGCCCGACCAGCTCGATCGCGACGCGAGCCTCGCAAAGCTCAAGCCGCTGCTCGAGTCCGCGGAACATGCCAAGGTCGGCCACCATCTCAAGTACGACGCGCACGTGCTCGCCAATCACGGCATCCGCCTCGCCGGCATGCGCTACGACTCCATGCTCGAGTCGTACGTCTGGAACAGCGTGGCGACGCGCCACGACATGGACTCGGCGGCGGAGCGTTACCTCGGCATTCGCACCATCCACTATGAAGATGTGGCCGGCAAAGGCGCGAAGCAGATTTCCTTCAGCCAGGTCCCGGTGGACAAGGCGGCCGAATATTCATCCGAAGATTCGGACGTGACGCTGCGCCTGCACCAGGTGCTGTGGCCGCAGATCGCCGCCGTCCCGTTGCTCAAGCGCCTCTACGAGGAATGCGAACAACCGCTGGTGCCGGTGCTGTTGCGCATGGAAGAGCATGGAGTGCTGCTCGATCGACAGATGTTGCGAGTGCAGAGCACCGAGCTTGGCAAGCGGCTGATGGAGCTGTTGGCCGAGGCGCATCGCGAAGCGGGCGCCCCCTTCAACCTCGATTCTCCCAAGCAGCTCTGCAACATCCTCTTCGAGAAAATGCAGCTGCCCGTGATTCGCAAGACGCCGACCGGCCAGCCATCGACGGCCGAAGACGTGCTGGAAGAGCTCGCCGCCAGTTATCAGCTGCCGAAGCTCATCCTCGAGCACCGCAGCCTCTCCAAGCTCAAGTCCACGTACACCGACAAACTACCCGAGCAGATCAATGCGCGTACCGGTCGCGTGCATACCTGCTATCACCAGGCGGTGGCCGCGACCGGCCGCCTGTCGTCGCAGGATCCCAACCTGCAGAACATTCCCATACGCACGCCCGAGGGACGGCGCATCCGCCAGGCGTTCGTGGCGCCGGAAGGGCACGTGCTGCTGGCGGCGGACTATTCGCAGATCGAGCTGCGCATCATGGCGCACCTCTCGCAGGACGAAGGCCTGCTCAGCGCATTCGCCAGCGACAAGGACATCCACCAGGCGACTGCCGCCGAAGTTTTCGGCGCCACGCTGGAAGGCGTCACCGCCGATCAGCGCCGCTCGGCCAAGGCCATCAACTTCGGCCTCATCTACGGCATGAGCGCATTCGGACTGGCGAAGCAGTTAGGCATCCCGCGCAACTCGGCGCAGGAATACATCGATCTCTATTTCGCCCGGTACCCGGGCGTGAAGCGCTACATGGAGCAAACGCGCGCGCAGGCGAAGGCGCAAGGCTACGTCGAGACGGTGTTCGGCCGGCGGCTGTACCTGCCCGACATCAACGCACGCAACAAACAATTCCAGCAGGCCGCGGAGCGCGCGGCCATCAATGCGCCCATGCAGGGCACCGCGGCCGACATCATCAAGCGCGCCATGATCGCCGTGGATGCCTGGTGCACGTCCACGAGCGGGGCGCGCATCATCATGCAGGTGCACGACGAACTGGTATTGGAAGTCGAGACCGCGAGGCTCGCCGAAGTAACCGATGTTGTCCG
>DASTXR010000126.1:0-80101 GCA_035765415.1 Steroidobacteraceae bacterium | reverse complement strand
TTGCCGTCACCACCGGCGATCACCACCAGTGGCCCGGCGAGGCCGCTGACCGCGGCCAGTGTCGCGCCGACGTTGGTACCCTTCGAATCGTTGATGTAACGCACGCCCTTGAAATCCGCGACCCACTGCGCGCGATGCGGCAGGCCGGGGAACTCGCGCAGCTCTTCGAGCATGGGCGCGAGCGGCAGGCGCAGCGCATCGCCGAGCGCCAGCGTCGCGAGCGCGTTGGCGGCATTGTGCCGGCCGGAAATCCTGAGCGAGGCCACCGGCAGCAGCGCGGCGCCGCGGCGCGCGAGCCACGGCTGCTGGTCGGATGGCGGCGTCACCAGCGAAAAATCCGCGGGCCCCGTGAGGCTGAAGGTGATCACGCGCTGACCGGCGCGCGGCATGCGCATCACTTCCGGCTCGTCGGCATTCACCACCGCCATTTCGCTGTTGGCGAAGATGCGCGCCTTGGAGTCCGCGTAGTGCCGCAGCGTCGCGTAGCGATCCATGTGGTCGGCGGACACGTTGAGCACCACGGCCGCCTTGAGCTTCAGCGAGTGCGTGGTGTCGAGCTGGAACGACGACAGCTCGAGCACGTACAGGTCCGTGGGGCCGCGATCCAGCAGGTCGAGCGCCGGCTGGCCCAGGTTGCCGCCGACCCGCACGCGCACGCCCGCGCGCTCGGCCATGCGGCCTAACAAGGTGGTCACCGTGCTCTTGCCATTGGTGCCGGTGATGCCCACCACGGGGGCGTCGGCGGCGCGCGCGAACAGTTCGATGTCGCCGACGATGTCGAGCCCGCGGGCGCGCGCCTGCACGAAGAACGGATCGTCGAGCGCCACGCCCGGCGAAGTGACCACCACGTCGGCCTGCTCGAGCAGGCGGACGTCGAAGCCGCCGGTGCGCGTGACGATCGCGGCGCCGAGCGCCTTCACGCTGGCGAGCTCCGGCGGCGCCTCGCGGCTGTCGGTGACGGCGATGCGATAGCCGCAGCGCTGCAGGTGGCGCGCGGCGGACAGGCCCGTGCGTCCCATGCCGACGATTACCGCGTTCCTGGCGGCATTCCTGGCGGCGTTGCCGGTAGTTTGCGTGGCGTCGGTCATCGGAGCTTGAGCGTCGCGAGGCCCGCGAGCACCAGGATGAAGGTGATGATCCAGAAGCGCACGATGATCTTGGGCTCGGTCCAGCCCTTGAGCTCGTAGTGATGATGAATGGGCGCCATGCGGAACAGGCGTTTGCCCGTGGTCTTGAACGAGATCACCTGCAGGATCACCGACGCGGTTTCCACCACGAAGATGCCGCCCATGATGAGCACCACGAGCTCCTGGCGGACGATCACGGCGATCGTGCCGAGCGCCGCGCCGAGCGCCAGCGCGCCGATGTCGCCCATGAACACCTGCGCGGGATAGGTGTTGAACCAGAGGAATCCGAGTCCCGCGCCCACCAGCGCCGCACAAAAGATGAGGAGCTCGCCCGAGCCGGGCACCGCGGGAATCGACAGGTACTGCACGAAGTTGGCGTTGCCGCTCGCGTACGCGAACACGCCGAGCGCGCCACCGACCATCACCGAAGGCATGATCGCCAGGCCGTCGAGCCCGTCGGTGAGATTCACCGCGTTGCTCATGCCGACGATCATGAAATACGACAGCACGATGAACGACGCCGCGCCCATGGGGACCGCGAAGTTCTTGAAGAACGGCAGGAACAGCGTGGTCTCGGCCGGGGTCTTCGCCGTGTAGAACAGGAAGATGGCGGCGGCGAGACCGAACAGCGTCTGCCAGGAATATTTGTACCGCGCGATCAGGCCTTTCGGATTCTTCTTCGCGAGCTTCAGGTAATCGTCCCAGAAGCCGATGAGTCCGAACGTGAACGTCACGCCGAGCACCACCCAGACGAAGCGGTTGGACAAGTCGGCCCACAGCAGCGTGCTCGCGAAGATCGCGATGAGGATCAGCATGCCACCCATGGTCGGCGTGCCGGCCTTGGAAAAATGGGACTTCGGGCCGTCGTCGCGCACCACCTGGCCGACCTTGCCGAACCTGAGCTTCTCGATCATCCACGGCCCGATGAGCATCGCCAGCGCCAGCCCGGTGATCACCGCGAATATGGCGCGCACCGTCAGGTACGAGAACACGTTGAATCCCGAGTAGTGAGGCGTGAGCAGTTTGGCGAGCCAGTAGAGCATGTGTTCAGCGCGAATCTGTTGACGAACCGGCGCCGACCAGCGCCTCGACCACGCGCTCCAGGCGAGCGGAGCGCGACCCTTTGACCAAGATGCACACTTCGCGCGTGAGCTCGGAGTTGACGGCGCTCGCCAGCGACTCCGTGTCGGCGAACCATTCCGCGCCCGCACCGAAGGCTTCGACCGCCAGAGCCGAGAGCTTGCCGGTGGCGAACAGGCGGTCAATTCGATTGTCGCGCGCGAATCGGCCGATCTCCCGGTGGCTGGCATCGGCGAAATCGCCGAGCTCGCCCATGTCGCCCATGACCAGCCAGCGCCGCGCATCCACGCTCGCCAGCACCTCGATCCCCGCCTTCATCGAACTGGGATTGGCGTTGTAAGAGTCGTCGACGATCCAGGCACCACTCGGCGCGGTTTTGAACTGCAATCGGCCAGGAACCGGGCGCATTGTGGCAAGGCCCAGGCGTACCTCGTCGAGCGACGCGCCGGCGGCTGTGGCCGCGGCGCTCGCGCACAGCGCGTTCAGCACGTTGTGCCGCCCCGCGAGGTGCAGTTCGATGGGCATGACGCCGGCGGGCGCGCGCAGCTCGAAACGCGTGACGAAGCCGCCGCTGTCGATGGCCGTGTGGATGTCGGCGGCGGAAAAATCCGCCGCGTTCGCAATACCGAAAGTGGACAGATTGCCCCGCGCCATGCCGCGCCACAGCGAGGCGAATTCGTCGTCGGCGTTGATCACCGCGGTGGCCGTCGAATCCAGGCCCGCGACCATTTCACCCTCGGCGTGCGCCACGCCTTCGAGACTGCCGAAGCCCTCGAGATGCTCGGCGCCCGCATTCGTGATGAGCCCGACGGTCGGGCGCGCGAGCTTCACCAGCTCTGCCACTTCGCCGGCGTGATTCGCGCCGATCTCGACGACGGCAAAACGCTGCGCCGCGTCGAGGCGATGCAGCGTGAGCGGCACGCCGATGTGGTTGTTGAGATTGCCGCGCGTGGCGAGCGTCGGGCCCACGCGCTCGAGAATGGCCGCGGTCATTGCTTTGACCGTTGTCTTGCCATTGCTGCCGGCCACGCCGACGACGGGCATCGAGAACTGCGCGCGCCACGCGGCCGCGGAATTGCTGAGCGCAGCCTGGGTGTCGGACACCACGATCTGCGCGAGGGCCGAGGAAACCCTGGTGTCGACCACGGCGCCGGCGGCGCCGGCGCTGGCGGCGGCGGCGACGAAATCGTTGGCGTTGAAGCGCGGTCCGCGTAATGCGACGAACAACTCGCCGGCTTGCAGCGTGCGCGTATCGCTGGACACGCCGGTGTAGCCACGATCGGCGCCGTCGAGTCTGCCACCGCAGGATTGCGCGAATTCGGCCAGCGTGCGGTTCATGGCGCACCGCCGGTTCGCGCCGCCAGCGCTTCCGCGACCACTTTCTGGTCGCTGAACGGACGGCGCTCGCTGCCGTAGATCTGGTAGTCCTCGTGACCCTTGCCGGCGATCAGCACGACGTCGTCGGCGCGCGCATCGTCGAGCGCCTCGCGAATCGCGCGCGCCCGATCGAGCTCTATGCGATACGGCTTGCCCGCGGGAATTCCCCGCGCGATGTCGGCGGCGATGCCCTGCGGCGATTCGGTGCGCGGATTGTCGTCGGTGATCACGATGTCGTCGGCGAGCTCGGCCGCGATGGTTCCCATGATCGGGCGCTTGCCGGTGTCGCGATCGCCACCGCAACCGAAGACCACGACGAGCCGGCCGGTGCAGTGCGCACGCGCGGCCGCCAGCGCCTTGCGCAGCGCATCGGGCGTGTGTGCGTAGTCGACCACCGCGAGCGGCGCCCGCGTGCCGCCGAAAGTTTCCATGCGGCCAGGCGCGGCGCGAACGCGCGCGAGGCTTTCGAGGATCTGCTCGAGCGGAAGATCCCAGTCGAGCAGGACCGCGATGACCGTCAGCAGGTTGTCGACGTTGAAGTCGCCGACCAGCGGGCAGACGAGTCCGCCGGTGCCCCAGCTCGAATCGAACTCGAGCTCGATGCCGCGCACCGACAACGTGACGTGCATGGCGCGCACGAAACCCGCTGCCGCCCGCGTGTGCGACTGGTGGCCCCGGCTGGTGACGATGACGCGGCCGCGGCCGCGTGGATCGATGGCGAGCTGCCGGCCGAAGGCGTCGTCGACATTGATGACGCGCGAAACCAGGTCTTCACGCATGAACAATCGCGCCTTGGCGGCGCCGTAACGCTCCATGGTGCCGTGATAGTCGAGATGGTCGCGCGTGAGGTTGGTGAACGCCGCGGTGCGGAATCGCACCGCGCCCACGCGCGCCTGGTCGAGCGCGTGCGAGGAGACTTCCATCGCCACGTTTTGCGCGCCGCCGGCGCGCAGGTTGGCGAGCGTGCGCTGCACGGTGATGGCGTCGCCGGTGGTGAGCCCGCTCGCTTCGAGGCTGCCCGGGCGGCCCGTGCCGATCGTGCCCATGTAGGCGGCCGTGCGGCCACAGCCTTCCAGCGCCTGTGCGAGTAGATAGGCGCAGGTGGTCTTGCCGTTGGTGCCGGTGACGCCGGCGACGGCCAGGCGGGCCGAAGGCGCGCCGAAGAAGCGGTCGGCGATCGCGCTCGCGTGCTCGCGCAGGCGCGGCACCGGCGCGACCAGGATCTCCGATGGCAGATCCGGAACCACGGCGACCGGCGCCGGCTCCCACAACACCGCGCGCGCGCCGTTGGCGACGGCCTGCGGCGCGTACCTGAGTCCGTGCTCGACGCTGCCGTGAACGGCCAGGAAAGCACCGCCGGGCACGGCCGCGCGCCCGTCCTGCGTGAGGTCGGTGACGGTGACGTCGCGCGGCAACGCGGCTATTCCGTCCAGCAACCTCGCGAGACTCTGCGGAGCCGGGGATGCGTTCATCGGATGGCCACCTGGCGGGCGGGCTCGTCGCCGTCGCCGACCGGCGCATCGGGCGGCACGGCGAGCAGGCGCAGCGCGCCGCCGACCACGCCCGAGAACACCGGCGCGGCCACATCGCCACCGTAATATTTGCCGGCGCCCGGCTCATCGATGATCACCACGGCCGCGAGGCGCGGATCGCGGGCCGGCGCGATGCCGCCGAACACCGCGAGGTAGCGATCCGTGGCGTATCCGCCGGCGGTGGCTTTCCATGCGGTACCGGTCTTGCCGGCAACCGTGTAACCGGGGATTGCAGCCAGCTTGCCGCCGCCTTCGGGCGCCACCACCGCCTCCAGCATGTGGATCAGCATGCGAGACACGGCCGGATCGAGCGCCGGCTCTCCCGCCGGCGGTGTCTCGACGCGCAGGAACGAAATCGGCCGCGACACGCCGAGAGCGGCCACGGTGGAGTACGCATGCGCGAGCTGCAGGGGCGTGATCGACAGCCCGTAGCCACGCGACATCGAGGAGATTCCCACCGGCCGCCAGTGCGAGTAGTGAGGCAGCAGCCCGGCCGATTCCCCGGGATAACCGCTCGTGGTCACCTGGCCGAAGCCGAGCGCGGTCAGCGTGCCGTACATCTGCGCGGGCTCGAGCGACAGCGCGACCTTGGTCATGCCGACGTTGGAGCTCTTCGCGAGAATGGTGGCAAGCCCCACCGCGCCGAGGTTGTGCGGATCCTCGAGTAGTTTGGCGCCGACCTTGACGTACCCGGGGTTGGTGTCGATGACGCTGCGGTCGTTGAACCTTCCGGACGCCAGCCCCGCCGCGACCACGAACGGCTTGATCGACGAGCCCGGCTCGACGATGTCGGTGACGGCGCGGTTGCGATATGTCTTGGCCTTGATCTGGTCGCGATCGTTCGGGTTGTAGGCGGGCTGGTTGACCATGGCGAGCACTTCGCCGGTCGCGACGTCGAGCACGATGACCGAGCCGGACTTGGCGCGCTGGTCGCGGATCGCGGCCTTCAGCTCGCGATACGCGAGGTACTGGATGCGCAGGTCGATCGACAGCACGAGATTGCGCCCGGCGCGCATCGCGCGGATCTCTTCGACGTTTTGCACGATCTTGCCGTAGCGGTCCTGGATGACCCGCTTGGCGCCGTCTTCGCCCGCCAGCCAGTGATCGAACGCGAGCTCGAGACCTTCCTGGCCCTCATCGTCGATGCTGGTGAAACCGATGATGTGGCCGGCGACTTCCCCGGCCGGGTAGTAGCGGCGGTACTCGCGCATCAGGTACACGCCCGGGATCTCGAGCAACCGGATCTTTTGCGCCTCGGAGGGCTGCATGTGCCGCGCGAGGTACAGGAACTCGCGATCGAGATTCGACGTGACGCGCCGCGCCAGCTCGTTCTTGTCGCGCTTGAGCGCCTTGGCGAGCCGCGGCAGCTGATCGCTGGCGACCGCGAGCTCCTTCGGGTTCACCCACACCGAGTCGACGGGCGTCGAGACCGCGAGCGGCTCGCCGTAGCGATCGGTGATGGTGCCGCGAGTCGCCGTGATCTCGGCAACACGCGAGAAGCGTGCATCACCCTGGCCGGCCAGGAACTTGTGATCCTTGAGCTGCAGCTCCACCGCGCGCCACGCGAGACCGAACGCGCAGCACACCAGCAGACCGAGCACGAAATTCGCGCGCCAGCGAAAACTGCGCGGATCGTCGCGGGCCGTGCCCGCGCCGCTTTCGCCGCTGCCGCGCCCGCGCGGCTCGCGTCGTTTGCCCGACCAGATTTTCATGGAAGTGGCTTTCACGGCGCCACCAGCTCGATGTCCTTCGGAGGCGGCATGCCCATCTTGAGCCTGGTGCCGGCGACGTTCTCGACGAAAGCGTGCGTGGACCACGCGCTCTGCTCGAGCTGCAGCTGGCCCCACTCGATCTCGAGGTTGTCGCGCTTGACGTTCAGCCGCTCGAGCTCGACGAACAGCTCGCGCGCACGGTGCTTCGAGTAGATAGCCCCGGCGGCCGAGGCGAGCGCGGCCAGCCACAGCAGCGGGATCGCGAAGATCAGTATCTTGCTGGAAGGTGCCGCCACCTAGCGCACCTTTTCGGCGACGCGCAGCACGCTCGAGCGGCTGCGCGGATTGGCGGCGAGCTCGCTCTCGCCGGCGCGCTGCTTGTTGCCGATACGGCGCAGCCGCGGCTGCGCGGAGTCCGGAATCATCGGCAGCCCGGCGAAAACCGGGTCGACCGTGGAATGCGCCTGGATGAATTGCTTGACCAGGCGGTCTTCCAGCGAATGAAAGCTGATCACCGCGAGCCGGCCGCCCACGGCCAGCAGCTCGAGCGAAGCGCCGAGCGCGCGGCGAATCTGCCCGAGCTCGTCGTTGATGTGCATGCGCAGCGCCTGGAACGTGCGCGTCGCCGGGTTCTTGCCGGGCTCGCGCGTGCGTACCGAGCGCGCGACCAGCTCGGCCAGTTCCCGCGTGCGGGTCAGTGGTTGCTGGGAGCGCGCTGCCACGATGTCGGCGGCGATGCGCCGCGCGAAACGCTCTTCCCCGAGTTTCGCGATCACCTCGCGAATCTCAGGCTCGCCCGCTCGCGCGAGCCATGCGGAAACCGGTTCGCCGCTCGTCGGGTCCATGCGCATGTCGAGCGGGCCGTCCGCCCGGAAGCTGAAACCACGTGCGGGGTCGTCGAGCTGCGGCGACGAGACGCCGAGGTCGAACAAGATGCCGCGCACGGGCCGGTCCGAAGCGAGCTCCGGCACGCGCGCGGCGATATCGGCAAACGGCGCGCCGACGAGCGCAAGCCGCACTTCGTCGGGAAAACGGCGGTGGCCGGCCTCGATGGCCGCCGGGTCGCGGTCGAACGCGAGCACGCGCCCTTCGGGACCGAGTGCCCCGAGGATGAGTGCCGTGTGACCGCCGCGCCCGAACGTCGCATCTATGTATAGGCCGTCCGCCTGCACCGCGAGTGCTTCGAACGCTTCCCGTGCAAGCACCGGAACATGTGCGTCCAAACACTCACTCCTGTTCAAGCGGCTGTCAGTCCGCCCCCGTTTTATCAGCGCCGTTGCCATGGATGCCGTCCGCTTCGCGCCCGGCATCCCACCTAAAAACAATCAACCCCGCGGGACCTAACTACTCACAGAGTGAGGGAGTCGAGCTCCGCCGGCAGGCCGGTCTCGGCAGCTTCGTTGGCCAGCCACAGGGCGCGGCGCTCGTTCCAGCGCGCCTCGTCCCACAACTCGCAGCGATTGCCCTGACCGATCAGCATTCCCCGCCGCTCGAGCAGCGCGAACTCGCGCAACTCCGGCGGCAGCAACAGTCGTCCATGCCCGTCGAGATCCAGTTCGGTGGCGTGACCCACCATGAGCCGTTGCAGCCGACGCGCCTGCGCATGCAGAGAAGGCAGGCTCATCAGCTTCCGCTCGATCTGTTCCCAATCGGGCAAGGGGTAAAGGAGGAGGCATTGATCCCGGTCGACCGTGACAACCAGTTTTCCCTGGCTTCTTTCGAGCGCGTGCTCGCGGTACCGGGTGGGAAGAACCATCCGGCCCTTGTCGTCCAGGGTCACTTTTGCTGCACCGCGAAACATGGATGGACAGGCTAGTTAGGCCCATTTCTCCCCACTTTTTCCCACTTGCCGCCACTATAGGAATGGCAATGGGCGCGGTCAAGAAATAGTTACGAATTTTTCCCGTGGCGACAGCCACTTACGCCGGATTTCACCTGCAGCGGCGCCAGAATGCATGAGATGTGCTCTTACCGATCAGTAGGTTGTCATCGCTTGTTCATACAGTGGATAAGGACCGCAGACCCTGTATGAACGGCGGAGCGGCGAGCCAGGCCTGCGGATAGTCGACTGGGGTCATGACGGCATGGCGGGCTCGTGCGTCAGCGAGTGGGGGGATCTGCAGGCGTCGAGCTAAGAGCCGCCGCTGCCTTCGATCCACGACGCGCCAAGCGAGAACTCGTGACCCACCGAAAGCGAGGATTCAGAGCCTATTGAATCGTTGCTGGTTCAATGAAGTCGAATTCGCGATTGAACAAAAGAAAATGGAGTCAGCCTGTAAGCCGGGTTCTGTCGAGAACAGTCATTCATCTGGGATCGCCGTCACCGGCGACCTCAAGCGGCCTACCCGAAAGCACGGGGGGACACCCGCTGCCACTTGCGTGGCGACTTTCCTATTTGGCCTTGCTCCAGGTGGGGTTTGCCATGCCACCAGGTGTTGCCACCGGCGCGGTGCGCTCTTACCGCACCGTTTCACCCTTACCAGCGCCATTGCTGGCGCTTCGGCGGTTTGCTTTCTGTTGCACTTTCCGTCGGCTCACGCCGCCCAGGCGTTACCTGGCACCTCGTCCACAGGAGCCCGGACTTTCCTCCACATTTCGCGAGAAATGCAGCGACCGTCCGGCCGACTCCGGGGCGCACCATAGCGGCATGTCATCACGCGCTCAAGCTAATAGTTCGCGGTGTTTTTCAGCGGTCGGCGACCTTCGCCAGTTCGAGCGCGCGCGCATACGCGTCGTTGCGCTTCGCACCGGTGAGCCGCGCGGCGAGCGCTGCCGCCTTGCTCGGCGCCAGTTCGCTCAGCAATACCGTCAGCGTGGCGTCCAGTTGGGCACGCGGCGCGGCGTCCTCGGCAACGCGCGGCGCCCCCTCCACCACCACCGTGATCTCGCCGCGCGTGAAGTTGGCGTCGCTGCGCGCCTGCGCGGCCAACTCGGCCAGCGTTCCGCGATAAACCGTTTCGAAAACCTTGGTGAGTTCGCGAGCCACGGCGGCGCGGCGCGCTGAACCGAAACCCGCAGCCATGTCTTCCAGCGATTCGGCAATGCGATGCGGCGCTTCGAAAAAAACCAGCGTGCGCGCTTCACCTGCCAGTTCGGCCACGCGGGTGCGCCGCTCGCCGAGTCGCGCCGGCAAAAATCCTTCGAAGGAAAATCTTTCCGTGGGCAGGCCGGCAATGCTGAGCGCAGCGGTAATGGCCGAAGGCCCCGGCACCGCCACCACGCTCATGCCCTCCTGCGCCACACGCCGCACCAGCTCGAAACCAGGGTCGGACAGCAGCGGCGTCCCTGCATCGCTCACCAGCGCAATGCGTGTGCCGGCGCGCAACTTTTCCAGCAGCTCGTCGATTCGTTCGCGCTCGTTGTGTTCATGCAGCGACACCAGCGGACGCGATAACCCCAGTGTTGTCAGCAATTGCCCTGTCCTGCGCGTGTCTTCCGCCGCGACCAGCTCCGCGGCGGCGAGTTCTTCGCGCGCGCGCGGCGAAAGGTCGCCCAGATTGCCGATGGGCGTCGAGATCACCGCAAGACGCCCCAAGTTCGCTGCCACTATAATTCTCCACCGCGCCAGGATGCGCAGGCACCCGTGAAGGCTATTCGACGTATGACGCCTAAGAAAGCTCTGGTAAGGCCATTTGCATGTTTGGTCGTCGTCGCGCTGGCCGCGGTGCTCGCGGGTTGTCCGGCCACGCCCCGCCGTGGCGGCCCACCAAACGTCGATCGCGCCGAAGAACTTGCTCGCGCCGGCGACCACGCGGCCGCCGCTGCTCTCTACGAGCGGCTGGCGTCCGAGACCACCGGCAGCGACAGTGCGGAATTTCGGCTGCGGGCTGCGCGCGCCTGGCTTGCCGCGGGGCGCGCTGCCGACGCTGATCGCGTACTCGCGCAGCTGCCGCCCGGCGGCCTCACGCAACAACAGACGCTCGAACAGAGCCTGTTGCGCATCCAGTCGCTGGTGGCCCAGGGTCGAGGCGACGAAGCCTGGCGGCAGGTCAGCGGCATGCAAACTCCCACGGCGCCGCCGGCGGCGGCGCGCTACTACGAAACGCGCCAGCAGGTCGCCATCGCCACCGGCCACGTGCTCGATGGCATCCGCTCCGAGCTCGCGCGCGAGCGCTTCATCGCGCCAGGCGACACGCGCATCGCACGCTCGGAGTTGTTAGCCCAGTTACGCGCGGCGGCCGCCCGCGGCGTCTCGCTCGCGCCGCCACCCGGCAGCGACGCGACCGTGCGTGGCTGGCTCGAAGCCGCGTCTGTTGCCAACGAGAACGCGCTCAATCCCACGCGCGGCGCGACGCGGCTGGCGGCGTTCCGCGCGCGTTACCCGTCACATCCCGCGCTTGCCGCGCTCGCGGACGAACCGGGCATCGGAATCGAAGGGCCTCCCGCCAGTCTCGCGGCGGCGCCCCACGTCGCGCTCATGCTGCCGCTGACCGGGCGCGCGCCATTGCCCGCGGCCGCGGCACAGATCCGCGACGGTTTCATGACCGCGTATTACGAGCTGCCAGCCGCGTCCCGGCCGCGCTTGCGGGTATACGACACCGCCGTCACGTCGATCGCCGACACCATCGGGCAGGCCGCCGCGGCGGGCGCCGAATTCATCGTCGGCCCGCTGACGCGCGAAGAAGTCGTCGCCGCGGGCGACTTCCTGGCTACCCGCGCGCCACTGCTGGCGCTCAACTTCCTGCCGGCCGACCGGCCGACGCCGCAGCGGTTCTACCAGTTCGCGCTGTCGCCGGAAGACGATGCGCGCGCGGTCGCTCGCTACATCGGCGCCAGCGGTCGCCGTCGCGGCGTCTTGCTGACGCCCGAGGGCGATTGGGGAACACGTGTCGCAACGGCATTCGACGAAGAGCTGCGTGCGGCCGGGGGTTTCCTGCTCGGCCAGGCCAGCTTCGGCGCGACATCGCGCAGCGACTTCAGCGACAGCATCACGCAGGTGCTGCGCACGGACGACAGCCGCATGCGCCACCAGCGCATCCAGGCTGCCATCGGCCAGAAGCTCGAGTTCGAACCGCGGCGCCGTCCCGACATCCAGTTCATCTTCGCGCCCAGCCAGCCAGGCGCGGCGCGCCAGCTTCGGCCGCAGCTGCGGTTTCATCTCGCCGGCGACATTCCCACCTACACGCTGGGCGATGCCTATGAACCACACCCAACCGCCAATCAGGAAATCGACGGCATGATGTTCCCGGACATGCCGTGGATGCTGGGCGACGAAGGTTTGTCGGGCCAGGTGCGCGAAGCCGCGCGCCAGGCTTTCGGCGAATCCACGAGCCGCCGCGGCCGGTTGTTCGCGTTCGGCTACGACGCATTCCGCATCGCCACGTCACTGCAACGCGGCGCCAGCGTGAATCCGCAGGGGCTCACCGGCACGCTGTCAGTCGATGCACAGGGCCGCGTACGCCGCGAGCTCGAGTGGGCGCGCATCAAGAACGGCGTGCCGACACCGCTCGATCGCGTCGACAGCGCTGCAGCAACGCCTCCCTAACAACGCGTCGGCATGGATCGCCGTCAGACCGGGACGCTGGCCGAGAACAGTGCGGCTGTTTTCCTCGAGTCGCAGGGGTTCACCATCGTTGCGCGCAATTTTCTGCGGCGCGTGGGTGAGATCGACGTGGTGGCGCGCGCCGGCGAGCTGCTCGTGGTCGCGGAAGTGCGTACACGCGCCAGCGACCGATTCGGCGGTGCCGCCGCCAGCGTCAGCCGCGGCAAACAGCGGCGCATCGCCGCAACCACGGCGCTGTTCCTGCAGCGTCGCCCGGAGCTGCGCCACTGCCGCGTGAGGTTCGACGTCATCGTCATTCGCAACGGACAGATCGAATGGCTCAAGCACGCTTTCCATGCCTGATGGGGACACTCCCCGTTTCCTAGCAAAAGGGGCCGCACCTCGGCCCTTTTGCCAAAACCGATGGGGACGTTTAAGGTCGCGCCCACATGAAAACGCTCGACGAGCTGTTCAAGAACAATCGCGAATGGGCCGCAGGCATCCTCCGCCAGGATCCCGAATTCTTCGCCAAGCTTTCCCGCCAGCAATCGCCCAACTATCTGTGGATAGGCTGTGCCGACAGTCGCGTGCCGGCCAACCAGATCGTCGGCCTGCTTCCGGGCGACGTCTTCGTCCATCGCAACATCGCCAACATGGTGGTGCACACGGACCTGAACTGCCTGTCGGTCATGCAGTTCGCCGTCGACATCCTCAAGGTCAAACACATCATCGTCGTGGGGCATTACGGCTGCAGCGGCGTGCAGGCGGCGATGCGCCGGGCGCGGGTCGGTCTCGCCGACAACTGGCTGCGCCACGTGCAGGACGTACACGAAAAACACCAGCACAGCCTCAAGTCCTGCAACAGCGAGATCATGGCGTCCGACCGGCTCTGCGAGCTGAACGTCATCGAGCAGGTGCAGAACGTCTGCCAGACCAGCATTGCGCGCGATGCCTGGGAGCGCGGCCAGGAGCTGCACGTGCACGGCTGGATTTATGGCATCGCCGACGGGCTGGCGCGCGATCTCGGCACCACGATCTCCGATTTTCGCGAGGCGGCGCCGGCGTATCAGTCGGCGCTGGCCAAGCTCGCCGCACCACGTTAGTAGGCGCGGCGACGACCGTTGCTAACTACTTGACGACCTTGAGTTGCGGGCGCCGGCTGCCGTCTTCGGGCGGAACCGGCTTGGTCGGCGGCTCGGGCCCCAGGTCCTGCTCGGAAAACACCATGCCCTCGCCGGTTTCCCGCGCGTAGATTCCCAGCACGGTGCTCACGGGAATGCGCACGTGATGCACCACGCCCGCGAAGCGCGCTTCGAATTCGATCCAGTCGTTGCCCATGACCAGCCGCTGCGTGGCCGTGGAGGACAGGTTGAGCACCACCTTGCCGTCCTTGACGTAGGCGCGCGGCACTTCCACTCCCGGTTTCTCCGCATCGACGATGACGTGGGGAGTCTCGCCGTTATCCATCATCCAGCCGTGCATGGCGCGAATCAGATATGGGCGCTTGGAATTGCGCACTCGATCGTTCATGCGAGCCGCATCTCCCGCTCGCTTTCCGACAGGCTGGCGCGAAACGCCGGACGCGAAAAGATGGTGCTGGCGTACTTGAGGATGGGCTGGGCCTGCGGCGGCAGATCGATTTCGTAGCGCGGCAGGCGCCACAGGATGGGCGCGATGGTCGCGTCCACCATCGAAAACTCGTCCGACAGGAAATATGGCTTGAGCTTGAAGAGGTCGGCACTGCCGAGCACGTTGTCGCGCAGCACTTTGCGCAGCTGCGCCAGGTCCTTGGACCCGGGTGCGTCCATCTTGCGGGCCAGGTCATACCAGTCATGTTCGATCTGGTAGAGCGCCAGCCGCGCACGCGCACGCGACACCGGATCGACCGGCATCAACGGCGGATGCGGAAAACGTTCGTCGAGGTATTCCATGATGACGCGCGAGTCGTAGAGCACGAGGTCGCGGTCGATCAGCGTCGGCGTCGTGTGGTACGGGTTGAGATCGAGCAGGTCCTCGGGATATTTCCCGGGCGCCACGTCCACGATTTCGATCTCGATCGCCTTTTCGGCAATCACGATGCGCGTGCGATGACTCCACAAATCATCGGGCGCCGAAAACAGCGTCATCGTTGCACGCCGATTAGACAATCCGCCCTCCGCGCACTACGGCGAGTTGAAACTCCCCGATGACAATGAGGCCGCTCAGCGGACGTCCTTCCAGTATTCCTTCTTCAACATGTACGCGATGCCCGTGAACATGAGAAGGAATAACACTACCCAGATGCCGATGCTCTGGCGTTCGACCTGCGAAGGATCGCTGACGTATTGAAGGAAGTTCACGATGTCGCGCGCGAACTCGTCGTATTGCGCCGGGGTCAGGCTGCCGACCACGCCTGGCGCAAACTCCTTGAATTCGGGGGTGACGACAGCCTTGCCGTCTTCACCCTTGTGCTCGACCGCGTTCCACACCGCTTGCTGCACACCCTGGACGCTTGCGAGCACATGCGGCATCGCCGTGCCCGGCAACTGCAGGTTGTTCACGCCCGTCTGGCGGCTCGCCGAATCCGCATAGAAGGTGGTCAGGAAGTTGAACACCCAATCCGACCCGCGCGAACGCGCGACCAGCGACAGGTCTGGCGGCGGCTTGCCGAACCATTCCTGGGCATCGGCGGCCGGCATCGAGGCCTTGATGTAGTCGGAGAATTTTTCGCCCGGCCTCACCAGGTACGTGTCGCGAAAATTATCGGGAATCTTGAGGTCTTCCGCGACGCGCGAGTAACGCATGTACTTGAGCGAATGACAGCCCGAGCAGTAATCCATGAAGTGGCGTGCGCCACGCTGCAACGACGGCCGGTTGGCGATTTCGTTGTCCGCCGCGCGCTGCCAGCCGGCATGCCCGCCTTCATTCGCTGAAACCGCGCCAGCGCCTAACAACAGCGCGAGACCGCCGACGACGCCTGCAAACTTAATGGGCATGGTAAGTCACTCGATCGGGAACCGGACCGTTGCCGTCGGCCTTGGACACGAACGGCAGCAGGATGAAGAACGCGAAGTACAACACCGTGAAGATGCGGGCGAGCAGCACGTAGATGCCGTCGGCGGGCTTGAGACCCAGCCACATGAGCATGAGGAACGTGACGAAGAAAGTGCCGAGCAGGATCTTCGAGGCGATGCCGCGGTAGCGGATCGACTTGTTCTTCGCACGGTCGAGCCACGGCAGGAACAGGAATGCCGCCACTGACAGCGCCATGAGCAACGCGCCGAGTTTCTGATCCGGAACCGCGCGCAGGATTGCGTAGTAAGGCGTGAAGTACCACACCGGGGCTATGTGCTCGGGCGTCGACGAGGGATTCGCCGGCTCGAAGTTCGGCGCTTCCATGAAGAGCCCGCCGAACGTCGGCACGAAGAACACCACGATGGCGAACGCGGTCAGGAACAGGCCGACGCCGACGATGTCCTTGAGCGTGTAATAAGGATGGAACGGGATGCCATCCTTGGGCCTGCCATCGGCGCCCAGGTTTTCCTTGATCTCGATGCCATCCGGATTGTTGGACCCGACCTGGCGCAACGCGACCAGGTGCAGCAGGATGAGCAGCGCGATGACGAAGGGCAGCGCGATGACGTGCAGCGAGAAGAACCGCGTCAGCGTTGCATCGCCGATGCCGTAGTCACCGCGAATCCATTCCACGAGATCCGGGCCGACGGCCGGGATGGTGCCGAACAGATTGATGATGACCTGCGCGCCCCAGTACGACATGTTGCCGTAAGGCAGCACGTAGCCCATGAACGCCTCGGCCATCAGCGCGAGGTAGATGAGCATGCCGATGACCCACAGAACCTCGCGCGGACCCTTGTAGCTGCCGTAGAGGAACGCGCGCGCCATGTGCAGGTACACGACGATGAAGAAGAACGACGCGCCGACGGCATGCATGTACTGCAGCAGCCAGCCATATGGCACTTCGCGGCGCAGGTATTCGACGGAATCGAACGCGCTCGACTCGCCCGCCTTGAAGTGCATGGTGATGAAGATGCCCGTCACGATCTGCATGACGAACACCAGCAACGCCAGCGAACCGAAGAAGTACCAGATGTTGAAGTTCTTGGGCGCGTAATAGCCCGTGAGCTGGTCGGCCACGAATTGATCGACCGGCAGGCGCTTGTTGAGCCAGGCGCGGAACCCGCTGCTCTTGTCCAGTTTGGAGTCCGGATTGGCGTCCATGTTGGCGGACATCAGGCCACCCCTTTCGCAGCCGCATCGACGCCGATGACGAGTTTGCTGTCGCCTTCGAAGCTGTATGGCGGAATCTTGAGATTCACCGAGGCCGGTGAGCCTTCGAACACGCGGCCCGCGAGATCGAACTTGGACCCATGGCAGGGGCAGAAGAATCCGCCAGGCCAGTTGGCCATGACCGAGGCATCGCCCGGCGTGAAGCGCGTCTTCGGCAGGCAGCCGAGATGTGTGCAGGTGCCGATGAGCACGAGCACTTCGGGCTTGATGGCCCGCGCATCGTTCCTGGCATATTCGGGCTGTTCGGACTTCTCCGATTTCGGGTCCTTGAGCTCGGCCTCGAGTTTGCCCAGCGACGCCAGCATTTCAGGCGTGCGCTTGACCACGTAGATCTGCTGCTTGCGCCAGAAAAAGGTTGCCATCTGGCCGGGCTCGATCTTCGAAAGATCGACCTCGGTGGGCAGACCCGCTGCGCGGGCGCTCTCCGAAGGCTTCCACGACGCCAGGAAAGGCACCGCTGTAAGCACCGCGCCGACCGCGCCGGTACCGGCGGTGGCAGCTATCAGAAACTTGCGCCGACTCTCGTCGACTTCGGGGACGGTATCGTCGGCCGCGTGATCGCTCATTCTTGACCTCAGGATCGAAAATCGCCCCGGCGCGGGCGACCGCAAAATGCGCCGCTGCGAGACCCCGGGAGGCGGCGCATTATACACATGCGGATCAACGCTAAGACCGCCCGCCGATGAGGATTATCCGGCTCATGTCGACACGACCCCTGTTGCGATTTCTGACTTTCATTTCGATCTCCGCAATCGTTGGACTTGCGGCCGCGTTCATCGCAGTGATGGTGCGGCCCGAGCTCATTGCAAGGCGCTCGCCGGCACCCCCGGCGACGCCGCAACCCGTGCCCGCGCCCGTTCCCGCGGCTGCCGCGCCCACGTTGCCCGTAGTACAGACACCGGTGCCGGAAACGCCGCGCGCCACCAACTCGTACGCCGAAGCGGTCCAGCGAGCGGCGCCGGCCGTGGTCAACATCTATACGGCCAGGCTCGTCACCGAACGCATTCAGCCGAACGCCATCGAAGAGTTGTTTGGTGACGCCCGCCCTCGCTACCGGCAGCGGCTGGAGCAGAGCCTGGGATCCGGCGTGATCGTCGATCGCGCCGCCCACGTGATCACCAACCACCACGTGATCGCCACGGCCGACTTGATCCGCGCCCAGCTGGCCGACGGCCGCGTCGCCGATGCAAAAATAGTCGGCCGCGACCCGGACACGGACCTCGCGGTGCTGCAGCTCGATCTCAAGACCAATGTTCCCGTGATGCCGATGGGTCATTCGGACCGCCTGCGCGTCGGTGACATCGTGCTCGCCATCGGCAATCCCGTGGGCCTGTCGCAGACCGTCACGCAGGGCATCGTGAGCGCCACCGGGCGCGGCCAGTTAGGCGTGGCCACGTTCGAGAATTTCATCCAGACCGACGCGCCCATCAACGTGGGCAATTCGGGGGGCGCGCTGATAAACGCCGAAGGCGAGCTCATCGGCATCAACACCGCCGTGCTGGCCAAGAACCTCGGAGTCGAAGGCATCGGCTTCGCGATTCCCGTCAACCTGGTGCGCGGCGTGATGTCCGAAATCCTCACCAAGGGCCGCGTGGTGCGCGGCTGGATCGGGATCGTTCCGGCCGACATCGACCAGATCGACGCGCGGCGTTTCAACCTGGCGCAGCCGGGCGTCGTGGTCGCGAAACTCTACGTGGGCAGTCCCGCCGCCGCCGTGGGCATGGAGCCGCGCGACATCATCCTCACCGTGAACGGCGAGAAGGTCTCGAGCGCGCAGGACACGCTGACGCGCATCGCCAACGTGAGTCCGGGCAGGAAGATCAAGGTCACGGGAATACGCGGAACCGCGCCCTTCGAGACCGAGGTGGCCGTGGGCGAGCGCCCGCGCAACAGATAGTCAGGCGCTGCGCGCCACAACGGAAAACGCCGGCGAAGCGCCGGCGTCCGTCAAATTGTCAGAGTCGAACTAGCTACTGGAGGCAAACTACGACATTGGCCGCATAGCTGCGCCAGTTGATCGGAATGACGAACGAGCGGCCGGTGGTGGCGGCTGCCGTGGCGGCATTGTTGCGATCGCAGATGGTCGGCGTGCTGATGACGAAGTTGCGGCCGAAATCCCGGCGCGCATTGCCCGAAATGGTGTTGGCGACTTCACCCACCAGGTCGCGCACGTTCTGCTCGCCGGTGTCCGTTTCGTTCATGCACATCAACATGACCGACAACATGCCGCGCGGCGCGGTGAAATAGACCTTGCCTTCCCGGTTGCCGGAAATGCCGATGACGCCGGCGTAGTCCTGGACCACGGCCGACTTGTCGATGCACAGATAAGGCGAGCCCACCGTAGCGGGATGACCCGTCGCGGTCTCGAAGAAGTGCACTGTGCCCTGCACGAAGGTTCGAACTTCTTCAGCGTCCAACATTTCTCTTACTCCCCAATCAACTCGGCGAGAGCTTCATTGAGCTGGTCGTCCGTGAACGGCTTACACAGGAACCCGTTGGCGCCCTTCTCGATGGCTTCCACTGCCGTGGCCTTATCGGCGAGCGCCGACACCACGAGTATAAGCACATCAGGCTTGATTTTGATTACGTGCTCAACGCACTCGATGCCGTCCATCTCGGGCATGGTCAGGTCGAGGGTCATGACATCGGGCAGCAGCTGCTTGAACTTGGTGACCGCGTCGAGGCCATTCACGGCAGTTCCGACCACCTCGAGCAGGTCGTTCTGCTGCGAACGCTCGATGCGACGCCGCATCACGTTCGAGTCGTCGACGATCATCATGCGCAACTGTTGGCGCGGTTTGGGCACAGCACTCATGTTCTAAAACTCTCCTCCCTAGGCAGCAACGACCCCGGCAGCACTCGTGCTGGCCGGGAACGACAAGGACAGACGCATGTTCTTGCCGACTTCGGAATTCAATGAGATACGGCCGCCGAGGCGGGCCGCGATCTCCGCGATGACGTCCATGCCCACGCCCCGGCCCGCATCGCGGGTAACACCCGTGGCGGTCGAGAAGCCCGAACGGAAGACCAGCATCATGGCCTCCTGGTCGGACAGCGCAGCGGCGTCGTGTTGCGAAATGATGCCCTTGGTCACCGCGGTCCTGCGCAGCTTGTCGGGCGTGAGGCCGCGACCGTCGTCTTCGCACTGCATGCGGAAAGCGCGGCCCGACTCGGTCATCTCGAAATTGATGCGGATATGGCCTTCGGGCGTCTTGCCGGCGGCCTCGCGCTCGGCCGGCGTCTCGATACCGTGCACCACGGCATTGCGAATGAGCTGGATGAGCACGTCCTTGACCGCGCGGCGATAGGTCTCGGGCACCTGGTCATGGCCGCGGCAGGTCACCACGACCTTCTTGCCATGATCGTTGGCGATGCGATCCGCCAGCTGCTGCGCGGAGGCGACAAAGCCTTCGCGGGCCGAACGCTGCAGGGTCGCTTCGGCGGCCACCGCGTCGGCAGTGAGCGCCTGGCGCGTGGTCGTGTCGCCGGTGGACGGCTGCACGGTTCCGCCGCCGGCGGCCGGCGCCTGTTTCGGAGCGAAGCTGTCGCGGAAGCTTGCAAGCTTGGTGACCATTTCGCGAACCGACTGCGAATGCGACACCAGGTCGTCGAACTTCGTGAGCAGCGGCAGGAAGTCGTCGCCCGTCAGGTCGGTGCGCTCGCGCAGCGCCGCGAGATCGCTCTCGAGCGCGTGCGCGCGGGTTTCCATGCTGCCGAGGCCGATGGCCGAAGCCTCGCCCTTGATGCTGTGAATCTGGCGGAACAGTCCGTCGATCTTGCGGCGGAACGACGCGCTGTCGCGCGCCGGGTCGCGCAGCGTGGCGTTGATCATCTTGAACGCCACGTCGGAGTCGTCGAGGAACGAACCGAGCTGCGTCGGATCGACGTGCAGGATCGAGAGGAACGCGTCCATCTGCGTCTGCGCGTTGTCCTGAGCGCCCTTCAACTGCGCGGCCAGTGCGACACGCGCGGTCACATCGGACACCGACACCAGCACGTGGGTGATCGCGCCGTCGCGACGCACGCGGTGGAAGTTGAACTCGAGGTAGCGGGTCTCGCCCTTGTCCTGCTTGCCGTCGCCGCCGGTGATCACTTCCACTTCGTTGAGCGGGTTGATCGAGCGGATCAGGTTTTCCTTGGTGCGCTCGCTCCACAGCACCTTGACGAACTTGGTGGCGATGGCCAGCGTCTTGGCGGACACGAGGTTGCGCAACAGGTCTTCGAAAGTGATGCCGGCGATGGACTCGCGCTGGAACAGCGAGCCGGTCGCGTCCGAGTGAATCTCACCAATCTTGAGGTCGGCGTCGAGCAGGAACAGACCTTCGCGCACGGTGCGCAGGATGTCTTCCGTCTGCTGGCGCGCGGCCAGTGCTGCCGCGGCCTGTTTACCGCGTGCCAGCGACAGGTAACCGACGAGCGCCGCCAGCGCGGCCGCGAGACCTACGCCGATGAGCACCACCGAACGCAGCGCGGTTGCCAGCGAATCGGATGAGCTTTGCAGCCCGGCAATGATCTGCGCGAGGTTCTTCTCGAGCACCGGGGTGTAGGCGCGAGCCTGGCTGACCGCTTCGGTGACGGCGCGCTGGAGCTCGCGGCCATCCATGTTGAGCTGCGTGCCTTCACGCTCGCTGTCCGAATATGGAATCGAGGAGAAGTTGGCGACCGGCGCCAGCGCCGGCTGGTACTTCTTCCAGGCCTGCGTCATCTCCGTGATCGTGGCTTGCACGTCGTCGTCGCTGCCGAAGCCGCCGATGCTCACGCTGCCGCCCGACTTGAGCGACGAAGTGCTCGCTTCGAACTGCGCCGTGGCGCGCTTCAACTGCTCGATGGAGTCACGGACGAATCCGCGCGCGCGCAGACGGTCCTGGATCGAGTTGAGTGCCGCCTGCATGCGCGACGGCTGCTGCTGCAGTTCGCCGATCGTGCGGACCGCGGTGTTGTTCTCCACCAGGCGGCCGGCGAAATACCAGGCGGGCGCGAGTACGCCGACCAGGAACGCCAGAGCCAGGATGCCCACCGCCACCCACACGTTGCGGGCGCCCTGCATGCGAGTGGCAAATTTCTTGACTGCTACTTTGTCTTTCTTCACAGATTTCACCCTCCATCACTCCGGCTTGAACACGATGCGCTGAACCGCGAGGCGCGAATCAGTCGACTCGAATTGCTCAAACCGGGCACCTTCCATCGCCGAAATGGCCGCCGCGTCGAACAGCCCCGCGGGCTCGCTCGACAACACGCGGATGCGCTCCGTGCGGCCTTCAGGCGTTACATAGAATTCGACTCGCACCCAACCTTCCACGCCCTTGGCGGACGCCGGATATTTCGGGCGCGGCGGACGCGCCATCTTGAGCGGCGGTAGTTTGGGGGCCGCAGCGGCGGTGGCAACCGTCTGCTGGGCGCTCGTGACCGCAGCGCGCAAATCGGCAAGGTCGGCGTCGCCACCGAGGCTCTCGGCCGCATCGAGCAGCGCGGAGGCATCGGTCGGGCGGCCGGCGGTCAGGCGAGCGCGGGCTTCGCTGATGAGGCGGGTACGCACGTCGCGCACCACCTGCACGGTCGTGGGATGGCGCACGTCGAGGAGACGCAGGCGCTCGGCGTTCGAAACCGCCGAATCGTTCGCCGGCTGAATCAGGTTGCCACTCGCGAGGCGATCCTGGGCCGCCTTGGCGAAGCGCGCGATGTCTTCGTTCGTGCGCTGCTGCTTCTGCGCGGCAGCGGTCATGTCACGCTGCGCGGAGTTGATGACCGCGGCCGACACACCGTTTTCACGCGCCGCGGCGAGATGGCCCTGCATGGCCTGCTGGTCGCCCTTGGAGGCAGCGTCACGCGCAGCGGCAAGCAGCCGCTGGTTCAGATCGTTGTTCAGGCGCGTGATGACTTCGGCCGAGGCGCCCGCTTCGCGAAGCGCCTGGATCGAATCTTTCGCGGACTCGCCGTTCGGCGTCACGAGGCGACCATTGGCGAGGCGCGATTCGGCGCTCGCCACGTGGCGGCTGACCGTGACCTGGCGGCGCTTGCTGTCGAGCTCCTTGGAAAGCTGCGCGATCTGCGCCGGCGGCAGCAACGCATCCTTCTGCGCGGCTTCGAGCAGCGCCTGCGCGCGTTCGAAGTTCTGCGCGGCGAGCGTCGCCTGGATCTGCGCGAGCGCCGTCTGGGCGCGCATAGAGTCGAGACGCGCGTCCACTTCGATGAGGCGCTGATCGTTGGGATCGATGCTGCGCGCGGCTTCGAGTTCGGCGAGCGCGTTGTCGAAGCGGCGCTCATCGAGCGCGGTGCGGGCGCGCGCGATCAGCAGTCCGCCGAGGCGCTTCAGGCCTTCGGTGGCTTCGGCATTCGTCGGATCGAGCTGCAGTACGGTGCGGAAATGTTCGAGAGCGTTGTTCCTGGCGGGCTCGATGTAGCGGCGCTCGTCCATGGCGAGGCGCGCTTTCTCGAGCACTTCGTCGAGCGAGGCGGCCGGAGCGGCGGTGCCCGCCGACGGAGCCTTGCCGGCCGCCGGAGTGCCCGCGGAAGCAGCAGGCGCGGCCGTGTCGGCTGCGGCCGGAGCGTCGCCTGAACCCTTCGACATGAAGAACCAGCCGCCCGCGGCGGCGGCAAGCACCGCGACCACGACGCCGATCATCACGACCGGCGACTTGCCGGACTTCTGTTCGCCGCCCGTGCTGCCGCCCGAGGGAGCAGTGACTGCGCTCAGCGCGTCAGCGGTGGAGGAAATTCGCGCCGCGTCGTTGATCGCGCGGAGCATCGGACCGGATTCGACCGGCGAATCGACCAGCGCCTGGATGGCGCCTTCGAGCATCAACGCATCGACCATGCCGGCCGAGGCGCCATCGCGAATGGCGATGACGACAGGATTGTGCGGGCTGGCGGAAATCGGTTCGAAATCTTCGGCGGTCATGCCGCGCAGGTCGGCTACCAGGATGGTGCGCGTGCCCGGCTTGAGCATGTTGGCGGCCGAGCCCAGGCTGTCCGCGTGACGGAGCTGACAGGTGGACTCGAGCATGGGCCCGAGCTGTGCCCAAAGGTCGAGGTCAGGCGTGGCGATGAGCGCCAGCGGCTTCTTGGACTTGAAAGAGCTGGCTCCCATAGTGTTGCCCCTACCCGCGTTGTCAGTGTGCGCGGTCGCGCCGGATTCTGAACGTGCTTGCATGGACCCTCGACCTCTCAGCGAACTAGTTGCGACGTTGGCTCTTCCTCGCGGTGGTCAGGGCTCCATAGCCCGTCTCCGGGGAACGACAGGGGCAGTATTAAGTCAGTGCGTTTCGGTTGTTCGGCACTGAGTCACATCCGGCGCATGGAATCCCCTCGAGAACAGCCGGATCGCGACCTGGATCACAAATGGTGCGGGGGACAATCCTGGTTTGCGGGGCAAAAGGCGACACGCCTCTCGGAATGCGCTGCAGAGCCTTAAATCCAGTAAAAAACCGCATTCGAGGCGCGTCCCCTTTTGCTAGCAAACCAGGAATGTCCCCATTGTCCTGACGCCCGGTGGCGTGGTGACGGACTGAAGTCTGTCACCACGAGTTTAGTTAGGCACTCGCCGGATCTGGGCGCCGATCTGCGCCAGCTTCTCCTCGAGCGCCTCGTAGCCCCGATCGATGTGGTAGATGCGCTCGATTTCCGTCCTGCCCTCGGCCACGAGACCCGCGAGGACCAGGCTGGCGGAAGCCCTGAGGTCGGTGGCCATGACCGGCGCGGCGGTGAGCTTCGGCACACCCCGGATGATGGCGGTGTTGCCCTCGAGGCGGATCTCGGCACCCAGGCGCCGCATCTCGAGCATGTGCATGAATCTATTCTCAAAAATGGTCTCGACGATGGTGCCGACGCCGTCGGCGATCGTATTGAGTGCGGCGAACTGCGCCTGCATGTCGGTCGGAAACGCCGGGTATGGCGCAGTGCGGATGTCGACCGAGCGGGGGCGGCGACCCCGCATGTCCACCTCGATCCAGTTAGGACCGATGCCCACCTTGGCGCCGGCCTCGGTGAGTTTTGCGGTCACGGCGTCGAGGTGCTCGGGCGCGGTGTTCTTGATGCGAACCATCCCCGAGGTGATGGCCCCGGCGACCAGGTACGTGCCGCCCTCGATGCGATCGGGCAGCACTTCGTAGGTGGTGGCGCGCAGTTTCTCGACGCCCTGGATGGCGATCTTGTCGGTGCCCGCACCCTGGATGCGCGCCCCCATCGAAATGAGGAAATTCGCGAGGTCCACCACTTCGGGTTCGCGCGCCGCGTTTTCGATGATGGTTTCGCCGTCGGCGAGCGTCGCGGCCATCATGAGGTTTTCAGTGCCGGTGACGGTGACGGTGTCGAGATTCAGGCGCGCGCCTTTCAGCCGGCCGGCACGTGCGCGGATGTAGCCGCTGTCGATGGTGATCTCGGCGCCCATGGCCTGCAGCCCCGCGACATGGATGTTGACGGGCCGCGCACCGATGGCGCAGCCGCCCGGCAGAGACACGTCGGCCTTGCCGAACCGCGCGAGCAGCGGCCCCAGCACGAGGATGGATGCGCGCATGGTCTTGACCAGTTCGTACGGCGCGAAACATTCGCGCGTCGTCGTGCCGTCTATCTCGATCTGCATCTTCTCGTCGATGGTGACCGAGACGCCCATGCGGCCTAACAACTCGATCATGGTGGTGACGTCTTGCAGATGCGGGACGTTGCGAATGGTCACCGGCCCGTCGGCCAGCAGGGCGCCGGCCACGATGGGCAGCGTCGCATTCTTCGCGCCCGAAATGCGCACTTCGCCTTCGAGGGCAATGCCACCGTTGATCTGCAACTTGTCCACGTTTGTCTCTCTGTTGACTGCACGCTGACGAGGAGCCAGCGGAAAATTTGGGTGAGCCCCCTAGCCGCGGGCCTGGAATTCCTCGGGCGTCAGCGCCTCGATCGACAGCGCATGGATCTCGCGGCCCATGAGCGCGCCCAGGGCCCGGTACACGAGCTGGTGGCGGGCGATCGGGCGCAACCCCGCGAACTGCGGCGCAACGATTTGTGAGGCGAAATGCGTGTTGTCGTCGGATTCCACGCGGACCGCCGCGCCCGGCAACCCGGCACGAATGAGGTCGGCAATACGCTCCGGGGTCATGACACTCGAGTTCATCGCGTTATCTTAAGCGTTATGATCGCTGCATGAATGCCCAGCTCAAGGCCGATCCAGCCTCGCTGATCGCCGCGGGACGC
The DNA here is from genome assembly GCA_035765415.1 of Steroidobacteraceae bacterium. Taxonomy (GTDB): domain Bacteria; phylum Pseudomonadota; class Gammaproteobacteria; order Steroidobacterales; family Steroidobacteraceae; genus CADEED01. The sequence goes on along the minus strand of DASTXR010000126.1, from coordinate 54,324 downwards.
CTGGCTCTCGAGGTGGAGGGCCGGGCCATCGCCGCGCTGGTGCCAAGACTCGACGCCACGTTCGCGCGCGCCTGCAGCATTTGTCTCGAATCCCGCGGCCGGGTCATCGTCACCGGCATGGGCAAATCCGGGCACATCGCCGGGAAAATCGCGGCCACGCTCGCCTCCACCGGCACACCCTCGTTTTTCATGCATGCCGCCGAAGCGAGCCACGGCGACATCGGCATGATCACGCGCGACGACGTGCTGCTGGCGATCTCCAACTCCGGCGAGACCGCGGAAGTGCTGCTGCTCATCCCGCATTCGTCGCGCCTCGGCGTACCCATCATCTCCATGACGGGCAAACCCGCCTCTTCGCTGGCGCGCGCTTCGACGGTCCACCTGGATGTCAGCGTCGCGGAAGAAGCCTGCCCGCTCAACCTTGCGCCCACGGCCAGCACCACCGCCACACTGGCGGTGGGCGACGCGCTGGCGGTGGCCATGCTCGAAGCACGCGGCTTCACCTCGCAGGATTTCGCGCGATCGCATCCGGGTGGCGCGCTCGGCCGCAAACTGCTGCTGCACGTCGCCGACGTGATGCGCACGGGGGACGAACTACCCACCATCGGGCCCGCGGCAACGCTGGCGGAAGGCCTGGTGGTCATGTCGAAGAAGGGCCTCGGCATGTGCGTCGTGACCGACGCCGGCCAGATGCTCGGCGTCTTCACCGACGGAGATCTGCGCCGCGTGCTGGATCGCGAGATCAACGTCCACAAGACCACGATGCGCGAGGTCATGACCTCTCCCGGCAAACGTGTTGCTCCCACGGAGCTCGCGGCCGAGGCGGCGCATCTCATGGAGAAATACCGCATCACCGCGCTGCCCGTGGTCGATGCGCAAGGGGCGCTGGCCGGCGCTCTCAACGTGCACGATCTGCTGCGCGCCGGAGTGCTGTGAACGACGCGGCGCCGTTCCAGTCGGCACTCGCGCGCGTGCGGCTGCTCATCCTCGACGTGGATGGCGTGCTCACCGATGGGCGCCTGTTCTACGGCCCGAAAGGCGAGCTGCTCAAGGCATTCCATGTGCGCGATGGTTACGGCATCAAGCAGGTGGCTGCGGCCGGTATCTCCATTGCCATCATCTCCGGCCGCAAGTCCGCCGCGGTGGCGCGCCGGGCAAAAGAGCTCGGCATCCGGCACGTCATCCAGGGCGCGAACGACAAGCTGACGGCGTTGCGCAAACTTTCGAAAGCGCGCCGTGTGTCGCTCGAAGAATGCGCCTGCGTGGGCGACGACACGCCGGACGCGCCGATCCTCGCCGCCGCCGGGCTCGGCATCGCCGTGGCCGATGCGCACCCGGATGCACTCGCGGCCGCGGACCTGGTCACGACGCGCCCCGGCGGTCATGGCGCAGTCCGCGAGGTATGCGACTGGCTCATGATGGCGCGCAAGGCCGCGTCATGAAGCGGCGCTCGCGTCCATTCGCCTTCGTGCTGGCGATCGCCGCGGTGGGCTTCGCATATTTCCTCGGACGGCCCGGACGCGATGCCGACAATGGCGATGCGGTGGGCGTGTCCATTCCCGATCCCGGCTACGCGGCGCTCGAAGCCACCGTCATCGAGACGGGATACGACGGCCGCGAGCGGTATCGCCTCAACGCCAGCGTGATTCGCCAGCAGACCGACTCCGGGATCATCGAGCTCGAGAAGCTCGCCATGGATTACCACCCCGATGCGCAAAACAAGCTGCCCGGCGAGTCAGCGCGCGCCTCTGATACATCCGGAGAAGTCTGGCACCTGACCTCCGATCACGGGCTGGTGCGCGCCGACGGCAACGATGTCCAATTGACCGGCAACGTGCGCGTCACCGGGCCGTCGCCCGGCAGCGGCGAGCCGCTGTCATTGACCACCGATACCCTGCGAATCAACACGCCCACGGAGTTCATCGAGACCTATGCGCCCGTGAAACTCCGCTGGTCGGGCCATGAGATCGACGCGCGCGGGCTGAAGGCCGATTTGAAGGCCGGCACGCTGCGTCTAGAATCGGACGTCAATGGCCACTTCTTCCCGAAATAACCCCCGCGACAGCCTCAGTGTGCACCTCGGCGTGCTCGCCGCCGGGTTGTTAGGCGTGGCCGAGGCCGCGCCGGCGCCGTGCGCGAACCAGGAGATCGTGCTCGAAGCCAAGCCGCTCGAAATGGATTACCGCAACAACAACGCGGTGCTGCGCGACGTGGTGATCACGCAGTGCGGCGTGCGCATCCAGGCCGCCGAGGCGGACATCAAGGGCGGCCTCAACTTCGAGAACAGCCACTGGACCATTTCAGGGGACGTGCGCATCGACGCCGAGGGCGGCAACCTCCGTTCGGACAAGGCCGTCGTAACGTTCCGCAACAAGCTCATCTCCGCCGCCACCATCACAGGCTCGCCGGCGCAGTTCGAGCAGCAGCGCGAAGACGGCACCATGGCGCGTGGCAGCGCGAACACCATCGAATACGAAACCTCCGATGGCACCGTGAGCTTCAACACCAACGCCCGGCTTGCCTACGGCCGCAGTGAGGCCACCGGCCAGCACTTCGTCTACAACATCCGCACGCAAAGCCTTGAACCCCAGAAGAAGTCGGACGCGGCGGGCGATGGCCGCATCCGCTTCGTGATCCAGCCGGGCAAGCAGCCGCAGATCACCATGCCGGACAAAGAAAAGAAAAAAGAGAAGAAACCGTGAGCGTGCTGCGCGCGAGCCACTTAGCCAAGAGTTACAAAAAACGCCAGGTGATCTCCGACCTCTCCGTCGAAGTGGAGAGCGGGCAGATCGTCGGGTTGTTAGGCCCGAACGGCGCCGGCAAGACCACGGCGTTCTACATGATCGTCGGCCTGGTGCCTCCCGACCGCGGCACCGTGACCATCGACGACCGTGACATCACGCACCTCGCCATGCACCAGCGCGCGCACGCGGGCATCGGCTATCTGCCGCAGGAAGCGTCGGTGTTCCGCAAGCTGAGCGTCGAAGACAACGTGATGGCGATTCTCGAGACTCGCGACCTCGACGAAACCGCGCGCCAGGAGCGCCTCGAGCAGATCCTGGGCGAACTGCGCATCGCGCATGTGCGCAAGAGCCTGGGGCTGGCGCTTTCCGGTGGTGAGCGCCGGCGCGTCGAAATAGCGCGTGCATTGGCCGCAGAGCCCCGTTTTGTGCTGCTCGATGAGCCGTTTGCGGGCGTCGACCCACTTTCGGTCATCGACATCCAGCGAATCATGAACGAGCTCACCGCCAAGGGCATCGGCGTGCTCATCACCGACCATAACGTCAGAGAAACCCTAGGTGTTTGTCAGCGTGGTTACGTAGTTTCCGGGGGAACTGTGATGGCTTCGGGAACGCCCGAAGAAATCCTTGCCAACCCCCAAGTCCGTGAGGTGTACTTGGGTCAGTCTTTCCGCATGTAGCGTCTCCGGAAGCTTGCGGAAAAGTCCATTTCTTTCATAGCGTTGAGACCCCCACAACTGTGTCGATGATGAAGCCATCACTGCAGCTGAAACTGGGTCAGACGCTGACGATGACCCCGCAGTTGCAGCAGGCCATCCGCCTCCTGCAAATGCCGGCGCTGGAACTGCAGGCGCACATCCGCGAACAGCTCGAGAGCAACGTCATGCTCGAGCCCGTGGACGAATACGAGGCCACCGGCACGTTCGAGACACTCGAACCGCATCCCATGCCGGAAGAAAATCGCGTGGATGCGCAGGCGGCACCCGAAGTCACGGTCGAAGCCGAAGTCATCGAAGACAACTGGAGCGAGCGCAGCGCGGGCTCCGATTCCTGGCGCGATGACGACGAGCGGGCCGCGGAAGTGGCCGACGATGCGCAGCTTTCGCTGCAGGATCACCTGATCGGCCAGCTCGAATACGCCAACCTCGCACCGCGGGATCTCGCCATCGCGCGCGCGATCGTCGATGCCATCAATGACGACGGATACGTCACCGATTCGGCCGACGACATCGCCGCCACGCTGCTGCCCGAGGTAACGGCCGACGCCGGCGACGTGGAGCGCGTGCTGCGGCTCGTGCAGACCCTCGACCCGGCCGGAGTCGCGGCGCGCAACCTCAGCGAATGTCTCGCGCTGCAGCTGCGCACCCTGCATCCCGACACGCCGGGGCTTCGCCTGGCGCTGGCCATCGCCGACAAACATCTCGACAAGCTCGCCGATCGCGAGCTCACGCTGCTGCGCCGCGAGCTCTCGGCCTCCGACGACGAACTCGCGCAGGCCGTGGCGCTGGTGCGCGGACTGCACCCTCGTCCGGGCGCCACCGTCAGCAGCGCGAAGGCCGAATACGTGGTGCCCGACGTCTTCGTCCGCCGCACTGATCGCGGCTGGACCGTCGAGGTGAACAGCTCGACGCTGCCGCGCGTGCGCCTCAACCAGAGCTACGCCGACATGCTCGGCCGCGGCGCCGGTCATTCCTCGATGCGTGCGCAGCTCCAGGAAGCGCGCTGGCTGCTCAAGAGCCTCGAAATCCGCAATGAGACCCTCATGAAAGTGGCACGCAGCATCGTCGAACGCCAGACGGCGTTCCTCGAGCACGGTGAGGAAAGCATGCGGCCCATGATTCTCAAGGACATCGCGCAGGCCATCGACATGCACGAGTCGACCATCTCGCGCGTCACGTCCAGCAAGTACATGCACACGCCGCGCGGCGTGTTCGAGCTCAAGTACTTCTTCTCGAGCCAGGTCGAAGCCGCCGACGGCGGTGGGGCGTCCTCCACCGCGGTGCGCGCCAAGATCAGGAAGCTCATCAAGGAAGAAGACCCCGGCAATCCGCTGTCCGACAGCCGGATCGCCGAGCTGCTCTCGGGCGAAGGCATCGCGGTCGCGCGCCGCACGGTCGCGAAATATCGCGAAGCGCTCGGCCTCGCCCCATCGAACGAACGCAAGGCAAAAGCTGCACAAGCGAATAGGTAGATAGGCCAAAAAAGGAGACGGACCATGCAATTGTCGCTTTCCGGTCATCATGTCGAAGTCACACCGTCGATGCGCGCCTACGTCGAGAAGAAGCTCGAGCGCATTTCCCGCCATTTCGACCACGTTATCGACGTGCATTGCGTCCTGACGGTTGAGAAGCTCCGACAAAAGGCCGAAGCCACATTGCATGTGCGCGGAAACGCCGTCCATGCCGAGGCCACCGAGGAAAACATGTACACCGCCATAGACCTGCTGGCCGACAAGCTCGACCGGCGCGTGCTCAAGCACAAGGAAATGAAGGCCGACAAACACGCTGCGGAAGCCCGCAAGACCGTCAGGCAGGAGTGAAACCGTCGCAATGCGTCTGATTCTCGTCAGCGGGCTATCGGGATCCGGCAAGAGCGTGGCTTTGCACATGCTCGAAGACGCCGGGTTCTACTGCGTGGACAACATCCCGGCGGCCCTGCTGAAACCGTTCATCTCCCACACGCTGCGCAACAACGAGGCGCAGTACTCGCGCGCCGCGGTGGGAGTCGATGCGCGCAATGCCGCCGCTGAAATCGAGACGGTGCCGCCGCTCATCGATGAACTCAAGAAAAGCGGCATCCAGTGCGAAATCATCTTCCTGCTCGCCAACGATGACGAACTGCTGCGGCGCTTCGCCGAAACCCGGCGCAAGCACCCCATCAGCACCGACCACGTGTCGCTGAAAGAGGCCATCGCCATCGAGCGGCGCCTGCTCGAGCCCATCCTCAACGCCGCCGACCTCGTCATCGACACCTCGCGCATGGGCGTGCACGACCTGCGCGAGCTCATCAGCCAGCGCGTGGAAAAGCGCAGCGCGGGCCGGCTGTCGTTGCTGGTGGAGTCTTTCGGCTTCAAGAACGGCATTCCGGGCGATGCGGACTTCGTGTTCGACGCGCGCTCGCTGCCCAACCCCTACTGGGACCCCTCGCTGCGCGCGCTCACCGGCCGTGACCCGGACGTCATCCGCTTCCTCGAAGCACAGCGCAGCGTTCCGCGCCTGGCCGACGACATCCTGCAATTCGTGGCCATGCGCATTCCCGAGCACCAGGCGGCGAACCGCCGCTACCTCACCATCGCCATCGGCTGCACCGGCGGGCGCCACCGCTCGGTGTACCTCGCCGAGCGCATCGCCGAGCGTCTCTCGCAGAACTATCCAGTCATCGCCATCCGCCACAACTCGCTCGGCGAAACGCGCTCCATCACGCGCGCGCCGACGCTCGCCGGAGCTTCCTCTTCCGTCGCATAAATGTGTGGGGACAGACTTAAGTCTGTCCCCACTCGTTCATTTCCCAAAGAATCAATCTACACTCCCGGCCGAAATGGCCGAGAGCACCGTCATCCCTCTGAAAGAACGTCGCCTCGCCGCATTACGCGGCGCGCTGCGCGAGGGATCCTGGCGTGGCGCCGCGCGCATGATCGCGGCGATGCATCCGGCGGAGATCGCGCTGCTCATCGAGTCGCTGCCGCCGGCGCAGCGCGAGGTGGTCTGGAACTTCGTCGAGCCCGAAATCGAAGGCGACGTGCTGGTCGAGCTCAACGAAAACGTTCGCCAGTCGCTCATCGACGGCATGGACGCCGACGAACTGCTGGCGGCCGCCGAGAACATGGAGCTCGACGACCTGGCCGACCTGGTCGGCGATCTGCCCGAGGCCGTATCGCTGCAGCTCGTGAAGTCGATGGACCAGCAGGACCGCGAGCGCCTGCACGCGGTGCTGGCGTTCGAACACGACACCGCCGGCGGCCTGATGAACACCGACACGGTGAGCGTCCGCGCCGACGTCACCGTGGAAGTGGTGCTGCGCTACCTGCGCATGCGCGGCGAGCTGCCCGACAAGACCGATCGGCTGTTCGTCGTCGATCGCAACGACAAGTACATGGGCACCATCGCGCTCACGCGGCTGCTCACCGAAGACCCGGAAAAATCCGTCGGCAACCTGCTCGATCCGGAAGGCTCGCGCATCGCGCCCAATACCAATGCCCACGAAGTCGCGCAGCTCTTCCAGGACCGCGACCTCGTGTCCGCGGCCGTCGTCGACGACCAGGGCAAGCTCCTGGGCCGCATCACCGTCGACGACGTCGTCGACGTCATCCGCGAAGAAGCCGCGCACGAAGTGATGTCGGCCGCGGGTCTCGGCGACGAGGAAGACGTCTTCGCGGGCATCATTCCCTCCACGCGCCGGCGCCTCGTGTGGCTTGGGATCAACCTGGTCACCGCGTTCATGGCGGCGGCCGTCGTCAGCCGTTTCGAAGGCACCATCGAGAAAGTGGCCGCCCTCGCCGCCCTCATGCCCATCGTCGCCAGCATGGGCGGCATCGCCGGCACCCAGACCGTGACGCTCATCATCCGCGGCATCGCGCTCGGGCAGGTCGAGTGGGTCAACGCGCGCTGGCTGTTGTGGAAGGAGATCGCGGTCGGCGGCCTCAACGGCATCATCTGGGCCGCCATCGTCGGCGCCGTGACCATCGTCTGGTACGGCACGTGGAAGATCGCCGCCATCATCGCCGCCGCCACGTTGATCAACCTGCTCGCCGCCGCCGCGGTTGGCGTGGTCGTGCCGCTGCTGCTGCGCCGGATGCGCATCGATCCGGCGCTGTCGGCGGGCGTCATCCTCACCACGTTCACCGACTGCATCGGCTTCGCAACCTTGTTAGGGCTCGGCGCGCTGTTCCTGACGTAGGCCGCCCTGGCGCGCGATCAGCGAATGGATGCCCACCGCCGCCGGTGGCGCGGCGCCGCCGAACTCATGCCATTCGATCGCCGCACCCATGGCTGATTCCCGCGCCGGCAGCAGCGCGAGCGCCACGACGTGCCGCGCGCCGACGTCGAACTGGCTGAACGACCAGCGCGCGGCGAGCGGATCGGTGGCGCGCTCGAAGTTGCAGCCGCCCTGCTCGTCGATGCGAAACGTCATGCCCTCGAGACCCCCGGCGATGCCCGTGCCGACGGCTTTCAGATAGGCCTCCTTGAGCGTCCACAAGCGCAGAAAACGACGCGGTTGCGCGTCGCCGGGCAGCGCCTGCAGCGTGTCGGCCTCGACACCGGAGAAAAACCGCCGCGCCACCTCGAGCGGCACGTTCTTCTCGTAGATCTCGACGTCGATGCCCACGGTCGCGCCACGCGCCACCGCGAGCACTACCAACCCGCGGGTGTGCGCCAGGTTGAAATCGAGCCCGCTCGCATCGTGTGGCGCCGCGAGCGCGGGACGACCCGCGGGGCCGTTCACGAACTCGAGCTCGCGCGGTGACGTGCCGGGCAGATAGGACGCCAGCACTTCACGCTGCATGCCGCGCGCCAGCCGATGCAGCCTGCGCGCCGGCTCGACCAGGAAACGCCGGTCGCGCACGAGCTCGTCCTGCGACATCAGCGAGGTGAAGCGCGCCGCGTTCGCGGGATCGTCGAGCAGGTTCTCGAAGCCGAGCCAGACGTGCACCCCGTTGTCGGCGAGCGCCCGCGACATCGTCAGGCCAGGAACGCCGCGAGCTGGTCGCGCTTGTCGAGCGTGTCGCGATATCCGAGCTCTATCAACTCACGCGTGTAAACCGATTCGAACATCAGGTAACTCGCGAGCAGGCTGCCGGCGGTGCCGCGCGCGCCGATGATGCGCATGAGGGATCGCAGGCTCACGGGCAGGGACTTGAGATGCCGGACGGCGAGCTGCGAAGGATCGATGCTGGGCGCGATCATCATGGTGCGTATCTGCCGCGTGCCGGTCGCGCTGCCAGCGATTTCCGACAGGCGGTTGATGCGGCTCAGGTTCTCGAGGTCGGCGGAAATCTGGTCGCTGAACAGTGTGTCGAGCATGTAACCGAACAGCTGGCCCGGGGTCGGTGGCGAATCCGACGCGACGAAGCGCGGAATGAGGTCGAGATGCGTGGGCCGCACGCCCAGCACCAGGATGCGGTCGGCGCCCAGGTGAATCGCCGGGCTCAGGGGCGCGGTCTGGCGCATCGCGCCATCCCCGAAGTACTCGCCCTGCAGGCACATCGGCGGAAACAGGAACGGGATGCCGAGACTGGCCATCAGGTAGTCGAGCGACAACGGAACGCGCTCGCCGTGGCGCTGCGCGCGCGACCACTCGCTGGTGGTGGTCTCGGCTTCGAAGAACGACACGGATCGCGCGGTGAAATAGCTGGTGGCGCACAACGCCAGCGCTCGCAGGTGGCCCTGGGCGACATTCACCCGCACCGCGTCGAAATCCGTCACTTTCGACAGCAGCTCGCGCAGCGGTGAATTGTCCAGCAACGATTTCGGCGGCCCGATCATGCCGCCCGTGAACAGCGAGCCCATCCAGCGGGCGCCCGCCTTGAGCATGGCCGCCGCGTCGGAGCGGAACACCTCGGCAACGTGAAAGTTGGCCCAGACCTTCTCGATTTCCCCGACCGACTGATGCCAGCGCGTCACGTTGGCGGCCAGGATGCTGGCGGACACGGCGCCCGCGGACGTGCCGACGATGATGGGAAACGGCCAGTCGGGACTGGCGTGGATCTCGGCAAGCGCCTTGAGAACGCCCACCTGGTATGCCGCACGCGCGCCGCCACCGGTCAGGATCAGGCCCGCGCGAGAAACGCTGCCAGCGCTGCTAATATTCGCCTCCCCCCGATTCTTCCATCATTACGGAGAACAACATGCTCGCACTTCGAAGGACCTTGGTCATCGCCCTCATGGCGGTCACCGCAAGTGTATGCGCACAGGCTCCCGCCGCGGCACCTGCCGAAGGAACCCAGGCGCCGGCGATCAAACTACAGGACCAGGCCGGCAAGTGGCAGACACTGGACCAGTACAAGGGCAAGTGGGTGGTGCTGTACTTCTACCCGAAGGACTTCACCGGTGGCTGCACGACCCAGGCCTGTGAACTGCGCGACAACATCTTCGCGTTCAAGAAAGCGGACGCGGTGATCCTCGGCGTCAGCGTCGACGACGTCGCCTCGCATGAGAAGTTCGCCAAGGAACACAGCCTGCCCTTCGACATCCTCGCCGACCCCACGCACGAGGTGTCGGAAAAATACGGCGTGCTGGCCAACTACGGTGGTGCGAAGCTCGCCAGCCGCCAGACCTTCCTGATCGGCCCCGATGGCAAGATCGTGAAGCACTGGCCGAAGGTCGATCCGAAGGAGCACTCCAACATGGTGCTCGCGGAGATCAAGGCGCACACGCCCGCCAAGGCGAGCTGAAACCCCGGAATCCAAAGACCCCCGGCATAGGCCGGGGTCTGCGGTAGCGCCGGGGGTTGTGAGGCGGCTCAGCTTTGCGGCGAATGTATGCCGCCGCTTTTCCCGCCATTTTGTTTGAGCTCACGCATGGCGCGATCGAGCCCGTCGAGCGTCAGCGGGAACATCCGCCCGCCGACCAGCCCGCGCGTGATTTCGACCGACGGCGTCCACTTCCAGCGGTCCTCGGACTCCGGGTTCAGCCACACCAGGCGCGGGAAATGCGCCGCGATTCGCGTCATCCACACGCGGCCGGATTCTTCGTTCCAGTGCTCCACGCTGCCGCCCGGCTGCTCGATCTCGTACGGGCTCATGGTGGCATCGCCGACGAATACCACGCGGTAATCCGGATTGAAGGTGCGCAGCAACGTCCAGGTGTCGGTGACCACGCTGAAACGCCGGCGGTTGTCCTTCCACACGCGCTCGTACGGAAAGTTGTGGAAGTAGAAATATTCGAGATGCTTGAATTCCGCGCGCGCGGCCGAGAACAGTTCTTCGCACACCTTGATGTGCGGATCCATGGAGCCGCCCACGTCGAGCAGCAACAGCAGCTTCACCGCGTTGCGGCGTTCCGGGACCAGCTTGAGGTCTAACAAGCCGGCATTACGCGCCGTGGCGTCGATGGTGCCATCGAGATCCAGCTCCTCTTCCGCGCCTTCGCGCGCGAAACGGCGCAGGCGCCTCAGGGCCATCTTGAGATTGCGGGTGCCGAGCTCGACCCCGTCGTCGAAATTACGGTAGTCGCGCGCATCCCACACCTTCACCGCGCGCCGGTGGCGCGACGTGGCCTGGCCCATGCGCACGCCTTCGGGGTTGAATCCCTGGTTGCCGAATGGCGACGTGCCGGCGGTGCCTATCCACTTGCTGCCGCCCTCGTGCCTGTCCTGTTGCTCGCGCAGCCGCTGGCGCAGCGTCTCGAGCAGTTTGTCCCAGCCGCCAAGGGCCGCCACGCGGCGTTTTTCTTCCTCGGTCAGCAATCGCTCGGTGAGCTGCTGCAGCCATTCGGGCGGCAGCGCGGCGGTCAGCTTCTCGAACAGCTTCTGCGCGCCTTCGAAATGTTCGGCGAACACGCGGTCGAAGCGGTCGAAATGCCGCTCGTCCTTCACCATCGACATTCGCGCCAGGTAGTAGAACTCCTCGGCGGAAAGCGAGGCGACGCGGGCCTCGAGCGCCTCGAGCAGCGAGAGGAATTCCGGCAGCGTCACCGGTACGCCGCCGGCGCGCAGTTCGGTGAAGAAGCGGATCAGCATGGCGATCCGCCGTCAGCGGCCGCCGCGCCGGTTCAGGAACACGAGCTGCTCGAACAGGTGCACGTCCTGCTCGTTCTTGAGCAGCGCGCCGTGCAGGATCGGAATCGTCTTCTTCGGGTCGTCGCCGCGCAATGCTTCCGCCGGCACGTCCTCGGCCAGCAGTAGTTTGATCCAGTCGAGCAGCTCGGAGGTGGATGGCTTCTTGCGCAGGCCCGGCATCTCGCGCACGTTGAAGAACGTGGTCAGCGCTTCCCGCAGCAACTCCGATTTGAGCGCCGGATAGTGCACGCGCACGATCTTCTCCATGGTCTCCGTGTCGGGAAAACGGATGTAGTGAAAGAAGCAGCGGCGCAGGAAGGCGTCCGGCAGCTCCTTCTCGTTGTTGCTGGTGATGAGGATGATGGGCCGGTGCCTGGCCTTCACCAGCTCGCGCGTTTCGTTGACGAAGAACTCCATGCGATCGAGCTCGCGCAGCAGGTCGTTGGGGAATTCGATGTCGGCCTTGTCGATCTCGTCGATGAGCAACACGGGCTGCACGGCCGATTCGAAGGCCTCCCACAGGCTGCCCTTCACGATGTAGTTGCGGATGTCGCGGACTTTTTCCTCGCCGAGCTGCGAATCGCGCAGGCGCGATACGGCGTCGTATTCGTAGAGGCCCTGGTGAGCCTTGCTGGTGGACTTGATGTGCCATTCGTACAGCGGCCGCTGCAAGGCGCTGGCTATTTCCGCGGCAAGTTGCGTCTTGCCCGTGCCGGGCTCGCCCTTGATGAGCAGCGGCCTGCCGAGCGTCACGGCGGCGTTCACCGCCATCATGAGATCGGGCGTTGCGACGTAACTTTCGGTGCCGGTGAAGCGGGCTTGGGTCATGCCCGCGAGCTTATGCCGTGCCGGGTGGCGGTTGCCACCCGCGAACCCGTCAGGGCCGGAGCGCGAGCCGGTGCGCGACGGAGCCGGGCAGGAATGGCGTGGGCACGCCCTTCGCCCAGTCTTCGAAGCCGCTGCGATAGAACGGCGACAGCGGATGCCCGGACGGTCCACCGGGAAGCTCGAGGTAGCCATCGCGCTCCCGCCCGGGTGACACGGCGAATCGCTCCGACGCGCCGAACGACCCGTCCTGCACGCGAGGCATGTGATGGTCGCCGGCGAGTGCGCGGATGGGCATGTCGAGGAGTTTCGGCAGCAGCGGCAGCGCGCCCGACAACGGATGGCGGACCGCGACCGGCTCCATGCGCCCGTACTCGCAGGACGCAAGACTGCCGCAGTCCTTCAGCAATTCGGCGATGGTGGCGTCCACGCGCTGCAACAGGAACGCACGCCATTCGCCGCCACCGGGAGGTTCCACCGCCGAGGGGCGCTCGTTGACCAGGCGCCAGCCGGCTGCCTCGAATTGCCCCGGCCGCCGGATCCCGATCTCCTCGCCTAACAACCCGGTGGAGAGACTGTGCCACATGGCGTTCAGCGTGTTGGTGCGAAAGGTGCGCACCAGGCGATAACCGACCGCCTCGGGCGCGGCCTGCGGCGCGCCGTCGCTCACCAGCGCGCGAAACTCGCGGCGCAGATCGGCGCCGTTCATGGCGTCCTCGTCGATGAGCGCCAGCAGCAGGTCGCGCCAGCGCGCGACGAACAGCGCGCGCGAATCGAGTTGAATGGCCAGCATGTCGGCCTCGGTCGCCGGCTGCGCGAGGCTCAGCAATCCGTCGCGGATCTGCCGCGCACGCGCGCCGATGTCGTAACCGCCCGCGCCCACGTCGACTTCGTCATCGCCGAGCACGGCTTCGAGCGGCCCGGCGACGACGCGCTGGTTTGCGGTCCACAGGCGGCCCACGGGCGGATCGGAAATGCGCGGATGATCGACGGCATCCAGGTATTCGAGCGGGCCGAACAGGCGGTCGGGGCCGCGAGTTCCGGGCACGCGGCCTAACAAGGTCCAGGCGATGCGGCCGCGCGTGTCGCCGACGACCATGTTCTGCCCGGGAATTCCCACGTGCGGCGCCAGCGCCACCACGTCGTCGATGCTGCGTGCGCCCTCGAGCGCGAGCAGGCCGAAGTTGGTGGCTTCCGGCCGCGTCGCGAGCCAGGCCACCTGCAGGCAATCGCCGCTGGCGACGTCGTCGGCAAACTCCTCGCCGTCGAGCACCACGCCCTCGCCGATGTCGCGATACGTCACCTCGCGTGCGTCGCCACCCTTCACCGCGATGCTCTCCTGGCGCACGCGATGGTCCGCGTTTTCACACTTGCCCCAGCGCGCGTCGGCGAAATCGCCGTAGCTGTTGGTGAAACCCCAGGCCACCATGCCGTTGGACCCGGCCGCCACCGCGGGCGTGCCCGGCAGCGTGACGCCGGTGATGTCCACGGAGGGCCCGCCGGTGACGAGCAGGCGCGCCGGATACCACACCGCCGGCACACCGAGATCGAGATGCATGTCGTTGGCGATCAGCGCCACGCCCGACCGCGTGTGCACGCCGGCCACCGCCCAGTTGTTGCTGCCCGGTGCGGCAGGTTCGCCGCCCGCCTCGTCGGCGACGCCGTTGAAGCGCAGTTGTGCGGGAAATGGCTGCGTGAGCACGCTTGCCGCGTCGGTGCAGGCCGCCTGCACGCAACGTGAATCGGCGGAATAGTTAGGCGTATCCCAGTCGGAGTGGCCCGCGTAGACAAAGGCGATGAGATCGTGCGCGGCCTTGGGCTCGCTGCGCGCGGCGGAGGCGCGTTCCAGGCGACGCCGGGCGATCTCATCGCGCAGGGTGCCGTATTGCAGCTGCCACCACATGGAGTGCACCACCAGCACCGAATCCTCCGGCAGCCACGCCCGCGGCTGCGCCCGCAGCAGCAGGTATTCCCAGGGCCGCGCACGCAGCGAAACGAGGCCGGCGTTCACTCCGTTCGAATAGGCTTCGACGATCGCGCGTTCGGCTTCCGGCGCCCGCTCGATCACGCGGCGCGCGACGGCGCGAAAACCGAAGCGCCGGGTGCGGATGTCCTGCTTGATCGCGAGCTGCCCGAACAGTTCCGACAACTCACCGGCGGCGAGCCGGCGCGAGAGGTCCATCTGGAAGAAACGGTCCTGGGCATGCGCGTATCCCAGCGCGTAAGCGAGGTCCGCACGCGTGGCGGCGGAAATGACCGGGACGCCGCGCGCATCGCGCTCGATGATCGCCTCGGCGCCGAGCGCCGGCGCCTTTGCCGTGCCCTCGATTTGCGGAAGGCTCTGGCGCAGCGCCCACCAGGCCAGCCCGAAAGCCAGTGCGGCGCAGACCACGATGAAACCCAGGGTCCATCGCAGCCAGCGCAGCCATCTCATGGGACTGGTTAGTCCTTCGGAACGCGAAGGATGGTCATCGCGTTGGTGCCGCCGGTGATGCCGGTGAGCTCTCCCTTGGTGACGATGACGAGCTCGCCTTTCTCCACGAGCTCGAGCTGCAGCATCATGGTGAGGATGGCCTTGAACAGCTCGTTGGTGCGCACTTCAGGGATGTCGAACGGCACGGGGAACACGCCGCGATACAACGTAACGCGGCGGCGCGTGGATTCGTGGCGCGTGAACGCGTAGATGGGGATGTCGGCGCGCGAGCGCGACATCCACAGCGGCGTGGTGCCGGATTCCGTGAGTGCGACGATGGCGCGCACCTTCATGTGATTGGCCGTGTACATCACCGCCATGGCGATGGCTTCTTCGCTGCGGTCGACGATGTTGTCGGCCCGCGCGCGCAGGCGGCTGTGTTTGATCTCGTACTTCTCGGCGCCCGCGATGACATCTTCCATCGCCTGGATGGCCTTGATGGGGTACTTGCCCACGGCGCTTTCGGCCGAGAGCATCACCGCGTCGGTGCCGTCCATCACGGCGTTCGCCACGTCCGAGACTTCGGCGCGCGTGGGCACCGGGCTCGTGATCATCGACTCCATCATCTGCGTCGCCGTGATCACGACCTTGTTGCGCGTGCGCGCTTCATGAATGATGGTTTTCTGCAGGCCGGTGATGGCCGCGTAACCCATTTCGACGCCGAGATCGCCGCGCGCGACCATGACGACATCGGAGGCATCGATGATCTCGGTCAGGTTGTGGATGGCCTCGTGCCGCTCGATCTTTGCGCAGACATGGCCGTGACCACCCGCATCGCGCAGGAGCTGGCGCGCGAGATTCATGTCCGCCGCATCGCGCGCGAATGACACCGCGATGTAGTCGCAGCCCTTGCTCGCAATGAACTTGATGTCGTCGCGATCCTTGTCCGAGAGCGCGGGCGCGGAAATGCCGCCCCCCTTGAGGTTCACACCCTTGCGGTTCGAAAGCTCGCCGCCCGCGATGACTTTCGTGTCGATGCGCGTGCCGGAAACCTTCGTGACTTCGAGCTCGATGAGCCCGTCGTTGAGCAGCAGGATGTCGCCCGGCTTCACGTCCTTGGGCAGATCCTTGTAGGCGCAGCCAACGACCTGCTCGTTGCCTGCGTTGATATCGTGCGCGGTATCCAGCGCAAACGCGTCACCGTCCTTGAGGTCGACCTTCTTGTTAGTGAAGCTCTCGATGCGGATCTTCGGGCCGGCGAGGTCGGCCAGGATGCCGACGTAGCGGCCTGCCCGCCGCGCAGCCTCGTGCACCAGGTCGATGCGTCGACCGTGCTCTTCGTGTTTACCGTGTGAGAAATTCACCCGCGCCACGTCGAGGCCGGCACGGACCATTTCGGTCAGCACTTCGATCGAATCCGTGGACGGGCCTAAGGTCGCGACAATCTTGGTTCGCGAATGCATCTGGCGTTCTGGCATGGGCGCGCATTCTGCCATGTGTTTTGCGGCCTGGAGCATAATCGAAAGACGTAATTACAAGTCACGGGGGTGTTCAATGGCGAAGCGATCCTGGTTGATTCTGGCTGCGGGGCTCGTTTTGGGTGCGGGCCTGCAATTCACGCTGGCCGCGGGCGCCGAACCCGCGGGAAAAGTGTTCGAAATCCGCACGTATCACACGTTTCCCGGTCGCCTCGACGCCCTGCACAAGCGTTTCCGCGAACACACCATGAAGATGTTCGAGAAACACGGAATGTCCAATGTCGGGTACTGGGTGCCGCAGGACAGTCCCGCCCGGGAAACGACGTTGATCTACGTGATCTCGCATGCCAGCCGCGAAGCAGCCAAGGCCAACTGGGCGGCATTCATCGCCGATCCGGAATGGAAGAAGATCGCCGACGCGTCGCAGGTGGACGGCAAGATCATCGAGCGCATCGAATCCGTGTACGTGGATGCCACTGACTATTCGCCCATAAAATAGCCAGCGGGACGGTCCCCATTTCCCGAAAAAGGGGCGGACCTGCTTCAGGTCCGTTCCCTTTTTCGCGGAAATGGGGACTGTCCCCTATCCACTCAAATACGCCGGGTCTCCGTTCATGGCTTTCGAAAAAACCCTCGTCGCCGGCTGGCGCGACATGGACTACAACTCGCACATGGCGAACACCGCCTACCTCGACCGGGCGGCGGACGTGCGCATGATGTATTTCGCGGAAAACGGCTTCACCGTCGCCGACATGATGCGCATGAAGATAGGCCCGGTGATCATGAAGGACGAGATCGAGTACTACCGCGAGGTGCAGTTGCTGCAGGAGCTTCGCGTGACGCTCGCGATCGCAGGCCTTGCGCCCGACGGCAGCCGCTTCATGCTTCGCAATGAGTTCACGCACGTCAACGGCAAGCGCTGCGCCACCATCACCAGCACCGGCGGCTGGCTCGATCTCGACGCCCGCAAGCTCATCGCGCCGCCCGAGCCGCTGCGCTCCGCGCAGGCCGCGTTGCCGAAAATCGAGGGGTTCGTGGAGCTCAAGTCGAGCTTGCGGTAGCAGGAATGGGGTCAGTCCCCATTTCCTAGAAAAAGGGGTCAGACCTGAAGCAGGTCTGACCCCTTTTTCTAGGAAATGGGGACCGACCCCTAACTAATTACCGTTCGCGCGAGCCTCCAACATGGCCACCGCCGGCAACGTCTTCCCCTCGACGAACTCGAGGAACGCGCCGCCGCCCGTGCTGATGTACGAGATGTCTTCTTCGACGCCGTACTTCTCGATGGCCGCGAGCGTGTCGCCGCCGCCGGCCAGAGAAAACGCCGGGCTCTTCGCGATGGCCTGCGCGATGGCCTTGGTGCCTTCACCAAACTGATCCCACTCGAACACGCCCACCGGGCCGTTCCAGACGATGGTGCCCGCACTCTGCAGCATCTTGCCGAACCGCTCCGCGGTATCCGGACCGATGTCGAGAATCAGCTCGTCGGCCCGCACGTCGTGAATGCCGCGAACGTCGGCATGCGCAGTGGCCGCGAATTCCTTCGCCACCACCACGTCGGTCGGCAGCGGAATCTCGACGCCGCGAGCCTTCGCCTGCTCGAGGAGCTTGCGCGCCATGTCGAGCATGTCCGCTTCGTGCAGCGACTTGCCCACTTTGACGCCGGTGGCCGCGAGGAACGTGTTGGCGATGCCGCCGCCCACGATCAGCTTGTCCACCTTGGTCAGCAGCGACTCGAGCACCGTGAGCTTGGTCGACACTTTCGAGCCGGCAACAATGGCCACCAGCGGCCGCGCCGGCTTGGCCAGCGCCCGCTCGAGCGCCTCGAGCTCGCCGACGAGCAACGGACCGGCGCTCGCCACCTTGGCGAACTTGCCGACGCCGTGCGTGGAAGCTTCCGCACGATGCGCCGTGCCGAACGCGTCCATGACGAAGACGTCGCACAACGAAGCCATCTGCTTCGCGAGGTCTTCCTTGTCTTTCTTCTCGCCCTTGTTGAAGCGTACGTTTTCCAGCAGCACCGCGGTGCCGGCCGGGCAATCGACGCCCGCGAGCCAGTCCTTTTTCAGCGGCACCGGCTTGCCTAACAACTCGGAAAGCCGCGCGGCCACGGGAGCCAGTGAAAACTCCTCCGCGTATACGCCCTCTTCCGGCCGGCCCAGGTGCGAAGCGATGAACACCTTCGCGCCCTTTTCCAGCGCCAGCTTGATGGTCGGCAGCGACGCGCGAATGCGCGCGTCGCTGGTGACCCGGCCACCCTCGACGGGCACGTTCAGATCTTCGCGAATCAGGACCCGCTTTCCGCTGAGGTCCTGGTCCGCCATGCGCAGCACGTTCATGGTTTACCTCCTCAGGAGGCTTTCGACCAGGCGATCGTGGTGTCCAGCATGCGGTTGGAGAAGCCCCACTCGTTGTCGTACCACGAGCAGACCTTGACCAGCGTGCCTTCGCTGACGCGCGTCAGCGTGGAGTCGTAGGTGGACGAGGCCGGATCGTGGTTGTAGTCGATCGACACGAGCTGCTTGTCGGTGTACGCGAGCACGCCCTTCATCGCGCCGTCGGCGGCTTCCTTGATGACCTTGTTGATCTCTTCCACCGTCGTCGCGCGCTTCGCCACGAAAGACAGATCGACCAGCGACACGTTGATGGTCGGAATGCGGATCGCGAAGCCATCGAGCTTGCCCTTGAGCTCGGGCAGCACGAGGCCGACCGCGGCCGCCGCACCGGTCTTCGCCGGGATCATCGACATCGTGGCGGAACGCGCACGGCGGATGTCCTCGTGATAGACGTCGGTCAGGCGCTGGTCGTTGGTGTACGCGTGGATCGTCGTCATCAGGCCGCTGACGATGCCGATCTTGTCGTGCAATACCTTCGCCAGCGGCGCGAGGCAGTTGGTGGTGCACGACGCATTGGAGATGACCGTGTGCTCTTTCTTCAGCACGTTGTGGTTCACGCCGTAGACGACCGTGGCGTCGACGTCCTTGCCGCCCGGGGCGGAGATGACCACTTTCTTCGCGCCGCCGGCGAGGTGCTTGCCCGCATCCGCCTTGGTGGTGAAGAAGCCGGTGCTCTCGAACACGTATTCCGCGCCGACCGACGCCCAGTCGATCTTCGACGGGTCGCGTTGCGCGAACACCTTGATCTTGTCGCCGTTCACGACGATGGAATCGCCTTCGACGCTCACCGAACCCGGGAATTTGCCATGCGCGGTGTCGTACTGCGTGAGGTGCGCATTGGTCTGCGCGTCGCCGAGGTCGTTGACCGCGACGATCTGGATCTCGTTGGTGCGCTTCGCTTCATAGAGCGCGCGCAGGATGTTGCGGCCGATGCGTCCGTAACCGTTGATACCTACTTTGATGGCCATCTGTCCCAATCCCCTTGCGTTGAAATTAGTTTCAAGAAAGCAGTCGTTGTCGTCTTCAGGCGAGCAATTGCTCGACCTGCGCCTTGAGGTCGGCGGCGGTCAGACCGAAATGTTTGAACAGGTCGGGGCCCTTGCCCGAGGCGCCGAAGCTCTCGATGCCGATGACGCGACCCTGCGAACCGACGTAGCGCCACCACGACTGCGTGGAGCCGGCTTCGACCGCGAGACGGCGCGTGCACGAGGCCGGCAGCACGCTTTCGCGATATGGCGCGGGCTGCGCGTCGAAGGCTTCACAACACGGCATGGAGACGAGGCGCACGCGTTTGCCCGCGGCCTGCAGTTCCTTGACCGCTTCGGCCGCGAACCCCACTTCCGAGCCCGTGGCGATCACGATGGCTTCCGGCGGGCCGTGACTGTCGATGAGCACGTAGCCGCCCTTGCGCAGCGCGACTAACTGCTCGGGCGTGCGCGCCTGCTGGGCGAGGCCCTGGCGCGTGAAGATGAGCGCCGTCGGGCCGTTCTTGCGCTCGAGCGCGGCCGCCCACGACACCGCCGACTCCACCGCATCGCAGGGGCGCCAGGTGTGCAGGTTGGGCATGGCGCGAAGGCTCGCCAGATGCTCGATGGGTTGATGCGTCGGGCCGTCTTCGCCGAGGCCGATGGAATCGTGCGTGTAAACCAGCGTGACCGGCGCGTGCATGATGGCCGCGACGCGCACCGCGTTGCGCGCGTAGTCGGAGAACACCAGGAACGTGCCGCCATACGGGCGGTAGCCGCCGTGCACGGTGAGGCCGTTCATGATGGCCGTCATGCCGAACTCGCGCACGCCGTAGTAGACGTAGTTGCCCTTGAAGTTTTCGGTAGTGAGATCCACCGAATCCTTGCGCCTGGTGTTCACCGAACCGGTGAGGTCGGCGGACCCGCCTAACATCTCGGGCATCTTCGGCCCGAGCACGTTGAGCACCGCCTGCGAGGACGCACGCGTCGCCTGGGCGCCGGTGACGGCCGCACCCGCGGCGATTGCCGATTGCACGATCTCCGGCCAGTCCGCGGGCAGGTCGCCCTTCATGCGGCGCTCGAACTCCGCGCCTTCGGCGGGGAACTCGCGCTTGTAGCGGCGCCACACGCGCAGCCACTTCTTTTCGGCCGCGGCGCCCGCCTCGCGATGATCCCAGGCGTTGCGGATGTCATCCGGAATCACGAACGGCGGCGATTCCCAGCCGAGCGTGGTGCGCGCATTGGCGACTTCATCCGGACCCAGGGCCTCGCCATGCGCCGACTTGGTGCCCTGCTTGTTAGGCGCGCCCCAGCCGATGATGGTCTTGCAGCAGATGATGGACGGCTGATCCTTGCGGTTGCGCGCCTTCTTGATGGCCGCGGCGACCGCTTCCGCATCGTGCCCGTCGACGTTCTTCACCACGTGCCAGCCGTAGGCCTCGAAACGCTTCGACGTGTCTTCGGTGAACCAGCCCGCGACCTTGCCGTCGATGCTGATGCCGTTGTCGTCGTAGAACACGATGAGCTTGCCGAGCTTGAGGTGGCCGGCGAACGAAGCCGCTTCGTGCGAGATGCCTTCCATGAGGCAGCCGTCGCCGACGAAGCAGTAGGTGTGGTGATCGACGATGGCCGCGCCATCGCGATTGTATTGTTCCGCCAGCAGTTTCTCGGCGAGCGCCATGCCCACGGCGTTGGCGAACCCCTGGCCGAGCGGACCCGTCGTCGTCTCGATGCCGATCTCGAGATCGCGCTCGGGGTGTCCCGCGGTGCGTGAACCGAGTTGGCGGAACTTCTTCAGTTCATCGATCTCGAGCGGATAGCCGGTGAGATGCAGCAGCGAGTACAGCAGCATCGACCCGTGGCCGTTCGAAAGCACGAAGCGATCGCGGTTCCACCACTTCGGGTTGCCGGGGTTGTGCTTGAGGATGTCGCGCCACAGCACCTCGGCAATGTCGGCCATGCCCATGGGCGCGCCCGGGTGGCCCGAATTAGCGGCCTGCACGGCATCCATGGAGAGCGCGCGAATGGCGTTGGCCATGGCGCGGCGGGTGGGGGTTGTGGTTGGGGTATCCATAAAGGGCGCGCATTGTCCGACAGGCAGGCTCACGGGGGCAACCTGAATGCGGGAAAACTCGTCCGGACGCGCCATTGTCCCGGCGGACAATTACAGTTCGCGCCCATGAAGCTCGATTCCAATGTTTTCGACGTATGGGTGTTCCGCCGGACCCCTGCGAAGGTGGAATACCTCTTGCTCCACACCTCGCCGTACAAGGCGGACCGGTATTTCAACGGCGGGCGGTTCTGGCAGATCCCGAGCAGCTTCATGCAGGACTCGGAACGCGTGGTACCGGCCATCACGCGCCTGCTGGCCGGCTTCGGTCTCGCCGCCACGGGCATCTGGGCGGCCGAACACGTCTACAACATCTACAACCGGCGCTTCGAGACGCTGCAGATGATCGCCGTCTATGCCGCGGAAGTCGGCGCGGCTGAAATCCGGCTCGATCCGCGGGAACACGCGGAGTGGCGCTGGTGCTCGTTCGAGGAGGCGCTGGCGCTGGTTAACTACCGCGGCCTGAAAGACGGGCTTCGTTCCACGCACGAGTACGTGACGGGCCTCGACACGCCCGCAGCCGAATTGCGCCTGCTCTGACCTTCGAGGCTCAGGCCCGCTCGGCGAGGACTATCCACTTGTCCGACAGCAGCGGCGCGGACACGCGGATGACGCTGCGGATCGCGAACCCGGCGTCGGCGAATTCCTTGTCGAGCTCCTTGCGCGACACGCGCGACAGCGGCGGGCGGCCGATCCCGATCCGCCCGAACGTGTGCGTGAGCAGATATCGAAAGGAGTAGCAGTGACGGTAGTCGACGATGACCCAGCGGCGCGAGACGCGATGGAATTCGCGCAGCATGCGCACGCGGGTGACCGGATCGACATGCATCATGAAACGGATGCTGACCACGCAGTCGAGCGAATCACTGCGCAGCGGCAGGTGCTCGGCATTGGCCTGCACGTAACCGCGGATCGCTGACTTCTGCCCTTGCTGTCCCGGGGCCTGGTTCTGCTGTTCGAGCGACGCGGCCTTGTGCAGCATCTCGATCGAGATGTCACTGCCGACGATCTCGAATCCTTCGCGCGCGAGCGCGCCCGTGAAACGGCCCGTGCCGCAGGGCAGGTCGAGGATGGTCCGCACGCCCGTGGTCTCGCGCAGCGCTTTGCGGATCGCGGCCCATTTTCGGACGTTGCGCTTCTGACGCTCAGGCGTGCTGAAACGATGGAAGTCGTAGTCTTCGGCAACCGACGAGCTCCGGTAGAACTCGCGCTTGTAGTTGTAGCCGTCTTCCCGCGGCCGGCTCGGATCACTCTTGCCCGGTCTCTTCATGTGGGCCGACACTTTAAACACTCGCGTCGGGCACGCAAGCGCGATTCCGCAGTCCAAGATGCCGAGGTGTATCCGGAGTCCGATTTACCATTGTTTTGATAGCGGTTACATCTTCGGAAAGTAGCTATTGGCCGACGCCGATTCACATTATTCCGGGGGTGGTTTGCGACCTGGTTCACCACGTTACAGGGCCATGCAGCATGTCGTGACGTACATCACCGGCCCTCTCCCGCCATGTTTGTAGAGTTCGAATGAATGAGTGCCATCAGAGTCATCCAGTTCACGGACCCCCATTTGTTTGGCGACACCGCAGGCACGCTGCGTGGCGTGAACACCTTCGAGACGCTCGAGCGAACGCTCGCTGACGCGTCGGGTCACCTCGCCATGTGCGACGCCATCCTCGTCACCGGCGACCTGGTGCAGGACGACGCCGGTGGTTATGAACATTTCCGGCGGTTGTTTTCGCGTTTCGGCAAGCCGGTACTGTGCATTCCCGGCAACCATGATTTCGTCCCGCAGATGCGCGAGGCGCTCGCGATGCGCCCCTTCGACCTCGACGGCCCCGCCGACATCGGCGCCTGGCGCATCGTGCTGCTCGACAGCGTGGTGCCGGAACAGGCGGGCGGGCGAATCTCCGTCGAAATGCTGACCAAGCTCGACGAAGAGCTGGGCCGCGCGCGCCAGCGCCACGCCATGGTCTGCCTGCATCACCACCCGATCGCGATGAACAGCCGCTGGCTCGACAATGTCGGCCTGGCCAACGCGAATGAATTCTGGTCGGTCATCGACAGCCACCCGCAGGTGCGGGCGGTGGTTTGGGGCCACGTGCACCAGGCCTTCGAAGGTGTGCGCCGCAATGTGCGCCTGATCGCCACCCCATCCACGTGCGCGCAGTTCCAGCCGCGCTCCGACCAGTTCGTCATCGACGACCAGCCGCCCGCCTACCGGCTGCTGACTCTCCACTCCAACGGCGCCATCGACACTGGCGTGCACTTCCTGACTGCCGCAGAATCCGCGGCATGATTTTTCCCAAAGCGATGTCCCGAGGCCTCGCCTGCGGCCTCGCGGGCTTGCTGTTGCTCGCATCGGGCGTGCAACCCGCGCATGCCCGCGGCGAAACTTCCGTCTGGTCGATGAAAGGTGCACGCAACACGGTGTACCTCGCAGGCTCGGTGCATGCGCTGCCGAAAGGCCACTCGCAGTTTCCCGAGCAGCTCGATCGCGCCTATGCGCAGGCCGAAGTCATCGTGCTGGAAGTCGATCTCGACGACATGAATCCGCTCGACGCGGTGAAGTTCATCACCACGAACGGCACGTTGCCCGCCGACAAGTCGCTCAAGGACGTGGTGGGAGCGGACCAGTATCGGCGCATCAGCGAGCTCGCGGCGAAGCTCGAGGTGCCCGAGCTCGTCATCGCCAAGCTCGAGCCCTGGGCCGCGGCGCTGGTGCTGACGCAGTTCGCGCTCAGCAAGACCGGCTTCGACGCGAATCTCGGCATCGACATGCAGATCACCGAGCGAGCCCGCACCGATGGCAAACCCATCGAGGGGCTGGAAACCGTCATCGATCAGTTGAGCGTCTTCGACGCCCGCAGCTTCGAGGAGCAGACCCGTTTTCTGCTGGACGCCACGGACGACGCCCCCAATCTCAATGACGACCTGCAGAAGCTCATCGCCGCGTGGCGTAGCGGCGACCTGCGCGCGCTCGAGAAGGAATTCATCAAGGAGCGCGCGAAGTCACCGGAGCTCTACGATGCCTTGCTGGGCGAGCGCAATCGCCAGTGGCTGCCGAAGATCGAGGCGCTTCTCAACGAGGAGCGCGACTATCTCGTGGTGGTCGGCGCGCTGCATTTCGTGGGCCCCGATGGCCTGCTTGCGCTGCTCCGCAGCCATGGCCACAAGGCCGTGGCGATCCCCGCGGGCAAGTCGCGGTAAATAGCGGAATAGCGGGGAATAGCGGTGCCGGGCACCAAAAGTCGTAGTTGAGCCAACGTTCGCGTTTATTTCGGCATCCGCTCAACTACGACTTTTGGTGCCCGGCACCGCTATTCCGGCACCGCTATTCCGCTATTCCTCCGTCGGCACGATCGTCAGCAGCGTGTCGAGGCGCTCGATGGGATCGTCGAGCTCGAGCAGCGCCTGCTTGTCGGCGAGCTCGATGGGCAGCAGCTCGGTGAGGCGCGCGCTGATCCACGCGGCGTCATCGAACTTTTTCTCGATGTATTCGTAGTGCTCGGAAAGATCCTCGAGCGCGCGCCGGACGGTAGTCGCGAGATGGCCGTAGCGCTCCGGCAATACCAGCTCACGCTCTGCCGCCAGCCACGAAACCTCGCCCATGTTGAGCCCATCGCTCGCGCGCCACACGCGCAGCACGCGGAACTTGCGGTCGCCCACGCAGCTGATGCCTAACAACCCGTCGTGCAGCGTGTGGAAATCGGCGATGCGCGCCGTGCAGCCGACGGTCGCGGTGGTGGCCACTTCGCCGGCCTCCTCGCCTTCCTGGATGAGCACCACGCCGAAAGGCGCCTGCTCGCGCATGCAGCGCCGGACCATGTCGGTGTAGCGGGTTTCGAAGATGCGCAGCGGCAGCGGGCCGCCGGGAAAGAGCACGGTGTGCAGGGGAAACAGCGCGATGACGCTCGTCTCTGTCACATTCGGGCCAGCGCCTCGAGTAGTTTGCCGTGCAGACCGCCGAAGCCGCCGTTGCTCATGATGAGCACCTGGTCGCCGTCTTGGGCGTGGGCCGCGAGGCCGCCGACCAGCTCGTCGACCGATCGCGCCAGCCGTCCCTTGGGGCCGAGCGTGGCCACCACGGCATCCGCGTCCCAGCCGAGATCCGGTGGCGCGAACATCCAGACCGAATCCGCGGCCGCCAGCGACGGCGCCAGCGTGTCGCGATGAACGCCCATGCGCATCGTGGCCGAGCGCGGCTCGAGCACCGCGACGATGCGCTTGCCGCCGACCTTGCGGCGCAGCCCGTCGATGGTCGAGGCAATGGCGGTGGGGTGATGCGCGAAGTCGTCGTACACCGCGACGCCGCGGACTTCGCCGCGCAGTTCCATGCGGCGCTTGACGCCCCTGAACTCCGCCAGCGCCGCGAGCGACTGCGCCACGGACACGCCGACATGCCGCGCGGCGCCGATGGCGGCGAGCGCATTCTCGGCATTGTGCGCGCCTAACAACGACCACTTGACCGTGCCGACGGGTTTGCCGCTTTCGAGCACCACGAACTTGGAATAGTCGCCGCCCTCTTGCACGTCGAGCGACCAGGTGACATCGCCGCCCGGCGCACGCGCGAACCCTTCGATGGGCGTCCACGCGCCCATCGCGAGCGTGGCCTTCAGGTTCTCGTCGCCGGCGTTGGACAGGATGCGTCCGGAGCCGGGCACCGTGCGCACCAGGTGATGGAACTGCTTCTGGATGGCGCCCAGGTCTTCGTAGATGTCCGCGTGATCGAACTCGAGGTTGTTGAGGATCAGCGTGCGCGAGCGGTAGTGCACGAACTTGGCGCGCTTGTCGAAGAACGCCGTGTCGTATTCATCGGCTTCGATGACGAAATATCTGCGGCCGCCGAGCCGCGCGCTCACCGGGAAATTGCCGGGCACGCCGCCGATGAGGAATCCCGGCGTGAGGCCCGCGTGTTCCAGGATCCACGCGAGCATGCTCGACGTGGTGGTCTTGCCGTGCGTCCCGGAAACGCCGAGCACGTGAACGTCGCGCAACACTTCGCGCGCCAGCCATTCGGGTCCGGAGGTGTACGGGATGTCGCTCTCGAGCAGCGCTTCCACGACCGGCACGCCCCGCGTCATGACGTTGCCCACCAACACCACGTCCGGCCTGGGCTGGAGCTGGCCCGCGTCGAACCCGGCGATGAGCTCGATGCCGAGCGCCTCGAGCTGCGTGCTCATGGGTGGATAGACGTTCTTGTCCGAACCCGTGACGCGATGGCCCGCGGCCTTGGCGATGGCGGCGATGCCACCCATGAACGTGCCGCAGATGCCGAGAATGTGAACGTGCATGTTGGGGACTGTGCCTCTAAACCGGTTTGGGCGGAACTCCGAACAGCATCGCGTACACCAGCACGGTGGCGATCCTGAGACCGAATATGAATGCGATGGCCGCGAAGTACGGCCACTCGAACGCGGCCCGCACGATCCGCACCAGCACGACCACCAGCCAGATGACGAGCGCCGCTCCGAGCAGCGTCGGCAACGCCGGCGGCGGCGTCGCCGGATCCGGATTCGCGGTGTAGGGCAGCAGCGTGACGGCGAGCGGCAGCAACACGGGCACGAACAGCGTGAAGACGCCGAAGAACGCGATCATCGTCTGCACGAAACGCTCGCGCTTCTTGACGAGCGTGAACGCCAGGTGAAACCACAGCAGCGCCACTGCGGCGTCCACGAGGAATTCCACCGACAGGCCGGAAGGCGCGGACGGAATGATCGAGGTGAGCATCGCCGAGACGGCGATATTCACCAGGACGACGATGGCGAGCAGGCCAGGCGATGCCGGCAACTGCTCCGGCCCGCCGCGCAACAGTACGATGTCGATGAGACGTACGAGCAATGCGCGGAGATTCACAAGCATAATGCCGGGCCGATTGTACACGTCACCCGGAGAACGGCGCCCTTGATGATCGACACTGCCGATGCGCTGACAGCATTCGCGAGCCAGGCCGCGAACGCACCCGCGCTGTCGCTCGACACCGAGTTCATGCGCGAGAAAACCTACCGCGCGGAACTCTGCCTTCTGCAGATCGCCACCGGCGATCGCGCCGCGTGTATCGATCCGCTCGCCATTCCCGATCTGTCGGTGCTCGAGCCGCTGCTCGGCGCATCCGGCGGCGTGAAGATCATGCACGCCGCCCGGCAGGACCTCGAGGTGCTGCTGCCGGCGGTCGGCATGGTCCAGCCGGTGTTCGATACACAGATCGCGGCGGCGCTCGCCGGCCATCCTTCGCAGGTGGGTTACGGCGATCTGGTGCGCCGCCTGCTCGGCGTGGAGCTCGCCAAGGCGCACACGCGCGCCGACTGGTCGCGCCGGCCTCTGTCCGCCGAGGAGCAGGAATACGCGCTCGACGACGTGCGCCACCTCGGCGCGTTACGAGCGAGCTTGTTAGAAACGCTCGCCGCCAAGGGCCGCCTGGCCTGGCTCGAAGAGGAGCTGGCGGCGCTGGCCAACCCCGACGCGTTGCGCGTTGCCCCCGAAGACGCCTGGAAGAAGATCAAGGGCCTGCCCGCGCTCGATCCGCAGCGGCAACAGCTCGCGCAGGCGCTCGGCGCCTGGCGCGAACGCCGCGCCGTCGAGCGCAACCGTCCGCGCGGCTGGATTCTCGACGATGGTTCATTGCGCGAAATCGTTCTCCGGCTGCCGCGGTCGAGCGATGCGCTGATGGGGTTGCCGGACATGCAGGAATCGGTGGTGCGCAAGTGCGGCGAGGAATTGCTGGCGCTGGTCGCCGAAGCGGGGATCAGCGATCCGCCGCCGCCACTGCCGCGCCGCGAACGCCCCGACCCGATGCAGCTCGCGCTCGTCAAACGGCTTGCCGACGTCGCCGGCGAAGTGGCCAAGGGGCTGTCGATCAACGCCGAAGTGCTGGCGACTCGCCGCGAGCTCGAGAAACTCGCCGCCGGAAGGCGCGATGTCAGCCTGCTGCGCGGCTGGCGCAAGGATATCGTCGGCGAGAAGCTGCTCTCA
The DNA here is from genome assembly GCA_035765415.1 of Steroidobacteraceae bacterium. Taxonomy (GTDB): domain Bacteria; phylum Pseudomonadota; class Gammaproteobacteria; order Steroidobacterales; family Steroidobacteraceae; genus CADEED01. Next base: position 25,718 of record DASTXR010000126.1, on the reverse strand, counting down.
GCGCTTTGACTTGCGGCGCACGGGACGCGCCACGCGTTTCGCCTTGCGCGCGGTCTTGCGCACCGGCGCGCGTCGGTTTGCAGACTTCTGGGCAGCCTTCTGCGCGCCCTTGCGGCCGGCCGGCCGTCGCTGTGCCGGCTTCGCCTTGCGACGCAGTGCAGCGCGCGCGCGTGACTTCACCTTCTTCTTCGCCACCGGACGGCGTTTGGCCGCGCGCTTCTTGCGGACAACCGGCGTGACGGGAGTCGCGGGCTTTCCGACCAGCACATCGAGCAGCCGCTGCGTGATTTCTTCGAGCGTGCCTTCCGCGCGCACGGTGCGCAGCAGGCCGGCATCCGAGTAGTAAGACAGCACCGGCTGCGTCTGGCGGGTGTACACCCGAAGACGCTCGGCCACCGTGGCTTCCTCGTCGTCCTTGCGCTGGAACAACTGATGCTCGGTGCTGTCCGGCACGCAGTCCGTGGCCGGGCTGGACGGCGGCGCCGTGTGAATGTTGAACACCTTGTTGCACAGCGAGCAGGTACGCCGGCCGGAGATGCGGCGCACCAGCTCCGCGTCGCCCACTTCGAACAGCACCACCGCATCGAGCGGCGTGCCGAGATCGTTCATGAGCTGGGTCAGCGCTTCGGCCTGCGTCTGGGTGCGCGGGAATCCGTCGAGAATGAATCCGTTCTTCGCGTCGGCTTGCGCGACACGATCGCGGATGATCTCGAGCATGGTGGCGTCGTCGACCAGCAGGCCCTTGGCCATGATGGCGTCCGCGCGCTTGCCGAGCTCCGTGCCCTCCTTGCGATGCTTGCGCAGAATGTCCCCGGTGGAGATCTGCGGAATTCCGAACTGACTGATCAGACGCTGGGCCTGGGTGCCCTTGCCCGATCCGGGCGCGCCCATGAGAACTATTCGCATGCTAGATTTGACCTGGATTTTCTGACCCGGATTTTCTTGAAGAACGGGCGGACCCCCTCGAAGGGCCGTCACAGTAACCAAACCACTCACTTTCGGCAAACACATCGCCGAGACATTTTACGAGACAACCGAGAGAACACATGAGCAAGCGCACTTCCGCCAAAAAACCCAAGCCCATGAACGCGTTTTATGCTCAATCGGGCGGAGTGTCGGCCGTCATCAACGCGTCGGCCGCCGGCGTCATCGAAGCCGCGATGAAATCCCGGCTCATCAATAAAGTGTACGCAGGCCGGCACGGTATCGTCGGGGCGCTCACCGAAGATCTCATCGACTGCAGCAAGGAATCCCGCGCCACCATCAAAGGGCTGCGCCATACGCCGGCGGGCGCCTTTGGATCGGCTCGTTACAAGCTCAAGAGCCTCGAGCAGGACCGCGCGAAATACGAGCGCCTCATCGAAGTCTTCAAGGCGCACGACATCGGCTACTTCTTCTACAACGGCGGCAACGACTCCATGGACACCGCTAACAAGGTGTCCCAGATCGGCGACCAGCTCGGCCACAAGGTGATCTGCATCGGCGTGCCGAAGACCGTCGACAACGACCTGCCGCACACCGACTGCACGCCGGGATTCGGCACCGTGGCGAAGTACGTGGCCATTTCCACGCGCGAAGCCGCGCTCGACGTGGCGTCCATGGCCAAGACGTCGACGAAAGTGTTCGTGATGGAAGTCATGGGCCGGCATGCGGGCTGGATCGTGTCGGCCGCGGGACTTGCCGGCAAAGGCCCCGACCAGGCGCCGCACATCATCCTCTTCCCCGAGATCGCCTTCGACAAGGAGAAGTTCCTCGCGAAGGTGAAGGACGTCGTGTCCCGCGTGGGTTATTGCGTGGTGGTGGTCTCCGAAGGTGTTCATGACGCCGATGGCAAATTCCTCGCCGACGCCGGCACCAAGGACGCTTTCGGCCACACGCAGCTGGGTGGCGTGGCGCCGGTCGTGGCGAACATGGTGCGCGAAGCCCATGGCTACAAGTACCACTGGGCGGTGCCCGACTATCTACAGCGTGCCTCGCGCCACGTCGCCTCGAAGGTCGACGTGTTGCAGGCCTACGCCATGGGCAAGGCCGCGGTCGAACTTGCCGTAAAGGGCATGGACGCCGTCATGCCGACGATAGTGCGCAAGAAGTCCAGGCCCTATAAATGGGTGGTCGGCCACGTGGCGCTGTCGGAAGTGGCGAACGTCGAGAAGAAACTGCCGCGCGACTACATCACCGAAGACGGCTTCGGCATCACCGAGAAATGCCGCGCCTACCTCGAGCCGCTGATCACGGGCGAGGACTACCCGCCTTACAAGAACGGGCTGCCGGATTACGTTCAGATCAAGGGCGTGGCGGTAAAGAAAAAACTCAATACGGAGTTCAAGCCCTAAGGGGAGTCCGCGCGGGATTCTGCGTTATTCTTCGCGGAAAGAATTCCGTGGAGCGCATGCGCCATGTTGAAGAAAGCCCTTCCTCTTCTTTGTGCATGGCTGGTGGTCGGTTGCGGAGGAGGAGACGACGACTCGCCTTCGCCTCCCCCACCGCCTCCCGCGCCCAGTGGTCTTGCCTATGTCGCGCCGCCCGCGTTCACCGTGGGTACGGCAATCGCGCCTCTCTCGCCCACCGTTACCGGAACCGTCGTTTCCTACAGTGTCGCTCCGGCGCTGCCTGCGGGTCTCGCGATCAACACCAGCAACGGCATCATCTCCGGGACGCCGACCGCCCGCACACCGGCGGCTAACTACGTCGTCACCGCAGGCAACTCCGGCGGCAGTACGACCGCGACCGTCAGCATCACCGTGCTCGATCCTCCGCCCATCGTCGGCTATCCGAACACGCCATACGTGCTGACGGTGGGCACGGCAACTACGATCACCCCGACGTCCACCGGCCCGACGCCCACGTCGTGGTCGGTGGATCGCGCACTGCCTGCCGGCCTCGCCATCAGCGCCGCCAGCGGTGTCATTTCCGGCACGCCGACCGCCATCGCCGCGGCGGCTAACTACGTCGTCACGGCCGCCAGCCCGGCCGGGAATGCGACGACGACGCTGGCGTTGACGATCAACGCGGCCGCGCCGGTGTTCAGCTACTTCGGAAGCTCTTTTGATTTCACCACGGGCGTGCACGTGAACCTGGTTCCCGCCAGCACGGGCGGTGCCGTGGTGAACTGGTCCGTCAGCCCGGCCTTGCCCGCCGGGCTCACGCTGAACGGCACCACGGGCGCGATCAGCGGCACTCCCACGCAAATCTCGCCCAGCGCCAACTATGTCGTTTCCGCGCAGAACACGGGTGGCACAACTCAATTCAATATCGCGATGTCGGTGGTGGCGCCCGCCTCGACGAACCACGTGCTGCTCGACCTCGGACACATCTCCGGCAAAATCGAAATTCTCCATGACGGGGCGCGAATATTGAGCGGCGGCCCCAAAGACACCGACGTCGTGCTGTCTGATGCCCAAAGCGGCGAGATACTCGCGCACACGAAAATCCGGTGCTCCGGCCGCATCCTTTGCACGACGAACCCAAAAGGCACCGCACTGCAGGGGCCGGTGGCGGTCATCAAGCAACCCGAAGGTTTTGACGTTCGGTCGTCCGTCGATGGAACCGCACTTGCCCTCATCGCGTGGGAAGGCGTGACTGATTGGTGGACACTGGCCACGGACGGCAGCTACATCGCCGGCGGCAACGCGACAGGTCTCACGGTGTGGTCACCGACGGGAACGATCCTGTACGCGCGCTCCGGCAATTTCACCACCGCGAAGGCATTTGCGGCGCCCGGCGAGTTGCGACTGGCCGGCGGCCCCGCCGGAGCGAGCGTCGTCGAATACATCGCACTTCCCGCTGGCACTTCAACGATGAGTGCCGCGTTCCAGGGCACGGCGCACTCGTGGTTCCTCGAAGGCGAGAGTTTCCTGACGAACTCGGGCAACACCATCTGGGTGTATTCGAAGGCCGTTGTTCAGCGCGAAATCGCCGCGCTGCCGACCATCACCAACCTGGGAGGACAAGGCGAGTGGTTCTGGACGCACGGTGAACCCCCCGTCGCGCTTCGCCTCTACCGCATCGGCAACGGCGGAACGCCGGCTGTGACCTATCCTGGCGCCGGCGCAGAAGTCTGGCCTTCCAAAGGCGCCATAGGAATGATGGAAACCCAGATCGGCGCGCCACTGAGCGTGATCGACCTCTCGGGCAGCACGCCCGTCAGGAATGATTACGCCACGCCGCTTCCGGGAATCGACGGATTCGGCTCCGCGTCGAGCAGCGATTGGGCATTCTCCAATTATCGCGGCGCGATGCTCGGCGAGCTTGGCGGCTCCTCTGCTCCGACGAGATACACGCTCGGCCGGACGCTCAGCATCGCGGGCAGCGCTTCGCGAATCGCGGTCGCAACCGCGTCGGGCAACATCCTCTACCTCGCGGCGGACACGCTGCAGCCACAGGGCGAAGTGGCCTTTCCCAGCAACAATGTCCAGCTCTCCGCCGACGGTTCGGTGCTTGCCGCCGCGGCGGACGACGACTTCGAACTCGAACACACGCTCAAGGTTTTCTCGCTGCCGTCCGAGTCGCTGCTGGCCGAGTGGCCATACGCATATCCCAACGAACGCCTCTGGGACTTCACGCTGTCGCTTTCAGGAGATGTGATTGGTCGGGTGACGGGCGCCCATCAGGCGCCGAGCACGGCGTCCGTGACATTGCTCGACGGCACTCCGCTCTGGACGGGCACCGCGGGTATAGGACCGGACACGCGGCACCTCTTCCTCTCGCCGAACGGGCAGTTGGTCGCGTTGGCGGATGGTGTGTTGCTGGCCACCACGAGCACCAACATCTACGTGGGTGGCACGCTCACCAATTCCCTGCAGGGATTCCCACTCACCTGGGTGGACAACGATGAAATACTGCTGAATCGCTGGGGGCCTGGGGGGGCCTTCCTGGGCGTCGATCAGCGCCGGGTGAATGGGGAGTACGTCATTCCGTTGATTCAGATGCCGGACCTGACAAGGGGGCAGATGGTCACGCCAACCAGCGTCTACTCGGCGAATCTGAACAGTGTCTACAACCTGCTCAACGGCCGGCTTATGTGGAGCAGCACGGCTCCTCACTCCAACGTGGGCGCCGTTGCGGGGTCCAATGTCGTGTTCGCTTCGGGCGCAACCGTGCGGGTCGAGCCTTTATAGGAATTCGGGATTGCCGCCTTGTCCGACGTTGTCATTGTCTCGCGGCGGTTGGCCGAGTCAGCGCGCATTGCTATAGTGCGCGCCCTTTCGGGGTAGCCGGGCACTGGGCGGCACTCCAGCAAAACAACTAAGTACCTGATTTCCGTGAGGAGTCCCGCATGAACCCCACCCTTTGGCTGGCGATTGGCGCTGGCCTGGTCGCCGTGTTGTACGGCGTATTTTCGATGATGGCGATCCTGAAGCTGCCTGCGGGCAATGCCCGCATGCAGGAAATCGCGGCGGCCATCCAGGCCGGCGCCAAGGCCTACCTCAACCGGCAATACACCACGATCTCGGTCGTCGGCGTCGTGTTGTTCGTGGTCATGGGGTTCGCGCTCAACTGGGTCACCGCGGGCGGCTTCGCCATCGGCGCGATCCTCTCGGGTCTCGCGGGCTACATCGGCATGAACATCTCGGTGCGCGCCAACGTGCGTACCGCCCAGGCCGCCAACAACGGTCTCAACGCCGCGCTGCAAGTCGCCTTCAAGGGCGGCGCCATCACCGGCATGCTGGTGGTGGGCCTGGGTCTGTTAGGCGTCGCCGGCTACTACGCGTTCCTGCAACCGCGCATCGGCAGCGAACCTGCGCTGCACGCGCTGGTGGGCCTGGCGTTCGGCGGCTCGCTCATCTCCATCTTCGCGCGACTCGGCGGCGGCATCTTCACCAAGGGTGCTGACGTCGGCGCCGATCTCGTGGGCAAGGTCGAAGCCGGCATCCCCGAGGACGACCCGCGCAACCCGGCGGTCATCGCCGACAACGTGGGCGACAACGTCGGCGACTGCGCCGGCATGGCGGCCGACCTCTTCGAAACCTACGCGGTGACGCTGGTCGCCACCATGTTGTTAGGCGGCCTCATGATGTCCGGCATGGGCGAGAACGCCGTGCTGTACCCGCTGGCGCTCGGCGCCGCGTCCATCGTTTCGTCCATCGTCGGCACGTTCTTCGTGAAGACCTCGGACGGCGGCAAGATCATGAACGCGCTGTACAAGGGCGTGATCGTGTCGGGCCTCATCTCCGCGGCGGCGTTCTGGTTCATCACCGAACAACTCATGCCGAACACGGCGGAGGCTCCCGCCCTGCAGCTGCACATGTTCGGTTGCACGCTCATCGGTCTCGCGCTGACGGCGGCGATGATCGTCATCACCGAGTACTACACGGCGACCGAATATTCGCCCGTGCAGAAGGTGGCCGCTGCCTCGCAGACCGGTCACGCCACCAACATCATTTCGGGTCTCGGCGTGTCGATGAAGTCGACCGCGCTGCCCGTGATCGCCATCTGTCTCGCCATCTACGGGGCGTACGCGCTCGGTGGCCTGTACGGCATCGCCATCGCGGCAACCGCCATGTTGTCGCTCACCGGCATGGTCGTGGCGCTCGACGCCTACGGCCCGATCACCGACAACGCCGGCGGCATCGCCGAGATGGCGGGCCTCGACAAGAAGATCCGTGACATCACCGATCCGCTCGACGCCGTCGGCAACACGACCAAGGCCGTGACCAAGGGCTACGCCATCGGTTCGGCGGGTCTCGCGGCGCTGGTGCTGTTCGCCGACTACACGCACAACCTCGAGACGCACCTGCTGGCCACGGGCCGCGAGATGGTGCAGTTCTCGCTGTCGGATCCGGCGGTCATCATCGGCCTGTTCATCGGCGGCCTGGTGCCCTATCTATTCGGCGCCATGGCCATGGAAGCCGTGGGTCGCGCCGCGGGCTCGGTGGTGACGGAAGTGCGCCGCCAGTTCCGCGAGATCAAGGGCATCATGGAAGGCACGGCGAAGCCGGAATACGGCACCGCGGTGGACCTGCTGACCAAGGCCGCGATCAAGGAAATGATCATTCCTTCGCTGCTGCCCATCCTCATCCCGGTGATCATCGCCTTCGGCATGAACTGGCTCATGGGCCCCGGCGCGGGCATCAAGGCGCTCGGCGGTCTGCTCATCGGCACCATCGTGACGGGCCTGTTCGTCGCCATTTCCATGTGCACCGGTGGCGGTGCCTGGGACAACGCCAAGAAGTACATCGAGGAAGGCAACTTCGGCGGCAAGGGTTCGGAAGCGCACAAGGCTTCCGTGACGGGCGACACCGTCGGCGATCCGTACAAGGACACCGCGGGCCCGGCCATCAACCCGCTCATCAAGATCATCAACATCGTGGCGCTGCTGCTGGTGCCGCTGTTGTAATTGGCAGCACGCGCCCCATTCTTGTCGCTCACGGACGCCGGCGTTTCGCCGGCGTTTTCCCATGTGGCCGTCAGGCCTGAGGAGGGTCACGCATATGGCGAACGAAACTTTCCCGGTCGAGAAATCCGAAAAGGAATGGCGCGAAGTCCTCTCCGCCGACCAGTTCCGCGTGCTGCGTGAACACGGCACCGAGCGCGCGGGCACCAGCCCGCTGAATTTCGAGAAACGCACCGGCGTGTTCCACTGCGCCGCGTGCAATCAGCCGCTGTTCGAATCGAGCACCAAGTACGAGAGCGGTTCAGGCTGGCCCAGTTTCTGGAAGCCGCTGCCCAACGCCGTGGCGACCAACTCGGACACCACTCACGGCATGACGCGCGTGGAAGTGCATTGCAAAAACTGCGGAGGCCATCTCGGCCACGTGTTCGACGACGGCCCGCAGCCGACGGGCCAGCGTTACTGCATGAATGGCGTGTCGTTGAAGTTCGAGCCCAAATAGGGGCAGCCCCCTTTTCCTAGCAAAAGGGGTCAGTCCTCATCCAACGATTCAGTTCGCCCTCAAGCGGATTGCCGGGAGGGCTGACCCCTTTTGCTAGGAAAAGGGGGCTGCCCCTATCTACGGCGCATGCGCGGCCGCACGGGCTGTCGGCCAGCCGATGGCCCTTTCTCGCCCGGATCGTCCTTCGAAGGTTCGGCGGGCCCGGCGTTCACCAGCACCGCGCTGACCAGCTTGTTGAGTCGATTGCAGTAGTCTGCAACCTCCGGCGGTCCCTGCCCCTGAAAATCTTCGAGCGCATGCGCGATGTCGTGCAGGCGTCGCTCGATTCGTGAATCCATGCGCAACGTGTGCGTGACGCATGCGCTAACACAGGCCGTGATTTCGGCATCCAGCGCACTCGCGGACATCCCCGCGATGTTCATGCCACGCATTTCGGCCGGACAGCCCGCCTGCAGATGCTCGCGCCACATTTGCGACAGTTGCATCGCTCTCGTCTCCCCAACCCGGTTTGCGGGCGAAATTACCCCAATTTGCTGCAAGCGTCCCGCGGAAAATCCTGTGCCGCGCACCTTCCGCGTGCCGCCGATCCACCCCTCCGCCCGGGCGTCCGTGGCACCGATCCCACACAGACGAACGGCCGGCCCCCTGTCTCCGCTTAAGTGATTGATTCCGCGCCCCCTGCACCCTCGCGTTGTGCGTTGCGCCGGGGCCATTTCGCGGCGCGCCAATCCGCGCGCGCAATAACCGTGTCCCATCCCCGGTCTCGTCCGCTAACAACCCAGGGAGTCTCGATGCACAGCCTGACGCAGATCATCCAATGGCACGCCGCATTCGCCCGCCATCTCGACGGCGTGCGCCCCTGGCTTCTGCTGGCCACCCGGCTGTGGGTGAGCTGGCAATTCCTCAAGTCCGGCTGGCTGAAACTCACCACCTGGGACACCACACTCGAACTGTTCCGCAGCGAGTACCAGGTGCCGCTGCTGCCACCGGGCCTCGCGGCGGCCAGCGCGACCTTCGGCGAACTGTTCTTCGGAGCGCTGCTCGTTCTCGGGCTGTTCGCACGATTCGGCGCTCTCGGGCTGTTCGCGGTCAACGCGATGGCAGTCGTCTCGTACTGGCACGTGCTCGGCTCCGGGGGTTTCGAAGCGGCGCTCGCGCAACACGTGCTGTGGGGCTACATGCTCGCGGTGATCCTGTTGTGCGGTGCCGGAGCGGTGTCACTCGACGAGAAGTTAGCTCGCGGCTAGCGCATTGCGGCGCCCCGGGGCGGTGCGCGAATCTTCCGCACTTCGCTGCCCGTGGAGGCTCGCCTATACTCGCGCACTCTTTTTAGAGTGCGGTGAAATGCCGATGCCTGAAACAGGCGACGCCCTGGAGAAGCTGGCCTCGAGCCTTGCTCGCGCCCGCGGCGACAATTTTTTTCCAGCGCTGGCGGCGCATCTCGGCGCGGTGCTCGGCGCCACCACGGCGCTCGTGTGCGAGACCGCCGCCAACCGGCGCGCGCGAACGCTCGCCGTCTGGCGCGATGGCGCGGCCGCGCCTAACTACGACTACGACCTCGATGGAACGCCGTGTGCGAAAGTGCAGGCCGGACAGTCCCTGACGATCGAGCTGACCGCGGGCGCCTATCCCGGCGCGCCGCAGGATCACGGAGGTTACTTCGGCATGCCGCTCGCCGCGAACGACGGCGCGGTCCTCGGCCATCTCTGCGCATACAGCGCGCGCCCGCTGTCGCTCGGTGCGACGCAGCGGGCCGTTTGCGACATCCTCGCGAACCGCGCCGCCGCCGAACTGCGCCTGGTGCACGTCAAGCGCGAGCGCGCGCTGCTGCGCGGTCAGCGCAAGCAGCTACGCGCCGAAATCGCAGCCGCTCACGACATCGACGGCCTGCAGGGAGTGAGCGCCGCGCACGTGCGGGTCATCGAAGAGGTGCGCCGCGCCGCGCTGACGTCCGCCAACGTGCTCGTGCGCGGCGAGCCGGGAACCGGCAAGGAACTCGTCGCTCGCGCCATCCACGCCCGCAGTTCCCGGGCCGCGAAGCCGTTCGTGAAGATCGACTGCGGCGCACTCACGATAGACGCGGACATCAGCGCGCTGCCGCAAACGCTGGCGCTTGCCGTGGGCGGAACGCTGTTCCTGGACGAGGTCGGCGCGTTGTCCGCCGACATGCAGGCCCGCCTGCTGGCGGCGCTGCCGACCGCCCATGGCGAACCCGGCAGCGCCGGCAACATCAATGTGCGCATCATCACCGCCACCAGTCGCGATCTCTTCCGGAAGATGCGCGACGGGGAGTTCCGCGAACCTCTCTACGGCCGGCTCACCATGCTGGCCATCGACATCCCGCCCCTGCGCACGCGCGTCGAGGACATCCCGTTGCTGGTGCAGGACATCGTGCAGAAGCGCGCGCGGCGCGTGGGTCGCCGGGTCCAGAGTGTCGATCCCCAGTCGCTGGCCGATCTCGCGGCCTACAGCTGGCCCGGCAATGTCCGCGAGCTCGAGAGCCTCGTCGAACGCGCGCTGGTCATGCAGGACGCGCCGGTGCTGAAAATCTCCACCGATTTCCTCGGCACCACCGCGACGCTCGAGCGGTCGGCGCTCGCCGCGGCAGCCGGTGATCACACGTCCAATACGCGCTCCGGCATTGCCGGGCCGGTGGACTTCGACGACACCCTGAGCACCGGCCTGCACGTGGTGCAGCGTGATCACATCCTGCGCGTGCTCAATGCCACGCACTGGGTCATCGAAGGCAGCCGGGGCGCCGCGCTCAAACTAGGCCTCAAGCCCGCGACCCTGCGCCACCGGATGAAGAAGCTGGGCATCTCGCGCGCCGCGAACGCGGGAGCGCAGGAAGCCGGTTAGGTCCGGCCGGGCAATGCGCGATCAGGGGCGTTTGACGAACTGGGACGACGACAAAGGATTCGGGTTCGTCACCCCGGACAAAGGCGGCTTGCGCGCCTTCGTTCACATTCGCGCGTTCTCGTACAGGCAACGAAGGCCCCGTAACGGAGACGTCATCTCCTATCAACTCACCTGGGACCAGAAGGGGCGCCCGCGCGCGGAGAATGTGCTGTTTCGCGATGCACCCGCGCCACGAGCGGAGCCAGCGCCCACACGGCTGGCAGCCTTCTCCTTGTTGGCCGCGATGTTCATCGCCGCGATCGTCGCCCTCGCGACATCCGGCCGGATTCCCTGGTTCGTGCCGCCGGCTTACGTCGCCATGAGCCTGCTGACCTTCTGCGTGTATGCGTTCGACAAGTCAGCGGCCATGAATCGACGCTGGCGCACGAGTGAGCAGTCGTTGCATCTGCTCAGCCTGCTGGGTGGTTGGCCGGGAGCACTGATTGCCCAGCGCATGTTTCACCACAAGTCGAAGAAGGTGAGCTTTCAGGTCGTGTTCTGGCTTATCGTCGCCATGCACTGCGCCGCCGCTTTTGCATTTGCCACGGGATACGCGGACGCCCTCGCCACATGAATTCCGTTTCCGATCACTACTCGCAGCTCCTGGCTCCGGTTTACACCTGGATGGCCGGCAGCGTCGAAGCCGCGCTCGATGCGGGCAAGTCCGAGATCGACGAGCTGCAATTGAAATTGCCCGCGGGCGCGCTGGTCGCCGACCTCGGAGCGGGATTCGGGGTGCACGCCATACCGCTCGCGCGCGACGGCATGAGGGTACTCGCGGTCGATAGTTCGACGGAACTGCTCGCCGAGCTCGACCGGCTGGCCGAAGGGCTCGCCGTGGAAACCGTGGCCGACGATCTGCTGTCGTTTCGCACGCACCTCGAGGAGAAAGCCGCCGCGGTGTTCTGCATGGGCGATACGCTCACGCACCTGCCCGAACACACGCACGTCGATTTCCTGGTGCAGGAAGTCCACGAAGCGCTCGCGCCGGGCGGGCATTTCGTGCTCTCGTTCCGCGACTACAGCGAGCCGCTCGTCGGCGACGCGCGTTTCATCCCGGTGCGCAGCGATGAACGCCGCATTCTCACGTGTTTCCTCGAATACGAAGAAGACACGGTGGTGGTGCACGACATCCTGCATGAACGTGCCGGCGACGCCTGGGAAACCCGTGTCAGCAGCTATCGCAAACTGCGCCTGTCACCAGAACGCGTGATCGCCAGTCTCGAAACCATCGGCTTCGAAACGCGCAAGCAGGCGGGTTTGCGCGGCATGGTGCGCATCATCGGTACGATCGCTTGAGGCGCATTCTTACAAAGGGTTGAGCCTGAACGCGCCGACGGGATGCGACAATCCTTCCCATGGAAGTGGCCACCTCCCTGCTCCTGATCCTGCTCGGCATCGCGACCGCCTCAATTGCGGCGGGCGTTGCCTTGTTAGCCCGCGTCCCGCGGCGCGGCATGGGCACGCGGATTGCGCGGACAATCGCCTGGATCCTGTTCATGTCCGGCACGGGCCTCGTGGCCGCCATTGCGGCACTGCAGCTCACGGGGCGATTGGGTCCTGCGCAACTGTGGTTCCGCGCGCCGTCGTTCTATGTCGCCGCGGCCATCCTCGTGCTGGTCATCGCCTGGTGGTTCCGGCGCCCTTTCGTTCATCCGCACGCGCAACTGATCCGATTCGGCGTGCCGACGCTGGCGCTGGTATCAATCGCGCTGCTGGGCATTGCGCAGCGACTCGATGGACGCTCGACGCCCGTGTCGGCCCTGCTGCCGACGCTGGGCGCGGTGGCGCCCGAACTCAGCTTCTACGACTCGAGCGGCGCGGTGCGCCATCTCTCGGAATATCGCGGCAAGGTGGTGCTCGTGAATTTCTGGGCGACCTGGTGCGGGCCGTGCCGGCACGAGATGCCGATGCTGTCGAGCGCGCAGGCGGAGTTCAGGGCCGATGGACTGGTGGTGCTCTATCTATCGCTCGAGGAGCCCGCCGTGCTCGAACCGTTCTTGCGCACGCATCGGTTCGACGGCGTGCAAGGCCGGCTCGCGCAGGCCGCGGATTATTACCGCGCCGGCAAGATATACCCGCTGAGTTATCTCATCAGCCGCGACGGGCGTGTTGCGAAGCGCTGGAGCGGCAGGCCGGCGGAAAACTGGCTGCGCGACTCGATTCGCGACGAGATCTAGCCGTTCTCGAGAATGATGTTCCAGTGCGCGAGCAGCGAGTCCGGCGGAAGGTCCGGCGTCGGCGCGCGAACATCGGCCACCAGCAGTTGCCTGTTCTTCGCGGCGGACAGGATCCCGTCGCTGTCATTGAGCGGGTCGCCGGGAAAATACATCTGCGTGACCAGGCGATCGAGCTTCCCGGCCACGGCGAAGTGGATGTGCGCCGGCCGCATGACGGCGCCCGCGGGATAACCGCTGGGCTTGATGGTCTTGAAGCGGTAGCGGCCGTCGGCGTCGGTGAACAGCGTCGCGTATCCCTGGAAATTCGGATCGAGGGGCGCATGATTGCCGTCCGCCGGATGCGCGTAGCGACCATGCGCGTTCGCCTGCCAGATCTCGATGCGTGCACCGCTCACGGGATCACCGTTGACGTTGAGTACGCGGCCCGTCACGTGCACCAACTGGCCCTGGGCTCGCGCCTTTCGGCCTTTGACGAGCGTGAGGTCGGCATCCGCGTCGAGCGGTTTCTCGAGTGGATAGAACGGGCCCTCGGTCTGCGTGGGCGTGCGCCGGAGCGCATCGGCCGCGGCTGCCGTGCCGCCCAGCGCGGCGACCGTCGCGCAGGCGCCGGACCCTAGCAACACGCGGCGGCGGGAGAAACGTAGCTGCGGCATCACTGTCCCTCCGGTGGCTCCCACAATTCGATCTTGTTCCCGTCCGGATCGATGACCCAGCCGAACTTGCCGTATTCGGATTCGTCGACCTTGTCGATGACCTGGCAGCCTTCCGCGCGTAATTGCGCCAGCAGCGGATGCAGCGCGTCGACACGGTAGTTCACCATGAACGGCGCGGTGCTCGGCTCGAAGTAGTTTGATGAAGCCTCGAACACGCTCCACACCGTCGAGCCCGTGCCTTGCGGATTGTGCGGCCCGGCCCAGCGGAACGCGGTGCCGCCCCATTCCTCGATTTCGATGCCGAGGTGAGTCTTGTACCAGTCGCGCAGGCGCCTGGTGTCACCCGACTTGATGAAGATGCCGCCGATTCCGGTGACTCGTTTCATGTCGCAGGACTATGCTCCAGCGGCGCGCAAAGTCAAAGGTGGCGCGTTTCCGCCGGCGATTCCCACCACTTGTTGTCACGGCCGTTCGAGTGCCGCACGGGCGCTTCGGCGAGCTCCGCCAGGTCCACCTCATCGAGGCTCGACAACTTGATCGCGACGTAGTCGCCGCCGATTTCCTTGACGTGGCCGCGATCGAAAGTTCGCACGCCGCAGGTCTTGCAGAAGTAGTGCGAGTTCAGTTTGCCGCCGAACCGGTAGTCGGTCACCGCGTCGTCGCCCGAGATCAGGCGGAAGGCGTCCGGCTTGATGATGGCGCTCCAGTTGCGGGTCTTGGTGCAGATGCTGCAGTTGCACTTGCCGGTGCCCTGGGCGAAGTCGATGTCTGCCTCGAACTGCACCGCGCCGCAGTGGCAACTGCCTTTGTAGGTCTTCATCATGTGGCGTCCTCTTTCATCACGTAGCTGTAAAGCACGCTGTCGATGAGCTGCCCGTCCTTGGTGACACTCTTGCGCAGGACGGCGACTCGCTCAAAGCCCAGTTTTTCGAGCACGCGCATGGACGCCGGGTTCCATTCGAACACGCGCGCCTCGAGGCGTACGAAGCGTGCATCCTGCTTCAGGTAATCGAGCAGCGCACGTCCCGCCGCCGTGACGATGCCCTGTCCCCAATGTGGTTCACCCAGCCAGTAACCGATCTGCGCCGTGCGCGCGAAGACGCCGGTGTCGGCACGCGCGCCGACACCGCCGACGGCCACTCCATCCAGTTCGATGGCGAGCTTGATGCCGAGATCAGGCCCGGAGGCGATGCGCAGCCACGCGTCGGCATCCGCTTCGGTGTAAGGATGCGGAAAAAGCTCGGTGAGATTGCGCCAGACTTTCCGGTTGTTCGCGTTGGCGATGAGGCTGGCCTTGTCGCCTGGCGCCCAGGGCCGCAGTACACATCGTTGTATGGCAGTTGGCAGCTTCATTCGCCCCTCGCGATGTCAGGGCGAATGATGGCCGAGAGCGGGTGTATCCGGCTAGGAGGTGCTGCGGCGACTCGAGGCGGGTCTGCGCTGGCGCGAATCGCGCAGGCGCGGACGGCTGCTGGCGCGTAATCCACGCCGGGTGGCCGCGCACCACATGCCGGCGCGCACGCGCCCGGTCGCGCTCACCAGAGAAACGCGTGACGCCGGACGCACCACCGTCGGATGCTGCCCGCGGAACCGGCAATGTGCGCCGCCCTGGCTTTGTGCAACTGACATCTTGAAAACTCCCCGAATCGCAATCTAGTTAGTTAATGAGCCATCAGGCCGCGAGCGCCAGCCTGGCCGGCCGGGCGATCACGAAACCCTGGACGAAATCCACGCCAAACCTGCGCGCCACGTCGAGCGCCGCGTTGTCTTCCACCTGCTCGGCGATGATCTTGAAATTGAGCGTGCGCGCCAGCTTGATCATCGCGGTCACCATGGTCTGGCTCACCGAATCGCGCGCCAGGTTGCGCATGAACGAGCCGTCGAGTTTCAGATAGTCGAGCGGCAGGTTCTTGAGGCTGGAGAACGAGGCCACGCCGGAACCGAAATCGTCGATCGTGAACTTGCAGCCCATGCCATGCAGCACGCCGACGAAACGCCGCGCGTGTTCCATGTTGCTGATCACCGCGCTCTCGGCGATCTCGAAGCACACCTGGTCGGGCGCGACGCCGGTACGGTCGAGGCACTCGACCACGAACTCGAGGAACAGCGGATCACCCAGCGTCTGCGAGGAGATGTTGATGGCCACGCTGCGGTCCTGCGCGAGATGGAAAGCGTTGCGCGAAAGCGCGCCGAACGTCGTCTGCACCACCCATCGGTCCACCGACGCCATCAGGCGGTACCGCTCGGCGGCGGCCACGAATTCCAGCGGCGCGATTTCCGCGCCGGCTTCATCGAGCATGCGCAGCAGCACTTCCATCGACGGGCCGTCGGTCTCGCTGCCGTCGGCCGAGACGATGGGCTGGTAGTAGAGCGCGAAGCGTTCGTCCTTGATGGCCGACTGCAGTTTCTGCAGCCACTCGATTTCGCCGTTGTTGCGCGCCAGCGCCGCGTCGCGCGCCGAATACACGGAGACGCGACCTGCGCCTTCTTTCTTGGCGACGTAACAGGCCGAGTCCGCGGCGGCGAGCAACTGCTCGACGGAGCCCGCTTCGCGACCGATCTCGATGAGGCCAATGGACACGCCGATGTTGAACACGCGGTCATGCCAGACGAAGCGATACGTGGCGATCGAGCGGCACACGTCGTCGGCGATCTGACGCGCCTTCTCGAGCGGACAACCCACGAGCAGCATTCCGAACTCGTCGCCGCCCAGGCGCGCGACCGTATCCGAGTCGCGCACCGCTTCGCGCAGCAGCTTGGCCACTTCGCGCAACATGCTGTCGCCGGCGAGGTGGCCGCTGGTGTCGTTGACGATCTTGAATCGATCGAGATCGAGGTAACACAACATGTGCGCGCCCTCGCCGCGACGCGCGGCCTCCGTAGCCTCGTCGAGACGATGCTCGAACTCGCGCCGGTTCACGAGGCCCGTGAGGGCATCATGTGTTGCCTGGTACGACATCTGCCGGTGCAGGCCACGCAGTTCGGTGACGTCGTGCAGCAGGATGACCGCGCCAACGAGTTCGTCATCGACGCGCAACGGCGACGCGGCGAGCTCGATGGCGCGCTCCTCCCCCGAGGACTTGCCGAGCAGCACGGCCCGGCGGCTGAGATTGTGCGGAATGCCGTCGCCACCGCCGATCGCTTCCTGGACCGGGTCGGTGATCTGATTGCGGTCGTTCTGGTCGAGCAGGCCGACCACGTCCTCGAGCGGACGGCCCAGGGCCTGCGCGCGCGCCACGCCCAGCAGCTTTTCAGCGGCCGGGTTCAGGTACGCGAGGCGTCCGTCCAGGTCGGTGGTGACGATGGCCTCGCCGAGCGACTGCATCGCGAATACCTGCAGCGGCGGCGGCGCGGGTGGCGGCGGCGGCAGCGGTGGCGCCACCAGCGCGGCGCGCGCGGCGGCTTCCTTCTCGTCGATCCTGCCGCTGGCGAGCGCGCGCAGTTTCCTCGTCGGGATGACTTCCACGCCGGTGACCAGCAACGCGGGCGCACCTTCGAAATCGATCTGCGCGGTAGTTAGTTCGAGCAGGCTCACCTGGCCCTGCAGGCCGACCATCTCCACTTCGAAGCGCTCGGCGCCATGCGAACCGGCGAGACGGCGGCGCAGGTTCTCGCCGACGAGCTCGGCGTATTCGGGCGCCACCAGGTCGGCGAGCTTGCGATCGATGAGGTCGACGCGATCCACGCCGACGAAACTCGCGAACTGGCTGTTGGCGTAGAGGATGACGTCGCGATGCACGAGCACCGCCTCGTGGATGCGCTCGCCGAGCTCGGTGAACAGCTTCGGCCCGGATTTCTCGCGGCCCGAGGTGCGCGCGGCCCGCTGCAGCAGCTGGTTGACGGACAGGCCCAGCGCCTGGACATCGAGTTGTGATTCGTACTCGCTGGCGATTTCGATGCGCTGCGGCAGGCGCTCGCCGCTGATGGCGCGCTGAATCGACAGTGACAACTCGGAGATCGCCCGCAATTCGCGCCGCTGAAATAAAAACAGCACGAAGAGCAGCGTCGCAACCAGTGCGAGCAGCACACAGATCAACCCAAGAATCGACATCCCGAAACGTAATCCTGTTGTTATTAGTGCATCTTTTTATGCGAAGCGTCCGTGCCCGCGGCCAGAATAGCCTTATCCCGTCGAGCTCTCATTCGACATTAACCATAAAAATAAGCGATGTGCCGACTGGTTCCGCGACGAATCGAACCACTGAATGTCGTTGATTCGGGCAGAATAAGTAGCATCCCAGTGTAAGGAGTTTTCCATGCAGACCGAGTTCGCGCGCGCCCAGATGATCACGCAGCAGATACGCGCGTGGGACGTGCTCGACGAACGCGTGCTCGATGCCATGCGTCGCACGCCGCGAGAGTTCTTCGTGCCCGAGCGCTACGTCGAACTCGCTTTTGCCGATACCGACATCCCGCTGCGAACGGGACAACACATGCTCGCGCCGAAAATTGTGGGACGTCTCCTGCAAGCACTGGCCGCCGAGCCAGGCATGCGCGCGTTGGTGGTGGGTTCGGGCACGGGGTTCGTGCCCGCGTGCCTCTCGGCGATGGGTGCCAGCGTGCGCGCGATCGAGATTCATGGCGAGCTCGCGGCGGCGAGCCGCGCGAACCTGAAGCGCGCCGGGTTCGGGCAGGTCGACGTGGTGACGGGTGACACTTTCAACTTGGATATGGGAAAGGACTATGCGCTCATTGCCGTATGCGGCGCCCTGCCCTTGTACGACGATCGCTTCGCTCGCGCGTTGGCTGTGGGTGGCAAGCTGTTCGTCGTGGTCGGCGACCAGCTACCGCAGGAAGCCATGCTGGTCACGCGAACCGCCGACAGTGCCTGGAGCAGCACTGCATTGTTCGAGACCGCCGTGGATGCGCTCGACAACGCCCCGCGCCCCGAACCGTTTCAGTTCTAGAGCCCCATGATTCGCGAGATTTCCGTCGATGAGCTCAAGGCACGCCGCGACCGCGGGGAAAACCCGCTGGTGCTCGACGTGCGCGAAGACTGGGAGCTGCAACTTGCGCGCATTCCGGACGTCCTACACGTGCCGATGAGCCAGATTCCGGCCAGGCTCCAGGAGTTGCGGCGCGATGGGGAAGTCATCGTGATGTGCCACGCGGGTGGCAGGTCCATGCGCGTAGCGCATTATCTTGCGAACCAAGGATTTACGGACGTAGCCAACCTCTCCGGCGGAATATCTGCGTGGAGTCAGGTTGTGGATGCAACCGTACCCCAGTACTGAAACGTCTAATTTTTTCCAAAAGTGCATTGCCTCCGCCCCGGTGGTAGGTGATATAGTGAACTACAACACTAAAGAGGATTCTTATTAATGCGCCGTCTACTCGCTTTGGGGCTGGGTTGCCTGGCCTCCTTCACCGCTTCGGGCGAAGACCTGCTCACCATCTTCGACCAGGCTGTCGTCAACGATCCGACCGTCCGCGAAGCCGAATACACGCGCAAGGCGACGCGCGAAGCGCGCCCGCAGGCGTGGGCCGCGTACCTGCCGCAGATCAACGGCAGCTACAACAAGGGCGAAAGCGAAGGTAACCGGCTCACCACGCGCGGCGACATCATCGAGGATCCCAACGTTCCGGGCAGCCTCATCCTGCAGCCGGTCGCGGACAACAGTCAGCTCTCTCCGGAATTCTCCGGCTGGAGCGTCGAGCTGCGCCAGACCATCTTTTCATGGCAAGGGCTGGTCGGGCTCAAGCAATCGTCGCGAATCGCGGCCCAGGCGGATGCGGACTACGGCGTGGCGCAGCAGGACCTGGCCTTGCGCGTCTCCACGCGCTACTTCGACGTGCTCGCGGCGCTCGACAACGTGCAGGCGCAGCAGGCGTCACTCGATGCCATTTCGCGCCAGCTCGAGCAGGCGGACAAGCGATTCGAAGTCGGCCTCATCGCCATCACCGACGTGCAGGAAGCGCGCGCAGCGCGCGACACCGCCGCCGCGGATCTCATTGCAGCGAAGCGCCAGCTCGCAACCGCGCAGGAGTTCCTGCGCGAGATCACCGACATGCAGTACGCATCACTCTCCACGCCGCGCGGCACGATGCCGCTGGCGATTCCCGAACCTGCCGATCCGCAGAAATGGGTCGAAGCTTCGATGGAGCAGAACCTCGCGCTCACTTCCAGCCGGCTCGGCGCGGAAATTGCCCGCGATGACGTGCGCACGGCCTTCGGCGGCCACCTTCCCACCGTCGAGCTGGTGGTCGGCAAGTCGCATAACGAAAGCGACGACATCGCCACATTCCCTCCTGCCCCGGGTTTCCCCGGTGGCACTGCTCCCAACAACCTGGATAGCGACACCGACAAGTCCATCACCCTGCAGGTGCAGGTGCCCATCTGGTCGAGCGGCGGCACCCACTCGCGCGTGAAGCAGCAGGAGTACCGCTGGCAGGCCGCCAAGCAGCGCGTGGAACGCGTTTCGCGTGAAACCGAGCGCACGGCGCGCGATGCCTATCTCGGCGTCATGTCGGAGATCTCGCGCGTGCAGGCGCTCCAGCAGGCGCTGGAGTCGAGCCGCACCGCGCTCAAGGCCACCGAGGCGGGTTATGACGTGGGCACCCGCACCGCGATCGACGTGCTGGCCGCGCGCCAGGCGCTGGTGCAGGCCTTCACGAACTACTCGCGCAGCCGCTACGACTACATGCTGAACGTGCTGCGCCTCAAACAGTCCGCGGGACTGCTCGATCGCAAGGCGCTCGAAGACGTGAATGCGTGGCTGGAAAACCCGCCGCCGCCGGGCAACCCCGCGGCCGTGACGCCGACGCCGCCCGCCCAGTAGCTAGTCAGGGCAGCAGCGGCTCCAGGAACTGCATGAGGCGCGCGACGGCGCCCCGGTTCCCGTCCATCGCCTTCCTGCCACTCGCACCCATCACGGTGCGGGTGGCGGGGTCGGCAAACAATCCCCCGACCACCGCCGCGAGCTGCGCGGCATCGTTCACGATGCGAACCGCGCCATGCGCCACGAGCATCTGCGCGATGTCGGCGGAGTTGAAGTTGTGCGGGCCGGCCACGATCGGCAGGCTGAGCGCCGCGGGCTCCAGCAGGTTGTGCCCGCCGATGGGCACCAGGCTTCCGCCCACGAAGGCCACGTCACCCGCCGAGTAGAACGCCGGCAGTTCGCCGAGCGTATCCAGCAGGTAGACCTGGGTGTCGGGCGCCACGTTCTGCTTGCTGGTGCGCGTGACGAACGAAGTGCCGCGCAGGCGCAGCAGCGCCGCCACGTCGCCGAATCGCGGCGGATGACGCGGCACCAGCACCATGAGCGCGTCGGGAAAACGCTGGCGGATCTGCGCGTGCGCGTCGATCAGCATCTCTTCTTCCTGGTCGTGCGTGCTGCCCGCCACCCACACCGGCCGGTCCGCGCCTAACAACGTGCGCAGCTCCTTGCCGCGCGCCGCCATGTCGGGTGGATAGCCGAAGTCGAACTTGATGTTGCCGACGACGTGTGTGCGCGCGGGATTGGCGCCGATCGACACGAAGCGCTCGGCATCCTCGGCGCTCTGGGCGGCGATGAATATGCCGTGCGACAGCGTCTCGCGAAACAGGCCGACGAGCCGTCGATAACTCGCCACGGAGCGCGGCGAGATTCGCGCACTGGCCAGCACCAGCGGCACACCGAGGCGCCCGCAACGATGGTAGAGATTCGGCCAGATCTCCGTTTCGAGGATGATCGCGAGCTGCGGCTGGATGCGCTGAAAGAAGCGCCTGACCGAACCCGGCAGGTCGATGGGCACGTAACGCACGTCGGCGCGCGATCCGAACAACGCTTCGGCACGCGCGCGGCCGGTGGACGTGACCGTGGTCAGCACCAGCGGGATGTCGGGAAACCGTTTGAGCAGGGCTTCGATGAGCGGCACTCCCGCCTGCACCTCGCCGACCGACACCGCATGCACCCAGATGCTGCGCGAACGCACCGCCTGGCCGAATCCGAATCGCTGCGAGAATCCCCGCCAATGCACGGGATCGCGAAGGCCGCGCACCACCATCGCGCCGACGAACAGCGGCGCGATCAGGTAGGCGATGCAGATGTAGAGGAAACGCACGGTGCGTCAGGCGATGGACGCCTGCGGCAGACCCGCGGACTCGCGATATCCAGCCAGCAGGGAGTGCCAGTCCTGGTCCGTGAAACTCTCCGGGGCCGCGAGCAGGGTCACTTTCTCGAGCGAGCGATAGAGCCTGACCAGCGTGGTGTCCGCCCACCAGCCGCGCTTGCGCAACGTTCCGCGATCGAAGTCGATGAGATAGACCTGCGCGGGTGTCAGCAGGATGTTGTGCGCGTTCAGGTCCGCATGGCACACGCCTGCATCGTGAAAACGCCGGATGCAGCGGCCCACGGCAATCCACTGCGTGAGTGGCAGCGGCCCCTTGAGCAGGCGGTCCGCCAGCGGTTCGCTGTTCTCGATGCGCTGGGTGATGATGTCCGCGCGATAGAACAGGCCTTTGCGCTGGTAGCGCGCGGCGATCGGCGTGGGCACGGGCAATCCCGCGCGATGCAGGTGATAGGTGAGATACCACTCGGCAAATGCGCGCGTTTCGGTTTCGCCCCGCCACCAGTATTTGTCCCTGGAAATTTTTGCCATCAGGCCGCCGCGGCGGTAGTGGCGCAGTACGAAGCTGCTGTCGCCGGTGCGGATGAACCACGTGGTGCCGCGACCGAGCGCCGTGCCCTCGATGGCGTCGTGCTTGCGCCAGTAATCCGGCTCGAAGAAATCGGCCGAGAAATTGCTCGTGCGTTTGGTGTCGTATAGCATCCGGCCGCCCTCGAAGGCGGCTTCATTCACTTCCGCTCCCACCGGCCAGTGGCGCTTCATTCACTCACTTCCATGGATGCACCGGAAAAAGTCTGCCTGTTGCGGTTGTCGGCCATCGGCGATACCTGCCACGTCGTCCCGTTGCTGCGCACGCTGCAAAGCGCCTGGCCGCGCGCGCGCTTCACCTGGGTGATCGGCAAACTCGAAGCGAAATTGATGAGCCTCATTCCGGATGTGGAGCTTATCACCGTGGACAAGGGCGCCGGTCTCTCCGCGTACCAACGGCTGCGAACCGAGATGCAGCGGCGCGGCGCGTTCGATCTGCTGCTGCACCTGCAATTGTCGATCCGCGCCAGCGCCGCTGCCGCCTGCATCCCCGCGCCTATCAAGGTCGGCTTCGACAAGGCGCGCGCGCGCGAGCTGCAGTGGCTGTTCACGAATCGACGCATCGCGGCGCGATCGCGCGAGCACGTGCTGGACAGTTTCCTGGGATTCGCCGATGCGTTGAGCGTTCCTCGCCAGCCGCCGCGCTGGGACATTCCCTTGCCGCCGGCGGCGCTGGCCTACGCGGAACAACTGATTCCGGATGCGCAGCCGACGCTGGTCATCAGCGCATGTTCCAGCCACCGCGCGCGCAACTGGCTGCCGGAGCGTTACGCGGCCGTTGCCAACCATGCCGTGCGCACCCACGGCATGCGCGTGATCCTGTGCGGCGGTCCCGCGGCCATCGAGCGCGAAATGGCCGCGGCGATTGCCAAACATGCCTCGGTGCCGCTCATCGACCAGGTTGGCAAGGACACGCTGCCGCAGCTGTTGGCGCTGCTGGCGCGCGCGACGGTGCTGCTGACCCCCGACTCCGGCCCCGCGCACATGGCCACCATGGTGGAAACGCCCGTCATCGGGCTGTACGCGGCCACGAACCCCGCGCGCAGCGGGCCGTATGAATCACGCCGCTGGTGTGTGAATGCCTACGACGACGCCGCGCGAAAATTCCTCGGCAAGCCGGCGGCGGAGCTGCCGTGGACGCGGAAGATCGAGTTGCCCGGCGTCATGGAGCTCATCGAAGTGCCGGCCGTCTGCAACAAGCTCGATGAGCTGCTAGCCTTGCTCAAATGAAGTATCCATCCAACGTCGTCAGCATCCATCCGTACTTCAAGGTGCATCCGGGAAAGCTGGACGCGTTCAAGGCCGCGCTGCCTGTCTTCATCGAGAAGGCCCGGTCCGAGCCGAACAATCTCTTCTATGAATTCACCATCAACGGTGACGAGGTCTTCTGCCGCGAAGCGTACGTGGGGGCAGCCGGAGTACTGACCCATCTGGCGAACGTATCCGCGCCGCTGCTGGATCTGTTCAAGATCGCCACGCTCACGCGGCTCGAGGTCCACGGTCCCGCTCTCGAGCTCGATCAATTGCGCGCACCAATGGCACCGATGAATCCCACCTGGTTCATCCTCGAAACCGGCAAGTGAGACTGACATGAAAGACATCATGGTCCCGGTCAGCCCCGGCGAAATGCTCGACAAGATCACCATCCTGCGCATCAAGGCCGCGCGCATGAGTGACGCGGGCAAAGTCGCCAACGTCAAACACGAACTCTCGCTGCTCGAGAAGACCTGGAGGGATTCGGGCGCCGCTGCCGTCGATCTCGGCCCGGAGGAAGCCAACCTCACGCGCGTCAACGAAGCGTTGTGGGTCATCGAGGACGACATCCGCGATGAAGAGCGCGCCGGCCGCTTCGGCGAGCGATTCATCGAGCTGGCGCGCGCCGTGTACATCACCAACGACGAACGCGCCGCCATCAAGAAGCGCATCAACACCTTGTTAGGTTCGAGCATCGTCGAAGAAAAATCGTACAAGCCTTACAAGCCTTAAGTGGTGCCGGGCACCAAATATCGTAGTTCGCGCCGTGAAAGAACCATGAAGACCAGCCGCCGCGACGTGTTGACGCTTGGAGCCCTGACTGCGTTCGCGGGCCTCGCCCCCCGCCAGCTTTTCGCGGCGGAAGCGGCCACGAGCCTTGCGCCCATGACGGGCGACGTGAAGCCCATTGCCCGCGCCGAATACCTGGCGCGCATCGACAAGGCACGCGCACTCATGGGCAAGCTCGGCGTCGGCGCGCTGCTCATCGAGCCCGGCGCATCGCTGGTCTATTTCACGGGCGTGCACTGGTGGCGCAGTGAGCGGCTCACCGCTGCGGTGCTGCCACGCGACGGCGAAATCGCCATCGTCACGCCGCACTTCGAAGAACCGTCGGTGCGCGAGAGCCTGAAAGTGCCCGCCGAAGTGCGTGTCTGGAACGAAGACGAGGATCCCCTGCTCACGGTCGCCGGCGTCCTGCGCGACCGGAAAGTCACGGGACCGGTCGCCGTTGAAGAGACCGTGCGGTTCTTCGCCGTGGACGGCCTGCGGCGCGCCATGCCGGGTGTGGATATCCGCAACGGCGCACCCGTGGTGCGCGGTTGCCGCATGGTGAAGTCGGAGGCCGAGCTCACGCTCATGCAGAAGGCGGCGGACATCACCATCGCCGCCTATCGCCACATCGCGCCGCGTATTGCCCGCGGCATGACGCCGAAGGACATCGGCGCCATGATGGAGGAAGCCCACAATGCACTCGGCGCCTCGCACGAATTCGCGTTGATCCTGCTCGGTGAAGCCAGCGCCTATCCACACGGCTCCGGCAAACCACAGGCGGTTCGCGAAGGCGAAGTCGTGCTCATGGACTGCGGCTGCTCGGTCGAGGGATATCAATCCGACATCTCGCGCACCTTCGTATTCGGTGAGGCCAATGCCGAGCAGCGCAAAGTCTGGCAGCAGATGCGTGACGGCCAGCAGATCGCCATCGAAACCGCGCGCGTGGGCGTGCCCGCCGGCGCCGTCGACGACGCCGTGCGCGCGCAATACGTGAAGTGGGGCTACGGCCCCGGCTACAAACTACCCGGCACTTCGCATCGCACCGGCCACGGCATCGGCCTCGACGGGCACGAGCCCGTCAACCTGGTGCATGGCGAGAAGACCCCGCTCGCCCAGGGCATGTGTTTTTCGAACGAGCCGGGGATCTATCTACCCGGGAAGTTCGGAATCCGGCTGGAGGACTGCTTCCACATGGGACCGGAGAAGCCGATCTGGTTCACGACGCCGCCAGCGTCGCTCGACAAGCCTTTCGACTGAAATGGGGACAGTCCCCATTTCCTAGCAAAAGGGGCCGGACCTCATCGGTGGAGCGTCAGCGCGTGAAGAAGGACAGGCTTCCGGCGCGAACTCTCGGGCGCGCTTGAGTAATAGAAATGGAGGAGGTGACCTCAACCGGTCGACGCAACAGCCCGGCTGAGTGTATCGGCCGGGTTCTCCCAACCCAAGGTCATCCTGGGTCGTTGATTTAGTTCATGCGCGACGCGGTCTAGCTG
>DASTXR010000125.1:0-20009 GCA_035765415.1 Steroidobacteraceae bacterium | reverse complement strand
AGAGCGTGCTAAGAAATACGGCGGGCTGGGACTAAAGGCGGCCGAACTTACGGGCAAGTTGCGGCACGCGTACAACATTCCGGACTTGGAGCACGAACATTGGGACCCCGTCCAGTACATGAAAGATCAACGGAAACGACGTGAACGAGAAAGCGCCGAGCGCGCGAAGGAAAATGTGAATTTGGTGTAGGCATGGGGCTCGCTGGCGCTCGCTACTGCTGGCAGCCATCGGTAGGTAAGAGGGCTTCGATAGTCCGCAGATGCACGCCAAAGAATGCCGCCCACTGCCGGCGGCTGTACGACCGAGCATGGTCCAGCACCAGGCAAGCCTCCTCGGGTGACACCCGGTACCCGCCGGGGTGAGTTGTGAGCTTCATGCCGGCGGTTCCGGCCGCGCTTCGTCGGCAACGTCTATGGATGCCGCGTTTTGGGCCATCGGCGGAGACATCTGCCCAGGTCGGGGTACAACATGTGTCGAACAGCCAGCGAGCTTTCGCGAACGTGGTAGGGGAGAAGTGTTTTCTTGTTAGCCACTCCTCGCCAACTTGCTTGAAAGTCACGCCGCTGACGCCTTGGCTTGCGCGAGCTCCACTGCCGGGTCTTTGCCGTCGAGCAGAAGTTTTTTGGCCGCGTCGCGTTTGTCGAGCGCTTCCGCGAGGGACGCCAATTCAAATGAGCCGAGGGCCAGCAATTTCTCGCGGCCGTTCACACGGTACTTGAGACGCCACAGCTCGGCGCCGTTGGATTAACGAGGAGGAACATTGCGCCGCTGTCGTAAAACTTGTACGGCTTCGGCGTTGGCGATTCTTTGCCGGCTTTTCAGGTTTCGCTTGCGCGCATTCAAGAGCAGTGAGGATTTGGGGGTGCGGGAGGTGTCTTGGAGGAGTCCGTACCCCTGTTCGTACCCCCAGGAGTTTGGGATCGCAAGAAACGACCTGGGACCACGCTGTGCACGGAACGCGTGTTTTTCAGGGGTTTAGAGACGGCCCGGGACGGGATGGCACGTCTTGGAGGGCTGATTGGCTCCCTGGGTTGGACTCGAACCAACGACCAACGGATTAACAGTCCGACGCTCTACCGACTGAGCTACCAGGGAACCGAGAACCAAGAAGGGCGCGCATTCTTAACGAGCCGCCCGCGCGCGTCAAGCAATCCCACTGAATCAGCGACTTAGACCCGGAAATCCGCACTCTTATATATGCCCGGCCGGCCGGGATTTGCCGGTGGGCGGGTTTCCGGGTGGACGACCCTACGGGCGGGCCGGGTGCTACTCGGCGGTGAGGATCACGATGTAGCCGGTCAGTTCATCGCCGCGGAAGACCTTGACCTGTCCGTCCTCGGCAACCTTGACGGTTTCATTCGGCGTGAGCAGGTGCGCCACGCGTTCCTCGAGTGTCAGCCGACCGATGATGCGCGCGATTTCTGTCGGGTCCGCGCAGGAAAACGGCCCGCCGACTCGCTCATCGTCCACGCTCTTTCTGAGTACCAGGACTGTCATGGAGGAAGCGTAATCGCCCCTGCATGGCGTCGCAGTCGGTCATTGGACGACGCTGCCCACCAGCAAATGGCCCACGTCGCCATTTTGCCGCGACGGCATATGGCGACAGGGCCTCGTGCGGGCGCGTGAATGCGCGGTTTCCGAATTTTTTACCAACGGGTTCTAGCGCGTTTCCTTCATGAGCCGATCCACCTTCCCGCGCTTCTCGCCGACGCCGGGAGGAGGCATATCGGGTTCATCGCTCCCACCGCTCTCGAGCTCGGCCTTGCGTTCCGCAAGCTCTTCGCCGAGTGCGACGAGATCCATCTTCGCTTCGCGCGCGACGGCAAACATGCCGCCGGGCTTTTCTTCTTCCTTCACGTGGTGCTTGATCATTTCGGAGAGCACCTTGACCGTCGGCTCGAAGTAATCGTCGTCGGGTGAACACGCCTCGATCTTGGCGATGAGATTCTTGGCGCCCTCGTGCTCGATCTCCGCCTCGTGGTGGATGTCGATGTCATCCGACGCTTCGAGAAAGGCGGGATAGAAAATCTCTTCCTCGATGGTGGTATGAATCTTGAGAGCGTTACAAATCTTCGCTGCCAGTTCCTGCTTGCGCTCGTCGTCGCGCGCCTTCTCGAACTGTTCGAACCATTCTTCGACCTGGCGGTGATCCGCCTTGAGAATCGCTATCGCATCGCTTGTCTGCTTTGACCTTGCCATGACCCACCTCCAATGTGAGGGACGCAATCTTTGGCCCGGGTCGAAGGGAATCCAATGGTGATATCAGGAGTAGCGGTGTGGGCGCTTGCTTTCAGCGAGTTCCTACAGCCGCGATGCTCGGAGTCAGCGTCAAGGCCGCGGCGCGACGTAAACCTGGTATTCGTTCATGCCGCTGCCCGACACATCGAGCTCGTTGGCGACGAACGCCAGCGCCGAGCCGTCGCTCGACAACGCGTGGTAGTCGTATCCGGATATGGTCAGCACGGGTGTGCCGTTGGCGCGGCGCGCGGCAATGTTCAATGTCGTGCTCTGCAGGTCGCGCACGACGAGCGTGCCATAGACCGCGTTTGCCAACCCACCCGTTAGATTCGCGGCATTGGTGAAGAACAGCACATGCCCGTCATCCGACACCTTCGGATAGACGCTGTGGCCATTGCCGAAGCCATTGGAGTCGCCGCTCGCAATGGTGATGTGGTCGGGATTGTCCCGGTCGACCGCGAGCACCTGCGTAACCGTCGAGCCGTTGAACGTGGTGGGGGAATGCAGGGGAAACGCGATGTAGCGGCCATTGCTGGAGATGCTGATGCCCTGGCCCACGTAGGAGTCGTTGTTCGTGCTGTCGATGCTGAACGCCACGGTCGAGGAATTGGCTTCGGCATCGTAGTGAACGATGGTGTTGCGCCAGGCGCCCGGCGCGAAGGTGGCATGTAGATAGGCAAGGTGTTCGCCGTCGTTCGACAGCGCGGAGTGACCGATGGTGCCTGACGCGGTACTGGTGGTCGCAACGCGCCGCAGGAAACCCGTCTGCATGCTGCGCATGTACAGCGAGTAGTCTCCGGGCGTGCCGTCGCCGATCAGGTCCTGGCCGGAGTAGAAAACCACGAAGCGACCGTCGGCCGAGATGTCGAGGCGCATGTCGCCCTGGCCGTTGCCGGAGGATGGGGATTCCGTGCCATCGGCCTGCAGGCTGACTCGCGTCGTCGTGCCGTTCTGCAGGTCGCGTACGAACACGTCCTGGGAGCCATTGGCGTCGTTGTAAACGAGGTCGCCGGCGAGTGAGGAGAAGATGGCGTAGCGGCCGCCCGCGGCGAGCTTGAGGCCGTTGACGCCCCGGCTCGACCGGGTGCCTTCGGGCGTCTGGTTGATGAGCGTCGTGACGCCAGTGGTCAGATTCCGCACGTACGCGTACCCGGCCGTGAAAGCGTCGCCGTTGAAGTCCGGAACGAGATTGGTGCCGTCGCTGACGAAGGCGACGAGGTTGCCATCGGCCGAGAGACTGGGCTGCCCGCTTCGATTGTTAGCGGTGGCGCCGTCGGTCGCACGGCTCGCGAGCGTGGTGGCGGCGAGGGGCGGGGCCGTCACCGTCACGGTCACGATGCGCGTCATGGCTTCGACAATGCCGCCCACGGCATTGCTCGCGAAGAAGAGGAACTGCGCTCCGTTGTCGGCGAGCTGAAGGGTTGGGGTGGTGGTGCAGAACGGTGCGTTGTCGTTGATCGGAAAGCCCGGGCCTGACCCGATCTGCGCCCACTCGGCGCCATTCCAGCGATGCATCCGCACGTAGAGCGGTGGCGTTCCGCCGAAGGCCATGCAGATATTGGCCGGCATGCCCGCGGTGATCGTCACGTCGGCGGGAGGCTGCAGGATGGTCGGCCCCGCTGCCGCCGTCACGGTGAGCACCGCCGGGCCGCTCACGATGAGCCCTGAGCCGTTGTAGACGATCACGCTATAGACAGCGCCGCTGTCAGCCACCGTCAGTGAAGGCGTCGTGTAGGCATCGGAGTCACTGGACGCAATCGGCGAGCCGTTGCGCAGCCACTGGTAATGCAGGTTGGAGCCGCCGGCATCGACGCGGAATGTCGTCGTCGAGTTCTCGTACACGCTGACATCCGACGGGTCGGTCCAGATGACGGGAGCGCCGAGCAGGATCACGCTCGCGCTCTGGCTCACGACACTGCCCAGGGCGTTGCTCACGGTCACCGAGAAATCGCCGACGTCGTCTTCTCCGACCGCGGGCAGCGACAGTACTGCGCTGGTCTCACCCGCAATGGGCACGCCGTCCGCGGCCCATTGATAGCTGAGGGGTCCGCTGCCCGTCGCCGCCACGGCGAGGACGGCCGAGCCACCGCGCGCAACCACAATCGTGGACGGCTGCGTGACGATGGTCGGAGGCTCCGCGCCTGCGATCGAGGAAACCGAGAGGCTGGCATTGGCGCTGGTCACTCCGGGACCCACGCCATTGCTGACGACGACGGAGTATTGACCCGACGCATCCGAGACCACGGACGGCAGCGTGAGCACGGCGCTGCTCGCGCCAGGAATGTTGAAGCCATTCCTGCGCCACTGGAAAGTGAACGGCCCGCTGCCATCGACGCCCACCGCGAATGTGGCGGTATTTCCCACGTTCACGGTGAGCGATGCGGGCTGCGTGACGATAGCGGGCGCCACCGCGGCGGGTGTGCCCGGGAACACGTTGAGCGTGGCGGTATTGCTGTCCGCATCGCCGGCGGAGTTGCTCACCGTCACGCTGAAGCTGCCGGAGTTCAGGATGGTCACGCCGGAGAGGCGGAGCACCGGGCTGTTGGCGCCGGCTATCGCAACTCCGTTGCGACGCCACTGATAACTCAGCGCTTCGGTGCCGCGCGCATCGACCGCGAATACCGCATCGCTGCCGGAGGCCACGCTCAGGTTCGAGGGTTGGGTGGCGATCGACGGCGCGACATCGACATCGCTGACCGATACCGAGACTGCGTTGCTCGGCGTGCTGCCCACCGCATTGGTGGCGAGCAGGCGGTACTGAATGCCGTTGTCCGCGAGCGTGGTCGCAATGGTGGTGTAGTTAGCCGTCGTCGCGCCGGTGCCCGCGGTGACGTCGGTCCAGGCGGCATTCGAGTTCGCAGGGCGCGTCTGCCACTGCAACGTGGGCGCGGGCAGGCCGGAAGCGGTTGCGGACAGGCTCGCGGTCTGGCCGGTGCGGACCAGCACGGATCGCGGCGCGTCCACGATGACGGGCGCTGAGCTCTGCTGCAGCACGTTGAGGCGCGTCGGCGTGCCGAAGACGCAGGGAGGCAAGACGCCGGTGGAGCGTGTATTGCAGGCATGCACGCGAATGAGAGCACCCTGGTCCGTCGCAGTGCCGACAAAACCGTAACGCGCGGCCCAGAAAATATCAGATCGAACAGGGACGGGAGCGGCTTCGCGCCAGTAGGAGCGCGCCACGTTGCGCCATGAGGTTCCACCGTCGTCGCTGCGCTGCCAGTCAACGACGGTGCCGTTGGCTTCAGCGTCATTGGCGTGACTGTTGCTCAGGATGACTTCGAGA
Organism: Steroidobacteraceae bacterium; assembly: GCA_035765415.1. Lineage (GTDB taxonomy): Bacteria > Pseudomonadota > Gammaproteobacteria > Steroidobacterales > Steroidobacteraceae > CADEED01. Next base: position 14,487 of record DASTXR010000125.1, on the reverse strand, counting down.
TTGGCGGTCATTCCCTGCACGACGTCCAGTTGCGCGGGGACCCGTATGACGTTCACGTCACGGCTGTTGGCCGGCCATGCCCAGGCGATCGCCTTGCTCGCTCCATCCAGTCGATGGTTCCAGTTGCCGCATTTCACTACCGCGAAGTAGGTGCGACGCAGTGATGCCTGTGTCGCGGTTTCCCGGAGGACACCGCCCGATCTTGCGACCAGAAGTCCCTCGTATCCCTGGCTGTATCCCTCGCTTGCGATGAGCCTGACGGACCCGTCGGCGCAGTTCTCGGGGAACGCGCCATTGTTGGTGACGACGGTATAGGTGGCATTGGCTGTGAACAGAGCGCCATCGCAGGATTGCTCGGCGCAATCCAGCGTCGCCGTCGCATCCATCGGCGCCATCTGCAGGATGGGCAGGACGTAGGTGATCACGACCGACCTGAAGAACGAAAAGTTCTGCACTTTCGCGCTGAGCGTGCCGCCGGTCAGCGTCGTGTTGTCGAGCACTTCCCATTCGCCATTCGGCTGCGCCTTCGCGAGCTTGAGCGTCTGGTTGGGTTGCAAAGTCACGTTCGGTGCGGGAATGCGCACTTCGATGGGCTGCGCGAAATCGCCGCCGTGCGGCGTTACCACGTAGGTGTTGCCGACCGGGTTGAGGCCGGCTGGTAATGCCGGAGCTCCGGTCGAATCCATCGCGATGCGGATCGTGGTGTCGGTGCTGAGCGCGCCCGCAGGCACGACGACCGAAGCGCCGCTGGTCTCCGTCACGGTTCCGCCGCTTGCGCCGACGACTGGCGGTGGGGGCGGCGGCGGAGGCGGAGGAGGCGGAGGTGGGTTGTTTGACACGGGTGGTGGCGTCGTTCCGCCATCACCACCGCCGCAGGCAGCTAACAAGCTGAATACACACAGAATCAAGCCTAGACGCGAACGCATGACGCCACCTTGTTGTTGCTCTTAGTACAAAAGCGCAAAAATCGGGGAAAGCGGCTCACGGTTGCTTGCGGCTGTTCGGTGTTACTTAACGCGCGAGCTGGCGTATCTCATTGACGGCAGGCGTTTTCCCGCCACAATCGCTCGCGTGCCGGAACAAAAAGATCAAGAACCCGGACAGGTCACTTCGCTGCTCAAGCGCTGGACGGAGGGAGATGCGTCGGCCATCGACGCACTGTGGCCGCTGGTGTACGAGGACCTGCGCCGACTGGCGCGTCGCCAGCTCGTGAGCGAACGCGGCGATCACACCCTGCAGCGAACGGCACTGGTCAACGAGGCTTTCATCCGGTTGTCAGGGCAGCGCTCGGTGGAGTGGCTGAATCGCGAGCAGTTCATGTCGCTGGCGGCGAAAATCATGCGCCACGTGCTCGTCGACTACGCGCGCAAGCGCGGCGCGCAGCGGCGTGGCGACGGGGCTGCGCACGTGAGCCTGCACGACACCCAGGCCGCGCTCGAAGTGGACCAGCTTCAGGCCAGGTCTCCTTTCGAGGACGATCACGTGGACGTCGTTGCGATCGACGACGCGCTTCTGAGGCTCGAGAAGGTAGACGCCCCCCAGAGTCACATCGTGGAGCTGCGCTATTTCGGCGGCCTCACGCTCGAGGAGACGGCGAGTGTCGTGGGCATTTCGCTGGCGTCGGTGAAACGCGAATGGGCGATGGCGCGCGCGTGGCTGCGGCGCGAGCTGTCGGTGAGCTCCTAGGTCTTGCCGCTCGCGACGCGTTCGCGAATGATCATTTCGAGACCCAGCGCGTTGAGCAACGCCAGCATCTGCTCGACCGTCATGGTTTCCGGATGGGCTTCGAGCTCGGAAAGCCGGTTCTGGCTCAGGCCGAGGCGCGACGCGACTTCTGTCTGCGAGCGCTTCAGTTGTTTGCGGCGGCCGGCGAGGTGCGCGCCGATCTGCGTTGGCGTGATGATGGGGTGCATTCGGATTATCGGTAATGGCGATATCTGCAGAATATCGGTAATGCCGATATTTAGCAGGCGAGTTGGCACTCTTATATATGCAGAGCTATGGTTCGACCCGTGAAACGCTGGCAAGGCATCCTGGTTCGGCTACTCGCAGTCGCGCAATTGCTCGCAGCGGCGCCGCTTGCCAGTGCGCTGCCTTCGGCGGAAAGCCCCGACGCCATGCCCTGCGCCGAAATGATGGACATGGCGAACCTGCCGGATGCCGACGAGTGTCCCTGCTGTCCGGAAGGTGCGCACTCCGTGGCTGCATGCCTGTCCGCCTGCGTTGCCGCTGTGGGGATGACGTCGTCGTTCTCTCTCTCGCTGGTTCGCGCGGATACACCCCGGGCCCCTCTACCGATCGTCGCCGCGCACTCGCGCGTTTCCGATCCACCTACCAAACCGCCTCCCATCGCCTGACCCGCCTTGATCGCCCCGCGCGTACGCGCGGGCTCGCTGGTTTGCGTTGGAGGCTTCATGAAACTCGTCTGTTCGCTGGCCGTGGCCGGCGCGCTCATGTCACCGATCGCGACGTCAAAGCCGATTGCATTCGCGCATGGCACGACGGTGATGGCGGAATACGGCGCCGGCACCATGAAAGAGGCGCAGGTGTTCTACGCGCCGAAATATTTCCTGTCGCTCGGCTTAGGGTATCTCGAGCTCGACAGCGACATCGATGATCGCCGCCGCGAGATCACGTACGCGCGCGTCAACTACCTGGCAAAACGCTGGAACATGGAAGCCGCGCAAGCCAACGTGTTCGTGTGGGGCGGCGCGGGCCAGGCTTACACGAGCGACACCAACGAGCATCTCTTCACCGGCAATGCCGGTGCGCAGATCGACTACGAAACGCGCCGCGTGTATTTCTCGCTGAAGACCGATCTGTATCGATCGGCGGATTTCAGTCATCGCATCGACACTCTGCAGTTGGGCCTCGCGCCTTACGAGCATGAATACGATTCCCTGGCTACCTGGGTGGTCGTGCAGGGGCGGCGGTTCACGGGCGAGATCCACGACGGAACCGAGTGGGCCCTGCTGTTGCGGCTGTTCAAGCGCGGCGGCTGGATCGAAGCCGGGGTGACCGATGACGGAAAGCTCCAGGCCATGGCCATGGTCAACTTTTGAAACTGGAACAACTCACATGAAACTTGCATTGACGATGATATTGCTTGTGTTTGCCGGTACCGCCGCCGCGGACACCATCGAGATGAAGGTCTATGGCCTGGTGTGCGGATTCTGCGCGCAGGGCATCGAGAAGACGCTGCGCAGGAACCCGGCCACCGAAGACGTGGTGGTCAGCCTCGAAGACAAGCTGGTCGCCATTGCGACTCGCGAGGGCCAGGATATTCCGGATGCGGATCTCACCCGCGCACTCACGCAGGCGGGCTACGACGTGAAGGGCATCACGCGCACGCAACGCTCGATGACGGAGATTCGCGCCGCACTCGGCAAGGGTGCGAAGTGATCGACCCGTTGCGACGCAATGTCGGGTTCGCTGTCGGAACATTGTTAGCGAGCACGGCCACGCTGGTCTGTTGCGTGCTGCCGGCCGTGCTGGTGTCGTTAGGGGCGGGCGCCGTGCTCGTGGGGCTGGTGTCGGCCTTTCCGCAGCTGGTATGGCTGTCGGAACACAAGGTCGCAGTCTTCGCGGTGGCGGGTGCTTTTCTCGCGGTAAGCGGTGTCATGATCTGGCGGTCGCGCCGTCTGCCGTGCCCCGCGGAAGCGAATGCCGCCCGCGCCTGCGTCCGGCTGCGCCGTGCCAGCGCCGTTTTGTACGCAGTCTCATTGGTGTCGCTGGCAACCGGCGCGCTGTTCGCCTTTGTTTTGTGAACCGCGCTGTGGCCAGGTGGACAGGCCGGCGGTAGAGTGGCGCATGGCTCGAGGTGCCGGAAAGGTGAGTCCGCGGGTAGTCGGGCGTGATGCGCGCCTGCAGTCGGCGGAGCGCCGCTGCGCGGACTATCGTCGCGCGTTCCAGATGCTGCTCGACGAGCCCTTCGACGATCTCGACAAGACGATCGAGCGGATGCTCAAGATCCTCGCCACCACGCTCGATGTCGGCCGCGTCGGCTTCTGGACCGTCGACACCAACTACACCTCCATCCGTTGCGAGCACGTGTACAGCGTGGACAGCACGCGCGCGCTCGGCCCCACGCGGTTGAAGCGCGCCGATTGCTCCACCTACTTCGACGCGTTGTGCCAGGAACTGGTGATTGCCGCGGACGACGCGCGCAACGACGAGCGTACCCGCGACCTTGCCGCTTCCTATCTGGAGCCGCTGGGCGTCTATTCGATGCTCGACGTGCCGGTACGCGCGTTCGGGCGGTATGTCGGCGTGTTGTGCCACGAGCAGTTCGATCGCAAGCGTGAATGGACGCGCGAGGACGAACACTTCGTGTCGGGCGTGGCGACGCAGATCGCGCTCGCCTATGAACGCGACCACGCCAAGCGTGCGCAGGAGAAGTTGCTGGAGCGGTCGCTGCGCGACGAGGATTCACAGCTGGCGAACCGCGTGCACGTCGAGCAGGCGCTGGAAGCCTATCTGCAGAACCCGAACCGCGCGGGCGCCATCGTCATCATGTCCGCCGACCAGCATGCCTTCGTGGCGAGCTCGCTCGGCATCAGGCGCATGCAGCAACTGTTGCGGGTATTCGCCTCCCGGATGCTGGCGGGCGCGCCGGACAGTTCGCTGGTTGGCCGCACCGCCACCAATCAATTTGCACTGCTGCTGCGCGGCATCGAGGTGGACGACGTTCCGCGCCTCGTCGCACAGTTCACCACCGCGCTGACGGCGCCGCTGCAGAGCGAAGGGCAGCGCCTGTTCTTCACGCTGAGCACGGGTTACGCGTTGATCGAGTCCGGCGCCGAGCAGGACGCGGAAACGCTGCTGAACGAAGCGCAGATGGCTTGCCACGAAGCACGCGTCGCCGGCGGCGATCGCATCGTGTCGTTCACGGCCGCGATGCGCCAGGCCATGCGCGGGCGCATTTCGCTCGAACAGGATCTGCGCCGCGGCCTCGACGCGTCGGAATTCGATCTGTATTTCCAGCCCATCGTTCCGCTCGCGCGGGATGGCGACATGTCGCTCGAGGCGCTGCTGCGCTGGCGGCATCCGCGTCTCGGCGTGCTCGCGCCACCGGCTTTCATCCAGGTGGCCATCGACTCCGGTGTCATGCTCGAGCTCGGACGGCGCGTGTTGAGCGCAGCCTGCAGCTCGCTGGGAAAACTTCGCGCGCAGAAGGGGCTCGGCCAGCTCGGGGTGACCGTCAACATGTCGGCCCCGGAAGTGCTGTTGCCGGGCACCGCCGAAGCCATTCAGATGGAGCTGCTGCGCAACGATCTGCCGTCGCAGGCGCTGACCATCGAGATCACCGAGACCGCATTCATGGTGGACATGGATCGCGCCGCCGCTGCCATCGCCGAGATACGCGAGGTCGGCGTGAGCATCAGCCTCGACGATTTCGGCACCGCTTATTCATCGCTGTCCTGGCTGCGCAAGCTGTCCATCGACAAGTTGAAGATCGACCGATCGTTCGTCGCCGGCATCGAGCATGAGCCGAAAGACCTCGCCATCGTCCGCTCCATCGTCGAGCTCACCCGGGCGTTCAACCGCGACGTGGTTGCCGAAGGCGTGGAGAACCTGAATCAACTGCGCATCCTGCGTTCGCTCGGCGCGCAACATGCGCAGGGTTACCTGTTTGCGCGCCCCGAGCCGCTCGAGAAACTGGACGCCGCGAAGCTCAATGCGCTCGTGACCATCGACCAGGACTTCGACGGCGACGCCATACCAGCGCATAGCCGGTCAGGTTGACCGCGACGAGGACGGCGAGCGCGAGATATTGCCCACCGCGCGTGAGGTTCTCGGGATAGATGATGGGCCCGAGATAATGGGTGATGAAGCCGCCGTAATACGTGCCTTCGCCCGCCAGCTCCCGAAAGTGATTTTCCAGCGGCGTGAGCGGGCAGATGTTGCCGGAAAGCTCGATGTACGCGCCCCAGGCCAGGGCCGGCAGGTGCAGCCAGATCACGTGCGGCCAGCGCAGCACCAGGAACGATCCGCACAGCGCGAAAGCGATGAAGAGAAAGTGAAACGCCATGACGGCGTCGGCGGCGATGGAATTCCACATGGCTGACGCATCATGCCGCTTCGCTTAGGGGTTTGAGTGGGAAATGTGCGAGGTCAATGTCCGCTCGCCAAACGTGACAGAATCGAACCCATGGCGTTCATGCGAAAACGATTGGTGGGCGGCGAGATCCTCGAAGTGCCCGTGGGAAAACGCTTCGGCTACGTGCAGTTCCTGGGTGAGCATCGCGAGTATGGCGATGCTGTCCTCGTGAGCCCGGAGTTGCACGACCGCCAGGCCAGTTTCTCCTCGGGCTTTTTCTCCAATGGCTACGTCGCGTTCTATCCGGCGGGCGTTTCCGTGTCCCAGAAGCTGGTGGAAGTCGTGGCGCAGTCGTCGCCGCCGAGACTTCCGAAGCGCTTTCGCCGGCCGAAGGCGGAGCGTGATGGCGCGGTGGAATCCTGGGTGATCGAAGGCGGCTGGCGCAAGGTCGTCAGGCAGACGCTCTCCGATGAAGAGCGCAAGCTGCCCATCGCGGAAATCTCCAACCACGAGTTCCTGCGCGAGCGCATCGCGAAAGGCTGGACGCCGGAGAAAGACAGCCGCTAGCGGACGTTGACCTCGGTGCGGTCGAGCCGCTCCTCGATGTGATGAAACGCGTCGTCGCCGATATCGGCGGTGCGGCGCATGCGCACCAGCGCCTTGCGTTGCGCGGCGATGATGCGGGCGCGCAGCCGATTGCGCGCGGCATGCTCGGTTTCCGAGCCGTCCGCGAGCTCGGCTTCGCTCGGCATCGCGAACTCGGCGCGCAACATCTGCGCGGCGTCGGAATCATCCGCGTCGATGATCTCGGAAGCGACGCGCGCCAACTGGGCTTCGGCGCTGTGAATCTCCTGGTCCACGGTGCCGTCATCCTTGAGGCCGAACAACACGATCAACGGCCGGAGCGTGAGGCCCTGGACGACGAGAGTGCCGGCGACCACGGTAAACGCGCAGAGCAGGATGAGGTCGCGATACGGGAACGAGGGCGGCAGCGCGAATGCAGTGGCCAGCGTGACGATGCCGCGCATGCCGCACCAGCCGACGATGGACGTGCCGGCAAATGTCGGCGTGAATTCGCCCGGCCAGCTGCCGGCGCCGAACAGGCGGCGCTTGAGCAACGAGATGCCGTTGTAGGTGAATACCCAGGCGATGCGCACTGACACGACGGTGGTCAGGACGAGGCCCGCGATCTGCAGGTAGTGCGTGCGCTCATCGCCGTCGAGCGAATCGAGGATGGGCCGCACCTGCAGTCCGATGGCCACGAATGCCACGACGTTGAGAACGAACACCACGGTGTCCCACACGGCGTACGAGGGAATGCGCAAGGAAGCGGGCGTGCGCTCGGGCGTGATGCGCGCGGCCGTGATGGCGAACGTGACCACGGTGACGATGGCCGACAGGCCGATCTCGTCGGCGAGTATCCACACACCGAAGGCGCCGACGAACTGCAGGATGATGGAGCTCGGAATGTCGGTCACACGTTCGACAGCGCGGATGAAGACATGCGCGAGCACGAATCCCGCGATCACGCTGCCCACCATCGCGAGCGCCTGCCATGCGACCACGCTGGTGCTGAACGTGCTGCCCATGGCGGCGCTGACGGCGAGCCGGTAGATGAGCAGCGCCGTGGCGTCGTTGAGCAGGCTTTCACCTTCGAGGATGACGACCATGCGATGTGGAATGTGGAGCTGGCGAAGGATGGCCGAGGCGGCGGCCGCATCCGGCGGCGCGACGATGGCGCCCAGCGCGATGGCCGCGGCCCAGGGCATGTCGGGTACCAGCGAGTGCACGAGCCAGGCGACGGCAAACGTGGTGATGCCGACCGCGATGACCACGAGCGAGAGCACGGGAACCCAGTAGCGTCGCAGGTCGCGCAGCGAGGTGTCGAAAGCCGCGTCGAGCAATACCGGCGCCACGAACACGGCGAGCGCGAGCTCGGGATGCAGCGTGAATTCCGGTGCGTTGGGCAACAGCGCGATGGCGGCGCCGCCGACCGCGAGCAACGAGGGATACGGAAGTTTGAGATAACGCGCGCAGGCGGTGAGCAGCACGGCGGCCACCAGCAGCATCAACAACCACTGAAAGATCTCCATGCCGGGATTCTACGGGTTAACGTAGGCTCCAATGAATGCCACCAGCATTGCCGCCGCCAATCTCGCCGTGATGCTAGGCGCGATCCTGCAGGCGTCGACCGGCCTTGGCTCCGGGCTCATCATCGTTCCGTTGCTCGCGTTGGTGAGCCTCGTGTTCGTGCCGGGACCGCTGGTGCTCGCCAGCATGGCTTTATCTGGGCTCATGGCCTATCAAGGTCGCCGGGAAATAGACGGCCGCGGATTGCCGATGCTGCTGGGCTTTCTGTTCGTCGGCGTCGCGCTCGGCGCGCTCAGCATTGCGGCCATTCCGGTGCAACGTGCCGGCATCGCGTTCGGTGTGCTGGTGCTCGTGGCAGTGGCCGTGAGCGCCGCCATACCGCGCCTGCGGCGCACGGTGCCGGTGGCGGCGGGCGCCGGTGTGCTGTCGGGATTCATGGGCGCCATCTCCGGCATCGGGGCGCCGATACTCGCGCTGATCTATCAACACGAGGAACCGCGCGTGCTGCGCGCCACGCTGGGATTCATCTTCTTCCTGTCGTCGATCGCCATCCTGGTGTGCCTGCACTTCGCCGGCCGCTTCGGCTGGCAGGAAACCTGGCTCGGGTTGTGGCTGGTGCCGGGTTACGTGATCGGTTTCCTGGTGGCGCCGCCGATCGCGCGCCTGCTCGATCGCGGCAATTCGCGCTCCGCGGTGCTCGTCATTTCGAGCCTGAGCGCGATCGTGCTCATCGTCCGCAGTATTAGTTAGGCCGGGTTCCCGGCGGGCAGGGTGTACTTGTGCTCGATGAGCTCACGAACGGCCTTGCGCGAGGCATCCGCATCGTCGGGAACCTGCTTCTCGAGCGCCTGCACCTGGCTCGTGAGTTCCTCGTCTTTGACACAACGCCGCAACCAGCCCGACACCTCGCCCCGACGCCAGTGATACAGCCAGGTGTCCGCATCCACCCCGTCCGCGAGATCGGTGAACACGATGAGGTTGGGCGCCCGGAGGTTGAGCTTCTTGTCAGGACCGCGAAAGTAGAAGGACCGTTCTTCGGGCAGCTCGCCTTCCGCATACTTGCGCACGTGTCGCCGCCGCTCTGACTTGCAGGGCTCGATGACGAAATGCCGCGGCGGCTCCGCAGATGCCTTGTGCCAGAGCAGCGCCTCGCCCTTTGGAATCTTGTCGAGCGGCGAATCCGGAACCGGTTTTCCGTTCGTCTGCGCGAACTCGCGCAACATCTCCGCCGGCTTTTCGCCGATCACGATGACAGCCTCGACCAGCCCCACGGCCGTAGCGGACACCGCGGCGGGGCTCACGCTGATCATCAGCACGCCGTCGAGCTCTTGCGGCAGGTTGAGCTCCGCCGGCTTCCAGTCCGCGGGCAACACGTGATGCACTTCATCGACGATCAGCCAGTGCGGGTGTCCGGTCTTTGCGCGCAGGTCGCGGACGCGCGCGAACAAGGTCATGAAGAAAGCCGGCCGGTCGCTGAAGTCCAGTCCGACGAGATTGATCACGGCGTTCTGGCTGGGCTTTGCCAGCAACTGCATGCATTCATCCACCGAGGGCGCGCGATCAGGACTGCCTAGCACCGATGCATTTTCGAGTACGTCGTAATCGCCTTCCGGATCGATCACGCAGAATCCGTAGTGCTTGGCATTCAGGCGCTCGATGAGGCCGGTGGTCAGTGTCGACTTGCCTCCACCGGAGGTACCCACCACGAGCGCGCTGACGCCATAGGAAGGCAAGGTCAGCTCGCCGCCATTCTTGTCCCGACCCAGGAGGATCTCGTGCCTTCGCAATACGCTGGCGCGGCTGGCGAGATCATCGGCGAGGATTTCGCGGATGAGCTCGGTCACGCCCGCGCCGTGATCCGACTTGAGCACCACGTCGGCTGTCTCCTTGACGGCGGGCAGCGCATTGGCGACGGCTGCCGAGCATTCGCAGATGCTGAGGAAGGCGTGGTCGTTTTCGGCGTCGCCCACTCCCACGGTATTGTGCAGCGAGATGTTCAGCTCCTGCAGGGCGGCCTTCAGACCGGCCGCCTTGTTCATGCCGCCCGGAAGCACCATGACAGCGCCCTTGTTGAAGATCACCTGCAGTTCCAGCCCGAGATCGCGGATCGTTTCCAGCACGATCTTTTCATAGGGCTGCCAGGTGGCGACGATGCAGCGACCCACGGATATCCGCTCCACGCCGCGTCGCTTCAATTCCTCGACGAAGTTCGCGGGAGGCGCATCCACCAGGGAACGTTCCGCGCGTGTTGCAGGCCGGTAGATGAGGGCGCCGTTTTCGGCTACCACGAGTTCGAACAGGTCGAGCCGGTCGAAGACCTTCTGCAGGTCTGGCATTTCCCGGCCGGTGACCAGCACGAGCTGTCGCCCCGAGGTACGCAGGTCCTCGAGCGCGCTGATGGTCTGTTTGTCGACGCGACCATGGTGGGCAATCGTGCCGTCGTAGTCTGTGCACAAGGCGATGTAACGCATGCGGTCAGAGTGCCGTGCACACCGACATGCGCTTGTCCGACGGCGAGCAGACCTGGGGCAGGACAAGGCCTGCCCTCGTGCCTTGATGGGGCGTTCTCCTAAGCCGGCAACCCCGCGAGCAGCTTGTCGAGCGTGATCGGGTAGTCGCGCACGCGAACTCCCGTGGCGTTGTAGATGGCGTTGGCTACGGCCGCGCCAGCTCCGCAAATGCCGAGCTCGCCCACGCCGCGTGCCTTCATGGGGGAGGACTTGTCATCCGCTTCTTCCAGGAAGATCACCTCCTGGTGGGGGATGTCCGCATGCACGGGCACCTCGTAACTGGCGAGATCGTGGTTCACGAAAAAGCCGTGACGCTTGTCGATGGCGAGCTCTTCCATGAGCGCCGCGCCCGCACCCATGACCATGGCGCCGATGACCTGGCTGCGCGCGGCCTTGGGATTGAGGATTCGCCCCGCGGCGCACACCGCCAGCATGCGACGTACGCGGGTTTCGCCGGTAGCTGCATGCACGCCCACCTCGACGAAGTGCGCGCCGAAGGTCGACAGCACGTACTGTTTGTCGAGCACGCCGAACTCGATGGAGTCCTCACCACTGAGGCCTGTGTCTCCGGCCAGGCTCGCAAGCGTTGCGTTGCGTTTGCCTTCGCGAATTTCGCCGTTTTCGAACACGGCCTTGGCGGGATCCATATTGGCCTTTTTTGCCACGGCTTCGCGCAGCTTGACGCAGGCGGCGTACACGCCGGACGTCGAGCTGTTGGCGCCCCATTGGCCGCCGGATCCGGATGACACGGGAAAACGCGAATCGCCAATCTGCACGACGACCTTGTCGAGCGGCACGCCCAGCATTTCCGCCGCGGTCTGGCCGAGGATGGTGTAGCTGCCCGTGCCGATGTCGGTCATGTCGGTTTCGACGGTGACGATGCCCTGCCTGTCGAGCTTCACGCGCGCACCGGACTTCATGACCGGGCTGTCACGGAACGCCGTGGCCACGCCGATGCCGACTAACCACTCGCCGTCACGCACCTGCGCGGGCTTCGGATTTCGCCGGCTCCAGCCGAACTTTTCGGCGCCGGTGCGGAAACACTGCGTCAACTGCCGCTGCGAGAAAGGTTGTGCGGGCTTCTCGGGATTCACCTGCGTGTCGTTGAGCACGCGAAATTCGATGGGGTCGAGATTCAGCTTCTCGGCCATTTCGTCCATGGCGATTTCGAAAGCCATGGAGCCAGGCGCGTCGCCGGGCGCACGCATCGCGTTGCCTTCGGGCAGATCGAGCACCGCGAGGCGTGTGGTGGTGATGCGATTCGGCGCCGCATAGAGCAACCGCGACGACATGACCGCGGCTTCGGGGGCGCCACCGGGCAGATCGCCCGACCAGCCTTCATGTCCGAACGCCTGGAGCCTGCCTTCCTTCGACGCACCCAATCGCAGTCGCTGAATGGTCGCCGGCCTGTGCGTGGTGTTGTTCATCATGAACGGCCGGGGGAGCGCCACTTTCACGGGACGGCCCACGGCGCGGGAACCCAGTGCCGCGAGCAGTGCATCGGAGCGCAGGAAGAGTTTGCCGCCGAATCCGCCGCCGATGTACGGCGAGAGCACGCGAATGTTTTCCTTCGGAATGCCCAGGGTTTTCGCGAGGTCGCCCACGGCCCACGCGACCATCTGGTTCGCCGTCCACAACGTGAGCTTGTCGCCATCCCATCGGGCGATGGAGGCATGCGGCTCCATCATTGCGTGCGACTGGTCGGGCGTGGTGTAGATGGCGTCGAGCTTTACCTCGGCGGCCGCGAAGGCCGCGGCGAAGTCGCCGACCTTCGTATCGGCCGGATTCCCGTAGAAGTCCGCGGGCTTCGCGCCGTCTTTCACCGAGGCGAGATCGTAGGCGCCCGTTGTGCGGGCGTATTTCACCTGCACGCGTTGCGCGGCGGTACGCGCCTGCTCGAAGGTTTCGGCGACCACTACGGCAATCGCCTGCTGATAGTGCTGGATCTCCGGCCCGCCCAGTAGTTTGGCCGTGTTGAAGTCGCCTTTCTGCAAGGGGCCGGCGTCCGAGGCGGTGACGACGCCGAGCACGCCCGGAGAGCTCTTTGCGCCGACCACATCCATGGACACGATCCGGCCCTTCGCGATTGCTGAACCGACGATGTAGCCGTAGGCCGCCTTGGGCACTTCCTCATGCCACTCGTACGCGTAGCGCGCGGTGCCGGTTGCCTTGAGCGGGCCCTCGATGCGATCGGTCGCGCGCCCGACGATTTTCATCTGGTCGATCGGGTTGCCCGGTGCGGGTCTGTCGAACTTCATGACTGCACCGCTTTTGCGTGCGCGAGCACCGCGCCCAGCGTGCGTTCGACGAGCGTGATCTTGAATTCGTTGTCGTGCGTCGGCTTCGCGCCGGCCAGCAGTTTTTCCGTGACTGCCCTGGCGCCGCGCGGCAGCGCACTCTCCGCGGCCTCCACTCGCCAGGGTTTGTGCGCGACTCCGCCGACGGCCACGCGGCCCGTGCCATCCTTTTGCTGGATGAGCGCAACCGACACCAGCGCGAATGCATAGGAGGCGCGATCGCGCACCTTGTAGTAGTGCTGCGTACCGCCCACCGGTTTTGGCAGCGTCACGGCCGTGATCAACTCGCCGGGCTGCAGGTTGGTTTCGATATGCGGCGAGTCGCCGGGAAGCCTATGAAACGTGGCGATGGGGATCTTGCGGGCCGCGCCATTGGGCCGCACCGTCTCCACCGTCGCGTCGAGCGCGCGCATGGCCACCGCCATGTCGCTCGGGTGTGTCGCGATGCATTCGGCGCTGCTGCCGATGATGGCGTGCTGCCGGCTGATGCCGCCGATGGCGCTGCAGCCGCTTCCGGGCGTGCGTTTGTTACACGCCATGTTGGTGTCGTAGAAATACGCGCAGCGGGTGCGTTGCAGCAGATTGCCCGCGGTCGTCGCCTTGTTGCGCAGCTGTCCCGAGGCACCCGCGAGCAGCGCGCGCGACAGCAGAGGGTATTCACGGCGCACGCGTTCGTCGGCCGCGAGGTCGGTGTTGCGCACCAGCGCGCCGATGCGCAGGCCGCCATCCGGCATCACCTCGATCTTGTCGAGCGAAAGGCCGTTGACGTCGATGAGATGCGCCGGCGTTTCGATCTCGAGCTTCATGAGGTCGAGCAGGTTGGTGCCGCCGGCGATGAAGCGCGCGCCTTTGATGCGCGCAGCGGCCGCCGCCGCTTCCGCAGGAGTCTTTGCACGTTCGTAGCTGAAAGTTTTCATGTGTTCGCTCCAGCGACCTCGGCGATGGCCTCGGCGATGTTGGAGTAGGCCCCGCAGCGGCAGATGTTGCCGCTCATGCGTTCGCGCAACTCGGCGTTGGTTGCCTTCGGCGGCGCCAGAAGGTCGGTGCTCACATGGCTGGGAACACCGGCCTTGATTTCCGCGAGCACGGCCACGGCCGAACAGATCTGCCCCGGCGTGCAGTAACCACACTGGAAGCCGTCGTGTTTGACGAACGCGGCCTGCATGGGATGCAAGCGGTCCGGCGTGCCGAGGCCTTCGATGGTGGTGATGCGATCGCCTTCATGCATCACCGCCAGCGTGAGGCAGGAGTTGATGCGCCGGCCGCCGGCGATCACCGTGCACGCGCCGCACTGGCCGTGATCGCAACCTTTCTTGGTGCCGGTGAGGTGCAGGTGATCGCGCAACGCGTCGAGCAGCGTGGTGCGCGTGTCGAGCGTGAGGCTTTGCGGTTTGCCGTTCACTTCGAAGGAAATCTTCGTCAACACCGGAGCAGCGGTGCCCGAATCCTGTGCGCCTGCCGGGAATGGCAGCGCGGTAGTGGCCGCCGTGGCCGCGCTGACGATCAGCAGTTCGCGCCGGTTTATGTCTTCGTTGTCTTGCATGTGCTG
>DASTXR010000124.1:0-41513 GCA_035765415.1 Steroidobacteraceae bacterium | reverse complement strand
TCTGGAAGTACCAGCGCAACCTGCGCGTCGAGTTGGTCGAGCTCCGCCTGCAGGCGATGGAAGTGGCGGGTCAGGAAATCCTGACGCGCGACAAGGTCAGCCTGCGCGTGAACCTGACGGCGCTGTGGCAGGTGACCGACGCGGTGAAGGCGCGTGCGACGGTCAGCAACTTCGTGGACTACGTCTACAAGGAGCTGCAGTTCGCGCTGCGTGAGGCGGTGGGTACGCGCACGCTGGACGAGCTGCTGACCGACAAGGGCGCGATCGACCGCGAGGTCGCCGCGTCGGCGGTCAAGCTCGAGGCCAGCGGTCTCGCGGTCCGCTCGGTGGGTGTGAAGGACATCATCCTGCCGGGCGAGATGAAGACCATCCTCAACCAGGTGGTCGAGGCGGAAAAGGTGGCGCAGGCCAACCTGATCCGCCGCCGCGAGGAAACGGCAGCGACGCGTTCGCTGCTGAACACGGCGCGCCTCATGGACGAGAACCCGACGCTGCTGCGCCTGAAGGAGCTGGAGACGCTGGAGAAGGTCACGGAGAAGGTGGACAAGATCACCGTCTACAACGGCCTCGAAGGCGTGTTGAAGAACATGGTGCCGGGTCTCTCGTAGGCCCGCGCCGTGAACGGGGCGGGCTTTCTTGAATGCAAGGAGGCACGTTTTTATTACGATAGAGATCAGTCATGAAGAACGAGAACTACGAAGTATTGAACGTCGAGGGTGGTCGCCACGTGAAGATGTGGACGCGCGGCGTGCCCGTGGACGAGCAGGCCAAGACCCAGCTCACGAACATCGCGCGCATGCCCTTCGTGCATTCGCACCTGGCCGTGATGCCGGACGTGCACGTGGGCAAGGGCGCGACCGTGGGTTCGGTGATCGCAACCCAGGGCGCCATCATCCCGGCGGCCGTGGGCGTGGACATCGGCTGCGGCATGATGGCCGTGCAGACATCCCTGAAAGCGGATGACCTGCCGGAATCCCTGGCGAAGCTGCGGGCCCGCATCGAACGCGCCGTGCCGCATGGCTCGGTGACGGTGCGCGGACGCGCGCACAAGGGCTCGTGGGGCATCACGCCGGACTCGGTGATCACGCGGTGGCGGGCGCTGGCCCAGAGGTGTGACACCATCACGGCGAAGTACCCGAAGCTTTCGCCCAAGGATCCGCAGAAGCAGTTGGGAACGCTGGGTGGCGGCAACCACTTCATCGAAGTCTGTCTCGACACCGAGCAGACGGTATGGGTGATGTTGCACTCGGGTTCGCGCGGCATCGGCAACATGATCGGCCAGCTCTTCATCGAGCTGGCGCGCAAGGACATGAAGAAGCACTTCATCAACCTGCCGGATCGTGACCTGTCGTACCTCGTCGAAGGGACCGAACACTTCGACGACTACGTGGAGGCCATGACGTGGGCGCAGGACTACGCCGCGGAAAACCGGCGCGCGATGATGGATGCGGTGCTGCGTGTCATGCGCGAGGAGCTGCGTCCGTTTGCGATGGGTGAGGTGGCGGTGAACTGCCACCACAACTACTGCACGCGCGAGCGGCACTTCGACGCGGACCTCATCGTGACCCGCAAGGGCGCTGTGAGCGCGAAGAAGGGCGAGCTCGGAATCATCCCGGGTTCCATGGGTGCGCGTTCGTACATCGTGCGCGGCCTGGGGAATGCGCAGAGCTTCGAGAGCTGCAGCCACGGCGCGGGTCGCGTGATGTCGCGTACCGCGGCGCGCAAGCGCTTCACGGTTGCGGACCACGAGGCCGCGACGGCGGGTGTCGAGTGCCGCAAGGACGCCGACGTCATCGACGAAACGCCGGCCGCGTACAAGGACATCGACGCGGTGATGGAAGCACAGCGCGATCTCGTCGAGATCGCGTACACGTTGAAGCAGGTTCTCTGCGTGAAGGGTTGAGGCGGGCGGGCCACGCGAGTGGCCCGTTTTTTTTCTGGCTACCGGCGCGAGGTGGAGCTGAGATCGGGACTCAAGCGCGAAAGATAGTCGGCGACACCGCGCAGCTGTGCCGGTGACATGCTTTTCAGCCGAGCGACGTGCGGGGCGTCCATTCCCGGCCGGCGGCCTGCCGCCGTATCGTCGAGCTGCCGCAAAAGATAGTCATAGTGCTGGCCCGCGAGCCGCGGCCTGCGCAGCAGCAGGTTTCCTTGACCGAGTGGTCCGTGACAGCGCTCGCATTCGCGGAAGTAGACGCTGGCGCCCTCGCCCAGCGAAGTTCCGTCGCCGATGCTCCCGGCGCTCGGCGGGAAGCGCGGCAGGCTGGCCACGTATGCCGCCACGTCCGTCAGCTCCTGCGCGCCGGGCAGATGTTCGCGGTCGCTGAAGTGCCGCATGCGTTCCTCGTTGCGCTGTCCGTTACGGAAATCTGTCAATTGCTTGAGCAACACACTGCCGTGCTGGCCGGCAATCGCTGGAACTTCACCGTCCGTAGTGCCGCTTCCGTCCGGGCCGTGACATGCCGCGCAAGTCTGGTAGAACTCGGCGCCCCGTTTCAAATCCGGTTCGAGCCGGGCGGCATCGGCGAATTCCTGATAGCCGGCCAGGCGGGAATCGGGCGTGGCCGCTGTCGCGGAGTTCAGGATTCCGAAAAGCGCGATGACCAGGTTGAGTCGTGAGCGAGCCATTGGGCACAGGCTACCCGCGTCTCATGCGCTGCTCGATAAAGGAAATCGCGTACGCGCATACGCAACTGTCGCATGCACAGCCGGCGCCGCTCACCCGGGAGCGACGCCGGCGTGCGGCGCTGTCTAATTACATGCAGTGGCGCTGATGCCCGTTCCCGACACCGTCAGCGAATCGACGTTCGCCAGGCCGCCGCTGGTGGTGGCGACGAGCGCGATGTCATTGGCGCCTGCACGAAGCGCAGCGGTGACGGAGCCCGTGTTCGTCCAGGTGGTCCACGCGCCGGTGGCCGGCAGCGCCACCGTCGACAGCGTGGCGCCGTTGACGCGCAGGCTTCCGGGCCGGTTGCCCGTGGTGCCGTTCGCGAAACGCCACTGCAGCGTGAAGTTGCCCGCCGCGGCCGCGTTTACTCGCCAGCGAACGCCCGCGTTGGTGGCGTTGTTGGAGTTCGCGAAGCCGCTGCCCGTGTATCCCGCGTGGTTGCTGTCTATCGTGCCGTCGACACCACAGAAACCGGTGAGGTTCTCCTGCAGTGTGACGCTGCCGGGGGGCGGTTGAGTGGTGCCTTCGATGAAGGCGTCGAGCGCGATCGTGGGCCGGCCGTTCGTGTTCCACGCGCCCTTGGTGTAACCCTGCCAGTTGAAGGCCTGCGGCTCCCAATAAAGCACGCCGAGCGCGCCGGCATTGCGAGACCGCGTGATCAGGTCGGTGAGGAAAGCCCTGGCTGCGGTGGCCTGGTCCCAGCTCATGCCGGTTTCGACGATCATGACGCCCTTGCCGTAACGCGAGCGCATGTCGTTGATGTTGGTGATGGCCTGGCTGAGCAGTGTTTGCCAGTTGCCGGGCTCGGGGTACAGCGACATGCCGATGATGTCCCAGCGCGCGCCATTCGAGCGCAGTCCGTCGAAATTCCAGCGGAACAGCGCGTTGTCGTAGGCGTTCGAGACGTGGACGATGACCTTTGAATTGGGGCTCACCGCCTTCACCGCGTCATAGCCGCTGTTCACGAGCCACGCGTAGTTGCGCATGTTTGCCGAGGCGCGACCGTCCTCCCACAACATGCCATTGTTGGTTTCATTTCCGACCTGCACCCATTCCGGGAAGATGCCGTTCGAGGCCAGCGTGTTCATGGTGTTGAACGTGTGCTGGTACACGTCGGCCATGAGCTGTTCGAAGGTGTGCGTGCGCCACGCCGCAGGCTTGGTCTGCTGGCCGGGATCCGCCCACGAATCGCTGTAGTGGAAGTCGATCATGATGCGGAAGCCGGCGTTCCTCGCGCGGAGGGCTTTCGCCACGACGTCGTTGACGCCGTTCCAGCCGCCGGAAGGATTCACCCACACGCGCAGGCGGATGGTGTTCATGCCGTGGTCTTTGAGAATTTGCAGCAGGTCCTGCTGTTGCCCGTTGTCGTTCTGCCAGCGGTAGCCGCTGGCTTCCATCTGCGTGATCCAACTGACGTCCGCGCCCTTGGCGAAGGCCTGCGCCAAAGCCGCCGGTGCGTATATAGATAAGAGAAGTAAAAGGGTGGTGATTGTGGCCGCGCGCACGCGGCTTTTCGGCTCGTCCATGTTGCCTCCTGGTTATCCGATCAGGCCCCCTCAGGCCTATTTATCGTATAAATAACATGGATGTCGTCCGGGAGGCCAGCGAATCGGATCAGCGCGCCGAGGTGGTGATGGTCTCCTCGAGGATTCCATCGCCCGACAGGCTGTTCAGCGCGCGGCGGTGATCGAAAGGCAGGTCGGGGGTGAGGAACAAAGGTTGTTTGATTCCGGAGGGGCGGCTCAGCACGAATCGCGGTGCATTCACGGCGAGCCCGGTATTCGTGAGCGTGGTACGGCGCACGCCGCCGGTCTGGCCTGCGCGGACGCTGTCTCCAGTTCCTGCGATCAGGCCGAATCCAAAGTTCTGCATTACGTTGCAGAAGACCACGGCGGAGGAGTAGGTGTAGGGACTGACCGCGACGAGCACCTTGCCGGTGAAGCGCAACGGGTTATCGGGCTGCGGCTGTCGCCAGGTTTCGATTTCGCCGTCCACGATACTGCCCGCGACTTCGAAGCGCTGTGGGTTCGCGACCACGACGCGCTTGCGGTAGCTCGACGCGGTGCGGTACGGCTTCGTGGCCAGGTAGGGCATCACGTTGTCTATCCAGATCTCGTCACTGCCGCCGCCGTTGTCGCGCAGGTCGATGATGAGCGTCCGGACCTTCCGCGCGCGCATCTCCTCGAACGCGGCGCGCGTGAAATCGGCCACCTGCTTCGACTCTGGCCAGTCGAAGGTTCCGAGCGTGAGGACGGCGGCGCTCTCGCCGTCCATGAATTGCAGCCTGAACTGGCGGTCGAAGTGCATTTCGTTGGCGAGGAATTCCGGCACTTCGCGACTGGCGGGAAAAACCTGCGCACGCGACTCCTCGAGCGCGATCTCGAACTGCGGGGGTGCGCCGTGCAGCTTCCAGTAGAAGAACCAGAAGCGGCGGGAAAGCAGCGCGGCGCGAAACGCGCGAGTTTCTCCATGCGCGCGCTCCATCATCTCTTCGCACAGGGCTCGCGACGGGAGGCCGTTCACGGTGCGCACCCGGGCTTCGGCCAGCGGGCTCGCGCGGCCACCGAGCTCCGCGCGGACCCGCAGATTGCAATCCGCGTCCACGTCCACTTCGAATGGAAACAGGCTGCCGCCGGCCGACCGGTGCGCCTGGGTATCACCACGCCAGTCGACGTAACCGATGAACAGGTGCCCGTCGGCGAGCACCGGATTGAGCGTCGAGAACATGCGCCAGGCGGCGTCCCGATCCATGGGCGCGGCGTGCCCGAGCGAGGCATGCAGTCCGCGGATGCGGCGCTCGAGCTCGGCCACCTGGGCGGTGTACGAAAGATCGGGCGGCATGTCGCGCAGCGCGCGTTCGATCTCGACGAGATCCGCGCGCAACTGGTCAGCCGTGAACATCGGGCCCGCGGCGCCCGCCGGACGAACGAAGCAGGCGAGGGCGAGAAACCCGATTGCGATGCGCGCGGACTTGTGTTGAAATTTCATACAAATATTTCAACACAGGTTCCGGCATGACACCAGCCCCCGTGCGCACGCGCCAGATCGACGACCCGCATCGCATCCGGGTCCTGGCGTCACCCATACGCCACGAGCTCGTGGACACGTTGTCGGCGCTGGGCGGCGCCGTGACGGTCGCGCGGCTGGCCGAACATCTCGGCCGCCACGCCGACGGCCTGTATTACCACCTCAACCTCCTGAAGAAAGCGCGGCTCGTGGAGGAGCTGGCCGACGAACGTGGTGAACGTGCGTTCCGGCTCGCCGGCTCGGGCAAGGCGCCGCTGCGGCTCGCATATCGCGTGGATCGGGGCGGCAATGCGGGCGCGCTCAGGACCTATTCGCGCGGCCTGCTCAAGGTTGCGCAACGGGACTTCCTGCACGCGCTCGGGCAGCCCGGCGTGGTGGCGAGCGGCAGGCGCCGCGAATTGTGGGCGGCCAGGAACAAAGGCTGGGTGAGCGCGCGGGACCTCGAACAGGTGAACCAGCTTCTCGAACAGCTGTGCGCGATCACCAGTCAGAAGCGCGAGGCGGGCCGGGACCAGCTCGTGAGCCTGGCCTTCGTGCTCGCACCGCTCGAGCAGCGCGCCAGGCGCAGGAGCTAGCCGAACACGGCCTTCGCGTCGAACACCGGCCCGTCGACGCACACGCGTTTCATCGCGGGGCCCTCGGGCGTGTTCACACGCACCGTGCAGCCGGCGCAGCCGCCCACGGCGCAGGCCATGAACTCTTCGAGCGACACCTGGCAGGGCACACCGTGTTTCGCCGCCACTTTCGCCATGGCTTCGAGCATGGGCGTCGGCCCGCACGAGAACACTTCGACTTCCGCCTTGCCGGCCGCGTCGAGCGAGCCTAACCACTCGTCCGCGAGTTGCGTGACGAAGCCGTCGTAGCAACCAGGGAAACCGGCTTTGCTCGCGAGGCGGCTGGGGACGCTCCAGCCATCGAGCAGCGGCATGGCGGCGATGCTGCCGGCGGGGATGCCGGGCACGAGAATGGTCGAAGGCCGCGGCTTGAACGGAAAGGGAATCTCCGAGCCCATGAGCACGAGCGGTTTCCAGGGTCCGCCTTGCGCGGACATCCACTCCGCCAGGAACACCATGGGCGGAATGCCCACGCCGCCGCCGACCAACAAGGCGCGCGGGCGCCTGGGATCGGGTTTGAACGGCTGGCCGATGGGGCCGAGCACGCTGATGACGTCACCCGCTCGCCGGCGGCTGAGCGCGCGCAGCCCGGGACCGACGATCTTGTAGAGGATCTCGATCCACCCTTCGGTGGCATTCACGCGCTGGATCGACAGCGGCCGCCGCATGGGCACGTCCGGATCGCAGGTGAGGTGCACGAAGCTGCCGGGCTCGGCGCGCGCGGCGCATTTCGGCGCGGAGATGCGCAACACGAACTGCTCGCCGGGCCAGGTCTCCTGCGAGATGACCGCGCCGTCTTCGAGAAAGATGCTGCCGCGATGCGCCGGATGCACGCCGTGACTGCGGCCGGGTTCTTCCTGGGGCAGGGCGCTCACAGTTTTCTGCCCTCGATGACGGCTTCGAGCACGGCCATGCGCACCGCCACGCCGTTACGCACCTGGTCGCGGATCACCGATTGCGGGCCGTCGGCCACGTCGGAAGCGATTTCGATGCCGCGGTTCATGGGTTGCGGATGCATGACGATGGCATCGGGCCTGGCGCGCGCGAGCCGCTCGGCCGAGAGCCCGAACTTGGCGAAGTAGCGATCGGCATCCGGAATCGCGGCAGTCGCCATGCGTTCCTTCTGGATGCGCAACATCATGATGACGTCGGCGCCGGCGATGCCGGCATCGATGGACGTGTGGCGCTCGCAACCCGCGAATTCGCTGGCGTCCGGCGCGAGGCCGCGCGGGGAGACGATGCGGATCTCGGCGACGCCCAGCGTTGCCAGCACGTGCCAGGCAGAGCGCGCGACGCGCGAGTGTTTCACGTCACCGACGATGGCCACCTTGAGGCCGTCGAACTTCTTCTTCACCTGCAGGATGGTGAGCGCATCCAGCAGCCCCTGCGTGGGATGTGCGACGTGCGCCTCTCCCGCCGACAGTACGCAGGCATGCGGCTGCACGTTCGCGGCGACGATTCCGGGCACACCGGCCTCGGCATCGCGAATGACGAAGACATCCACGTGGCAGGCTTCGAGCGTGTAGATAGTGTCGAGCATGCTCTCGCCCTTCACGCGCGAAGAGAGCTGCACCTCCAGATTGACCACATCCGCGCCGAGCCGCTTCGCCGCGAGCTCGAACGACACGCGTGTGCGCGTCGACGGCTCGGTGAACATGTTGGCCACCGTGATGCCGGCGAGGCTCCTGTTGTGAGCCGGCGCTTCGCCCACGGGCTTGACGAACTTCTGCGCGCGCGTGAGCAGCGCTTCGATGGCGGGGCGCGACATCCCCTCGAGGGTGAGCAGGTGCCGGAGAGTGCCGTTCGGGCGAGTCTGTTGCGTCATGTGTCTTGTTTTGCGAACCAGCGTTCCAGAATTATTGCGGCCGCCGCCGCATCCACGGCCTCGCGCGTCACGCGCCGCCTGCGCTCGCCGCTCGCGCGCTGCGAGCGCAGGCGCTCCTCGGCGTCCTGCGAGGACCAGCGTTCATCCACCAGGTCGACCGGCAGCGAACTTCGGGTTGCGAGCTCGGCGGCGAAGCGGCGTGCTGCGTCCGTGAGGGGACTCGGTGTGCCGTCGGCATTATAGGGTTCGCCCACCGCGATCCGGGCCGGGCGCGTGTCCGCGAGCACACGGTCGAGTGCGCGCCAGTCAGGTCCCTGCGGACCATTGGAGACGGTGGAGCGAGGATGCGCGGCCTGCGTCAGCGTGTCGCCGCTGGCGATGCCAATACGTTTCAGTCCGAAGTCGAGTGCGACGATGATCTTTGCCCGGTCAGGCATGACCGGAGAACGAGGTGAGCTGTCCGGCTTCGACACCGAGCAGCCGGAGCGATGCAAGCCAGCGCTCCTCGTAAGGCAGATCGAAAATCACGCTTTCATCGGCGGGCACCGACAACCACGAGTTGTCGAGCATTTCCTTTTCGAGCTGGCCGGCTTCCCAACCCGCATAACCCAGCGCGATGAAAGCTTTCTCCGGACCGGTGCCGGTGGCCATGGCGGCGAGCACATCGCGCGACGTGGTGACTTGAATGGATTCGGAGATCTTGTGGGTCGAATCCCACTCACCGCCGGGCCGATGCAGCACGAAGCCTCGATCCTGGTGGACCGGGCCACCGCGCAGCACGGGAAGATCGGCGGCGCGCTTGTCGGTGGGTTCGATCTTCATCTGCTCGAACACTTCGCTGAGCGTCATGGACAGCGGGCGATTGAGCACAATGCCGAGGGCGCCTTTTTCACCGTGCTCGCAGATGAGCGAGACGGTTTGCGAGAAATTGGGATCGGCCAGCTGCGGCATCGCGATCAGCAGATGATTCGACAGACTGGTGGCGCCGCTCATGCGGCGCACTTTACCGTGAATCGGCTGGTGCGGTCACCGTGCCGTGACGGTTCGGGTTCTGGAACTCCCATCCGTATTTGAAACGCAACACCCGGTGCTTCTCGGCCAGTTCCTTCGGGAAAGGATCGAACGGACTAGCGAGCTTGAGGATGTCCACGACCGCCTGGTCGAGCTTGGCGGAGCCGCTCGAACGCACGATGGTGGCCGATTCGAGCGTGCCGTCGGCGAGGATGGATACTTCGACGTCCGGATTGCGCGTTCCGGGTGCACGCCAGGCGGCCTGGGGGAAATTCATGGTTCCCAGCCGCTCGACCTTCAGCCGCCAGGACACGAGGTAGGGAGCCACCAGCGCCTGGCGAGTGTCGGGCGTTACCCACAATTCGTCGCGCTGCGGGCCGCGCACCTTCTGCTCCTCTTCGTCGTCGATTCCGAGCTTGTCGCGGTCGCTGTTGCCGTCGGTCTGCACCGGGATCTCGGTCATCTGGGTATCGCTGGCCGGCGGTGCGAAATAGAGGATCTCGGGCTGCGAGGCCGTGGTAGTTAGCGAGCGGCTGTCGGCGGTGGCGAGCAGCGCGCCGGCGTCGTCGGCGAGCACTTTGCCGTCGTTGCGCCCGTTGCGGGCGGCGTGCTCGGCGGACGCCCGTGGCGCGCGCGTGACTTCTCCCGGCTCGGTGGTGCCCGAACCGAGCTGCGTGCGCTGGGCGAGGTAAGTGGCGTCTTCGTTGCGGCGCGCTTCGGGCACGTCCTCGGAAACGATGAGCACTTCGAGGCCGGGCGCGCCCGTGGGCGCGTGTTTCACGCCGCCGAACGTGACGCCGACGATGATGACGCCATGGACCAGCGCCGCCATGAAGACCGTGGTGGTGAGCCGGTCGCGCGTGGGCGCGATCCCCTCGCGCAGCTGCATCGCGCGGGCGCTCATCTCAACCCTTGTTGGCGCCTATGCGGCGCTCGATTGCGGCAATTACCATATCGCCGATATTGAGCCCGAATTGCTTGTCGAGTTCACGGATTCCTGTCGGACTCGTGACGTTGATCTCGGTAACGAAGCCGCCGATGACGTCGATGCCGACCAGCACCATTCCCTGGTCGCGCAAAGTCGGCCCGATTTCCGAGGCCAGCCAGCGGTCGCGTTCGTTGAGCTCGCGGCCCACGCCGGTGGCGCCGGCGGCGAGATTGCCGCGGTTGTCGGACGGCAACGGGATTCGTGCAAGTGCGTAGGGGACTGGCTGACCGTCGATGAGCAGCACGCGCGAATCCCCGGTGGAGGAGATTTCGGGCACGTAACGCTGCGCGATGGCGAAACGCTGCCCGGTGTCGGTCAGCGTTTCGATGATGACCGGCAGGTTCTTGTCGCCCTTCTCGGTGACGAAAATGGACTTGCCGCCCATGCCGTCGAGCGGCTTCACCACGATCCTGCCGTGCTCCGCCGCGAAGGCCGTGATGTCTGCGCTGCTGCGCGTGATGAGCGTGGGTGCACAGCACTGCGGGAACCACGCGGTGAAAACCTTCTCGTTCATGTCGCGCAGTCCCTGAGGACGATTGGCGACGAACGCGCCCTGGATCTGCGCGCGCTCGAGAATGTAGGTGGTGTAGATGTACTCGGCGTCGAAAGGCGGATCCTTGCGCATGAACACGCAGTCGAAATCGCCGAGGCGCCGCACACTCGGCTCGCCGAGCTCAAACCACTTCGCCGGATCCGCGAATACCTGCAAATCCCGGCCGCGCCCGAGAGCGACGCCATCGCGCAGGAAGAGGTCGGACTGCTCGAAATAAGTGAGCTGCCAGCCACGAGCGGCGGCCGCAAGCAACATCGCAAGTGTGGAGTCCTTCGCAAATTTGATCTTCGCGATCGGATCCATCACGACCGCAAGACTAGTGGTTTTCGGCATCGCGAACTCCGACTTCAAAACCGTGACGTGGCCGGCATAGCCGGGGGTATTCCTATATGTTAAAACGCCCCTCAGCTTGGCCTACGGCGTTGCATTTTAATAGCAGCGCGCAAGGCTCATTTTGTTTGTCCAGGAGAGGTACTCGGTGAACGACACCAACCCACACCTCAAGGGTCTGAAAGTCCTCGTTATCGATGACAGCAAGACCATTCGGAAGACGGCGGAAACGTTGCTCGCGAAAGAAGGCTGCGAAGTCTTCACGGCGGTCGACGGCTTCGACGCGCTTGCGAAGGTTGCCGACTACACGCCAGACATCGTCTTCGTGGACATCATGATGCCGCGACTCGATGGCTATCAAACCTGTTCGCTCATCAAACACAACAAGGTGTTCAAATCGATTCCGGTGATCATGTTGTCTTCGAAAGACGGGCTGTTCGATCGCGCGCGTGGACGCATCGTGGGATCGGAGTACTACCTCACGAAGCCATTCACGAAGGACGAACTGCTCTCCGCCATCGAGACGCACGTCGCTGCGAGGTGAGTATGGCTCTCATTTTGATCGTGGACGATTCCCCGACCGAAGTGCACGTCATGAAGAAGGCGTTGGAGAAGTCTGGCTACCAGACTGCCACCGCCCAGGACGGCGCTGAAGGTGTGCGCATGGCGCGCGAGATGACTCCCGATCTCATATTCATGGACGTCGTCATGCCGGGAGTGAACGGCTACCAGGCGACGCGTACGCTGGCCAACGATCCGAAGACCAAGACGATTCCCATCATCATGGTCACGTCGAAAGGCCAGGAGACCGACAAGATCTGGGGACTGCGCCAGGGTGCGGTCGATTACATGGTCAAACCGGTTTCGCCCGATCAGCTCGTGGCGAAGGCGCAGGCGACGCTCGCGGCCTAAGTTAATGAACGAGCCTGCAACCCTCAAATCGCTGCGCGATCGCCCATTCGAACTCCTCGCCGAGCTCGAACGTCGCGGCCGTGCGGTCACCGCTGCCGCCGCTTCGGAGAACCCGGGCGCTCGCGAGTGGGTGGGTGTGGCCTTCCGCATGGCGGGAGAGCTGTATCTCGCGGCACGCGAAGAAACGCGCGAAGTGCTGGCCGTGCCTCCGGGGCTCACGCGGGTGCCGGGCGCCAAGCCGTGGGTGAAAGGCATTGCCAACGTGCGTGGCCAGCTCCTGCCCATCCTCGACCTGCGCCAATACCTCGGGTCGGGCGTCACACCGAATTCGCGCAACGTGCGCGTGATCGTCGTCAACCACCGCGAAGTGCCGGCGGGCCTCGTGGTCGATGAAGTGCTCGGCTTCCGCCGGTTCTCCGAATCCGAATTTGCCGGCGACGCGCCGCCCACGGTGGTGCGCTGCGAACGATATCTTGCGGGCGCGTTCCGGCGCGGTCCCGAACAGTGGCCGGTATTGAGCCTGCGACAGCTCGTGGAAAGTCCGTCCTTCCAGGAGGCGGCGGCATGAATACCGAAGTCGGCGGCGGTTCGCGCACGCTGAAATCACTCAACAATCTCATCAGCCTCACGCTCGTGTGCCTGGTGCTGGGCGCGCTCGCGTGGGTCGCGGCCTACTTGTTGAACCTCGACATCCTCTACGCCGTGGCCGGCGGAATCGCGGTGGCAACCGCGGTGCCGTTGCTGCTCATGTTCCAGCGCGTACGCGCGGTCGAGGCGGACATCGGCCATCGCGAAGCGCTGTCGCTCGCGCAGCGCAAGGAAACCGAACGCAACCAGCAGGCCATCCTGCGGCTGCTCGACGAACTCGCGCCGCTCGCGGACGGCGACCTCACCGTGCAGGCCACCGTTACCGAAGACATCACCGGCACGATTGCCGACTCCATCAACTACGCCATTGGCGTGTTGCGCGACCTGGTGAGCACCATCAACCAGTCCGCCATCCAGCTCGATGGCGCCACCCGCCAGACGCAGGCGCTGTCCGCGCACCTGGCAAAGGCTTCGAGCGCGCAGTCGAAGCAGATCGCCGGCGCCACCGAATCCGCCAGCAACATGGCGAGCTCCACCGAAGCCATCTCGGGCAACTCCGAGCGCGCGTCGGACGTCGCGCGCCACTCGGTCGACGTCGCTCACAAGGGTGGCGACGCGGTGCGGCGCACGATCGACGGCATGAACGCCATTCGCGAAACGATTCAGGAAACCAGCAAACGCATCAAGCGGCTGGGCGAAAGCTCGCAGGAAATCGGCAACATCGTCGAGCTCATCAACGACATCGCCGAGCAGACCAACATTCTCGCGTTGAACGCTTCGATCCAGGCCTCGATGGCCGGCGACGCGGGCCGCGGCTTCGCGGTGGTTGCCGACGAGGTGCAGCGTCTCGCCGAGCGCGCCGCCGCGGCCACGCGCCAGATCGAAACGCTGGTTCGCGCCATTCAGGCTGACACCAATGAAGCCGTGGTCTCGATGGAACGCAGCACCACCGACGTGGTGGGCGGTGCATTGCTGGCCGAGAACGCCGGCGCGGCGCTCGAAGAGATCGAGCAGGTCTCCAACCAGATCGCGAGCCTGGTGAACAACATCTTCAGCAGCTCACGCCAGCAGGTGAGCGAGGCGCAGAAGATCGCGCGGAACATGCAGGTGCTCAAGGAGATCTCGACGCAGACTGCCGAGTCCACCACCGCGACCTCGCAGAGCATTTCGAAACTTGCGCAGCTTTCGGCGGCGATGCGCCAGTCCGCTTCCGGTTTCCGTCTGCCGGGCGCGCCCGTACCGCGCCAGGTGGCTGCGGCGGGCGCTGCCATTGCCGCCGCCGCGGCTGCCACCACCGGCGTGCTCCCGGGGCCCACGTCCACCGGCGCCACCGCGCGCACGCGAACCGTATCGCTGGCCTCGTAACACGGACGAACAGAGCCCCTCTCGATGCCTGAAGTAGCTTTACAGACGCTGGATCTCGTCGGCCGCGAACTCAACAACACGTTGGGTGAGGCGCGCACCGCGCTCGAGACCTACGTCGAGCAGCCCGAAAACGTGGTGCTGCTGCAGCGCTGTGTTTCCGATCTGCACCAGGTGCAGGGTGTACTGCGCCTGCTGGAGATTTTCGGCGCCGCGTTGCTGGCCGAAGAAATGGAGCAGGTCACCCATTACCTGCTGACGCCGGCCTCGCAAAAGAACCAGGCCGAAACTCTCGATGCGCTCATGCGCGCCATGGTCCAGCTCCCGAGCTACGTCGAACGCGTGCTCGCCGGTGGTCGCGACCTGACGCTGGTGTTGCTGCCGCTGCTCAACGATCTGCGCGCCGTGCGCGGCAGTCCGCTGCTGTCCGAAGGCACGCTGCTGCTGCTCGACCTCAAGTCAGATCAGCAGGCGGCGCCCGTGGTCCCCGGCGCCGGCGAGCCGGCGCTCACGGTGGCGCAATGGGCGCGTCGCTTGCGCACACGTTTCCAGCTCGGCCTCGTGGGCTGGATTCGCAATGAACGCGTCGAACAGAACCTCGAGATCCTCGAGACCGTCGCGCACCAGATCGAACAGGTGGCGACCAAGCAATCCGTGTTTCAGCTCTGGTGGGTGGTCGGCGCGCTCATCGAAGCGTTGCGCGACGGCGGCCTCGAGACAGGCGTTTCGGTCAAACGATTGCTGGGTCTCGCGGATCGCGAAATCCTGCAGCTCTACACGCAGGGCGAAGGCCGCTATTCGCAGAATCCGCCCGTCGAGCTGCTCAACAACCTTCTCTATTACATCGCGCGCGCCACCAGCAATGGCCCCAAGGTCACGGCGGTCCGCGCCTCGTTCCGGCTCAACGAACTGTTGAACGTCGACGATTCGGTCGAGCAGGAGCGCGAGAATCTTTCGGCGCCCTCCGTGAAGCTCATGCGCACGGTCTCCGCGGCCATCCGCGAAGACCTTGGCAAGGTCAAAGACGTCCTCGACATCTTCGTTCGCCGCGGCGGACAACCTGCCGAGCTCGAGCCGCAGGTGGGCATGCTGCGCAAGATCGCCGACACGCTCGGCGTGCTGGGCCTGGGCGAACTGCGCCAGCTCGTCATCGAGGAAACCAATCGCCTCGAAGCCATGGCCGCGGGCAAGACCGCTTCGGATCACGCCGCGCTGGTGCACATCGCCGCCACGCTCATCAACGTCGAAGATCGCCTCGATCGCGATCTCATCGGCCTCATCGTGCCGAAGGCACAGACTCAAACCGAAGACGCGGGCTCGGTCGACGTCGACTTCCAGCAGGTGCAGGCCGCGGTGCTGCGCGAATGCAGCGTCAACCTGGTGCGTGTCAAGGAAGCCATCGCGTCGAACGTGGCTGGCACGCTCGACGTCGGCGCCCTCGATGCCTGGCCGGGCCTCATCGACGGCATCAAGGCGGGCCTGCTCATGCTGGGCAAGTCGCGCGCCGCCGAAATCGTCGATGGCATCGCCCGGAATCTGAAAGAACTGCTGCAGCCCGGCGGCACGGCCGTTCCGCCTAACTACCTCGACCGCCTGGCGGACGCGGTGGTCAGTCTCGAGTACTACATGGAGACGCTGCAGGCCGGCCGCGCGGATCCGTGGTACATGCTCGACAACGCGCAGACCTGCCTGCAGGCGTTGTCGCAGATGCCGAAGCGCGTGGTGCCCACGGTGCCGCCGCTTGGACCCGAAGCCTATGCCGCCACCGTTCTGCTGGTCGACGCCGGCGCCACGGCGCGCGCGCATGCGCTGCAGGCCGGAGTGCCGCCCACCATCCAGGGTGTCGCCCCCACGCTGCATCATTCGGGGCAGCCGCCCATCGGCGCCAAGCCGATCAACATCGATCCCGAGCTGCTCACTCTATATATAGAGGAAGCCCGCGAAGAGGTCGCCCGCATCGCCAAGCTGTTCCCGGCCTGGGAACAGAACCCGCTGGAGACGGATGCGCTTGCCGGCGTGCGCCGCGCGTTCCACACGCTCAAGGGTTCCGGCCGCATGGTCGGGGCCACGGACATCAGCGAGTTCGCCTGGGCCATCGAGAACCTGCTCAACAAGATCATCGAGAACACGCTGCAGCGATCGCCGTCCATCCTCGCCACCATTCGCGACGCGAGCGCCATCGCGGGCGAACTGGTGAACGCGCTCGAAGCGCGCCAGGGCGCTCCGGCGAAAGTGCAGGACATCATCGACCGAGCGCATGCGCTGGCGGCCAACCGCGCGAATCCGGGCGCGCAGACCGCCACGATGGAAATTCTCGAGCGCACGCTCGAAACACGCCGCGACGATGTGCCCGCCGTGGGCACGGCCCGCGTACCCACTTTGCAACCGCCTCCGCCGCCCGCGGCGCCGCCGGCGGCCAGTGAAGCAGCGGAAAGCGGAATGGAAGTCGTCGAAGACTGGCCTGCCGATGGCGAACATTCCGGCGGCGAGGAAATCGTGCTCTCCGCGCCCGAAGAAGAGCCCAGCGGCGACATGCAGCTGCGCGAGATCTACAGCCGCGAAACCGAAGTGAACATCGCCGCGGTCACGCGGTTCATCGACGCCGAGAAATCCCGCGCCGCGCCGCATGTCATCAGCGAAGAAGCCTATCGCGCCTGCCATACGCTCTCCGGCAGCTCGCGCATGGCAGAAGCGCGCCACGGCATCCGCCTGACGGCGCCGCTCGAGCACTGGGTGCGCAAGTCATTCGACAGCGGCGTGGGCCTCGACGCGCGGGAGCTGGATCTGCTCGCGGATTGCATGGGCGCCATGCACCAGGTTGCCTCGAATCTCGATGAGTCCACGGGCTTCTTTCATGCGCATGCCGCTCTGCTGACGCGCATCGAGCAGGCCACCGAAAATCTCGAACAACGCATCATCGCCGCCGCGCAGGCTGCCGAAGCCACCGCCGCGCAGCCCGCTGTCCCGGTGCCTACTGCTTCCGTCGCGCCGGCGGTCGCGGCTCCTCCCGCTTCCTTTCCGCAGGTAGCGAGCGTCGCCGAAAGCGTACTCACGGATTTCGACCCGGACATTGCCAGCATCTTCATCGATGAAGCTGTCGAGCTCATCGATCAGGCGCAAAGCGCGCTTGCGCAGTGGAACGAGAATCGCAGCAGCGTCGACGGCCTCACCGCGCTGAAGCGCCCGTTGCACACGCTCAAGGGCGGCGCCCGCATGGCCGGGCTCATGCCCATGGGCGACCTCAGCCACGAGCTCGAAACCCTGTTCATGCAGATCGACAGCGGTGTCGTGGCACCGGACGATCGCGCGTTCAGCCTCGCGCAGAGCTCGCTTGATGAGCTGGCGCGCATGCGCGAATCCGTCAGCTCCGGCAAGGGCGTTCCGACCGCCAACGGGCTCATCGCCAGGATTCACGCGCTGGTGGCCGGCACGCAGCCAGCCGCGGCGGCTCCCGCACCGGCGCCCACGCCTCCTGCACCGCCGGTGGCCGTGGCACCTGCGCCTCCGCCCGCGCCAGCACCGCTGCGCGCCGTGGCTCCGCCACCGCCGCCCCAAGCCTCACCAATAGTCGCTGCCGCGCCTGCTCCAGTGGTCGCAGCGGTACCCGCGCCGGTCATCGCTGCGGCGCCTGCGCCCGTGC
The DNA here is from genome assembly GCA_035765415.1 of Steroidobacteraceae bacterium. Lineage (GTDB taxonomy): Bacteria > Pseudomonadota > Gammaproteobacteria > Steroidobacterales > Steroidobacteraceae > CADEED01. The sequence continues at coordinate 23,995 of DASTXR010000124.1, read as the reverse complement.
CAGTCGCCGTCAAGCCGGCTGCGGTGCCCAACATTTCCGCGGTGCCCAGCCCGCCGAAACCCGCATACGTGCCGCCGCCGCCTCGGGTCGAACCCCTGCCCGAGCCGCCGGTGCTTGCCGCCGTGTGGGCGCCGTCGTCGGATCCGCCTTCCATCGTGACGCGTGCCGCGCCGAAGGAACCAACGTCCGCGGGTTTCAACCGCAACGTCGCCAGCAAGGACAGCGAAGCCGCGAGCGACGCGCCGCTGTTGCCTCCGGGTGCCGTGCCGCCGGGACGAGAACCGACAGCGCCGGCCGATCGGCCCGAGCTCGCGCGCGTCGACGCGGAGCTGCTCGACCAGCTGCTCAACAACTCCGGCGAAGCGAGCATCGCGCGCGCGCGCCTCGAACAGCAGATCGGTTCCATCGACTTCAACGTCGGCGAGCTCTCACGCACGGTCACGCGCCTGAAGGAACAGCTTCGCAAGCTCGAGCTGGAAACCGAAGCGCAGATCCTGCATCGCTACGAAGAAGAGGGCCGGCAGAAGAGCGAATTCGATCCGCTCGAGATGGACCGCTATTCGTCGATCCAGCAATTCTCGCGAGGTCTCGCCGAAACGGCGAACGACGTCGGCAGCATCCAGCAGCTGCTCGAGAACCTCACCAAGGACACGCAGAACCTGCTCACCCAGCAGGCGCGCACCATCACCGAATTGCAGAACGGCCTCATGCGCACGCGCATGGTTCCGTTCCAGCGCCACGTGCAGCGCCTCGCGCGCATCGTGCGCCAGGCCGCCACGGACACTCACAAGAAAGCCGAGCTGCAGATCGAGGGCGCCTCCGGCGAGCTCGATCGCCAGGTGCTCGAGCGCATGATGCCGCCGTTCGAACACATGCTGCGTAATGCCGTCGCGCATGGCATCGAAACGCCGGAAGTGCGCAAGAAGAACGGCAAGAACGAGAGCGGCACGATCACCATCGCGCTGCATCGCGAAGGCTCTGAAGTGGTGGTCGAGGTTTCCGACGACGGCGCCGGCATGAACCTCAAGGCGATCCGCGACAAGGGCATCTCGGTGGGCCTGGTGCGCGCCGACCAGCAACTCTCCGACGAAGACATCATGCAGCTCGTGCTCGAGCCCGGCTTCTCCACGGCGGGTGCGGTCAGCACGCTGTCGGGCCGCGGCGTCGGCATGGACGTGGTCGCCAGCGAGATCAAGAAACTCGGCGGCGCCTTGCACATGGAGACGAAGCAGGGCGAAGGCTCGCGCTTCACCATTCGCCTGCCGCTCACGCTGGCCATCAGCCACGCGCTGATCCTGCGCGCCAACGACGAGTTGTACGCGCTGCCGCTGCCTACGGTCGAAGGCGTGGTCCGCCTGTCGCGCACCGAGGTCGAGGCGCATCTCGGCCCTGAAGCGGCCGCGTTCGAATACGGCGGCCAGAAATACCGCTTCCAGCACCTGGCGTTTTACGTCGGGCGCGAGCCGGGGCCGTTGCCCGATGGTGACGTCACCGTGCCCGTGATCCTGGTGCGCGCCGGCGAACATTCCACCGGCCTGGTCACCGACGAGCTCGTGGGCAGCCGCGAAATCGTCGTGAAGAGCGTCGGCCCGCAGATCGCGGCCATCCGCGGAATTTCCGGCGCCACGATCCTCGGCGACGGCCGCATCGTCATCATTCTCGACATCGGCGCGCTGGTGCGCACCGATTTCCGCGCGCGCACCGAACCGGTGATGCCGCGCGAGAAGACCGACACGCGCAGCGTCGCGCTGGTGGTGGACGACTCCATCACCGTGCGCCGCGTGACGCAGCGCCTGCTCGAACGCAACGGCATGCGCGTGCTCACGGCGCGCGACGGCGTGGACGCCATGGAGATGCTCCAGGAGCACACGCCCGACATCATCCTGCTCGACATCGAAATGCCGCGCATGGACGGTTACGAAGTGGCGACGCAGGTTCGCGCCGATCCGCGGCTCTCGGGTATCCCCATCATCATGATCACGTCGCGCGTGGGTGAAAAACATCGCGCGCGCGCCATCGAGATCGGTGTCGACGACTACCTCGGCAAGCCGTACCAGGAAGCGCAGCTGCTCGAGGCCATCGAGCCGCTGATCGCGCGCCGGCGCGAGCAGCATTTGCGTGAGGCTAACTAGTCATGGCAGAGCGCATAACCGAAATCTACAGCCTGCTGATCCCGCTGCTCGACGGGCGGTTGATCATCCCGCGCTCGTGCGTCGCGGAAGTCGTGGGTTTCCAGCCGCCGTCGGAAATGCCCGGCGCGCCGCCGTGGTATCTCGGCACGTTCGCCTGGGGCAGCCGGCAGATTCCGCTGGTGTCGTTCGAAGGCACATGCGGCCAGACCATCCCGCCGCTCACGGGCCGCACGCGCGTGGTCGTGCTGTTCGCTCTCGGCAACCAGGTGGAAGGCGGCTACTACGGCATCGTCTCGCAGGGCTTCCCGCAGCTAGTGCGCGTGAGCGCCGACATCCTGCGCCCCGACCCGACCAAGACCTTCCCCGAGCGCACACCCATCATCTCCCAGGTGCGCATGATCAACGAAGCGCCGTGGATCCCCGATCTCGAGCGCATCGAAGAGATGATTTCCGAGGAAACCTCCGTCCTCGTCGAATAAGGGGGCATCGGTCCCGGTCCGCGCGCGGGCGAATCGAGCTCACAGGAAATCTCCGGCGACGGTCTGCATGATCGCGAGAGCCGCGAGGCCGGCGGTTTCGGTGCGCAGGATGCGCGGACCCATCGCGCAGGCGGTGAAGCCATTCGCGCCCGCGAAATCGCGCTCGGCGTCGGCGAGTCCGCCCTCGGGTCCTATCATCAGCACGACGGGCTTGCCGGCGTCCCGGCGTACGGCCGTGGCAAGCGAGTCGCGTGCGCCCGCGGCGAGCAGATAACGCGCGGAACCGGGCTCGAGCGCCCTCACGGCGTCACCCAGCGCAATGGGCTCGGCCACCTCGGGCACGCGATTGCGCCCGCATTGCTCGCAGGCGGAGATCGCGATCGACCGCCAGTGCTCGAGCTTGCGCGCGCTCTTGCTCGCATCCACCTTCACCACCGAACGCTCCGCGAACACGGGCGCGATGCGCGTCACCCCGAGCTCGGTGGCCTTCTGCACGATGAGGTCCATGCGTTCGCCGCGCGCCACGCCCTGGATCAGCGTCACCTGCAGCGGCGATTCGCGCTCGATGGAGGAATGCGCGCCGACACGCGCCCATATCTTCTTGCCGTCGCGCTCGAGTGTGCCTTCGTACTCGCCGCCGGTGCCGTCGAAGAGCGTGACAGCAGCCCCGGCCCCGAGGCGCAGCACGCGCGTGAGGTGCAGGCCGGCCTGCTCGGGAAGACCGACTCCCTTGCCGGAGACGAGCTTCTGCTCGACGAAGATCCGCGTCAGGCGCATGCGAGCTCGATGCCTTCGGTTGCGACGCGCGCCAGCAGGTCGATCTCCGCGGGCGAGATGACGTATGGCGGCATGAAATAGATAGTGGTGCCGAGCGGGCGTATGAGTGCGCCGCGTTCGAGCGCGTGTCTGTAGATTCGCAGGCCGCGGCGTTCCTCCCAGGGCCACGGCGTGCGCGCGGCCGGGTCTTTCATGAGCTCGATGGCCAGGATCATGCCGCACTGGCGGATCTCCGCGACGTGTTTGTGCGCGCGCAGATGTTCGACGCTGGCAAGCATGGCGGCCGCAGTCGCACGGTTTCGCTCGATCACGGGCTCGTCACGGAAAATGGCGAGCGTGGCGTTGGCCGCCGCGCAGGCCAGCGGGTTGCCGGTGTAGCTGTGCGAATGCAGGAACGCGTTGAGCTTCGTGTATTCGTCGTAGAAGGCGTCGTAGATCCCGTCCGTGGTGAGCACCGCGGACAGCGGCAGGTATCCGCCCGTGAGCCCTTTCGACAGGCACAGATAGTCCGGCCGGATCGCCGCCTGCTCGCAGGCGAACAACGTGCCGGTGCGCCCGAAACCGACGGCAATCTCGTCGGCGATGAGATGCACCTGGTGCCGGTCGCAGGCTTCGCGCAGTAGTTTGAGGTAGACGGGGTCGTACATGCGCATGCCGCCGGCGCATTGCACCAGCGGCTCGACGATCACGGCAGCCACATCGCCGTGGTTCTTCGCGAGCGCGGATTCCATGTGCGCGAACATGCGGCGCGCGTGGTCGGCGGGGCTCTGGCCCGGTTCGCGCAGGAAGGCGTCGGGCGAAGGCACCGTGATCACCTCCATGAGCAGCGGGCGGTAGATGGACTTGTAGAGGTCCACGTTGCCCACCGCGAGCGCACCGAGCGTTTCGCCGTGATAGCTGTTCGACAGCGTGATGAACCGCGTCTTGCGCGACTGCCCGACATTGCGCCAGTGGTGAAAGCTCATCTTGACGGCCACTTCGACGGCCGCGGAACCGTTGTCGGCGAAGAAGCAGCGATTGAGGCCCGCGGGAGCTACCCGCACCAGCTCCTCGGCGAGCTGGACCGCGGGCGGGTGCGTGAAGCCGGCGAATATCGCGTGCTCGAGCTGGCCTAACTGTTCGCGGACCGCCGCGTTGATGCGCGGATTCGCGTGACCGAAGAGGTTCACCCACCAGGAGCTGATGCCGTCGAGGTAACGCTTGCCGGCGAAATCCTCGAGCCATACGCCGCTTCCCGAACGCAGCGGGATCATCGGCACCGACTCGTGATCCTTCATCTGCGTGCACGGATGCCACACGTGCGCGAGATCGCGCTTCACCCAGTCGGAATTGCCGGAATTCATGGGGCCAGAAGGTGCGTGTCAATTCGAGGGCGGCTATTGTGGCATGCGGGTGTGGCAAGATGGGCGCGAGGAAACCAGATGCGCGTCGATGTAAGTACCGGCCTCATGGTCGGCGTCAAACAGGTGTTATCGCCATTTTTCGACGAACGGCCGGCCGGCGTCGTCCCCGATCTTCTCGTCCTGCATGGAATCAGCCTGCCACCCGGCGAGTTCGGCGGTCCCTGGATCGCGCGCCTGTTCACAGGAAATCTGCCGGCGGAGGCGCATCCCGAGTTTCGCGAACGAGCAGCCTTGCGCGTCTCGACGCACCTGCTGATCCGGCGCGACGGCGCGGTCGAGCAGTTCGTGTCGTTCAACGATCGCGCCTGGCATGCCGGCAAGTCCGTGTGGCAGGGGCGCGAGGCCTGCAACGACTACTCCATCGGCATCGAGTGCGAAGGCACCGACGACGTGCCGTATGAAGCTGCGCAGTACGAGACGTTGCGCGCGCTCCTGCCGATGTTGTTAGCCGCTTACCCGCAGATCACGACTGAGCGGATCGTGGGCCATAGCGACATTGCTCCGGGCCGCAAGACCGATCCGGGGCTGAGTTTCGACTGGCGGGAAATCAGGCGGTGATCGGAAAAGGGGACAGATCTATTTTTTGCGAAAAAGGGGACAGATCTATTTATTGAAGCGGTTCGCTGCGTGCTTGTGCGCAGCCGTCAATAAATAGATCTGTCCCCTTTTCCGATCACCGCCCGCGGTCGTGGCGCCAGAGCACTTCGGAACCGTGTTCGTGGCGTGCGAGCACGCGCGCCAGCACGAACAGCAGGTCCGAGAGCCGGTTCAGGTATTTCGGCACTTCGACATTGACCTGCTCGGAACCTGCCAGCGTCCACACACAACGCTCGGCACGTCGCACGATGGTTCGTGCGAGATGACAGTGGGCGGCAGCGGGGCCACCGCCCGGCAGGATGAAGTCCTTGAGCGCCGGCAGGGGATCGTTGAACTTGTCGAGCATCTGCTCGAGCTGTTCGATCTGCGCCGCCTTGATGACCTGGGTGCCGGGAATGCACAGCTCGCCGCCCAGATCGAACAGGTCGTGCTGGACTTCCGTGAGACAGCGCGCCACGCCGGCGGGCAAGCCCGGAACGCTGAGGATGACGCCGATGGCGCTGTTGGCTTCGTCGACCGTGCCATACGCCTCGACGCGCACGTGATCCTTGCGAACCCGGGCCCCGTCGCCGAGGCCGGTGGTGCCGTCATCGCCTGTGCGCGTATAGATCTTGCTCAAGCGATTGCCCATGTGGCCTCCCCACACTTCGAAGTTATTCGAAGCTGTAGCGTACTCCAACGGTGTAAGTGCGGCCTTCGGTCTGGTAGCCCTCGGCGTAGGTGTAATCCTCGTCGAACATGTTTTCCAGGCGGCCTTGCAGAGTGAGGGCGCCATTCACGCGATAACGCAGCGTGGCGTTGACCAGCGTGTACGAATCCAGCGTCACGTTGGCCGGGAACCCGAAGTCCAGGCGATCGCCGAACGCGGTGACGTCCACGCCGATGTCGAGCGCGCCCACGTCACGATTCACGGCCACCATCAGCGATTCGCGCGAACGCCGCAGCAGGCGCTCGTCGGTGGTCTCATCGCGCGGATCCTGGAGCGTGAGCTCGGCGCGCGCGTTCCAGCCCTCGCTCGCGAAGTTGTACGCGAGCTCGACGCCCTTGATGCGCGCGCGCTCGACGTTCTGGTTCTGGCCTTCGAAGGTGTCGAAGTCGATGACCACGTAATCGATGAGATCTTCGATGCGGTTGTCGAACGCGGACAGCGACAGCAGGTGCCGATCGCCTAACTTCTGGCGCACCGAAAACTCGACCTGGCGGGAAATCTCCGGATCGAGATCCGGATTGCCGCCAAAGCCGAAGCGATCGGTGCTGTCGGGCGCACGGAACGCCGTGCCGCCGGAGAGTGTCAGTCGCGTGCCGGAACCGAGCGCGGCGCCGAACTCCGCGTTCCACGTGAGCTCGCTGCCGAAGGTTTCGTGGTCCACGCCGCCGAGCGCGAGTCTCGAAGTGAGCCGGCCGATGTCGAACTGATCCTGGACAAACGCCTGCGTCACGGCCGTGTCTTCGTCGAACACCGTGCCGAAGGACTGCGCTCGCGTGTTCTCATCGCTGTGTTGCAGGCCGAAACTGAAGGCGTGCGAGCCGACCGCCGCAAGGTCGATCTGCACGTCGACATTCGTGCGGGCGGTGCGTGCGTAGTCGAACTCCGCCGGTCCGAAGCCCGGCTGCAGCTGTTCGATGTCGTCCAGCGCGTGGCTCAGCGTGGCGCGCACGCCGAATCCGTCGGCGCGGCGGTAGTCGCCCTCGACGGAATACACGCTGTTCTCGAAATCCTGCGAGGCGGGCGCGTACGGCGGATCCGAGAATGTCTGGGCGGAGTATTCCGTGCGGCCGTTGCTGTGCCAGCCCCGGGCGCGCAACGTCAGCGCATCCGTCGCGGAATATTCGAGCGAGGCGCGTCCGGTGACGTTGCGATAGCCGCGATCGAGGTCATCATCGACGAACGTGGGCATGCCATCGCTCTCGGCATAGCTGCCGCCGAAGCCCAGCCGGGCCTTCTCACCTGGTGACAAGGCGACGTCGCCAAACATCTGCCGTGTGTTGTTGCTGCCGTATGTGGCGCCCGCGCTGCCGCCATCCTTCGCCGCGCCGCGCGTGAACAACTGCACGACGCCACCGATGGCGTCGGTGCCATACAAAGAAGAACGCGGACCCTTGACGACCTCGATGCGCTCGATCGATTCTGGCGCGATGTTCTGCAGCGCCGCGCCGCCGATCGTGCCGGGATTGATGCGCACGCCATCGACGAGCACCACGGTGTGGTTGCTCTCGGTACCGCGGGTGAACAGCGTGGTGGTTTGTCCCGGCCCGCCATTGCGCGAGATTTCCAGGCCGGCGTGCGACTGCAGGAGTTCGCTGACGTCGCTCGCCATGGAACGCTCGATGTCATCACGTGAAATGACGATGACTGGCGCGCCGACCGCATCGAGCGCAACGGGAGTGCGCGTCGCGGTGACTACCGTTTCATCGAGATCGTCCTGCGCGATGGCAGTGGTGGTGACGAGAGTCGCGGCAACGGCAAGCGCCGCCTGCGAATAGCGAAAATTCCGGTTCATGAATTTGCCTTTCCATGCACGCCCGCATGGCCGAATGCGTAAACACCCGGTCGCGGGGAGTGGAAGGGCGTAGCCCCACCCATTGCCCGCCGCAACTGGGAATGATGCCGTCAGGCCGGTCTCCGGACTCTCGAACTTGGAACCTTGAGTTCCTGACGCGTCGCCTTCCCAGGCGGTGAGGCCCAGTGGCTAATGACGAGTTGCGGTTCGATTACCGTTGCGGGGGCAGTGCTGGAATTGCCGTCTTGGGCGACTCACCAGCTTCCCGTAACCTTTCGGCGGGGCGCACTCTAGCGAGATTCCGCGCGAATTGACAGTTCCGACGCGGCTACCGCAGGCTTCGCCCGCCATGCCGAACCCCGAAATGTCGAATGAACTCAATGCCGCACTCGACGCGGCGCGTGCCGCCGCCGAAGTGATTCGCGGCTTCTATCAACGCAATGTGCGCATCGAGGTGAAGGCGGACAAGACGCCCGTCACCGAGGCGGACGTTCGCTCCGAGGAGGCGATTCGCGAGCTGTTGACCAGGCGCTTCCCGTCGTACGGGTTTTATGGCGAGGAGACCGGCAAGTCGGACATGGATGCGGAAAGCGTCTGGCTGGTCGACCCGATCGACGGCACCAAGTCGTTCGTGCGCGAGTGCCCGTTCTTTTCCACGCAGATCGCGCTGATGCGCGGCGGCAGATTCGTGTTAGGCGTGTCGATGGCGCCGGCGTACGACGAACTGGCGTGGGCCGAGCGTGGCAAGGGCGCGTTCCTCAATGGCAAGCGGATTTCCGTCAGCAAGGTGAGCGCGCTCGATGCGGCGATCGTTTCCACCGGGAATCTCAAGACCCTGGCGGCATCAGGCGCGTGGGCACGCTTCGGTGGATTGCTGGGACGCATCAGCCGCATTCGCGGATACGGTGACTTCGTTCACTACCACCTGTTGGCGCGCAGCGCGCTCGATGTAGTGATCGAGTCGGACGTGAACATCCTCGACATCGCGGCGCTCACGGTTATCGTCGAGGAGGCCGGCGGCACATTCACCGATCTTCAGGGCGCGGCGGTGGGCCTCGACACCACCACAGTACTGGCCACCAACGGCGCTCTGCACGACACCATCCTTGAAAGCCTGCGCTTCCGACACTGAGCATGTCGGTATTCCTGCGCTGGGGAATTTTCGGGATTCTGGGTGTTGCCGCGCTGGTCTACGCTTACAACGCGAGCAAGAGCATGGCCGAAAAACGCGCGGCGCGTGAATCAACGCCGTCGGCGGCAATTCAGGCAGAGCCGCCCGACGCCGACATCGCGGACGAGCCCGAACCCGAACCGGAGCCCACGGCTGCGCCACATTGCGAGGCCGAACTCGTGGTGGCGCAGCTCGCGCTCGAGGCGCGCCGCGAGGGAGAGCCGCTCGATCGCCTGCTTCGCAGTCAGGAAATTGCCTGGCAGGAGCCGCCTGCGCGCCGTCAACGGCTCGAACACGTGGCGACTTCCTGGTACCAGCTCGAGGGTGAAGAACCCATCCCGGAAGCCTTGAGAATCTCGGCCATCAGCGACTGCGAGCGATTCAGCCCGGCGCCATGAAGCGCTGCGATCCCAGTCTCGTCTCCGCGTAGTCGAGACCGTAGAGCCGGCCCAGGTGGGCGGTGCCGAGCGCCGCGCAATCAACCAGTTCGGCCGCTCCTTTACCGGACAGCAGGCAGGCCCTGTCGGCGTAGCGCAAGGCGAGATTGGGCTCGTGCAGGCTGGCGATGACCGCGGCGCCGTCGCGAGTGAGCCGCCGCAGGTTGTCGAGGATGCCGAGCTGCTGCGCGGGGTCGAGATGGTTGGTGGGCTCGTCGAGCAGGTAGATAGACGGCGCCTGCACCAGCAGGCGAGCGACGGCCGCGCGGCGCTGTTCGCCGCCTGACAAGGTTGCGAGCTCGCGATCCGCCATCGATTCGAGGCCCACGCTGGCGAGCGCCTGCGTCACGCGTTGCTCATCGGCGGTGCCGGCGGCCTCCCAGAAGCCGAGATGCGCGAAACGGCCGAGCAACACGGTCTCGCGCAACGCGCCCTGGGGAGCGGCATCGGGATCCTGCGGCAGGAACCCGAGCCGTTGCGCGATTTCCCGCCGCGCGATCGCCGCAATGTCGCGGCCATCGATGCGCACCGCGCCGGCGGCGGGCGCCCGCAATCCCGCCAGCGTGCGCAACAGCAAGGACTTGCCGGTGCCGTTTCCACCCAGCAACGCGATGAATTCTCCGGCGCGGATTGCGCAGTCGAATGAATCGACGAGCACGCGGCCCGGCACGGCGACGCGCAGTTGCGCGGCTTCGAGCACGACGCTCATGGTCGGATCCAGCGGATCTCGAGCGCCGTGGCTTCGCCCACCACGGCCTGGTCGAGTGACTCCGGCATCTCGAAGGTGCGCGCGTCAACGGCATAACGGCCGGCCATGATTTCGGCGAAGGACTGCGGATACAGGGGTTTGCGCTCCGGTTCCGCATAACCGATCGGAAAGAGCGGCTCCAGGGACTGCAGGTCGTATTTGTCGGTCGCGCCGAGCGTGTGGAGGATCTCGTGCGCGATGACGACGTTGTTGGTGCGCGTCATTCCCGCGTCGGCAAATGCATGGACCACGCCGACGAGGCCTTTCTGCATGCCCACCGAATGTGGAACCGTCTGCGTGAAGGAGGGGTCGTGGTAGATGACGAAAATGCGGACCTGTGGTGGCGGGCGCCCCGATGCGCGCGCCGCGCGGCGCGCGTACATGCGCACCTTCAGGCTCCACCACATGTTCTGCAGGATGCCGGCATCGGCGTCGCGTTCCGGGGGCCGCTCATCGACGGGTGGATACAGCTCCACGCGGACCGGGCTCGCGATACCGACACCATAGTTTTGCGCTTCCTCGTTGAGGAACTGCTCGATGTCGGCGATGCGATCTTCCGACAGCCCCGCGATGTAGTGGCGCGCCACCGCGCCATCGGGATCGGTGACGGGAAACAGGCCGACGTACAGCGTTTCGTCCCAGTCCGTGGTGCTCAGCCGGTCGTACCAGTTGGAATATGCCGCGACTCCCAGCAACAGCAGGAGAAATGCGATGCGTATCTGGCGCCACACTGTGAAGTGCTTACGGCTGCAGCCGGGTGGCGGACCACGGGCCCGCGCGGAATCCCGCGCCCGCGGTAGTTAGCGAACGCGTCCAGCGCGCGCGTTCATGGATGCGCGATGCTCCTTCGACCCAGAGTTCGACCATGTCGGCCCAGACGTGGTAACCACCCCAGAACGGCGGCCTGGGAATCTCCGCGGCCGGCGGGTCGTTGATGTTGTCGAGCGAGGGCTCGGGCACGCCGAAGCGCGTCGCGGCCGCGCGCACCGCGCTGGTGAGCTGCTCGCGCGAGCGCAGCGGCTGGCTCTGCGCGCTGGCCCAGGCGCCGATGCGTCGCTGCCAGTTGCGCGAGGCGAAGTACTCATCGCTTTCGGGTTCCGGCGCCTTCAACACGACCCCTTCGACGCGGACCTGGCGGTGCGCGTGGTCCCAGTGGAACACCAGCGCGGCCCGCGCGTTCTCCGCGAGTTCGCGCCCCTTGCGGGAATCGTAGTTGGTGACGAATGAGACGCGGCCGAGCTCGACGTCGAACTCCTTGCACAGCACGACGCGCGCGGACGGCAGACCCGACGCGGTGGCGGTGGCCAGCACCATGGCATCCGGATTGGGTTGTTGACGAGCGGCGAGGGCGGTGGCGAGCCAGGCGCTCGCCGTTGCCATCGGCTCTGCGGGCAGGGGATCCGGCAGCAGGTCATTGAAGAGTTCCATGGCCGATATGTTATCCGTGACGCGGTAGCCTTGCAGTCGTGCTTCGCAGTCGATAAAAGCTAGGTCAGATTACGTATTCCAGGGTGAATCATGAGCTCGCTCGACGACCTGCGCCGCAGGATCAACGAACTCGATCGTCAGATCCTCGAGCTGGTCGGCAAACGCCAGGAGACCAGCCGCGAGATCATTCGCGCCAAGCGTGCCACCGGCCACGCGACGCGCGACTACAACCGCGAGCGCGAGGTGCTGCTGGCGGCGCGCGAGGCGGGCAGGCAGTACGGGGTTTCGCCCCAGCTGGCGGAGAACATCCTGCGCCTGCTGATCCGCTCGTCACTAACTACCCAGGAGCAGGCGAGCGTCGCCGCCCAGGGTGCGGGCAGCGGACGGACGGCGCTGGTCATCGGTGGCGCCGGCAAGATGGGCCGCTGGTTCGCCGAGTTCATGGCTTCACAGGGCTTCGCGGTGGAGGTCGCCGACCCGACCGGCGCGCCGCCCGGTTTTGCGCATCTTCCGGACTGGCACTCCTCGCCGCTCAACCAGGATTTCATCGTCATCGCCACGCCGCTCGGCGTCACCGACAAGATCCTGCGTGAGCTCGCCATGCGTCGTCCCAAGGGCGTGATCTTCGACGTGGGTTCGCTCAAGTCGCCGTTGCGCGCCGGCCTCAATGCGCTGAAGTCGCACGGCTGCCGCGTCACTTCGTTGCATCCGATGTTCGGCCCGGATACCGAGCTGCTGTCGGGCCGGCACGTCATCTTCGTCGAGGCGGGTTCCACCGAGGCGACGACCGCGGCGCGCGAACAGTTTGCGTCCACCATGGTGGAGCAGGTGGTGATGTCGCTCGACGAGCACGACCGCCTCATCGCCTACGTGCTCGGGCTGTCGCACGCGCTCAACATTGCGTTCTTCACGGCGCTCGCCGAAAGCGGTGAGGCGGCGCCGCGCCTTGCCAGGCTCTCTTCGACCACGTTCGATTCACAGCTCGACGTGGCATCGCGCGTGGCGCAGGAGAGCCCGGAGTTGTACTACGAAATCCAGAGCCTCAACGACTACGGCTCGGAATCGCTCGAGGCGCTCTCACAGGCGGTCGAACGCCTGCGCACGGCAGTGATATCCCAGGATTTCGAATCGTTCGCGACGCTCATGCGGCGCGGACGCGAGTATCTCGAAGACCGGCGGACAGTCGCCGAGCGGCGTGCGTGAGCGTGAGCTCGCGCGATCGTCACGCGGGTTCGGAGGAAGAGCTGCGCGAGCGACTGCGGGTGCTCACGGAGGAAGTCGCTCGCAACGAGCTGCTGCTGCGCAAGACCCAGGCGCGCGAAGTCGAGCTGTTGCGCGCCCATTCGCTGGGCGAGCTGTTCGATCGAATCGTCTCGGGGTTGCGTGATGCCTACGCGCTCGACTTCGTGACACTTTCGCTGTTCGATCCCCAGCACGAGCTGCGGCACCTTTCCGGCAACGAAAACCTGTCGAGCCCGGTCGTCGACGAGGTGCGTTTCATCGACGCCGTTTCGCCGCTCGCGCCACAGCTGGTGCAATTCGACCGTCCCTGGCTCGGGCGCTACGAGGCCAGGGACCACGAGCTACTGGTTTCGCCCGGCATGAAACACGGCAGCATCGCGCTGATTCCGCTGCCGCGTGACAACCGCGCCATCGGCGTGATCGCATTCGCCAGCCGTGATGCGAATCGCTTCACCGGCGACCTGGCGGCGGATTTTCTCGCCCACCTGGGTGTGATCGTCGCGATAAGCCTCGAAAACGCCGTGAATCGCGCCCGCCTGGTCCGCAGCGGCGTCACCGATTTCCTCACCGGCTGGCACAACCGCCGCTATTTCCACAACCGCCTGCGCGAGGAACTGGCGCGATCGGAGCGCACGGGCAAGACGCTCGCCTGTCTCATGATGGACGTCGACAACTTCAAGGAGATCAACGATCGCTTCGGCCACCTGGCCGGCGACGAAGCTCTCAAGGAAGTGGCGCGGCGCGCCGAGGCGGAGATCCGCGCTGGAGATACGGGCGCGAGATTCGGTGGTGACGAGTTCGCGATTCTGCTGGCCGGCGCGGAAATCGCGCACGCCATGAAACTGGCCGAGCGTATCCACCATGGCGTCGGCTCCACACCCGTCCGGGTGCATGGCGGCGCGCATGTAACCGTGACCTTGTCGGTCGGGCTGGCCACCGCACGGCCGCAGCCGCGTTCGCATGATTACAAGGCTCTGGCGGAGCGGCTCATTGCCGAAGCGGATGCCGCGCTGTACCGCGCCAAGAGCGCCGGACGCAACCGGGTCGAGATGTCGACCCATGTCATCGGCTGAGACCGTCTTTCTCAGGCGGCGCGCGGACCTTCGAGGCGCCGCAGCAGCACCAGGAACATCGGGACGCCTAACAACGCCATGATGGCTCCGACCGGCAACTGGCGCGGCGCCGCGGCGGTACGGGCCACCAGGTCGGCCGCGGCTAACAGGGTGCCGCCGGCGAGCGCCGCGGCCGGCGCCACGATGCGGTGCGCCGCCGTCCCGAACGCGAGCCGCACCAGGTGCGGAATCACCAGGCCGATGAAACCGATGGTGCCGCCCTGGATCACCGCGCCCGCGGTGAGAAGCCCGGCGAGCACGACGATGACCACGCGCCAGCGCGGCAGATCGAGCCCCAGGCTCTGTGCCGTGGTTTCACCGGTGGCGAGCACGTCGAGCGGTCGCGCGATCAGCGTGACCGCCAGCGTGGCTAACAAGGCTGACACGAGCATCGCCCAGGGATGCGCCGCCCAGCCAAGATCGCCGGCGAGCCAGAACATCATGCCGCGCAACTGGCCGTTGTCGGCGAGCACCAGTACCAGCGTCACCAGCGCTCCGCAGGCGCTGGCCACCACGACGCCGGTGAGCAGGACGCGCACGGTGGCGCCGCCGCGCGCCAGTGCAAGCACGAGAAAGGTTGCGGCCATCGCGCCAACTGCCGCCGAACACTGCACCACCCAGAGCGACGCGCCGAGCAGCAGGGCGAACAGGGCGCCCACGGACGAACCGCCGGAAACGCCGAGCACATACGAGTCCGCGAGCGGATTGCGGAACAAGGCCTGCAGCAGCACGCCGGCGAGCGCTAACAGCGCGCCGATGGTGAATGCGGACAGCAAGCGCGGCGCGCGCAGTTCCAGCACGACGGTTCGCGCGGGCTCCGCGCCGTCGCCGAAGAGTGCGGCGATGGCCGGACGCACGCCGATGTCGGTCGATCCGGCGACCAGCCCCAGGCAGGCGACGATGGCCGCGACCGCGACGAGCAATCCGAGCAGCAGGGTGGTGGGGGGGCGCGAAGTCACGGCGCATTGTCTGTCAAAAACTCTCACCTTGTTCGGCCGCGTGGCACCCGGTAAAACATGCGTCATGAGCGATTGGATCGATTCGCAAGGATACCGAGCCAATGTCGGCATCGTCCTGATGCGCGACAACGGCCAGGTTTTCCTGGGTCAGCGCACGGGCGCGCGTGGCTGGCAATTTCCGCAAGGCGGTGTGCGCCAGGGCGAACCCGTGGAGCATGCGCTGTATCGTGAGCTCGAAGAGGAGATCGGCCTCTTGCGTGAGCACGTGACAATGATGGCTTCCACCTCCGACTGGATCCGGTATCGGCTGCCGAAGCGTTACGTGCGCCGCGGCCGGGGTCCTACCTGCATCGGCCAGAAGCAACGCTGGTTCCTGTTGCGGCTGGCGGTGCCCGAGGAATCGGCCGCCTTCACTTTTACGAACACGAACGAACCCGAATTCGACGGGTGGCGTTGGGCAAACTACTGGGAGCCGGTGCGCGAAGTGATCTACTTCAAGCGGCCGGTGTACGTGCGCATGCTGACCGAGCTGGCGCCGGCCGCATTTCCGGGCGGTCCGCCGCCTTTGCCAGAGTGGTGGCAGTCGGAAATCACGGCGACCGCGGAACAGTAATCACGATGCCCGGCCTGCCTCCCAAACTCGTCGTCACCACATATGCGCCCACGCGACGGTGGATCACCATCGTGCTGCTGGTGCTCATCGTCGCAGCCGGTGTCTACGGCATGTTCGAGTTTGGCCGGTATCGCGCCGGTTACGACATCGTCGCCGTCGTCAGCCAACGCGCCGAACTGAACGACGAAATCTCCACGCAGGAAGCCACGATTTCCGAATTGCGCGCCAAGGTGGCCCAGTTGGAATCCTCCACCGTAGGACAGACCCGGGAGCGGGAGGAGGTGCAGCGCATGATCGTCGACCTGCAGGGCCAGGTGGCCCGCGCCAACCAGGAATTGGCCTTTTTCCGGGGGATCGTCACCCAAAATGCGAACTCCGCCGAGGTAAAAATCCAGCAGGCGCGTATGGTGGCCACGGCCACGGCAAACAAGTTTCGGATCCGCGTCACCCTGGTCCAGCCCATGAAGCCGGATACGGTGGTGAGCGGTGTCGTTGTCCTGGCGGTCGACGGTGAAGTCGATGGCAAGCCCGGACGTGCGGATTTCGCGACACTGACGGGCGGCAAGCGGCGTGAGATAACCTTCACCTTTCGGTATCTCGAAAACATTGACGAGGAAATCACCATGCCTCCGGGCATGAAACCCGAACAGCTTCTGGTCGAAGTCCGATCCAATCGCCGCGGGTCCACGCCGGTGCAGCAATCGTATGTGTGGAGCGTCGATCCGCAGTGAGCGGAGCGCTCGGGAGAGGTTAATGTTCGGTCGTCGCAAGCAGACATCCACGCGCATCGATACGCTTCTCGGCAAGACCGCGACGCTGAACGGCGACCTGGAATTTTCCGGTGGCCTGCATCTCGACGGCCGCGTGAACGGCAATGTGCGCAGCAATGCCGATGACGGCGGCGCCTTGTCGGTCAGCGAAAGCGGCTTCATCGAAGGCAACGTCGAAGTCACCAATATCGTCATGAACGGCACGGTCAATGGCGACATGCATGCGCGCGATCGCCTGGTGCTGGGCGGCTCGGCCCGCGTCAATGGCAACGTTCACTACGGTGTCATTGAAATGGCGCCGGGTGCCGTCATAACGGGGAAGCTGATACCGCTCGCCAAGGGCCAGGCGGGCTCCGAAACGCAGCCGGAGGCCCAGCCTG
This sequence comes from Steroidobacteraceae bacterium, assembly GCA_035765415.1. Classification (GTDB taxonomy): domain Bacteria; phylum Pseudomonadota; class Gammaproteobacteria; order Steroidobacterales; family Steroidobacteraceae; genus CADEED01. Next base: position 7,246 of record DASTXR010000124.1, on the reverse strand, counting down.
CGGTTGCGGCAGCGAAATCCGGCGCGTAGTGTGCAGGCCATGACCGAAATCGAGACTGAGACCCTGAAATTCACCGATGCCGCTGCCCGCAAGGTCGGCGACCTCATCCGTGGCGAAGGCAATCCCAACCTCAAACTGCGCGTGTTCGTGCAGGGCGGCGGTTGCTCTGGCATGCAATACGGCTTCGAATTCGACGAGCAGGAACAGGAAGGCGACACCTGTGTCGAGAACCTCGGCGTAAAGCTCCTCATCGACCCGATGAGCGTGCAGTACCTCACGGGCGCAGAGATTGACTATCGCGAGGGGCTCGACGGTGCCCAGTTCGTGATTCGCAATCCGAACGCGCAGACCACTTGCGGTTGCGGTTCTTCGTTCTCCGCCTGACGCCGTTCCCCTAGACGTGGCGCGACGCGCTCCGAAGTCCGTCCCTGACGTACTTGCTGCGGTCGATCTCGGTTCCAACAGTTTCCACATGGTGGTCGCGCGTTACACGCACGGCCAGCTGGTCATCCTCGACCGGCTTCGCGAGATGGTTCGCCTGGGCGCCGGCCTCGAAGCCGACGGACGGCTCAACAAGGACGTTGCCGCGCGCGCTCTGGCTTGCCTCGAGAGATTCGGCCAGCGACTGCGCGACATGCGGCCCGACAGCGTGCGCGTGGTGGGCACCAACGTGTTTCGCCGCGCAAAGAAGAAGGAAACCTTCATCGAACGCGCGCGCGAGGCCATCGGCCATCCCATCGAAATCGTATCCGGCATCGAAGAGGCGCGACTCATCTATTCCGGCGTGTCGCACACGATGTCAGCGGGTTCCGGTCGCCGCCTGGTGTGCGACATCGGCGGTGGCAGCACGGAAATCATCATCGGCGAGGGGCTCGATCCACTCGAGCTGGAAAGCCTGCAGATCGGCTGCGTACGCCTGAGCGAAGAATTCTTCGCCGATGGCCGGCTCTCGCAGAAGCGCATGCAGCGCGCGCGCGTCGCGGCGCGCCAGGCCATCGAGCCATACCAGGCCGCGTTCCGCCGCCGCGGATTCGATGAGGCGGTGGGCAGTTCGGGCACGGTTCGCGCCATCGGTGACACCATCCGCGAGCTCGATCCGGCGGCGGTCGACATCGGCGCCGATGGCCTGGAACGCATCATCCACGAGCTCAGCGGGCTCGAGCACATCCGCGATCTGAAATTGAATGCGATCACCGAAGATCGAAAGCTTTCGTTCGCCGGCGGTGTGGCGATCCTGGCCGAGGTGTTCGAACAGCTCGGCATCGAGTCGATGCGCGTCGCGGATGGCGCGATGCGCGAAGGACTGCTGTACGACCTGCTGGGCCGCTACATCGACGAAGACGCGCGCGAGCGCACGGTACGCAGCATGCAGCAGCGTTACCACGTCGATCTCGTGCAGGCCGAGCGCGTCGAATCCACCGCGGTCGATTTCCTGTCGCAGGTGGAAGAGTCCTGGTCGCTCGCCGATCCGGCCATCGAACAGCTCCTGCGATGGGCCGCGCGACTGCACGAAATCGGGCTGGACGTGGCGCACAGCGGCTACCACCGTCACGGCGCCTATCTATTGGCCAATGCCGACATGGCAGGTTTTCCGCGCGAGGAGCAGAAACTCCTGGCCATCATGGTGGGCAGCCACCGGCGAAAACCCGCGATCGAGGAAGCGGGCGATCTCGCCGCGCCGTGGGACAAGCGGGCTCCGGCGATGACGCTATTGCTGCGCCTCGCGGTCGTCCTGCATCGCGGCCGCAGCAACGTGGCGCTTCCCGCCATCAAGCTCGGCGCGCGAGCCGATTCCCTGGAGATGCGTTTTCCGCCGGAATGGCTCGACGATCACCCGCTCACCGTCGCGGATCTGCAGCTGGAGATCGAAAATCTGAAGGGTGTCGGATTCCGGCTGCGAGTTTTTACCGCGAAATAGCCGGAATTCTGCTCAGGGAACGACCACCGGCGCGCTGCCGGCGGCGTAGCGCGTCAACAGCGCGGCTTGCGCGTCGCGCGCCGGGTCGTCGCCGCGTTCGCATCGCGAGTAGTGAGCGTCACGCCCAAGCGACCACGCTTGCGTGTTGTCGGACAGGTACGAATTCAGATCGCGCAGGATGCGCTCGCGATGGGTCTCTTCGCGCACCGGGAAGGCGATTTCAACGCGACGGAAGAAGTTGCGCTCCATCCAGTCCGCGCTCGCGAGGTAGAGCTCGCTGGTTCCGTCGTTGCCGAAGAAGAACACGCGTGAATGCTCGAGAAACCGGCCGACGATCGATCGAACACGGATGTTCTCCGAAACGCCCGGTATTCCCGGGCGAAGCGCGCACAGGCCACGGATGATCAGGTCTATCTGCACGCCGGCGCGGGAAGCGCGATACAGCGCTTCGATGACCTGCGGATCCACCAGCGAATTCATCTTCGCGATGATGCGCCCCGGTTTGCCGTAGCTGGCGAACCGCGCTTCGCGATCTATTTTCTCCACTACCGCGTCATGCATTCCGAAAGGCGACTGCAGTAGTTTGGTGAGGCGCGGGGTCTGGGTGAGGCTCGTGAGCTGCAGGAACAACTCGTGCACATCCTGGCCGATCGAGGGATCGCAGGTGAACAGGCTGTAATCGGTGTAGCCGCGCGCGGTGCGCGGGTGGTAGTTGCCGGTGCCGAGGTGACAATACCTGCGCAACCCTTCGGTCTCGCGGCGCACGACCATCGACATCTTGCAATGGGTCTTGAAGCCCACGACTCCATACATGACGTGGGCGCCGGCCTCCTGGAGCCGGTTGGACAGTTCGATGTTGGCTTCCTCGTCAAATCGCGCGCGCAGTTCGACGATGACGGTCACATCCTTGCCGGATTGCGCGGCCGTGACCAGCGCGTCGACGATCGGCGACTCGTGTCCCGTCCGATACAGCGTTTGCTTGATCGCGAGGACGCGCGGATCCGCGGCCGCACCGCGAAGAAAATCGAGCACCGGCCCGAAGCTGTGGAACGGGTGGTGCAGCAGCACGTCCTTCTGACGGATGACCGCCAGCAGGTCGGTGGATCCCGCGACGCGCCGGGGCAACCCTGGCGTGAAGATCGGGTACTTCAGATCCGGGCGCTGGACCAGGTCGTAGATTGCATCGAGGCGGTTCAGGTTGACTGGACCGGATACCTCGTAGAAATCCACCTCGTTCAGCGCGAATTGCCGCATCAGGAAGGCGTCGAGGTCGGCCGGGCAATCGCGCGATACCTCGAGCCGCACGGCCGCTCCATAACGCCGGTGCGCAAGTTCGCCTTCGAGGGCACGGCGCAGGTCGTCAACCTCCTCGTCGTCGACGAACAGATCGCTGTTGCGCGTCACCCGGAATTGATAACAGCCGAGCACTTCCATGCCGGAAAACAGCCTGGACACGAAATGCTGGACGATGCCGGTAAGCAGCACGAAGCGCTTGTGGCCGTTTTCTTCCGGCAGCGCGACTACGCGTGGCAGCGAGCGTGGCGCCTGCACGATGGCGAGCCCGGTGTCGCGCCCGTAGGCGTCCTGCCCCGCGAGGCGCACGATGAAATTCAAGCTCTTGTTCTGGATGCGCGGAAACGGGCGCGCGGGGTCGAGAGCCAGCGGCGACAGGACCGGCTCTATCTCGCGTTCGAAGTACCGTTCGAGCCACTGGGCAGTCGCCGGATCCCACGTCGTGCGCGCGAGTAGTTCGATGCCCTGACGGCGAAGGGCAGGCAGCACCACTTCGCTGAGGCAGGAGTACTGGGCGTCGACGAGGCCGCGCGCGCGATCGTGAATGGCCTGCAGCTGCGCCGTGATGGTCAGGCCATCGGCGCCGGGTTGATCCGAACCTAACTCGAGGCGCTGCTTGAGGCCGGCCACGCGAATCTCGAAGAACTCATCGAGATTGTTGGACGAGATGCACAGGAACCTGAGCCGCTCGAGCAGCGGCACCTTCTCGTCGAGCGCCTGCGCGAGCACGCGCCCGTTGAATTCGAGCAGCGACAACTCGCGATTGATGTAGTGCTCAGCGGAGCGGAGATCTGGCTGGTCCATAGCGCGGCAGAAGGGGTTCGCGCTATCAAATCACAGCTTTCAGCCAAATAGTGTGACAGTTGGTCTCAGCGGGCTACCAGCGCGGGGCCGACCGGCAGATCCAGCATGTTTACCAGGTCCGCAGTGGCCGTCAGGAAGCGGTCGCGTTCCACGTCTGCGATTGGTTCAGCGTCGGGAAGCGGCACGGTCTGCGGGTTCTTGTGGACGCCGCGGATTCGATATTCGTAGTGCAGGTGCGGGCCCGTAGCCAGCCCGGACATACCAACGTAACCAATGACCTGGGCGAGGTCGACCTGCTGGCCACGACGCAGCTTCGCAGCGAAGCGTGACAGGTGGCCGTAAACGGTGACGACGCCGGAACCATGTTCCAGCTCGACTACGTTGCCGTAACCGCCTTGCTTGCCGACGAACCGCACACGGCCTTCTCCGGCTGCGCGCACCGGAGTGCCCACGGGGGCGGCGTAGTCGACGCCGCGGTGGGCGCGGATACGATTGAGCACCGGATGCCGTCGCGACGGATTGAATCGCGAGCTGATGCGTGAAAACTGGACGGGCGCACGGATGAATGCCTTGCGCAGGCTCTTGCCGTCCGGAGAGAAGTATTGGCCGCGCCCTTCGGAGTCGATGTAGCGGACGGCGCGGTATTCGCGGCCTTCATTGACGAATTTCGCGGCAAGGATGTTGCCGACGCGAAGCGGCTCGCCGTCCTGGAAGACTTCCTCGTATACGACGGTGAAGCGATCACCGGACTGGATATCGAGGACGAAGTCGATGTCGTACTGAAAGATTTCGGCCAGATCGAAGGCCACTCGATCGGGGAGTTCTGCGTTCGCAGCGGCCTGGAACAGGGAGTACTCGATGGTCGCGCTGGCGGTACGCGTGCGAACTTCCAGTGGATTCTCGAGGACATCGCTGCTGAAGCCGTTGGCATCGCGCGTCACCTTGAGGGTCTCGCTGTCCGAAAGCTTGCGCTCGAGTCCGACGAGCTCGCTGCCGCGATGCATGAACCTCAGCAATTCGCCCGGCTTCAGGCGGTCGACCTGGCTGCGCAGCTCCGGCAGGTTGCGCAGGCTTGCGAGGTCGCCGAGGTTCAATTCGAAGCGGCGAAACAACTGGTCCATCGTGTCATTGCGACTGACCACCACCTCGATGGTGGAGAAGCCGAGGCTGGCCTCACTGGGCGCCGCGCTCGAGGCTATCGCCTGCGTTGCCACGGGCTCTGAGCGGGTTTGCGCCGCTGGCACCTGCATTTCACGTTCGCGCGGAAGGACTGCGAGCACGGCCACGATGGCCACGAGCCCTGCCTGGAGCATGTATGCGGACCGGGGCGCGAGCCCCGGAATGGCGGACTTGATGAAGATCGGCACGATCTATACAACGTAACCCACGGATCGATAAAGGGTCAATTGATGCGCTTTCATAATGTGATCGCGCTTTCGAATTCACCCGATCTCCTAATAACAACCCGATGCACCGAAGACACGAATGAACGGCGAATTGCAGGACCAGATTGCGGAATTGATGCGTGGAACGCAGGAAGTTCTCGTCGAAAGCGAACTTGTAAAAAAGTTAATGCGCGGCAAGCCGCTGCGGATCAAGGCCGGCTTTGACCCCACAGCACCCGACCTGCATCTTGGACACACGGTGCTCATCAACAAGATGCGCCAGTTCCAGACTTTTGGTCATGAGGTCACTTTCCTGATCGGTGACTTCACCGGGATGATCGGCGATCCGACGGGTCGCAACGCGACTCGCCCGCCGTTGACGCGCGAGCAGGTCGAAGCGAATGCGAAAACCTACCAGGAACAGATCTTCAAGATCCTGGATCGCGACAGGACACAGGTCGATTTCAATTCGCGCTGGTTTGGCGGAATGAGCGCGGCAGGTCTCATCGAAATCGCGGGGCGTCATACCGTCGCCCGCATGCTCGAGCGAGATGATTTCGCCAAACGCTACAAGGGAAATCAGCCTATCGCCATCCACGAGTTTCTCTATCCACTCGTGCAGGGCTACGACTCCGTGGCGCTGAAAAGCGATGTCGAGCTGGGCGGGACCGACCAGAAATTCAACTTGTTAGTCGGGCGCCAGTTGCAGGAGAGCTACGGGCAGGAGCCGCAGATCGTCATGACGATGCCGCTGCTCGAAGGCCTGGACGGCGTCAACAAGATGTCGAAATCCCTTGGAAACTACATCGGGATCAACGAAGCGGCGGACACGCAGTTCGGCAAGCTGATGTCGATTTCCGATGACCTGATGTGGCGTTACTTCGAATTGCTGTCGTTCCGGCCGCTCGCGGATATCGCCGTGCTGCGCAAGGCGATTGCCGAGGGGCGCAATCCCCGCGATGTGAAATTCGAGCTCGGTGTGGAAATCGTCGATCGATTCCACGGCGCCGGCGCAGGCGCGCGCGCCCGCGACGCGTTCGTTGCGCGATTTCAGCAGGGGCATGTGCCCGAAAAGATCGAGAGCATGACCCTAACTACTGACGGATCCCCTCAGCGCCTTGCAGGCGTGCTCAAGAGCGCCGGACTGGTCAGCAGCACCTCCGACGGCAACCGGATGATCGACCAGGGAGCCGTGCGGGTGGGTGATAGCCCGGAAACACTCGCAAAAGTGGCCGGGCGTGAGCATTCGCTTGCCGCCGGCACCTTTCTGATCCAGGTCGGTAAGCACAAATTCCGCTGGGTGACCCTGCAAAGCGCTAGTCCAGCCTAGGGGTAGCCCGGCAATACCGCGATTTTTCCGCTTCCGTTAGGGTTTGATCACCTTTTAGCCAACAAAAACACGCGCCAATTCAACTATTTAGGCGAAATCTGACGCGGATTGTGACTGTGCGTTGACAGACCGGATTCCCTCCCTATAATGCGCCCCCTCACGCACCGACGGCCTTCGGGCCCAAGCGCGGTGAGTGAGATAAATGTTCGAAACAAAGTTGACGGAATTGGGCTCAGGCCTATAATTCCGCCCCCTTCTGCGGCCCTCAGCGGCCGTGGTGCTGTCTAAAAATTTGCAGGTAATTTGTGTGGGGACTCGCGTCGATGACTCCTTTGGAGACATTAACCGAGTAACCAAAAAGTCCAGCAATGGGCCTTTGGATACTCTTTGATTGAAGATCGCAATCTTTAAGTGAAGAGTTTGATCCTGGCTCAGATTGAACGCTGGCGGCGTGCCTAACACATGCAAGTCGAGCGGTAACAGGCGTAGCAATACGTGCTGACGAGCGGCGAACGG
>DASTXR010000123.1:0-3548 GCA_035765415.1 Steroidobacteraceae bacterium | reverse complement strand
AAGTTCTTCCGCATGGACCGCACCACTGCGACGCGCGTCATGTTGGAAGTACATACCCAGGGCAAAGGCATCTGCGGTGTGTTCACATATGAAATAGCGGAGACCAAAGTGGCCCTGGTGACCTCCTACGCGCGTGACCATCACCATCCGCTGATGTGCACGCTCGAAGAGGCCTAGATTCAACGGTCGAGGTGTTGCAAAGGTGTTATCGCAAGAGCTCGAATTCTGTCTGAACGACGCCTTCGCGAAGGCGCGCGAGGCGCGTCACGAGTTCCTCACGGTCGAGCACCTGCTGCTGTCCATTCTCGACACGCCGCGGGTGCGCGAGATCCTGCGGGCCTGTGGCGCGGACCTGAATCGCCTCAAGGACGCGCTCAACGAACACCTGGATCGCACCACGCCGCGTCTGCCGAACGACGAGGACCGCGAGGTCCAGCCGACGCTCGGATTCCAGCGGGTATTGCAGCGCGCGGTGTTCCACGTGCAGTCCTCGGGCAAAAAGGAAGTGGGCGTCGCCAACGTGCTCATCGCGATCTTCAGCGAGAAGCAGAGTCACGCGGTCCACTTGCTGAACCGCGCCGAGGTCACGCGGCTCGACGTCGTCAATTTCGTCTCCCACGGACTCTCGAAGATCGCTGAAGAGAAGACCGCGAAGGAAGAGACGGGCGGGGAAGCCGAGCGCGACGGCGAAGGCGGCAGCGCGCTCGACAAGTACACGTCGAACCTGAACCAGCTCGCGCAGGACGGGAAGATAGACCCGCTGATCGGGCGCACGCTCGAGGTGGAACGCACCATCGAGATCCTGTGCCGCAGGCGCAAGAACAATCCGCTGTACGTGGGCGAGGCGGGGGTGGGAAAGACGGCCATTGCCGAGGGCCTCGCGCGCATGATCGTCGAGGGCAAGGTTCCGGACGTTTTGTCGGATTGCACCATCTATTCGCTCGACATGGGCTCGCTGATCGCCGGCACCAAGTATCGCGGCGATTTCGAGAAGCGGCTGAAGAGCGTCATCGGCGAGCTGAAGAAGCAGCCCGGCGCCATCCTCTTCATCGACGAGATCCACACCGTCATCGGCGCCGGGGCGGCGTCGGGCGGCGTCATGGACGCGTCCAACCTCATCAAGCCGGTGCTCACCAACGGTGAGCTGCGCTGCATCGGCTCGACCACCTACCAGGAATATCGCGGCATCTTCGAAAAGGATCACGCGCTGGCGCGACGCTTCCAGAAAATCGACGTGGTCGAGCCCTCGGTCTCCGAGACCATCGACATCCTCATGGGATTGAAGCCGCGCTTCGAGCAGCACCATGGCATCACCTACACCCAGGATGCGATTCGCGCGGCGGCTGAACTCGCGGCGCGTCACATCAACGAAAGACACATGCCCGACAAGGCCATCGACGTGGTCGACGAGGCCGGCGCGCGCCTGCGGCTGAAGCCCGTGAACGAACGCGAATCGTCGGTGGAGGTGAAACACATCGAAGATGTCGTGGCCCGCATGGCGCGCATCCCCGCGAAGAGCGTGTCCACGTCCGACAAGGAAGTGCTGCGCAACCTCGAGCGCAACCTCAAGCTCGTCATCTACGGCCAGGACCGGGCCATCGAATCTCTCGCCGCCGCCATCAAGATGGCGCGCTCGGGGCTCGGGGACCAGCGCAAACCGGTGGGCAGTTTCCTGTTTGCAGGGCCCACGGGCGTCGGCAAGACCGAAGTGACCCGGCAGCTCGCCATCGCGCTCGGTATCGAATTCATCCGCTTCGACATGTCCGAATACATGGAGCGGCACACGGTGTCGCGTCTCATCGGCGCGCCTCCCGGATACGTGGGCTTCGACCAGGGTGGCCTGCTCACCGAAGCCATCGCCAAGCACCCGCATTGCGTGCTGCTGCTCGACGAGGTCGAGAAGGCGCATCCGGAAGTCTTCAACCTGCTGCTGCAGGTCATGGACCATGGCACGCTCACCGACAACAACGGGCGCAAGGCGGACTTCCGCCACGTGATCATCGTCATGACCACGAACGCGGGCGCCTACGAGATGAACCGCGCGTCCATCGGCTTCGTGCAGGCCGACAATGCGTCCGACGGCGCAGAAGCCATCAAGCGCCTGTTCTCGCCCGAGTTCCGCAATCGTATCGATTCCACCATCCAGTTCGCGCCGCTCGACATGCCGGTCATCGAACGCGTGGTCGACAAACTACTCGTCGAGATCGAAGCGCAGCTCGAGAAGAAGGGCGTGAGCATCGTGCTCGACGACGCGGCGCGTCGCTGGCTGGCCGAGAAGGGCTACGACCCGAAGATGGGTGCGCGGCCGATGGCGCGCCTGCTGCAGGACCAGATCAAGCGACCCCTCGCCGAAGAGCTGCTGTTCGGCAAGCTCGCGGTGGGCGGCACCGTGAAGATCGGGCTCAGCAGCGATGGCAAGGAGCTCACGCTGACGACGCTGCCCGCCGAGACACCCGCTCTGCCCGCAACGCTGCAGTAGAAATGGGGACAGTCCCCATTTCCTAGGGAAGCTCTGCACAGGTGTGCGCGGTTGATCGATACTGCGGGCACTTTGTTTTTGGGGTGCGGGCGATGAAGCAGACGACGTTCGAGTCACTGGCCTGGGCGAACAAGAAGAAGTTCACGCGCCGGGAGCGGTTTTTGACCGAGATGGACGCGGTGATCCCCTGGACACGGTTGGTGCTGCTGATTGCGCCGCACTACCCGCAGGCGGGCAATGGCACCCAACCGATGCCACTGGAGCGGATGCTGCGGATTTACTTCATGCAGCAGTGGTTCAACCTGTCGGATCCGGGAGCCGAGGAGGCGCTGTACGACTCGAACTCGATGCGCCGCTTTGCGGGCATTGAACTCGCCGATGACGATGTGCCCGATGAGTCGACTATCCTGCGGTTCCGACACCTGCTGGAGAAGCACAAGCTGACAGAGGCGATCTTTGCCGAGGTGCGCGCGCTGCTCGAAGAGCGGCGGTTGCTGCTGAAGTCCGGAACGATCGTGGATGCGACGATCATCGAGGCACCGACCTCGACCAAGAACGCCGACAAAGAGCGCGATCCTGAGATGCATCAGACCAAGAAGGGTGGCGGGTGGCACTTTGGGATGAAGGCGCATGTGGGCACGGACAAGCGCGGCATCGTCCACAGTCTCACCGCCACCGCTGCCAACGTGCATGACCTGGCCGAGATGCCGAAGCTGCTGCATGGCCAGGAGCGCGAGGTGTTCGGCGATCAGCTCTACTGGAGCAAGGCCCATCGGCAAAGTGCCCTTGAGCGCGGCATCCGCTATCGGATCAACCGGCGCCGCACCCACATCCCGCTGAGCGAGTACGACCGATATCTAAACCGCACACGCTCGCGCACCCGTGCTCGCGGCGAGCACGCGTTCCGTGTGGTCAAGCAGCTGTGGGGGTTCACCAAAGTGCGCTACCGCGGTATCGCCAAGAACACCGCGCGGCTGTTCACCGCCTTTGCGCTGGCAAACCTGTATCTGCTGAGGCGACGACTGCTGCCCAGGGGCTGGTCCGCCTACTCGATGGCATAAGGCTTTTA
>DASTXR010000122.1:0-11978 GCA_035765415.1 Steroidobacteraceae bacterium | reverse complement strand
TCTCGGCGTGCTCGCGCACGCGCGCCAGCGCATCGTCCGCCCAGGTCTGCGCCAGCTTCTCGAAGTCGACGTCGCATTCGACACGCGGCAGCAGCCGCTTGGCGCCGAGCTTCGCCAGGCGCTCGTCGATCACGCGACCGGCTTCGCAGAACTTGGGATAGCTGGTGTCGCCGAGCGCGAGCACCGAATACTGGAGCTCGGGCAACTGCGGCGCGCGCTTCGTGCCGAGGAATTCGTACAGCCCGCGCGCCTCGTCCGGCGGATCGCCGTCGCCGTGCGTGCTGATGACGACGTAGAGCAGCTTTTCCTTCGCGATCTCGCGCGGCTGGTAGTCGCCGGCTTTGATCATGCGCGCCTGGACCCCGATCGCCTGCACGGCGGCCAGCAGCTTCTCGCAGATCTTGCGGCCGTTGCCGGTGTGCGAAGCCGAGATGATGGTGAGCGACGGCACCGCGACGGCGGCAGCGGCCGGCGCGGGTGCCACGGCGGCGGGCGCAGCGGCCGGCGCAAACTGCGCGCGTGCCTGGCCGCCGAGCAGATTGCTCTGGAACCCGGGAATGCTCGACGGCGCGGCGGCGGCGGCACCGGCGAAGTAGCCCGACAGCCACATCAACTGCTCGCGGTTCAATTCGGTGGCGAGCTGCTGCAGCTGATCGCGGCGTTCTTCCGGGATCGGGAAATTGCCCTGGATGACGACACCACCGCTCATAGGCCCGGATCCGCCTGGTGCAGGAAGCCCTTGTTCTCGAGGTATTTCAGGATCTGGTCCACCGTGGCGCCGATCTCCTGCTTCGAGGTGTCGATGGTCAGTTGCGGCGCGATCGGCGGCTCGTACGGCGAGTCGATGCCGGTGAACTCGCGGATCTCGCCGGCGCGCGCCTTCACGTACAGGCCCTTGGGATCGCGGCGCTCACACTCTTCCAGTGAAGTAGACAGATAGACCTCGATGAAATTGTCACCAATCCTCTCGCGGATGCGATTGCGATCCGCGCGGTAAGGCGAGATGAAGGCGGTGATCACGATGAGGCCGGCATCCACGAACAGCGCCGACACCTCGCCGATGCGGCGGATGTTTTCGGCACGCCCGCTCTCGGAGAAATCCAGATCCTTGTTGAGGCCGTGGCGCACGTTGTCGCCGTCCAGCAGGTAGCTGTGATGGCCACGCTGCACCAGCACCTGCTCGAGCGCGTTGGCGATGGTCGACTTGCCGGAGCCCGACAGCCCGGTGAACCACACCACGGCGGGTTTCTGGCTCTTCTGGTTGGCGCGGATCGTCGCGGTGACGCGGGTCGGCTGCCACACCACGTCGGAGCTGGCGCGCCCCGTCTGCGTGGCCGGCGCGATGACCATGCCGGCGCCCACGGTGCCGAAGTGCAGCAGGTCGATGATGATGAAAGAACCGGTCTGGCGCGACAGCTTGTAATCGTCGACGGCGACGGGCTCTTCCAGCGCGATGCGCACGCGCGCGAGACCGTTGAGGTCCAGCGCTTCGGCGGCTCGGGTAGTGAGATCGTTCACGTCGATGCGGTGCTGGATCGAATCGACCAGGCCCTTGACGTAGCGGCTGCCTACCTTGAATTCGTAACGCTTGCCCGGCAGCAGCGGCGCTTCACCCATCCAGATGATGTTGGCGTCGAAGGTGCGCGCCAGCGTCGGGCGATGATCCGGATGCACCAGCACGTCGCCGCGCGACAGGTCGATTTCGTCCTCGAGCACGACCGTGACCGCCTGGTGCGTGCCGGCTTTCTCGAGCGGGCCGTCGGCGGTGGTGATCTCGCGCACCTTGCTCGACTTGCGCGAGGGCAGCGCGAGCACGGCGTCGCCCACGGAGACTTCGCCGCTCGCAATGGTGCCCGCATAACCACGGAAATTCGCGTCGGGGCGGCTCACGAGCTGGATCGGGAACCGCAGCTCCTTCAGCAGATCGGCGCGGCCGGCCTCGATGCCCTCGAGCGCTTCGAGCAGCGTGCGGCCGGTGTACCAGGGGGTTTCCTTGGTGCCGCGGATGACGACGTTCACGCCGGTGAGCGCCGCGGCCGGAATCACTTCGATGTTCTGCACGCCGAGCTTGCGCGCGTAGGCCACGAACTCGCCGGCGATGGCTTCGAACTTCGCGCGGTCGTAGTCGATGCGGTCCATCTTGTTGACCGCGAGGATCACGTTCTGCACGCCTAACAAAGACACGATGTGGGTATGGCGGCGCGTCTGCACGCGCACGCCCTTCTCGGCATCGACGAGCACCACGGCCGCGTCGGCGGTCGAGGCGCCGGTGGCCATGTTGCGCGTGTACTGTTCATGACCTGGACAGTCGGCGACGATGAACTTGCGTCGCGGCGTCTGGAAGTAGCGGTAGGCCACGTCGATGGTGATGCCCTGCTCGCGCTCGGCCTGGAGCCCGTCGACCAGCAAGGCGAGATCGGGCACTTCGCCCGTGGTGCCCCAGCGGCGGCTGTCGTTGGCCACGGCGGAGAGCTGGTCGTCGAACACCTGGCGGGTGTCGTGCAGCAGCCGGCCGATGAGCGTGCTCTTGCCGTCGTCGACGCTGCCGCAGGTGATGAAACGCAGCAGGTCGATCTCGCGCTGCTGCGCGAGGAACTGCTCCAGCGTGCGGGGCGAAGATGCCGGGTGGTTAGACACGGCCGGCTTGACGGGGACGGCGGCCATCAGAAGTAACCCTCGCGCTTGCGATTTTCCATCGCCGCGGCGGAGTCGGCGTCGATGGCGCGGCTCTGCCGCTCGGAAGTGGTGGTGAGCAGCATCTCCTCGATGATCTCCGGCACGCTCGCGGCCTTGGACACCTGCGCGCCGGTCAGCGGATAACACCCCAGCGAGCGGAAGCGGATGGTTTCGAGGTGCGGCTTCTCGCCATCGTTCAGCGGCAGGCGGTTGTCGTCCACCATGATCTTGAGGCCGTCGCGGTCGACGACCGGCCGTGGCTTGGCGAAATACAGCGGCACCACGGGAATGTTTTCGGTGTGGATGTAGGTCCAGATGTCGACTTCGGTCCAGTTCGACAACGGGAACACGCGGATGCTGTCACCGCGGCGCAGGCGGCCGTTATAGAGGTTCCACAACTCGGGGCGCTGGTTCTTCGGATCCCAGCGGTGCTGCGCATCGCGGAAGCTGAAGACGCGTTCCTTGGCGCGGGACTTCTCTTCGTCGCGACGCGCGCCGCCGATGGCGGCATCGCAACCGTACTTGTCGAGGGCCTGCTTCAGCGCCTCGGTTTTCATGATGTCGGTGTAACGCGCGCCATGCGTGAACGGCGAAACGCCGGCGGCGCGGCCAGCCTCGTTCGTATGCACGATGAGCTCGGCATTCAGGCGCCGGGCCGTCTCGTCGCGGAACGAGATCATTTCCTTGAACTTCCAGCCCGTGTCGATGTGCAGCAGCGGGAAAGGAATGCGGCCCGGGAAGAAGGCCTTGCGGGCCAGGTGCAGCAGGACCGAGGAGTCCTTGCCGATGGAGTACATGAGCAGCGGCTTGGCGAACTCGGCCGCCACTTCCCGGAAGATGTGGATGCTTTCGGCTTCGAGGCGCGCCAGGTGGGTCATTCTGGCCGCGCCAGCGCGAGGACGCCCCCCGGGAACGGGTTTAAGGGTGGTAACCGGCTGAATCTGCGCGTGCATCGAAGGCCTTCCGGGGGAAAGTGGGCGGGACTGTATAGGTCCCAAGGCCCTGCCCGGAAAGCACTATTGGTTATGCAGGAATAACAGCCCGGTTACAGGGGCTGTCGCCTGTTCATCTCAAAAGGGGTCAGTCGGAGGACTGACCCCTTTTGCCAGGAAAAGGGGGCTGCCCCCTTAAAGAGCGGCGATGGCCTGTACCAGCACGTTGCGCAGAGGTGCGATATCCGCTGCCTTGACCACGCGCAGGCGCACCAGCAGGTCGATCTGGGCGACCTCGGCCTGAAGGAGCCGACGGGCCGCCGGCACATTGCCGCGGCCGATGAGCACCTGTGCGGCGATCACCTCCGCCTTGAACAACGTACCCACGGCGCGCGGCAGCTTGCCGCTGGCCACGAGCTGGTCGATCAGCGGCAGCGCGGCCGCCAGGCCGGTATCGGGCGCCGGATCCTGCACGGTGACCGTGTGCGTCGCCGAGGCGCTGGTGTCGTCATCGGCGATGCTGATGGTGACCGTATACGTGCCGCCCGCGGTGTAGATGTGCGTGAGCGAGAAGTTGCGGCCGCTCAGCGGCACCACTTCCGGCGCACTGCCATCGCCCCAGGTCACGGTCGCGGTCCAGGCGTCGGCGCCCGGATCCGAGAAGCTTCCCGTGGCGGTGTAGGTGGCGCCGACGTCCAGCGTGGCATTCGGCACCGCGCCCACCACCGGCGCCACGTTGGTGACGTTGACGGTGAAGGTCGCGGAATCGCTGAGGCCATCGTTGTCGGTCACGGTCACGCGCACCGTGAACACGCCGTCCTGCACGAAGGTGTGCGACACCGACACGCCGGTGCCCGTCGTGCCATCGCCAAAGTCCCAGGCGTAGCTGGCAATGGTGCCGTTCGGATCTTCCGAAGCGGACGCGTCGAACGTCGCCGAATCGCCTTCGGCGATGGCGCCGGCCGGACCCGTGACCGCCGCGAACGGCGGCTGCGTGTTGGACTCGACCGCCGCTTCGATTTCGTCGGGCAGCAGCGCCAGCAGGTCGTAACCCGTCAGCGTTTCGATCTCATCCACCGTGGTCCGGTACGTGTTCCAGTCCACGTTACGCACGCCCGCCTGGTTAGGCATGTTCACCGCGATGACTTCGAGATCGCGGTAGTCGTCGATGTTGGCGAGGCCCTGGTCGTGCGGCAGGATCACCGCCACTTTCCAGGTGGACGTGGGAATGACGATCTTGCCCTCGTTCTTGAGCGTGCCGCTGTTACCGGCGGGGCCGGTGATGATGTACACCTCGCGGCCCTGCACGCGCGCGATGTCGCCGAGATCGCTCTCGAGGTTCGCCCACGGGCCCTGATTCATGTCGGCCGCCTGCGGCACGATGTTGCTGAACAGGTAGGTGCGCGCGTTGTCGAGGCTGCCCGTGGTGCGGTCGAACGATCGCACCATGTGGCCGCGGTCGATGCCGAACCCGTGGAAAGCGCCGGCGCCGGTGTAGTCGTTGGTCGTGATCCGCGGAACCGATGCGGGCAGATCCGCATCCAGCGTGAAGCAGTCGCAACGGTCCTCGGCGCCGAAATGCACGGCGTCGAGGTCGTAGCTCACCCAGTTGGGAGTGCCGCGGGCGGGGTTGTACGACGTCGTGAACTGGTCGTAGCGCAGGATGATGTCATCGCTGGCATCGGCATCCGCCGGCTCGCCGAACTCGGTGTTGCCCGGGTACGCCACGCCGCTCGCCACGGCGACACGCGTGGGCAGCGAGTAGGTAGCCGTGGTGCCGTCGGTCGCAGTCGCGCGCACCGTGGCCAGGCCTTCGGCGAGCGCGCGCATCACGCCGTTCTCGTCGATGCTGGCGATAGCCGGGGTTTCCGACGTCCACGTGATCGTGGTCGGAATCGTGACGTTGCCCGGGCTGCGCAGCGTCGCGAAGACCTGGTCCTCGTAGCCGACCGGCAGGGCCGGGTCGGTCGGGACGCGGCCGCTGAACGACAGTGAATTGCCCACCGGCGTCGGCGCATCCGAATTGCAGGCGCCGAAGCTCGAGGTGCCGGAGGCCCAGACGCCCGTCGAACTCCGCTGCAGCGACGAGCCCACGGGAGCGTTCGTCTGCGACGCGAGAATGTCGGTGGAAACCAGTCCGCCCGCGGGGCCGGTGATGGCAGTGACCACGCCTTCGTACGACAGGAACTCCAGCACTACGCCCGTGGGGCTCACCAGCGCAATGGCGTCGGGCGAGCCGTTCTGGATGCCGTCCTGCGGATAGTTGATGACCACGACGCCGCGCGTGCCGCAGCTCGCGGGCAACACGCTGCCGAGGGTCTGCGTGTTGTAGGGCACGCCGCCGTTGCCGTTGTAGAGCACGACGGTGAAGTCGGAGAGGTTCGCGCCCGCGGGGCCTTCGATCTCGATGGCCTCGCCGGCATCCACGCCGAGATTGTCGTAGTGAATCTCGTTGATGTGGAAATCGGAGTTGGTCGGCGGCGGTGCCGCGTTGATGTGCAGGTTCGCGGAACCGCTGACACCGTTTTCGGCGATCGCGAAGATGATGGTGTCGCCTTCGGCGATACCAGTCGCCACACCGGCGGCATTCACCGTGGCGACGTCGGGATTGCTGCTGGTCCAGGAGAACGCGACGCCGGGAATTTCCTGGCCGATGATGTCGAACGCCGCCGCGACGAACGCGACGCTGCCCCCCACGGCGACTTCGGCGCCGGACGGGTCGACCGCGATGCTATCTACTTCGCCGACAGGCGGTTCTTCGCCATCGTCATTGCAGGCGCCGAACGTGCTGGCGCCCAGCGCCCAGGTGCCGTCCGCATTGCGCGCCAGCGATTCGCCTATGGAACCGGCGCCGTTCTGCAGGGCGCCGATGTCGGTGGACGTGACGCCGTTCGCCGGGCCATTGGTGGCCGCGAAGGTGCCTTCGTAGGAAAGGAATTCGACCAGCGTGCCGGTGCTGTCGACGAGCGCGACACCGTCGGGCGCGCCGTTCTGAATGCCGTTCGAGGGATAGTCGATGACCAGCACGCCGCGTGCGCCGCAGCTCGCGGGAACCACACCGGTGAATGTGTCGGTGTCGTAGCTGGCGCCACCCGAGCCGTTGTACAGCACGATCTGCCAGCCGGTGAGGTCGGTGCCGGCGGGAGCCGACACTTCGATGGCTTCACCGACGTCGGTGCTGACGTTGTCGTAGTGGATCTCGCTGATGCGGATCGCGTTTTGCGCGGTGGCTGCGGTG
This sequence comes from Steroidobacteraceae bacterium, assembly GCA_035765415.1. Lineage (GTDB taxonomy): Bacteria > Pseudomonadota > Gammaproteobacteria > Steroidobacterales > Steroidobacteraceae > CADEED01. The sequence goes on along the minus strand of DASTXR010000122.1, from coordinate 5,132 downwards.
CCCAGGATCAGAGCGGCAGCGGTGAAGATCCAGCGGCAAACGGTATGGTTGCGCATACTTTTTCCGTCCCTGTTGTTTCGATTGCGAAGCAAGCAATTTGGGCCTTGCGGCCCGCGGCGCGAAAGAATACGCCAAACCCTGAACGGTTTCGTGACAGGGAGGAAGCCCGGAAAATACGGTGCGGCGGGAAATCCGCGAACCCGCGCGCCGGCGCGCGCGGAGTTGCGCGTTAGGTTAAGCCAATGCGAATTCCTAGGTGAATTGTTAGGTGTTCAGCGGAATTTACTTAAGGCGCGGAATTGCCGTTGCGGCGTCATTTTTTGGCGACAGCGTGCACGACGCCGGGCGCTCCCGGACGGTTGCCACGGGTTCGGACTACGGGGGTTTCAACGAACTGCGCAGCTCCGCCGCCGTCATTCCGCGCACATAAACCGGTGTGCCGAAATCGAACTCGCGCGCGCGGGAGAGTTTGCCCACGGCTACCGGATCGAAGCCAGCATCCTTCACCAGCTGCTCGGCGACTTTCATCGCGGCGGGATCGTCCGCCGCGAGCGGTATGCCAAGCCTCTCGGGCTTGCGGAACGCGTCGCGCTCGAGCGGACCGGAATTGATCGCGTTGAACGCGCGTACCAGGCGCGTGCCCGGCAGATACTCCGCGGAGGCCACGCCCGTGCCGCGCTGGCGATCGCGCACCGCCATCTCGCCGTCGCGCGAGGGATATGGATTGCCGGTGTCGAGCACCACTTTGCCCTTGAGTTCGGCGGCGTAGTCGCGGCCCACCTGCGGGGTGGCGTGATACGGCACGGACACCAGCACCACGTCGCCGAATGCAGCCGCTTCACGCGGAGTACCCACCTTCACATTGGGACCGATCGACTTCGCCAGCGCCTGCAGCTGCTCGGGATGTCGTGACGAGATGAGCAGCTCGTGACCTGCCGCGCCCCAGTGGCGCGCCAGCGCTCCGCCGATTTCACCCGTGCCGATGATTCCGATCTTCATGGGTTGCGCAGTCCTGACCGCCGGATTCTGATCGGCGGCGCATGCGGTGAAGGGCAGCAAGGCGGCTAGCAAGCCAAGGAATTCGAATCGCATGGGAATTTCTCCGGGATGAATCTGCCGTGATTGGATGTGGCGATCGCCCGCGAGTTTCCGCGATGCGATGAACCGAGCGATAGCGAGACGAAGCGCGCTAGAGTTGCCCGCGTGCGCCGGGGCGCACGTCGGAGAGCCCAGATGACCACGCAGACTTCCCCCACCATCCGCCGGAAGACTCGGTGGCGTATCGCGGCGGCCCTGGCACTGTGGAGCTGGACGTTGTGGAGCTGCGCACTGGCGGCGGCGCAGCCACCGCCGCGCATCGGCCTGGTGCTCGGCGGAGGCGGCGCCCGAGGCGCGGCGCACATCGGTGTACTCCGGGTGCTCGAACGCGAGCACATCCCCATCCACGCCATCGCCGGCACCAGCATCGGCGCCATCATCGGCGGGCTGTACGCGGCGGGCCATTCGCCCGAGGAAATCGAAGTCGCGGTGAGCTCGATCGACTGGGTGGACATCTTTCGCGATTCCACCGCCCGTCCCGACACGCCCATGCGCCAGAAGGAGACCGATCTCGGCAACGTCGCGAACTTCGAGGTGGGCATCACCCAGGGCCAGCTAGCCTATCCGTCGACGCTGGTGCGCGGCCAGAAGCTTGGCCTCTTCCTGCGCAAGCAGTTCCTCGGCCGCTCGCAGGTAGATAGCTTCGACGACCTGCCGATTCCCTTCCGCTGCGTGGCCACGGACATCGGCGAGGTGCGGCCCCGCGTGTTCTCCTCGGGCGACCTGGAACTGGCGATCCGCGCCAGCATGGCGGTGCCCGGCGCGTTCGCGCCCGTGCACCACGAGGGCAAGGTCCTCGTCGACGGCGGCATCGTCAACAATCTCCCGGTGGACGTCGCGCGCGCCATGGGTGTGGATCTCGTCATCGTCGTCGACGTGGGCCAGCCGCTCGCACCGCCGGAATCCGTGGACTCGACGTTCGAGATCCTGCTGCAGATGGTGAGCGGCCTGATGCGTGACCGCAGCGACGCCACGCTGGCAACGCTCGGGCCCGGCGACGTGTTCATCCGGCCGGACCTGGGCGAGATCAGCAGCGTGAGTTTCATCCGCGCGACCGATGCCGTGGGGCCGGGCGCCCGCGCGGCCGAGGCCGTGCTGGACAAGCTGCAAACGCTTTCCGTACCCGAGGAGCAGTACGTCGCCTGGCGCAACCTGCAGCGCCGCGCCCTGTCCGCGACACCGCGCGTGGAGTTCCTGACGGTCGATGCTTCGCGCAGTCGCACCGCGGAATTCGTTCGCGATCGCATCGACCTCGAGGCGGGCGAGCCGCTCGATACGAAGCAGCTCGAGAGCGACATCGCCGGCGCTTTCGGCCGCGGCACCTACGACTCGATTTCCTACCGGCTGGCGAAGGACGAACGCGGCCGACAGGGAGTCGAAGTGACCCCGGTGGATAGTTCGCTGGGACGGCTGGTGTTCCGCGCCGGCCTGCAGATCAACGATGACTTCGAGGGCACCGACGACTACCAGCTCAATCTCGAAGGCCGGCTCACCGGCCTGAACAGCAAGGGCGCCGAGTGGCGCACCTTCCTCGGCATCGGCCGCGTGGCCTCGATCGCGACGGATTTCTATCTACCCTTCGGCGAACGCGGCAAGTGGTTCGCAACCCCCGAAATCGCCTATGCCGCGCTGAACCAGCCCCTGATCATCGACGGGCTCGACGTCGCGCAGTACCGGGTCGAGAGCTGGCTCGGCAGCCTGCGCCTCGGCCGCGACTTCGGCGACCGGTTCCGGCTCTCGGCCGCCCTGCTGCGCGGCGAGGATCGCGCCGTGCGGCAGATCGGCTCGCCCGACCTGCCCGAGAGGAGTCTCGACGACATCGGCGGCGTCGGCATCAACCTGCTCTGGGACAGCCTCGACAATGTGCGCTTCCCGCGCCGCGGCCTGCGCGCCGAGATCGGCTACAACGACTATCGCGAATCGATGGGCGCCCACGGCAACGGCGACCTGTTTCGCGTCGCCATCGACGACGCCATGAGCTTCGGGCGCAACACGCTGATGCTCGGCGGACGCGCGTCGCTGTCGAAGCGGCCGCTTGGTGCGTTCCAGACCACCGCCTCGCTCGGCGGGCTAACGTTCCTCTCCGGATTGCGCGATCGCGAGCTGCTCGGCAACCAGATGGTGCTGCTGCGAGGCATCTACTACCGCCGCCTGAGCCAGCAGGGGCTGCTGTTCGACGTGCCTACCTACCTGGCGGCCAGTCTCGAGGGCGGCAATGTCTGGCTCGCATACGACGACGTCTCGCTCAAGGACCTGCGCGGCGCCGCCAGCGTGTTCTTCGGCGTGGACCTGCCCATCGGCCCGCTGCAGATCGGCTACGGCCGCACGTTCGACGACCGCGACACGTTCTATCTCACGTTCGGCTCGCTCGTGCTGCCGCGTTACAGGTAGTCAGTCGTAGCGCGGCAGCTCGATGGCGGAGATGAGTTTCTCGCGCGCCGCCGGCGTGGGCGCCGAGAGGATGCGCTCGATGCGCTCGCGCGTGAGATGCGGCGCGAGCAGCTGGATGAAGTCGTAGGTGAATCCGCGCAGCAGCGCGCCGGCGCGGAAGCCGATCCAGGTGACGTGGCTCGGGAACAGGTGCCCGGCTTCCACCACCGCGAGATCCTTCTCGTCGTCGGGTTCGATGGCCATGCTGGCCACCACACCGACGCCGAGGCCGAGTCGAACGTACGTCTTGATGACGTCCGCATCGCGCGCGGTCAGCGAAACGTTGGGCTCGAGACCGGCGCGCGAGAACTGCTGCTGCAGTGACGACGGGCCGGTGAAGCTGAACACGTAGGTGACCAGCGGGTATTCGGCGAGCTGTTGCAGCGTCGGCTTGGCAATCTGCGCCAGCGGGTGGTCTTTCGGCACGATGATCTGCCGGTGCCACGAATAGATAGGCAACAGCACGAAGTCGGGGAACTTGTCCTGGCTGCCGGTGTTGATGGCGAAGTCGATGCGGTCGAGCGTCGCCATCTCGGCGATCTGGTCCGACGTGCCCTGGTGCAGGTGCAACTGCACGTCGGGATATTTCTGGCGGAAATCGCGGATCACGCGCGGCAGCACGTAACGCGCCTGCGTGTGCGTGGTGCCGATGGACAACGAGCCGCGGTCGGATTGCTTGAGGTCCTTGGCCAGGCTCTTGAGCGCCTGCGCCTCGCGCAGCATGCGCAGCGCGCGCGCCGCCACCTCTTCGCCGGCCGGAGTGAGACGCTTGAGGGCGCGGCCATCACGCACGAACAGCGTGAGGCCGAGCTCCTCTTCAAGCAGACGGATCTGCTTGCTGACGCCAGGCTGGGAAGTGTGCAGGGCCTGGGCGGCAGTGGTTACGTTGAGGCCGTTCTGCACCACGGCCGCCAGATATCGAAGTTGCTGCAGTTTCAAGCGAATCTCCGCAGCGGAATTGACGTTGTTATTAGTTCAGCTTGAGCTGCACGTCGACGCCGGCCGGCAGTTCGAGCTTCTTGAGCGCATCGACCGTCTTGTCCGTCGGGTTGATGATGTCCATGATGCGCTTGTGCGTGCGCAGCTCGTACTGGTCGCGCGCGTCCTTGTCACCGTGCGGGGAAACCAGCAACGTGAACTTTTCCATCTTGGTCGGCAGCGGCACCGGGCCCTTGACCGTGGCGCCCGTGCGCTTGGCGGTCTCGACGATTTCCTTGGCGGAAGTGTCGATCAACCGATGGTCAAAGGCTTTGAGCCGTATGCGAATGTTCTGGTTGGCCATTTTCGTATTCCTTTCTAAAGAGCGACTAGGTAGAGAGTTACCCAGCTAACGTTTCCGAACTTGTTGTGTGCAGACGCTTTGCATACCGACCGTTTCTCGTCTTCGAGGGGACAGGGCGCGGAGCCCTGTCCCCGGTCTTCGTACGAAGAGCGTCCTTTCGAACTACTACTTCAGGATCTTCGCCACGACGCCGGCGCCGACCGTGCGGCCACCTTCACGGATGGCGAAGCGCAGGCCTTCTTCCATCGCGATCGGGTTGATCAGCTGCACCGTCATTTTGATGTTGTCGCCCGGCATCACCATCTCGGTGTTGCCCGGCAAC
>DASTXR010000121.1:0-21950 GCA_035765415.1 Steroidobacteraceae bacterium | reverse complement strand
GCAACTGAGAGTCACGACGTCCGCCGGCCGCATGGCCGGCGGACTGACACAATCTGCCCGAATTGCGTCCGGATAAATCACCATCCGGCGCAGCTGCCTGAGCACACTCCCGCCAGCGCGTCGCCGGGAGTGAGCATGTTCGACTGGAATTACTGGCTGGAGATCTTCTCGACCCGCGCGGCCTCGCTGGAGATCCACCGGCAGGCACCGGGTGATTGGCTGTCCGACGAGGAGTGCGATCGGATCGCGGATTCCATCGCCACCTTCCAGCTCGGAGAGCAATCCGAAGGCCGCACGCTGCTGCGGTTCGCGCGACGTTTCGCGGCGCGGCGCAACCTGCCGGCGCTGCCCGCCGTGACGGCGCTGTTCATCAAGGAAGAACAGCACCATGCGGCGCAGCTGGGCGAATTCATGCGGGCCAATGGCATACCCCTGAAGCGCCGCAACTGGACCGACTCCGTGTTCCGCCTGCTGCGCAGGCTCGCGGGTTTCGAAGCCGCGGTGACCATCCTGGTCACTGCGGAAATGATCGGCTTCGTCTATTACCGCGCACTGGCCCGCGCCACCAGCTCGGCCTGCCTCAAGACCATCTGCCGCAGCATGTGCGCCGATGAATCGCTGCACCTGCGCTATGAAACCCAATTGCTGATGACCCTGCGTGGCGAGCGGGGACCGATGCTGCGGCGCTTCGCCGAGGCGGCGCATCGCACGCTGCTCACGGTGTCGGCGCGCATCGTGTTTCACGATCACCGGCGCGTGCTCCGGCACGTGGGTTATGACGCCCGGAGCTTTCAGCGCGACTGCCAGGCCATCTACCGCATGGTGATGCGCAACGGCGTGTACCGGCCCCGGCAGCGTGATTCGGCGGGAAGGATCACCGCGTGAGGCGCATGTCGCAGCGCGCTCGAGGGACTCGGCAGCAGCCCGGGCTTGCGTCCCGAGAGTGAGACCTTGGGCCGCTGGCCCGCATCTCCCCCGGGCGCCATCATCGGAGAATTCCATGAACCGCGGGTGCAATCATGATCAAGAACATCTTCGGATCATTCCTGATGTTGGGTGTTCTGGCGTCGCCGGTCCTGGCCGATGAAAAGGCCGACAAGGAGCGCACTGAAATCCTTTCCGCTTCCGCGGCCACCCTGGAAGCCCTCTACAAGGCCAACCCCGAGGCCAGGGGGCTGATCCAGAAAGCCGCGGGCTACGCCACGTTCAGCAATTTCGGCATGAAGATCCTGTTCGTGGGGGGTGGCAAGGGGAAGGGCGTGGTGGTGGACAACAAGTCCAAACGCACGACGTTCATGAACATGGGCGAAGCACAGGCCGGGCTCGGCATGGGCGCGAAGAAATTCCGCGTGGTGTTCGTGTTCCAGCAGGCCGCGGCCATGAACAAGTTCATCGATGAAGGCTGGGCGTTCGGCGGCCAGGCAACTGCCGCGGCGACGACCGGCGACACGGGAGGCGCCATGCAGGGCGCCGCGTCGGTGGCGCCGGGCGTGTGGATGTACCAACTCACCGACAAGGGTCTCGCCGCCGAGATCACCGCCAAGGGCACCAAGTACTGGAAGGACAAGGATCTGAACTGATCCGCGCGGAGTCCGCTGGCGTCTTCGTACGCGCATTGCGAAGGCGCATACGTAGTTCCATTGATCGGCGCGGTCGGCCCGCGTTGTTATCGTGAATTCATGCGTACCTCCGTGCTCGCCTTCGCGGCAACCGCCTGCCTGTCCACCAGCCTGGTGCCGGCGCAGGACATCCACCCGCGCGAGCTGCGCGATCGTGAATTCACCGCGGGGGCGAAGCTGGAACCGGATCTGGCGCGGGGTGCAGAGCTGTACTCCACCTGCGCCGCCTGTCATGGCGAGAACGGACGCGGAACCACCGATGGCGATATCCCCGCGATCGCCGGCCAGCACGGCAGCGTGCTGCTCAAGCAGATCGCCGACTTTCGTTACGACCAGCGATGGAACGAGCGCATGCAGCACTTCACCGACCAGCACGTCCTCGCCGATGCACAGGCAGTGACGGACGTGGCCGCATACGTGGCCGGCCTGCCGAGATTCTCGGCAACCACCGGCATCGGCGACGGACACTCGCTCAATGAAGGCGCCAAGGTCTATTTCAGGCTGTGCGAACAATGTCATGGGCCGCTGGGCCAGGGCGATCTGCTGCGCCGCCGCCCACGCCTCTCGGGACAGCACTACGCCTACCTGCTGAGGCAGATGGAGGAGACGGCCGGCAATTTGCGTCCGGGCATGGACGATGCGCACGTGCAGCGCATGCGCAAACTTTCCAGGGCGCAGATGCGCGGTGTCGCGGACTACTTGTCGCGGGTGAGCCCGGACCTGAGTTCCCAGACTCGATAAGAAAAGGCCCGGCGGAAATTCCGCCAGGCCTTCACCCCTTCACGCAGAGAACCTGCTTGAGGGTGTACGCGATCTCGACGAGATCGCGCTGCGCTGCCATCACCGCGTCGATGTCCTTGTACGCGGCCGGCGTCTCGTCGATGACGTCCTTGTCCTTGCGGCACTCCACGCCCTCGGTCGCGGCGATGTGATCCTCGACCGTGAAGCGCTTCTGCGCCGCGGTTCGCGACATCACGCGGCCCGCGCCGTGCGAGCAACTCTCGAAGCTCTCGGGGTTTCCGAGTCCGCGCACGATGTACGAACGCGCACCCATCGATCCCGGGATGATGCCGAGCTCGCCCTTCTTCGCGCTCACCGCACCCTTGCGGGTCACGATGAGGTCCTCGCCGAAGTGCGTCTCGTGCGTGCAGTAGTTGTGATGGCAGTTCACCGCCACCTCACCCAACTGGAACGCACACAGCTCGTCACGCATCACGCGCAGCACCGCATCCATCATCGAACGGCGGTTCTCGGCCGCGTAGTCCTGGGCCCAGGTCATCGCCTCGACGTAGTCGTCGAAGTGATCGGTTCCCTCGACCAGATACGCGAGATCGCGATCCGGCAGGTTGATGAAGTGCTTCTTCATGTCGTTGCGCGCCAGCTCGATGAAGAGCTGGCCGATCAGGTTGCCGATACCGCGCGAACCCGAGTGCAACATCACCCACACGGTCTGCTCGGTGTCGAGGCAGACTTCGATGAAGTGGTTGCCGCCACCCAGCGTTCCGAGCTGCTTGTGCGGCTCCTTCGTGGACAGGCGCGGGTACTTCGCGACGATGGCATCGTGACGCGCCTCGAGTGCACCCCAGCGCGTGCGCACCGAATCCGGCGTCACGGCCCAGGAGCCCTTGTTGGCGCGCCCCTTCACGCTCACGAACCCATGCGGCACGGCACGTTCGATGCGCGCGCGCAGGTTCGCCAGCGAGTCGGGCAGACCCCTGGCCTCGAGCGAGGTCTGCACGGCCATCATGCCGCAGCCGATGTCCACGCCCACCGCCGCCGGGATGATCGCGCCCTTGGTTGCGATCACCGAACCCACGGTCGCGCCCTTGCCGACGTGCACGTCCGGCATCACGGCCAGGTGCGAGTGCACGAACGGCATGCGCGCGATGTTCGCGAGCTGCGTCTTCGCCTCGTCATCGACGGGCACGCCGCGCGTCCACATCTTCACGTGGCGGCCGCCTTCGACGTTCAGCGTTTCGTAGTTTGTGTTCTGCATGACGATTACCTTGATGCCACTTTGTCACGGTGACCGCGTCGATGAAAGACACGGCACCAGGTTCTTCAACACACTTTCGAGGCATGACGCTCGTCGCGCCCCGGATCCTCCAACAACTTCCTGGCCGCGCTTTTTCGTTCCCGAAACGGCGAGGCCCCGATCAGCGGCAGCTGACCGGGGCCTCGTGTGAGTCCTTGCGGAGAGCTGCCCGAATGCCGCTCTCCATTGCAAGGGAGAGCTAACGCATCAGAACGTCCGGTTCGCCTGCGCCGCGGAACGCGCACGCGGGTCCGCTCGGCCGATTCGCCAGAACCGGCTGTTGCGGCAACGCCGTGCGGACGCTGCGGGCAGATGAATTGCGGTAGTTAGGATGCATAGGGGCGCGCATTGTAGGCGTGAAAGACCGGATGTCAAGCGTTCGGGCTACAGGTCGCGCCACGTGAGCGTCAGGCCGAAGCCGTCACCGAAATCGTCGGTGTAGACGCGCCCGAGCAACGCGAACCCGTGTGGCAGGCCGAACTCGGCGCGCGCGGTCCACAGGTCGCTGCCCGACTGGAAGCCGCCGCCCAGCTTGAAGGTGGGGAAGTAGTAGTCGAACTGCAGGCCGACTTCCGTATCTCCGTCTTCGACATCCACGAGGCTGATGCTGGCGGCATACCAATTGTGGTTGGCGAGTTCGGCTGCGTAGCGGGCCGTGAGGTTCGGATCCCAATCGTCCTCGGTGAAGTCGGTGCCGAAGAACAATCTGGGGATCGGCACGATTCCGAGCGTGCCATTCCAGGTCGTGTCGTCGTCCGCCGCGGTGTCGTCCGTATGCACGACGCCGGCGCGAATGAAGAACATGTTGTTGGTGAAGTGATATCCCACGTTCGCGGCATACGCATCGGCATCGTTGTCGCCGATGCTCACCTGCGTTGCCACCACGTCCAGGTAGCTCGAGCGCGCGATGTAAGCCGCTTCGCCAACCGGCACGCCATCCGTAGGTACTGGTTTGAAGTAGAACGTTCCCGTACCCGTGATCACATCGGCATCTTCCGGGGATTCATCGATGTTGATCTTGTCGTACCCCAGCTGCAGCTGGACTTGAAAGTCTTCCGCCTGGACCGCGGCCGAAGTCACGAGCCCCGCGACTGCGAGGATTTGCACTGACCGATTTCGAACGATTCTCATTGGGACCTTCCTTGGTTCTGTGAAAACAGTAATGGGCATGCCGGCACCAGCCCGCAGCCGGGGCGGAATATGCACGACTAGTTTGGCGAAGGGAAATTCGTGATCGCCGCAATACAGCATGGACGTAGATAGGAACGTGTCTAAATTGCGCGGGGAACGGCCTGCCTGCGCGACTCCGCCACAATTTGCCCGAGTTCCGCCCTTACAAATCACCATCGACGGCCACGGCCGCAACACACTCACTGGCGTTGCCCGACAGAGGAGTTCGCCATGTTCGACTGGAATTACTGGCTCGCCGAATTCGAAGCGCGCGTACCGCGGCTGATCGTGGCCCGTGTCCCCCGCGACAGCGTACTCACGCCCGAAGAACGCGTGCGCATCGCCGAATCCGTCGGCACTTTCCAGCTCGGCGAGCAATCCGACGGCCGCACCCTGCTGCGATTCGCGCGCGAGTTCGGCGCCCGGCACCATTGTCCCGAGCTCGGTCGCGTCACCGAACTGTTCATCCGCGAAGAACAGCATCACGCCGCCCAGCTGCGCGAGTTCATGCTGGCGCATGGCATCGTGCTCAAGCAACGCAACTGGACGGACAGCGTGTTCCGCCACATCCGCCGGCTGGCGGGCTTCGAGACGGCGGTGACCATTCTCGTCACCGCGGAGATGGTGGGGTTCGTGTACTACCGCGCTCTCGGGCGCGCGACGCAGAATGAATACCTGCGAACCATCTGCCGGCAGATGTGCGCGGACGAGGCCATACATCTTCGGTACGAGGCGGAGTTGCTGCGCGCGCTGCGCGGCGCGCGTCCGCCATGGCGTCGTCTGCTGGTGGAGTCGATGCACCGCTCGCTGCTTGCGGTCACGGCCCTCGTCGTGTTCCGCGAGCACCGTTCGGTGCTCGCGTTCTCGGGTCACGACGCACGCAGCTTCGTCACCGATTGCCGGTCGCTGTATCGAACGGTGCTTGCGGCGCCACGCACGCGGCGTCGGCCCAAGGCTTTCAGCCGAAGTTGATCTTGGCTTCGAGGTTCGAGCGCGAATCCGCGTTGAGCAGCGCCTCTTCGAGTTCGATGCGGTTCTGCTTGTAGAGATTCAACAGCGCCACGTCGAAGCTCTGCACGCCGCGTTCGGAGCTGGCGACGATCGCTTCCTTGATGGCGCTGACGTCGCCCTTCTTCACCAGTTCGCTGATGTAGGGCGTGTTCAGCATGACCTCGATGGCCGCCATGCGCTTGCCGTCCTTCGCGACGACCAGCCGCTGCGACAGGATGGCGCGCAGGTACTGCGAGAGGTCGAGGAAGATCTGCTTGTGCTGATCCTGCGGGAACATGTTGATGATGCGATCGAGGGTTTCGGCGCTGTTGTTGGCGTGCAGCGTCGAGAGGACCAGGTGGCCCGTGCCGGAAAGGTTGATCGCGGCCTCCATCGTCTCCTTGTCGCGGATTTCGCCGATGAGGATGACGTCGGGCGCCGCGCGCATCACGCCGCGCAGGGCGCGCGCGAACGACTTGGTGTCGAGGCCCACTTCGCGCTGGTTGACGATCGAGCGCTTGTTGGTGTGCAGGAATTCGATCGGGTCCTCGATGGTCACGATGTGATCCGACGAGGTCTCGTTGCGATGGTTGATCATCGCCGCGATGGACGTGGACTTGCCCGACCCGGTGGCGCCCACCATCAGGATGAGCCCGCGCTTCATCATGATGAGGTCCTTGAACATGTCGGGCAGACCCAGCTGATCGAGCTTGGGCATGTCGGCGCTGATGTAGCGCAACACCATGGCGGGATACCCGCGCTGGTAGAACACGTTGACGCGGAAGCGGCCGAGCCCGGGCTCGGAGATGGCGAAGTCGATTTCCAGCTCGCGCTTGAAGCTCTCGAGCTGGTCCGGGGTCATGAGCCCATAAGCCGCCTGGCGCACGGTTTCCGGCGTCAGCACCTGCTTGTTGATGGGCAGGATGGCGCCCTCGATTTTTACCTTGATGGGCGAGTTCGAAGTGAAGAACAGGTCGGACGCCTTGCGCTCGACCATGAGTTTGAACAGCGGCCGGGTGTTGAGCACCATCGGCGCGCCGTCGGTACCTTGTTTGACGTCAATGGTATCCACGAACTTTTCGTTCACTGCAGACATATCCACTCTTGATTAAGGCCGTTTTAGAACGACCGACCCTGTTGTTCTTCGTCGACCATCGACAGCGTACCGCCGTCGTCGAGGTTCTTCACCTCGCGCTTGCTCTCGAGCTTGATGCGCAGCCGCAGCTCGTTCTTGGAGTCTGCGTTGCGCAGTGCGTCTTCGTAGGAAATGAAGCCGGACTCGTAGAGGTCGTAAAGCGCCTGGTCGAAGGTCTTCATGCCCACGCGCGTCGAGCGCGACATGACGTCCTTGATCTCCTGCACCTTGCCTTTGAAGATCAGGTCCTGGATCAGCGGCGAATTCAGCATGATCTCCATCGCGGCGATGCGGCCTGCGCCGGCTTCGCGCGGCACCAGGCGCTGTGAGACCAGCGCGCGGATGTTCAGCGAGAGATCCATGAGCAGCTGTTCGCGCCGCTCGTCGGGGAAGAAGTTGATGATGCGGTCGAGCGCCTGGTTGGAGCTGTTGGCGTGCAGCGTCGCCAGCACCAGGTGGCCGGTTTCGGCGAACTGGATGCCGTACTCCATGGTCTCGCGATCGCGGATTTCGCCGATCAGGATGACGTCGGGCGCCTGGCGCAGCGTGTTCTTCAACGCCGTATGCCAGTTGTCCGTGTCCACGCCCACTTCGCGGTGCGTGATCACGCAGCCCTTGTGCTGGTGCACGTATTCCACCGGATCTTCGATGGTGACGATGTGGCCGCGGGTCTTTTCATTGCGATAGCCCACCATCGCCGCGAGCGAAGTGGATTTACCGGAGCCGGTGCCGCCCACCAGGATCACGAGCCCGCGCTTGGACAGCACGACTTCCTTGAGGATCGGCGGCAGCTCGAGTTCTTCGAGCGTCGGGATCTTGGAGTTGATGAGGCGGATGACGCAGCCGGTGTTGCCCTGCTGCACGAAAGTGTTGACGCGGAAGCGGCCGATGCCCGGAGGCGCAATCGCGAAATTACATTCCTTGGTGGCGTCGAATTCCTTGGTCTGCCGGTCGTTCATGATGGAACGCACGAGCACCGCGGACTGCTCGCCAGTCAGCGCGCGTTCGGACTGGGGCCGCACCTCACCGTCGATCTTGATCGCCGGCGGAAAGCCCGCCGTGATGAAGAGATCGGATGCCTTCTTGTCGACGACGCGACGCAGAAGGTCCTGCATGAGTTTTATGCCTTGCTCTCGATCCATAGTGCGTGCCTATCTTCCGCCGCGAAACGGCGCCTTTCATGTACCCGGTTTGCGTCCGCAAACCGGTTTTAAATCCCGGGCGCAGCCCGTGAAAAGCCGGCCCTCACAAAGCATCTTTGTTGGACGCCTTGTAGCGAGCTTCCTCTTTACTGACGACACCCTTCGTGACCAGTTCGGCCAGGCACTGGTCCAGCGTCTGCATGCCCTGCTGAGCGCCGGTCTGGATGGCGGAGTACATCTGCGCGATCTTGCCTTCGCGGATCAGGTTTCGAATGGCGGGTGTGCCGATCATGATTTCGTGCGCGGCGATGCGGCCGCCGCCGTTGCGCTTGAGCAGCGTCTGCGAAATGACCGCGCGCAGCGATTCTGAAAGCATCGCGCGGACCATTTCCTTTTCCTGCGCCGGGAACACGTCGACCACGCGGTCGATGGTCTTGGCGGCGGAGCTGGTGTGCAGCGTGCCGAACACGAGGTGGCCGGTTTCCGCGGCGGTGAGCGCCAGGCGAATGGTTTCCAGGTCGCGCATTTCACCGACGAGCACCACGTCCGGGTCTTCGCGCAAGGCAGATCTCAGTGCCTCCGAGAAGCCGAGGGTATCCCGATGCACTTCGCGCTGGTTCATGAGGCAGCGTTTGCTCTCATGGACGAATTCGATGGGGTCCTCGATCGTGATGATGTGATCGGGGCGGTTGTCATTACAGTGGTTCACCATGCCCGCGAGCGTGGTGGACTTGCCCGAGCCCGTCGGGCCCGTGACCAGCACCAGTCCGCGCGGCAGCATGCACAGGTCGCGGAAAATCTTCGGCGCGGCCAGGTCGTCGAGCGACAGGATGACCGAGGGAATGTTGCGGAATACGGCGCCGGCGCCGCGGTTCTGGTTGAACGCGTTGACGCGGAAGCGCGCGAGTTTCGGGATCTCGAACGAAAAGTCGGTCTCGAAGAACTCTTCGTAATTCTTTCGCTGCTTGTCGTTCATGATGTCGTACACCATGCCGTGCACTTCCTTGTGGGTAAGCGCGGGCATGTTGATACGTTTCATGTCGCCGTCGACACGGATCATGGGCGGCACACCAGCGGACAGGTGCAAGTCCGAGGCGTTATTCTTTACGGCGAAAGCGAGGAGCTGGGCGACGTCGACGGCCATGCGGTGTCCCTTGAAAAGCGCCGTTGAGTATAGACCCGGGTGTCACTGATCAATATGTTATCCAAGCCGCAGAATTGCTCTGAGAACGTCCAGACAGCTCAGAGTCGCATCGCCAGGGCTTGCCTTGAGGCTTCCCGAAATGTCGATTCCGTCACGCTTCTTGCCGTTTCGAAGGGCCAGAGCAGCGCAGCAATCGACTGCGCGGCGCGCGCCGGCATCGAGCATTTCGGCGAGAATTTCCTGCAGGAAAGCCTGCCCAAGATCGAATCACTCAGCGGGCGCGAGATTTGCTGGCATTTCATCGGGCGCCTGCAGGCTAACAAGACGCGCGCCGTGGCCGAAAACTTCGCCTGGGTGCACGCCGTCGATCGCCTGAAGATCGCCGAGCGGCTCTCGGCGCAGCGCCCTTACCACGCCCCTGCGCTCAACCTGTGTCTGCAACTGCACGTGGGTGGTGAGGAGAGCAAGGGAGGCGTCGAACCCGCCGACATCGCGGCGCTCGCGGCCGCCGTGCGCGAACTACCGCGAATCAGGCTGCGGGGCCTGATGTGCATGCCGCCGGCCGAAACCGACGCGGAACGCCAGCGCCACTGGTTTCGCGAGACGCGCCAGGTATTCGACTATCTCAACGAGCGGGGCCTGAACCTCGACACATTGTCGATGGGCACCAGTGGCGATTTCGAATCCGCGATCGCCGAAGGAGCGACCATGGTGCGGATCGGAACCGCCATCTTCGGCCCGCGCTTATGATTGCTCCCCACATGAACATCAACGCAGCATTCATCGGCGGCGGCAACATGGGTGGCGCGCTCATTCGCGGCCTCATCGCTCGCGGGGTCGCCAGGCAGAACATCCGTGTCGGAGAAGCCTACGAGCCTCGACGCATCACACTCGCGAACGAACTCGGCGTGCAGGTCACCGCCGACAATCGCGAAGCCGTCGAAGGCGCCGACGTGGTGGTGCTCGCGGTGAAACCGCAGGATATGGCGGCCACCGTGCAGTCGATGGCCGATGCTTTTGCGCAACGGCCGCCGCTGGTGTTGTCGATCGCTGCTGGAATCCGCGTCGCGGATATCTCGAGCTGGTGCGGCGACGGTGTTGCCGTGGTTCGTGCCATGCCGAATCGTCCGGCGTTGAATGGCGCCGGCGCAACCGCGATGTACGCGCCAGCTTCACTGAGCGACGAGCATCGCAAGCTCGCAGCGGAGGTATTGGGCGCGGTTGGCACCACGGTGTGGGTGCAGAACGAGGACGCGATCGACGTGGTGACCGCGCTGTCCGGCAGCGGCCCTGCGTACTTCTTCCTGCTCGCCGAACTCATGACGGACGCGGCGGTGAATCTCGGCCTCGACCGGGCGAGCGCCCAGGAGCTCAGCATCCAGACGCTGTTCGGATCCGGGCGCATGGCGCGCGACAGTGACGGCGATCTTGCGCGGCTGCGCGCCGAAGTCACGTCCAAAGGCGGCACCACCGAGGCCGCGGTGCGCGCGTTCGACGCCGCGAATCTGCGTGGTATCGTCGCTGCAGCGCTGTCGGCAGCCACCGACCGGGGCCGTGAGATGGCGCAGGCTTTCGGAAAAACGAAAAAGACATGAACGCTCTCTACTACCTCGTCGACACGCTCACATCGCTGTATCTCGGTGTGCTCATCCTCAGGCTCATCATGCAGATCGTGCGCGCCAACTTCCGCAACCCGTTTGCCGAAGCGGTGCTCAGGCTCACCAATCCGCTGGTGATGCCGCTGCGGCGCGTGCTGCCGCCGGTCGGCAAGACCGATTCGGCCACGGTGCTCGCCATCGTGTTGTTCGCCGTCTTCAAAGTTGTGTTGTTGACACTGTTGTTCGGCGGAGGCCTGCTGTCGCCCATCGCGATGGTGGCCGTCGTGGTGCGCACGCTCGTGCTCGCGGTGTTGTGGCTCTACTTCTTCCTGATCCTGTTCTATGGAATCGCGAGCTTCGTCCTGCAAGGCGGCAGCTCACCGGTATTCGAGGTACTCGCCTACGTCTGCGATCCGTTGCTCAACCGCATCCGTAGAATCATTCCGTCGATCGTCGCGGGCCTCGACCTGTCGTTCCTCTGGGCCATCATCGCGATCCAGGCGTTGATCATCCTGATCGGGGAAATCCGGCTCTGAATCGCCGCCCGGCGCCTTTACGACAACGACTTAGCCGCACACCTCAACGTCGAATCGACGCGCGTCAAGAAGCCGCCATGGCGAAGATTCGTACAGCGCGCACGCGAAAAATTCTCGCACCGCATTCGAACGCGGTTCAGCACATGTGCGCGCGAGCCTAGAAAACAAGGCATTTGACGCATTCATGTGCAACGAAAATGCTTGCGAATGCGAGTGCGTGTGATATGTTGCGCGCCGAATAGCTCGCCGCGGAACATTTCTTCCGCTGCATTTTTTCTTACGAGGAGTCGAGTAATGGCAAAGAAAGGTGGCGCACCGACGAAGTCGGAAATCGTGGCTCAGATCTGCAAGGACAGCGAGTTGTCCCGCAAACAGGTCGCCGCGGTGTTCGAGTCACTCAACGGCATCATCAAGAAGAGCCTGCGTGGCCCTGGCCTGTTCACGCTGCCCGGCCTGCTGAAGATGAAGGTCGTGAAGAAGCCTGCCACGAAGGCGCGTGAAGGCATCAACCCGTTCACCAAGGAAAAGATGATTTTCAAGGCGAAGCCGGCCTCCAAGAAGGTCCGCGTTCTGCCTCTGAAGAGCCTGAAGGCCCTGGTCAACTAAAAGGCCACCGCAACGCGCGTGCCACGACGCGCAATGCACCTGGAAAGCCCTGGTGTCGCAAGACACCCGGGCTTTCTTGCGTTCAGGCTTTGAGAAAGTCCAGCACGAGGGGCTTCAACTCGTGCAACTTGCCGTGGAAGAAATGCCCGGCGCCTGCGATCACGTGGAGGCGGGGTCGCCGGCCTTGCGGCGTGCGAGGCTGCTGCGCCGCCCACGCCAGCACCGCATCGGGCGGCACCACGTCATCGGCATCGCCCTGGACCAGCATCCAGTCGCAGTCCGGATGGGCCACGCCGCCGAGCTCGAAACGCGCCACCGGCGGCGCCACGGCCACGAGCTTGACCGGGCCCAGGGCCGCGGCGGCGCGCAACGCCACGAATGCCCCGAAGGAGAAACCGCCTAACCAGAGCGCCGCGGAGGGATAGCGCCGGCGGCCCTCGGCGACCACGGCCGCGAGATCCTCGGTTTCGCCGCGACCATTGTCGAACTGCCCGCGACTGGCGCCGACCCCGCGAAAATTGAAACGAAACGCCGGCGCGCCGCTCTCCAGCATCGCGCGCGCGAGCACGTGCGTGACCTTGTTGTCCATCGTGCCGCCGTACAGCGGATGCGGGTGGCAGGCGACGCCGAACACCGTGGGCGCGCCTTCGGCCGCGGGAAGCTCCAGCCGGGTCTCGAGCGCGCCAGCGGGTCCCGCAACCGTGAGGACTTCCGCGCGCGTCACGGCGCCTTGTAGACCTTGTCGTCCTTCATGACGAACACCACGCGCTCCATGGCACTGATGTCCGCGAGGGGATCGCCGGGTACGCCGACCAGCTCACCGAGTTTTCCCACCGCGATGCTGCCGGTACGGTCATCGAGGTCCAGGAATTTCGCCGGCACGCTGGTGGCCGCGCGGATCGCTTCCATGGCCGGCATACCGCCTTCCACCATGTAACGGAACTCGCGGCCGTTGGTGCCATGCGGGTTCACGCCGGTATCGGTGCCGAACATGATGCGCACGCCCGCCTTGTAGGCCTTGGCGAAGCTCTGCTGGATCTGCGGGCCGACCTCGAGCGCCTTGGGGCGGACGATGGGCGGAAAGAAATCCGGCTTCTGTCCCTGCTCGTAGACCCAGCGCCCGGCGGAGATCGTCGGTACGTAGAACGTGCCACGCTCCTTCATGAGCTTCATGGCCTCGTCGTCCATGAAGGTGCCGTGTTCGATGCTGTCGACACCGGCGCGAATGGCGCGCTTGATGCCTTCGGTGCCGTGCGCATGCGCCGCGACCTTGAACCCGTAGTCGCGTGCAGCGGCAACCACCGCGCGGATCTCTTCTTCGGTGAGCTGCGGGTTCTGGCCGCTCTTGGCGATCGAGAGCACGCCGCCGGTGGCCGTGATCTTGATGGTGTCGGAGCCTTCCTTGTATCGCTGCCGCACGGCCTTGCGTGCGTCGTCCACGCTGTTGATCACCCCTTCGTCGGCACCGGGATTGGCGGGAAACTTGCGCGCCCAGCCATTGGTGGGATCGGCATGCCCGCCCGTGCTCGCCAGCGACTTGCCGGCGGCGATGATGCGCGGCCCGGGCACCTTGCCCGCATTGATGGCATTGCGCAGCGCGATCGAAGCGCGGTACTCGTCCCCGAGGTCGCGCACCGTGGTGAAGCCGGCTAACAACGTGCGCTCGGCGTAGACCACGCCGTCGATGGCCACGTCGCCCTCGTTCTGCTTGTAGTTGTCGATCTCCGAGGTCTTGCTGTACTCGCTGGTGAGGTGCACGTGCATGTCGAAGAAGCCCGGCAGCAGCGTGCCCTGCTTCAGGTCGATGACGCGATCTCCGGCCGCCGGCGCGCGGAACCCGGCCTCGATGGCGGTGATCTTGCCGCCCTCCACCACCACCGTCTGGTTGGTTTTCACGCCGGTACTGACACCGTCGATGACTCGACCCGCGTGAATCAACGTCGCCGCATGCGCCGCCGCGACCAGCAGGCTGGCTCCGGCCGCAACCGCGACGCGGCTCATCAGCCGCGTTTCCATCGAGCCAGACTTCATCAACCCACTCTTCATCAACGTATTTCGACCAGTTCCACGTCGAACACCAGCGTGGCGCCCGGTGGAATCAGCCCGCCGCCGGCGCCGCGCGCGCCGTAGCCCAGCTCCGGCGGGATCACGAGTTTGCGCACGCCGCCGACCTTCATGCCCACCACGCCTTCGTCCCAACCCTTGATCACGAAGCCGCCGCCGACGGGGAATTCGAAGGGTTCGTTGCGATCCAGCGAGCTGTCGAACTTCTTGCCCTTGTTCTCGGGCGCTGCCGCGTCGTAGAGCCAGCCGGTGTAGTGCACCAGCGCTGTCTGGCCGGACTTGATTTCGGCGCCCGTGCCGGGCTTGAGATCGATCTTCTGGAGAGCCATGGTTTCGGTTCCTGTGGAAGCGGGAGCTGTGGGTGCGGCCTCGGCAGCCGGCGCCGTGGCGGCCGGGGCAGCGTCGGCGGACTTGGCAGGTTCTTCGCGCGGCGTACATGCGACTGCCAGCAACGCGACGAGCGCGACTGCCGGGGACTTAACCGTCATTTGTGAGACTCCGGTCCGGGCGGGATGCGCATTATTGCAAACAATCCGGGGCAAACAATCCGCCGGAATTGCCGACCCGGATTGGTGCCGTTACTCGAGCCGCATCCAGATCTTGTTCAGCCGCTGCACGAATGCGCCCGGATCGGGAAGCTGCGCGCCTTCGGCCAGTGTCGCCTGCTCGTACAGCACCAGGGCGAGGTCCGCGAAGTCCTCGGCCTTTTCACGCTTCTCCAGGTACTTCACCAGGTGGTGATCGACATTGATCTCGAGTACCGGGGTGGCGGGCGGCGCCGGCTGTCCTGCGGCCTCGAGCGCGCGGCGCAGCGGCGCGGAGATATCGTGCTCCCCCGCGACCAGCACGGCAGCCGAATCGTGCAACCGTGTGCTCACGCGCACTTCCGACACCCGCTCGCCCAGCGCGTCCTTGACCCGCTTGAGCAGCGGCTTGCTTTCCTTGAGCTGGGCTTCGGCTTTTTCCTTGTCGGCGGCGTCCAGGATGCCGAGCTCGAGATCACCGCGCGTGGCGTCCTTGACCTTCTTGCCCTCGAAATCCTGCAGGTGATCCATGACCCAGGCGTCGATGCGCCGGCCTAACAACAGCACCTCGACGTTCTTGGCGCGCAGGGCCTCGATGGCCGGGTGGCTGCGGGCCGCGGCGAGGCTTTCCCCGACCACGTAGTAGATCTTGTCCTGGCCGGCCTGCATGCGGCCCACGTAATCGGCCAGCGAGACGTTTTCCTCGTCCCCGGCCGAGTTGCCGGATTGCGTGGTGCTGGCGAAGCGCAGCAGCGGCAGGAGCTTGTCGCGATTGCCGTGATCCTCGGCGAGCCCTTCCTTCAGGACCGCGCCGAACTCCTTCCAGAAGCCCTGGTATTTGGCCGCATCGTCCTTGGCGAGCTTGCCCAGCATCTCGAGCACGCGCCGCGTCAGCGCGCCACGCATGGCCTCGACTTCGCTGTCGGCCTGCAGCAGCTCGCGGGAAACGTTCAGCGGCAGGTCGGCCGAGTCCACCACGCCTTTCACGAAGCGCAGGTACAGCGGCAGGAACTGCTCGGCGTCGTCCATGATGAACACGCGGCGCACGTACAGCTTCACGCCGCGGGCGCCGTCGCGTTGCCACAGGTCGAAAGGAGCATTGCCCGGGATGTAGAGCAGGCTGGTGTAGTCGCGTTTGCCTTCGACGCGGTTGTGCGACCAGGTCAGCGGCTCCCCCGAATCGTGCGTGAGGTGCCGATAGAACTCGACGTACTCCTCGTCCTTGATCTCGGACTTGGGCCGCGCCCAGAGCGCGGTGCCGCGGTTGACGGCCTCGTATTCGAGCGTGGCGGCGCCCTCCTTGGGCATGCGCACCGGGAAGGCGATGTGATCGGAATAACGGCGCACCAGCGAACGCAGCCGCCAGGTGTCGAGGAACTCCTTCGCGTCCTCCTTGAGATGCAACACGATGGTGGTGCCGCGCTGCGGGCGCTCGACGGTTTCCACCGTGAAAGCGCCGTCCGCATTCGACTCCCAACGCACGCCTTCGGTCTCGGGCAGACCGGCACGCCGGCTCAGCACCTCGACGCGCTCGGCGACGATGAAGGCCGAGTAGAAGCCCACGCCGAACTGCCCGATGAGCTGCGAATCCTTCTGCTGGTCGCCGGAGAGTTTCTTGAAGAATTCCGCCGTGCCCGAACGCGCGATGGTTCCCAGATGCGAGACGGCATCCTCACGGCTCATACCGATGCCGTTGTCGCGGATGCTGAGCGTGCCCGCCGCCTTGTCGGCCTCGATCCAGACCGCCAGCTCGGTATCGCCGGCCATCAGTTCCGGCTTGCTGAGGGCTTCGAAGCGCAGCTTGTCGTTGGCGTCGGAGGCGTTGGATATCAGCTCACGCAGGAAGATCTCCCGGTGGCTGTACAACGAATGGATCATGAGCTTCAGCAGCTCACGGACTTCGGCCTGAAAGGCCAGTGTTTGCTTGGGGGCTTCGGAGGTGCTCATGGCGCCGGCAGACTGCGGGCGCGGCCATGGAAATTCAAGCCCTGGCAGGGTTACGGCGGGTCTTGCGGCGGGCGGGTCAGGACGCGCCTTGCGGCGCGATGCTCAGCGGCTGCGGACCGAGCTCCAGATGGACATCGCCGTGTTCTTGAACATGTGGCGGCTGGTGCCCACGAAGTCATCGATTTCGTCCCAGAGCAGCAGCAAACGTTCCATGTGGGCGATCCTAGGAACAGGCGTGCCGCCTCGCTGTGTCCGGAGTCACAGTAGATCCGCGCCTTGGTTGCAGCCCACGTACCGCGTCGCTAGTCTTTCTACGTACTTCACATGCCGGCCACATTCTGACAAACACAAGGGGCACCCCGGGAGTCGCATGCAACGCATCGTCGTACTCAACCCTAAAGGGGGCTCTGGCAAGACGACGCTCGCGATCAATCTCGCGGCGTACTTCGCGGGCCGCGGTGACAACACGCTGCTCATCGATCGGGACCCCCAGGGTTCCTCGACCCGCTGGCTGAGAAAACGCAAAGTCCCGCAGCCGGCCATCAATGGCATCGCCACTTTCGAGCGCGACTCGCGCACCACCTTGAGCTGGCAGATGCGTGTGCCCGACGGGACGCAGAAGATCGTGGTCGACAGCCCCGCTGCCGTCGAGGCGCGGGCCATGCCGGAGCTGGTGCGCGATGCCCACAAGGTCATCGAGCCGGTGCTGCCCTCGGACATCGACATTCACGCGGCTTCGCGCTGCATCGCCGACCTGTTGCTGGTGGCCAAGATCAAGCGCGCCGAAAACCGCATCGGCGTGGTGGCCAATCGCGTACGCAAGAACACGCTGATGTTCCAGGCGCTGATGCGCTTCCTCGAGAAACTCGACATTCCCGTGATCGCGACCATCCGCGACTCGCAGAACTACGTGCGGGCCGCCGAACAGGGCGTGGGCATCCACGAGATGAAGTCGTACACGGTCAAGGAAGATATCGGCCAGTGGCAGACCCTGCTGGCCTGGCTGGAGCCCGAAAAGGTGCTCACCGAGCAACCCGCGCCGATCCAGGAACAGCCGGCCCCGCAGGCGGTGCCTACGGCGACCGAAGCCGCTATCGAGCCGAACACGGATGAAACCGGCGTCCACGACGCCCGGTTCATGGTCAACGCCAGCTGAGTCAGGAAATGGGGTCAGACCCCCGTTTGCGGGAAGAAGGGGCCTGGCCCCAATTCAATTCCCGGCGATTACTTCTTGGTGGTCGGGGCGGGCTCGTCTTCCCAGGAACCCTTCACCTTGTCGGCCCAGTGCTTGTAGCTCGACCACGTGTAGAGATTCTTGGTGATGGCGGCATGACGGCCGCGCGTGCGCTGCATGCGCTCGAGCCAGGCCGCATATGCATCACTGCCCACGGGCGGCGGCGAACCGTTCGCAAGACTTCCGCGCTTGTCTGAGGCACTCATTGCAGCCACTCCCGTTTTGCTGGAGTGAAGCCTAACTTCTCGTCGCACCAAAACGACAGGAACTGTTTCACCCTCCCGCAGCCGATTGCGGACGATGCGTGCCACGTCGCATAGATTTTTTCCTTATGTCGCGCCCACGCCTGAAACGCGCCGCCCGATTTAACCGTTGAGTGAATTATTGTTCAGGCGACCAGGCGGTAGCAGGGACGGTAAGCGCTTCCAGGAAGCTTCATTCGCTTCTGCGCAACGAACGCCGCCAGCAGCTCGTCCAGCAGTTTCATCACCGACGCGTCGCCGGTGAGCTCGTACGGGCCTAACTTTTCGATGGCGCGCACCCCGTTTTCCTTGACGTTGCCGGTGACGATGCCGGAGAACGCGCGGCGCAGGTCGGCGGCGAGCTCGTGCGCGGGCTGCTCGCGGTACAGCCGCAGCGCGCGCATCGAATCGTGCGACACCTCGAAGGGATGCTGGAATGCCGGGGGAATCCTCAGCAGCCAGTTGTAGTTGTACGAATCGCTGTTGGTGCGGCGGTAGTCGCGCACCTGCTCCATGGCGCCGACCATGTAACGGGCCACTTCGGCGGGATCGTCGACGATCACGTGCATCAGCTCAGCGGCCGGCTTTCCCAGCGTGTTTTGGATGAATTTCCGGATCTGGACGAAGTATTCCGCGGTGTTCTTGGGACCCGTCAGCACCACTTTGAAGGGCTGGCCGGCGTTCGCGGGATCGAGCAGCACGCCCAGCAGGTAGAGGATTTCCTCGGCCGTGCCGACACCGCCCGGGAACACCACGATGCCGTGCGCCAGGCGCACGAAGGCTTCGAGGCGCTTTTCGATGTCCGGCATGATCACCAGCTGGTTCACGATCGGGTTCGGCGGCTCGGCGGCGATGATGCCGGGCTCGGTGAGCCCGATGTAACGCCCGCCGACGATGCGCTGCTTGGCGTGCCCGATGGTCGCGCCCTTCATGGGGCCCTTCATGGCGCCCGGACCGCAGCCCGTGCACACGTCCAGGCCGCGCAGGCCGAGCTCGTAGCCCACCTTCTTGGTGTACTGGTATTCCTCGGTGTTGATCGAGTGTCCGCCCCAGCAGACCACGAGGTTGGGCTTGGACTTGAAGTCCAGCACCCGCGAATTGCGCAGGATGTGGAACACCGCGTTGGTGATGGCGGCCGGGTTGTTGAGGTCGAACCGGCCGCTTTCGATGATTTCGTTGGAGATGAAGATCACGTCGCGCAGCACGGCGAACACGTGTTCCTTGATGCCGCGGATCATTTCGCCGTCGACGAAGGCCTGTCCCGGCGCGTTCTTCATCTCGAGCTTCACGCCCCAGGCCTGGCGCACGAGCTCGACCTCGAAGTCCTTGTAGCGGTCGAAAATTTCCTTGGCGTTGTCGCTTTCGCTGCCGGAGTTCAACACGGCCAGCGCGCACTTGCGGAACAACTGGTAGAGGCCGCCGGCGCGCGAGTCGAGCAGTTTCTCGATCTCGGCCTGCGACAGGTTCTCGAGGCTGCCCCGCGGTCCTATGCGGGCGTCCACGAAGTCGGGAATGACGATGCTGGTTTCCAAGTTCCCCTCGATTCGGCTCTTTATTTGGTGAGCGCGAGTGTACTCGACGGGAACGGGTCGGGGTTTTCGAGACCCCGGGGGGCTAAGGCTGGATGTCGATCCGCACGTTGTCGGTGGTCATCATCCAGATTTCCACCATGTCCGCATTGCTGACGGCGATGCAGCCATCGGTCCAGTCCTGCGTGGCGTAGTAGTCAGGACCATGGCGCGGATCATTCGGCAGGCCGTGGATCATGATCGAACCGCCCGGCTGCCAGCCGTTGCGGCGCGCGTTCTTCAGGTCCTGCTCGTTGGGATAGGAGACCTGGATGGACAGGAAAAAGTCGCTGCGCGAGTTGCGGCGCGTGAGCCGGTAACTGCCCTCGGGCGTGCGGAAATCGCCGGCCCGCTCCTTGGCACCCCCGGGATTGAGACCCAGCGAGACCTTGTAGGCACGCAGCACATCGCTGCCACGCATGAGGTACAAACGGCGCTCGGCCTTGCGCACCAGCACTCGGTCGGCCACGGGCAATTCCATGCCCACGGCCGCCATTGCACGCGCATGATACGGAAGCGCATCGCCTGCGGCGGTTCCTGCGAACATGCTCGCAAGCAGCGCGGCGCCGGCTGCAATGAGTTTTGTGGTTAGCGACATTTGATTAGAAAACAAACACTTATCAACGGTCCAAGTATAGGGGCTGGTGGCGCGGACGATAACGGAGCGCGTCACAGCTTCGGGTGTTCAATGCAACAAGATTGGCGATCGAAAGCAATTATGACAAGCCGTGCGCGCGACGCGCTGCGCACTTTGCGCGTCCGTTGTGCAGCCTTGATGGCGGCCGCATTGCTGGGCGGATGCGCGGCCATTCCTGACGATGCTCCCGTGGTCGAGGATCTCGACCAGGAGACGGGCATCACCATTGCTCGGCTCGGGCGTGCGGTGGAACTGTACCGCGAGACCTTTCGCCAGGACTCGACCGGTCGCTTCGCCTTCATCGGGCCATTCGAAACCAATCACATGGGCACGCGCGACTTGTTCCTCTGGGTGGCGCTGCCGGTCGAGAACGCGGCCGCCGCTTCGACTCCCACGCTGCTCGTCGACGGCCAGGCACTGTCCCTGGGCGAGCCCGGACGCAGCGCGGATTTCGCCGGACTGCGCAAGTCGCCGTACAAGATCCCCACGCCGTGGATCGCGATGTTCTACTTCCATCTCGACAACACCGCCCTCGCCCGGCTCGGCGCGGCGCGCAGCCTCCAGATCGACGTGCAGGAGAGCACGACCGAAGGCACCATGCGCAAGCTCGTCTACGTGGCGCAGATCGAGGCCGACACGCGCCTGCGCGAATTCGCCGCCGCCAGATAAGAACGGGGAAATGGGGACATTCCCCGTTCTTCTAACTACCGGTCAGCACTTCGACGCGCGGCATCACGACCTGGGTGCCGGGCCGGAGGTCCGAGAGATCGGTATCCGGGTTGTACTGGCGCAGCAGCCAGATGGGCAGGTTGCTGAAGCGCTGCGTCATGGTCCACAGCGAATCGCCGCGGCGCACGATGTACACCTCGGTGCCGGAGATGCGGTGCTGCACGAAGAACTCACCCTGCAGCTTGGCGTGGTAGTCACGGCGGATCTGTTCGAAGGTCTCGCGTGAAACCTTCGAGTAATCGAGCTTCAGTTTCTGCCCGAGCTGCACCGGCTGCCTGGCCTTCAGCTTGTTGAGATTGCGCAGAGTTTGTGTGGGTAACTGCAGCCAGTCGGCGTAATGACCCAGGGTCTCGGTGGCTTCGACGCGGATCGAGCCGTCGTCGCGCACCTGGTAGTCGATGGAATCGGCCAGGCCCTGGCTCACGCTCATCGGGCCCAGCGACGGGCTCAGCTCCTCCGCCTGGCTGGCGGACACGGGCTCGCGCGCGTCTTCGGCCGCCTGCACCACCGAGCTCGCCACGTCGGGCGTGGTCGCCGCTTCCATGGCCAGCGCCGCCGCCGAACGCGGACGGCCACGCATGGGCTCACCGCTGCCGATGGGCCGCGTGGTCTCTTCGCGCACCACTTCGACCGCAGCCACTTCGCGCTGCGCTTCGCCGCGGGCCGCGTCGATGGCCGCGACCTTGGTTTCCACTTCGTCGGGGGGCGCGGCCGCAGCCACCGTGGCCTGCGCCTCGCCCGCGATGCGCAGGCGCTGCCCTTCGTAGAGGCGATCCGGATCCTTGAGCGAATTCATCTTCAGGAGCTGTGACTCGGGCACACGCACGCGCGCGGCGATGGCCTGCAGGGAATCTCCGCGGCGCACGACATAGAAGTCGTCCGCGGGCGCGCTGGCCGCAGTGGCGTTTTCCGGCGACTGCGTCGACTGCGCGGCCGCCGCCACGGCGACGCTGGCCGAAGTCGCGGGCGAACCGATGACCCGCGGCAACAGCTCGGGCAGCGACAGGCGCCGGCCCGCGCGAAGCTGCGC
>DASTXR010000120.1:0-5281 GCA_035765415.1 Steroidobacteraceae bacterium | reverse complement strand
GCGCCGTCCTGTCGGACGGCGCCCACCGAATTGCGGAACCGTTCAAGAGCGCGGTGGGCGAACTGCTGAACGACTTCCTTCATCCGGCAACGCCCCCTAGACCTGCTCGGGGACTGTTGACCTGCGCGCCACGTGCTGACGTCTTGCAGACCCGCGCGATCACGGCGGCTGCGTCGTTCGGCGTAAATGGCTTCTCGACTCGGGGCTGTCCGGTTTGCGCGAGGAACTGCCTGTGCGCGTCGTTCAGCGCATCGCCGGTCATGAACACGACACGTGGCGCAAGGCTCGGCCAGCGCGACACGATTTCACAGTAGAGCTCCGCACCATCCATCCCAGGCATCAGCAGATCGATCACAAGCGCATCGAAACGCTTCTGCGCCAGCAGCGCCAGGGCCTGTTCACCGCTGCCGCAAGCCCGTGCTTCGTGACCCGCGACCTCCAGCATGTCGCGCAAGGTATCGCGCACGTCCGCTTCGTCATCGACCACGAGAACCCGACGTGCCGCGCCGACCGTCACATCGTCCGTCGCGTCTTCTGCACTTTCGGCATTCACTGCTTCGGGCAACACGACGACGAACGTCGCTCCAGCTGCGGCATTCTCTTCAAGCGCGAGCGTTCCGTTGTGCGCCTGGACGATACCGAGGCAAACCGCCAGGCCGACCCCCGTACCGACCCCTTCGGGTTTGGTCGTGAAATACGGATCGAAGATCCGGTCGCGAATCTCCGGAGGTACGCCGGGGCCTGTGTCGCTCACGCGGATTTCGACCCGCCCGGGTTCGTGAAGTCGACGCAGGCGTATGTACAGTACGTGCGGGGCAGGAGACTCGGCCATCGCCTGCTGCGCGTTGAGCAACAGATTCGTCAGTACCTGGTGCAACTGGTCGAAATCGCCCAGGACAGGCGGCACTTGCATATCGCCTTCAATCTCGACCCGCACGCCGGCCGCCTGCAACGTGTAGTCGAGTACTTCCAGGCAAGAGCGGATGACTTCACCAACGCTGATGTGACGGTGCTGCGGAAGGTCGCACCGGGCCATCGCCAGGAAAGTCTTCACGATGCGCACGCAACGATCGGCCGCGCCCCTGATCTTCTGCGCGGCAGCCAGATACTGCGTACCTTCCAGCGCCGTTTCGAGCATCTTCGTGCGGCCGGAAACCACGAAAAGCGGATTGTTGAGTTCGTGCGCAACGCCTGCCAGCAGTGAGCCCATGGCTGCGAGCTTTTCGCTTTGAATCAGGGCGGCTTGGTGACTCTGGATCTCGACCTCATTGCGACGTAGTTGCTCCAGTGCCTCCTCCAGATCCCGCTTCTCGCGCAACAGCGCCGCGTCGCGCTCGCCGATCCGCTGCATCATGTCGTTGAACGCGTTGGCGAGGATTGCCAATTCATCTGACGTCGCGGGCCTGATCGCCTGTCGATAATTGCCGCCAGCCATTCGCTCGGCTGCATTGGTCAACGCACGGATCGGGCGCGCAACGTTCTGGCGCAACACCAGCGTCAGGAACAGGAGCACGAGGGCGAGAGAGACGAGGCCGATCCATAGAACCCACTGCGCGGCGGCAAACGCCGGCCCGCGGATCGCGCTGCCGGGGAGGGCGGTTGCCAGATACCAGTCCGGACCCTCAATGCGCCCGAGTGCAACGTACTGGTCCGTGGATTCGTCATGCACTACGGCCGGCAGTCGAGGTTGCTGCTGGGCTATCGTCAGCAGGACGTTCACCTTGCTGTCGCGAATGTCCTGCAGCCGTGCCTTCGATCGGTTGACGACGACTTCATCGAGCGGCGCCGTATTCGCGATGAGGCGGCCGTCGGCCGCAAAGAGGAAGTGCTTCGCGCCCTGGATTCCGGAACGACGAAGGTTCTGGACAAGCGTGTCGATGAGCACATCGCTGTAAAGCGTGCCGATATGTCGATTGTCCAGGTCGATCGGTGTGGCGATGCCGCTCACCAGCGTGTTCCAGACTGGATCCGGCTCGGCGCCCATGTAGACGGTGGTTCGCGCCGGGTTCTCCGTCGGTGTAGCGATGCTGACCCAGGGTTCGGCGTTCTGGTCGAAATCGGCGGGGATGGTGGCGGCCCACAACGCGAGCCCAGGTGGATCCGTGCCGAGGTTGAGTTGTTCCGGCGCAGTGAAGTAGATGTCCGCGAGACGCACACCGAGTGCCAGCTTGAACTGCTCCACCAGGTCGAAGTAGAGCAGCATTCGCGATTGCAGTTCTTCG
Source organism: Steroidobacteraceae bacterium (assembly GCA_035765415.1). GTDB lineage: Bacteria > Pseudomonadota > Gammaproteobacteria > Steroidobacterales > Steroidobacteraceae > CADEED01. The sequence continues at coordinate 3,059 of DASTXR010000120.1, read as the reverse complement.
GTCAGCGGGGTGTCGCGGTGAAGCCAGCCCGTTGCGGGACTCTCCTTCGTGTAGGTCGAGGGACGGATCCGGATCGACCCATCGGCGTGGCGAAAGAAGACTTCGTCGAATCGTGCCCGCGTCGCGGCGTTCTGGTAGTGCGGATAACGCTCGATGGCGAGCTTGACGATGATCTGCTGAACGTCACGCGCGAGCGAAAACACCTCGCCTTCCTCCTTGACGCGATGAGTAACGTAGTCCGCGAGTTCCTTGCGAGAGCGATGTTCGATTTCGTTGAACATCACGAAGTAGCTGGTCGCTGCCGCGACCATGATGACCAGCGTCACGCCCAACGCGATGCGCACCAGGGTTCGGCCCATGAGACTGGTCGGCTGGAGCGCTGTCAGGAAGCGCGACATGGCTGGTCTCAGGCGCCGCGTTCGGGGACGAATATGTAGCCGGCACCGCGCACGGTCTTGAGCGTCTGCGGTTTGTCCGCGTCGGGCTCTATCTTCTTGCGCAGGCGCGCGACGTGGAGATCGATGCTGCGATCGAAGGGACCGGCGTCGCGATGATGCAGGCCGTTGAGAATCGCATCGCGCGACAGAACGCGATTCGGTTGACGTGAGAACATCTGGAGCAGATCGAATTCCATCGCGGTGACCGGGACCTCGGCACCGCGTTCGTCGAACATGCGATGCGAGCCGAGGTCGAGGACGCAGCGACCAAAACGCACGCGGCCAGCACCGAGTGCCGCGGCTGCGCTCGAGGTCCGGCGCAACACGCTGCGCACGCGCGCGCACAACTCACGCAGGTCGAAGGGTTTGGTGATGTAATCGTCCGCGCCGATCTCGAGGCCCAGCACGCAGTCGACGACGCCGTCGGCCGCGGTGAGCATGATGATTCCCGCCGGATAGCTTTCGCGAATGTGGCGGGCGAGCGAAAGGCCGTCTTCGCCAGGCATGCGCCTGTCGATCAGCACGAGTTGCGCCGGATTTTCTGCCATGGCGCTGCGGGCCTGCGCGCCGTTGCGCGCGGTAGCGACGCAGAAGGCATTCAGTGCCAGGAAATCCGCGACCATATCGAGGACATCCGGGTCATCGTCGACGACAAGGATCTTTACGTCTTCGTTCATCCCTGCACCCGATTGCTGGACCGCAGTGTACGTGCCCGGAACAACCGGAGGACAGCCCGGATACATTTGATACAAAACTCCCGCGCGCGGACATGATCTGGATACGTAGCGCCCGTAACGTGGCTCTCCACGAAAACGGGAGATCAACATGGCCATGGACGCGAGCGGCATGACGAGCCTTCTGATCATCAGCCGCGCTGACCATCCTGTGCGGCATCGGCGATGCGCAGGGCTTCATTCATGCCGGAAAGGTCTGGCAGGGCGGCCGCTTCGATTGGGCACACGCGCTCAAGTCTGCCGCGGGATTTCAGTTCGGCGTCGTCTCGTACGCTGAATCCCTGGCGCATCGCCGAATCGTCGGTGCCGTTCCTCCTTTTTGAACATGCCTCGCCCAACGCAGGTGGATCTCAAGTCATGAGCACAATCTTCTCGAACCCCGCGCGCGCCGCGATCACCTGTATCTTTCTGGCACTCGCCGCTTGCGGCGGAAGCGACGGGGAGGGCGGAGGCGCCAACCCACCGCCACCGCCACCTACAACCGGTATTGGTACTGCCGGCGGAACCGTCACCGGGCCCAACGGCGCCAAGGTCGTAATACCGGGCGGCGCGCTGACCACCAATACCGCGATTGTCATCGAGCAGACTTCCGCCGGCGCACCTCCTCTGCCGGCTGGCCTCTCCGTCCTCGGATCGATGTTCGCCTTCACCCCGCACGGCACCACGTTCGCCGCACCGGTGACGCTGACATTGCCGTTCGATCCGGCCACGGTACCTGCGGGCGGTACGCCAGCGCTGTTCAAGACAAATGCGCAAGGTCAGTGGGAGGAGGTGCCTTCAGCGAGTTTCGGCGCGACGACCGTGACGGCGCAGGTCACGAGCTTCTCGCACGTTCAGGCCGTCGTGCAGTTTCCGCAACCTTCCCCCGACGTGGGGCGCACCGTGACGTTCAAGGAATTCCGCGGCGTCGATCGGACGGAAGCCGTGCTGGTCGACCGCACCACCTCGGGTGGGCGCGTGGCGGAGCTCATCGATTTCGGTCCGGCTGCCTTCGATGCGGAGATTGCGCTCATCGACGGCCGAACGTTGCTTCCGGACAATCGTGCCAACGGCGCCGTCAACTCATCCGAGGACGGCACGACCTTCAGCATCGTGGCGGAGGCTCCAGCGGGCGGGCCGCCTCCCGATGATCGCGTGGGAAGCGGGACGACGCTGATCCAGGCGCAAACTTTCGTCAAACAATCGCCGACGGCGACGTTGACTTTCAAGCTGCCGCAGGTAGTCATCGAGGCGCACGATGACGATTCGAGCGCGAGCCGCCGTTGTCCCGAGAATCTCCTGCTGGGCGAGCGCTGTTTGCTCATGCTCGGCGAACTCGACATCTCGCTGGAAATAATCAAGACCTCGGGGGGCTTCGAGCCGGATTTCGCGTATCAGATTGCCGGAGGCCTGCTTCTGCATGGCTTTGCCAGAAAGTGGGGATTCTCGGCATACAACAACTTCTCGTCGCATGCGCCGTTCTGGCGCGAAGAGGATTTCGATTTCGTTATCGACGACTTCGACGGCCGGGGCGAATCGCATGTGCGGCTGTCGCTGCGGGAGCCGCTCACCTACGAGGTGGATCTTTCCCGCATCGAGGTCGGCGATGCATTTCATGTCCGACTCGAAGCCTCCGCACTCGTGTGGAATCTCATCGCGGGTTCGTCGAGCGAAGCTCCGTCATCGATGGGAGCGTACCTGCGGGAGTCCCTGGCATCGGGCGGCCCTTTGCCAGGCGGCAGTGGCGGATCGTTCGAGTTCACCGGCCTCCAGCCCACCGATACGCCGGTCCCGTTGCCTGGATCCAGTGGAAATTCGTCTGGACCTGCGCCTGTGCAGCCCGCGCCCTGTGTGCCGGGCCCGGGCCCGAGCGCGGAGGCGGGCACAGTCCAGTTCAGTGCCGCGGGCT
>DASTXR010000119.1:0-8999 GCA_035765415.1 Steroidobacteraceae bacterium | reverse complement strand
GACGGCGAAGCTCGGCCGCGCGGATTCGGCGTTCGGCAACGATCTGCAGCGGATCTATGACATCGTGGTTCTGCCGGGCAGCAACCTGCTGAACCTGAACCTGCCGATCGAGCCGAACGGCGTCATCTACAACTCGATGTCGCGCGCGCCGATACCGGGCGCCACCATGACGATGGTCCAGGCGGGCAGCCGCACTGCGCTGCCGGAGAGCTGTTTCGACGATCCGGCACAGCAGGGGCAGGTCGCGCTTGCACTGGGTTACTACCGCTTCGACCTGAACTTTGCCGATCCGGCGTGCCCGACCGGCGGCGACTTCGCTCTCGAAGTGGTGGCGCCAGCCTCCGGCTACATGGCTGGCTACTCGCAGATCATTCCGCCCGCGGCGGTGGACTCGACCCGGCCTTTCTCGGTGCCTTTGTGCCCCGGAGGCATGGACGACGCGATCCCAGCGACAACGCAGCGCTGCGAAGTGCAGCCGTCCGGGTTCCAGCCGGGCGCTGCGATTGCAGCCCGCACGGCCGGCACCACCTATCACGTGCGCCTGGCTTTCGATGACGCCCAGGTTCCCGGGTCGAGCCAGATCTTCAACAACCACATTCCCCTGGACCCGGTGCTCGAGGGCGCCCTCGCCATCACGAAGACCACGCCGATGCTCAACGTCACGCGCGGCCAGCTCGTGCCTTACACGATCACCGTGCGCAACCTGGTGGAAATGCCACTTCACGACGTTCGCGTCGCGGACCGCTTTCCGGCGGGGTTCCACTACGTTCCCGGGTCCGCGCAAATCGACGGAGTGAAGACCGAGCCCACCACCGCGGGCCGCGAGCTTTACTGGAGCAACCTCAGCGTGGGGCCGTCGGCCCAGCGCACCGTGGTGCTCCTGCTCGCGGTCGGCACGGGCGTCAGTGAAGGCGAGTTCGTCAATCGCGCACAGGCCGTGCATGCCTTCACGGGCAGAGCCCTGTCGGGTGAAGCCACCGCGACCGTACGAATCGTGCCGGACCCGACCTTCGACTGTACCGACGTCACCGGCAAGGTGTTCGACGACGCCAATCGAAACGGACTGCAGGAAGCGGGCGAGGACGGTCTTTCGGGCGTGCGACTCGTCACCACCAACGGCCTGGTTGCACTCACGGATGCGCACGGCCGCTTCCACATCACCTGCGCGGCGGTGCCGCACGAGGGCCGCGGCAGCAACTTCGTCCTGAAGCTGGATGACCGCACGCTGCCGAGCGGCTATCGGTCATCCACGGATCGGGTGGTCACGCAGCGCGCGACGCGCGGCAAGACGTTGCGCTTCAACTTCGGTGCATCGATTCACCGCGCAGTCAGCCTCGATCTCGCGGATGCGGTCTTCGAGCCGGGCACCACGGAAATGCGGATTCAGTGGCAGTCGCGCATGGACTTGCTGCTCGCCGAGCTGCGCAAGGCGCCTTCCGTCCTGCGGCTCTCTTACCTGGGCGACGTCGAGGATGAGCAGCTCGTGCAACAGCGCCTGAAGGTAGTGAAGCAGCAAATCCTGGATGCGTGGAAGGCGGCAGATTCCAGCTATGCGCTCGAGGTCGAGCCAGAAGTCTTCTGGCGTCGCGGCGCGCCGCCGAAGCCGGCACGCGCGGGAGCGGACAGGTGATCCGTATGCAGAACTCCAGATACACGGTGGTAGTTTGCGCGCTGCTGGCGTGCGCAGCTCATGCGCAGTCCGTCGGACAGGCGGAGATTGGAGAAGTCGTCGAGCGGCAGCTGCCAGCGGATCAGCCGTTCTCGAAGTGGGTCCGCGACCTGAATCAGATCGAGACCGATGCGGGCGACACGCTCGAGAAGCAGATGGTCGCGCGCGATGGATTCGAGACCGTGAAGCTGAAGAACGTCGTTCCGGCCGTGCGGTTCGACTCCGGCGTCGCGCGCATCCCGGAGAAACACGTCGACATGCTGCGCGAAGCGCTCGACAAGCTTCGCGACCGGCACAACGTCCGGTTGCATCTCGTCGGTCATGCGGACGACCAGCGGCTCTCGGGCGCACTCGTGCAGACGTTCGGTGACAACGCGGGGCTGTCGCGCGAGCGCGCCGGCGAGGTGGCGGAGTACCTGCAAAAAGCGCTTCTGCTCCCGCCCGATGCGGTTTCGTACGAGTGGGCGGGCGACACGAAGCCGATTGCATCGAATGCCACGGCCAAAGGCCGCGCGCTCAATCGCCGCGTGGAAGTCGAGGTCTGGTACGACGAGCCCGCGATACACGTCGCGGAAGAGGAAGTACTGGTCCAGGCGAACGTGAAACAGGTGAAGGTCTGCCGCGTCCAGGCGCTGTGCAAGATGCGATTCATCGAGGGGCAGGGGCGCCGCGCGCGACTGAAGAATCTCGTGCCGCCGCTCCGTTATGCCGATGAGACGACGGTGGTGCCTGCCGACTTCATCGAGCACGTGCACAAGGCGCTCGACAACCTGAAGGACAAGCAGAACGTCGTCGTCAAGCTCATCGGCTACACGGACGATGCGCCCCTCAGCGAGCGGAATCAGCGGATCTACGGCGACGCGCTTGCACTCTCGAAAGCGAGAGCGCATCGCGTGGCGCTCGTCGTGCAGGAGGCGCTGAAGCTGCCGGATGCCGTGATCGCCAGCGAAGGTCGCGGCGCCACGGCGCCGCTGGGGCCCAACGACACCGCGCAAGGACGTGCGATGAATCGCCGTGTCGAAGTGCAGTTCTGGCACGACGATCCTCTGCAGGATCTGCCCGAGGAACCGCAGATGTGTCCGGACGAGAACTCGGACGAAATGGTGACGCGGGTGTACGACCCGCCCTGGGGCACTATCGCGCCGCTCCAGCTCGAGAACGGGCGCGCCATCATCCCGCCGGGTTACACGGAGAGCTTGCGTCGCGCGATGGCGGAAATCAGCGCTCGCGATCATGTTCGCCTGCGCTTCGTGGGCTACACCGGAAACCAGACGCTCGACCGTCGAACCGCCAGTGTGTATGGCGACGATATCGGTCTCTCCGCGTCCCGCGCGCAGCGGGCGATGCAGACGATACGGGAACAGATGCAGCTCGCGCCGGAACAGGCCGAACACGAAGGACGTGGCTACGTTCAATCGCCGGACGTGGTGGACCACGGCTTCATCCAGGGAGAGGACTCGTACGTGGTCGTCCAGGTCGTGTACGACGAGCTTGCGGTGCGCGACGACTACGAAGGCGTCGATATCACACGCCTCACGCGCGAGCTGACGCCGAAGAGCCAGTACGGCATCAACCTGATGCACATCAGCGTGGATGGCAAACCTATCGACGATCCGGACAGGAGCTCTGCCGACGTGCAGCGTTGCACGGACGTGGCGCTCGAGAAGGCGAACATCCAGTTCCAGTTCGACAACATGAAGTCACGGCCCCGGCTGGGCGTCACGGCTGCTCCGCAGGTCGCGACGGTGCGCCAGGCGGGTAACGAACCGCCGGTGGCCGATGCGGTGTACTTCAAGATGTACACTAACTACTCCACGTTCATCCGCGGCGCCGAGGTGCGAATCTTCGGCGCGGATGAGTCTGTGCTGGGTACGCCGCGCGCCATCCTGCATGTCGACCCGGATGGCATCGCCGAGTGGCGTCCGGATGCGCGGTACGTGCCTGCGACGGGCCTCGAGTTCAAGTACGTTCTTCGCGCGGTGGGTGACGACGGCAGATTCGACGACACGAATGCCCAGTCGCTGTGGGTCCTGCGCGAAGAGCGGGAGGCGAGTCCCGTCCCGAGCCCCGTGCAACACACCGAAGGGACGGAGCAGGTCGCTGCAGCCGACGTCGTAGGGCTGACGACCAACTTCGAGTCCGGAGAGAACACGGTCGCCTTGATGTCGATGGAAGAAGCCCCCGGCGTAACGACGTGGTTCGGCGCCGAACCCGACAACTTCCCGCTGCCCGTGGAGAGTGCGCCGAGGCCCGATGCGCAGCTGCTCGCAAGTTACGGTGAAAACGGTCTCGCGCTACAGAACATCCGCCTGAGCAGCGGCACGGTGACCATTCGCGGCGACGGCATACCGGAAGGGCACACCGTGTGGCTGGCAGGCCGCCAGGTGCCGGTCGATCCGCGCGGCAACTTCATTGCCGAGGAAATTTTCCCGACGGGAACTCACACCGTCGAAGTCGCCGTGCTCGATCCGGACGGCAACGGCAACCTCTACCTGCGCGATCTCGAGTTCCCGGAAAGCGACCGGTTCTTCGTCGGCATGGCCGACTTCACGTTCTCGAAGAGTGAAACCACGGGCGATGCGAAGCTGCTGCAGGGGCAGAACGCTCCGTACGACTATGACTCGTCGCTCGACGGCCGCCTCGCCTTCTACGGAACGCAGAAGTTCGGCGATCACTGGCGCGTCACCGCGAGCGCCGATACCCGCGAAGGGCCGGTAAAGGATCTGTTCAGCAATTTCCTCGACAAATCGCCGGACTCGCTGTTCCGACGTATCGATTCGGACAATCACTATCCGACGTTCGGTGACGAAGGCGTCGTCGATGAAGCCGCCCCGACGCTGGGCAAGTTCTATCTCAAGGTGAACAAGGGCGAGAACCACGCGCTGTGGGGCAACTTCACGACGAACTACTCGGACAACGAGCTGGCGCAGGTGGATCGCGGGCTGTACGGCGCCAATGCACACTGGCAATCCGACGCCATCACCTCTTTCGGCGAGCAGCGTGTCTCCGTGGATGCCTTCGCGGCGCAGCCGGGCACGGTCGCCGGGCGCGACGAGTTCCGCGGCACCGGAGGATCGCTCTACTTCCTGCACAACCAGGACATCCTGGCCGGCTCGGAGCGCGTGCGCATCGAGATGCGCGACAAGGACTCAGGACTCGTGACCGGCGTCGTGAACCTGCGGCCCTCGCTCGACTACGACGTCGACTATCTGCAGGGCCGCATTCTGCTGTCCGAGCCGCTCTCGTCGACGGGCGACGACAACCTGCTGGTGCGCAGCGGTGGCGCGAGCGGTGAGGAGGCTTACCTCGTCGTGCGTTACGAGTACTCGCCCGGCTTCAACGAGATCAAGACGCTCACAAAAGGCGGCGCGGGCCACTACTGGCTGAATGACTACATAAAGGTCGGCCTGACCGGCAACACCAGCGATGAAGGGGACGGCAACGGCGTACTCGGCGCCGATCTCACGCTGCGCAAGAGTGCGGATTCGTGGTTCAAGGTGCAGAGCGCGAAAAGCGAGGGACTGGTATCGAGCTCGCTCTATTCGGATGACGGCGGCTACGGCTTCGACGGCGGCGATCCGCTCGCGTTCGACGACGCCGAGGCACGCGGGTATCGCGCGGATCTCAGCGTCGGGTTCGGCGATTTCATCGACAACAGTCGAGGTCGCCTGGCGCTGTACTCGCAGAACCTGGACGGCGGCTACTCGGCGCCGGGCTTCTCCACGCTCACTGACCTCAAGCACTACGGCGGCATTATCCGCATGCCGATCGGCGAGCACCTGAATGTGACCGCGAAGGCGGATCGCAAGATCCAGGACCTGGGATTGCAGACGAGCGCGCAAGAGCTGAATGTGAGTTACCAGCTCTCCCCGAGCTGGAGCGTGGGAACCGGCGTTCGCAAGGACGAACGCGAGGACTTCTCGCCTGTCGTGCCGCTGACCCAGCAGGTGGGCGAGCGCACCGACGCCATCGTCACCCTGGGATTCGATTCGCGCACGGACTGGCGCGCTTACGGGTTCGTGCAGGATACCGTGTCGAGGACCGAGAGCCGCGAGGACAACGGACGCGCAGGCGTCGGCGGCACATATCGCTTCGGCAAAGAGCTGCGGCTCGATGCGGAGGTTTCCGGCGGAGATCTCGGCGCCGGCGGAAAACTCGGAACGAGCTATATGGTCTCCGACCGCACCAACCTGTATCTCAACTACGCGCTCGAGAACGAGCGCGCCGACAACGGCCTGGAAGGCAGGCGCGGCAACCTGATCTCCGGCGTGAAGCGGCGCTTGTCGGACAGCAGCAGCGTCTATCTGGAAGAGCGATACCAGGACACGGACATGATGTCGGGGCTGACGCATGCCACGGGCGTGTCGCTCACGGCCCGCGATCGCTGGAACTTCGGCGCCAATACGGAAATCGGTACGCTCATCGACAGCGTGACCGGCGCCAAGACCGAGCGCCAGGCCGGCGGCATACGCATCGGTTACGCGTTCGACCAGGTGCAGTTCTCGAGCGGCGTCGAGTATCGGTCCGACGATGCGCAACAGCCGGATGCCACGCAGACCCAGCGCGATACGTGGCTGTTCCGCAGCAACTTCAAGTATCAGCTCTCGGACGACTGGCGCGTGATCGGCAAGTTCAATCATTCGACGAGCGCGAGCTCCCAGGGGCAGTTCTACGATGGCGGTTACACCGAAGCCGTGGTCGGCTACGGCTATCGCCCGGTTTCCAGCGACCGCCTCGAAGTGCTGGCGAAGTACACGTACTTCTACAACATGCCGACGACAGCGCAGACGACGCTGCAGAGCCTCGCCGCGCAGTACATCCAGAAGAGCAACATTGCCTCGCTCGACGTCACCTACGACCTGACGAGCCGCTGGACGATCGGCGGCAAGTACGCGTACCGCGTGGGGCAGTTGAGCCTTTCCCGCGAGCAGCCCGAGTACTTCGACAACACGGCGCAGCTCTACATCGTGCGCACCGATTACCGGATCGGGGAGAACTGGGAGGGCATGATCGAGGCCCGCATGCTCGACCTGCCCGACTTCAGCGATCGTCGCCGTGGCGCATTGATCGGCATCTACCGATACGTCGGCGGGCACGTGAAGGTCGGCGTGGGCTACAACTTCACCGACTTCTCGGAAGACCTGACGGATCTGAGCTTCAGACACCAGGGCGTATTCATGAACGTGGTGGGATCGATGTGATGGGAGCGCCGCGGTCTTTGCCTGAAGGCGAATACGTCGTGCTGGAATCGGACGAGCAGCACACGGTGCCCGACCCCCACAGACCGCGCAGACGACATGCGCGTGTCGATGTTCCGGACCGATTCCGGCGCCGCGTGCTGAGTCTTGCGATCATCGACTACTTCTACCTGGTCGTGTGTGTGCAACGCGCCCAGTCGGTGTCGGCGGAATATGTGCTCGACCTGCGGTTCGTCGACCCATCCGTGCGCAGGTCACGGCACGTCGCGACCTGGTGGCTCATTGCCACGCTTGTCCTGGTGGCCCTCGCTGTCGCAAGCGGCTTGCGTGTGCAGGGCTCGGCCGCACCCGTCGATTGGCTCGTGGCTTGCCTGATCGCATCCACTCTCGCCGTCGCAGCGGGATTCGTGTGCGCATACCGGACGACCGAGACCCTTGCAGTGTTCAGCATTCACGGTCGGGCAAGGCTGTTCGAGCACACGGGCATGCTCGGATTGGGCCGGGCGTTGCGGCCTTTCCTGGTCAAGCTCGCGGCGCACGTGCGAATCGCCGCGGCCGCGCGCCGCCCTTCGAAAGCACTGCATCTGCGGGATGAGATGCGGGAGCATGCGCGCCTCCACGAGACAGGCGTGCTTTCGAAGCGGGAATACGAGGCGGGCAAGGTCCGGATCCTCGCGGAGCACGCGCCGGGTGGCGGGTCAGCGTCGTAAAGGAAGCCTCAACCTGCTGCCTCCGGCCTCACGTGGGTCAGCAACCAGGAGCGCAACGTCTCGAACACTCCCGGTGCCATTCGACTCTTCGCAGGCAGCTCCGATAGCGAATGGCCGGCGTTCGGAAAGATCCTGATCATGAAGTCCTGGTGGCCCGCTCGCGTCAGTACCCGGCGCATGTTCTCCGCGGTTCTTGCCGCGGGCGTAGCGGTGTCCAATTCGCCGAATACTCCGAGCACGGGGCATGTCACCTTTTCGAGTGCAGGCAGGGGATCGAAGGTCAGTACGTGGTCCCAATCCCAGCGCAGTTGCTCCACTGACGTGAACGGCCCTCGCGACTGAAAAATCCACGAGCCATTGGATTCGACGAGATGCTGCTCTCGCTTCTTGAATTCTTCCCATCCTTTTCCCGTCCGCGCGACGCGCATCCACAAGTCCACGAATGCCTGCTGTCTGTCGATGTCGGCGGCCGGCGCACCTGCCGCACGCAGGATGGCCCCGACTTGCCAGTGCAGTGTCTGCCACAGCGGCTCCATGAAGCCCGACGAGTTGATCGCAAACGCGACGTCTTTCGAGCGGGAGGCCACGAATGTCGCAAGCATTCCGCCTTCGCTCGAACCCCAGAAACCGATCCGGTCGGAGTCGATGCCCTCGTGTCGTCGAAGGAAACTCAGCGCGGCCAGCGCATCGTTCGCAAGGTCGTCTGGATAGTACGATGCCTTCATGACGGTGCCGGTCGAAGCATCCATTCGGAGGCCGGTCGAAGACCCGGTTCCGCGCTTGTCGTAGATCAAGACGGCAAACCCCAGTGACGTGAAGAAATGCGGATAGGGCCCGAATTTGTATCGGGTGAGAGGACCGGAACCGTGCAGCAGGATGATGGCCGGGTGCGGACCCTCGTTCGCGGGCATGAACAACGTCCCGGCGAGCTTCGCGTCCGCCTGCTCGAAGGACACCTCTTCCTGGTTGAGCGGTACTCGCTCCGCAAAAGCCTGTGTTCCATCGGCTCGCCGAAGAGAGATACCTTTGATAGTGCCTCGATCATCCGTGACAAACCGGACGGTGAGCTCTACCGGCGACGCGGAAGCGAATCCCGGCCCCATCACGAATGCATCATCCGGCGCAGGGAACAATCGGCGGACGACCCCGGATGAGTAATCCGAGATCAACATCGTGTCCTGGCCGTCGTCGGTGATGAACCGGTCGATGCCCAGCAAATGATCGCCGGAGACCCGGTAGTTCCCGAAGTACGCGATGTGTGCGCCCGGGTCCGCAACCGCATTCGCAGCGGCAGCGAATCCCGAAGCACTCAACAGGAAGGCAGCCAGCAGGATTCCGGGACTTCGTGTGCTCATGAAGGTCTATACGAATCGACCGTAAGGAAGGTTGCAGCCCATCTTTGGGGAAGGTTCTCGATGCCGC
>DASTXR010000118.1:0-9167 GCA_035765415.1 Steroidobacteraceae bacterium | reverse complement strand
TGAGCTGAAGCAAAGAAAATCGCGAGCGCTGGCCCAACTACGACTTTTGGTGCCCGGCACCGCCCCATCCCAAAGGAGTCACCATGTCCAGAATAGTCAGCTCGAGAGCCCTGCTGCACGCCGCGGTCGGCGGCGCGATCGCCATGGCGTCGATGAACGCGGCCACGGCCGCGGACGTCGTCCGTCATCCGCTGCCCGGCGGCAGCACCTTCCCGATCGCGCGCGCGGTCGAGGTGCCGGCCGGCAAGACGATCATCTTCCACAGCGGCACGACGCCCGCGCCGCTGGACGCCAAGGCCGAGCCCGGTACCGCGGCCTATTGGGGCGACACCAAGATCCAGGCGCTCTCCACCTTCGCGCGCATCAAGGAATCCCTCGACGCCATGAAGCTCGGCTTCGGCAACGTCGTCGCGATGACTGTCTACCTGGTCGGTGACCCCGCCAAGGGGGGCCGCATGGACTTCGAAGGATTCATGGCTGCGTACACGCAGTTCTTCGGGACCAAGGAACAGCCGAATCTGCCGGCGCGTTCCACCGTGCAGGTCGCGGGTCTCGTGGCCCCGGGCATGCTGGTCGAAATCGAAGTTCAGCTCGTCAAATAATTCTTCGCGCCAAAGAGAACGGGCGAGCATCACTGCTCGCCCTTTTTTTGCCTCTGACAATCCTTCGTCAGAACGTGTACACCAGCTTGCCGTAGTAGTAAGCGCCGTTGATGCCGAACGGCGAGAACGACGGATAACCCGCCACCGCGCTGAGCCGGGCGCGAGGCGAAATGATGGCGCAGGTCACTCCGGCGGAATCCGGTGATGCTTGTTTGCCCCTCGCAAGTCAGCAGTCGGCGATTGAAGTCGACTGATGCAGAGCGGAGTTTGAGCGACTCGCCGCGCCGCAGTCCCGCCGCTCGGATGTCCTTCTTCGCGTGCACCAGGAGTGCGCAAACGCCGAGCACGCCAGTGCGTCGCGAAGTTCATCGAGAACTTGCGATGGCGCGAAAACGGAGCGGATTCGTGCGCGATGCGGTGACACAGTGCAGTCAACGTCGAGCATTCCGTCCTTATCCTGAGTCGTCCTAACAACGTTTTGTCGGCTCTCCGGCCGTCGTTGCCCGGCGCAATAAAGCTCGAAAAAACCAAGAGAAAATGTCTCTTCCTGCGGCGCCCGTCAGCGTCGAAGTCGGAACGCAAGTGCGTGTTCGCAACGACTTCAGCGGCCTGATGGCCGGCTTATTGCAATGACTTACCCAACGCCGTGCGCACTACGAAAAGGCACGGCTAGACCATCGAAACCGCGACGGACACGAGGGGAGTACGTCGCGAGTCAAAAAATCAAACTACTTTGGGAGGTCGCAAGTTTATGAAACTGAAATCGGGACAAAAGCTCCCCCGCCTATCCGCAATCCATGCGGGCATCCTGCTCGCACTCGCGGGCTCGCAGGTACACGCGCAAGAAGCGGGCGACGCGAACGCTGAGGCAGAGTCAGAGGCAGCAAAGCCGTTGGAGGAAATCTATGTGCTCGGTACCCGCCGAACCGACCGGTCAGTCACCGACTCGGCTTCTCCCGTCGACTTCATCGGCACCGCCGAACTGAAGACGCAGCCCGCCGCCGACATGCTTGAAGTCCTCAAGAATGTCGTTCCCAGCTTCAACGTTCAGCAGAACCAGATTTCCGACGCCTCGACCTTTGTTCGCGCGCCGTCGCTGCGCGGCCTCGCGGGCGACATGACGCTGGTCATGATCAACGGCAAGCGTCTCAACCGGGCTGCGCTGGTGCAGGTTGCGGCCAGTGACCCGACCAACGCGCTGTCTCAGGGTGCGGACCTCGCCGTCCTGCCCAGCATCGCCTTCGGCGGCCTGCAAATCCTGCGCGAAGGAGCGACCGCGCAATACGGTACGGATGCTATCGCCGGTGTCATCAACTACTCGCTCAAGAAGGAAGAAGGCGTCGAGATCAACACCCGCTACGGCCAGTATCTGGACGATGGCGGCGACGGCGACGCCGCACAGGTTGCAGCCTATCTCGGCGTGGCATTGGGGGAGAGCGGCTTCATCTCGCTGGCAGCCGAATACAACGATGACGGCGGCACCTTCCGCAACGAGACGCGTCCTGCCGCCGTCCTGTTCGCGGAGGCGCATCCGGAAATGGCCGACCAGCTGCCTAACTATCCGGATCCGGTCCAGCTCTTTGGCACCTCGCCCGCCGACGGCTGGAAGTCCGTGGTCAACTTCACCTATGACGTGACCGAGGCTGCCCAGATCTATGCGTTCGGCAATTTCGCCCATTCGGAGATCACGGAAAGCTTCAACTTCCGTTCGCCCGAATCCTTCACGGCGGAAGACACGGCAGGCGTCGTTCACACCCTGGGCGCAAATGGCGCCTTTGCTCATCCGATCTACCTGACCGCCTGCCCCGCAGGCAACGCGACCTGCCCCGCAGGCGGATTCGTCATGGATGGCAACACCTTCTCGTACACGGAAATGTACCCGGCGGGTTTCACGCCGCAGTTCGTGGGTGAGAAAGGCCAGGCGTACGGCGTGGCGGGCGTCAAAGGCAATTTTTCGGAGAACCTGACCTACGACTTTTCGGCATCGGTCAGCAAGAACGAATTGACGATGTCGATGTACGACTCGCTGAGCCCTACCTATGGTCCGGATACTCAGAGTTCATTCGAGTTCGGTACGCTGATTCAGGAAGAGACCGTCGTGAACAGCGATTTCGTCTGGTCAGTCGACGCCGGCCTGACCAGCCCGCTGACGGTCGGGTTCGGCGCGGAATACCGCGAGGAGACTTATGAGGCGACCGAGGGCGACGAACAATCCTATGGCATCGGGCCATACATCACTCAGCCGCTCTATACCCAAACGTCTCCGGGTGTTTACGCTTACAACTCCACCGTCACGATGTCTTTTCCGGGTGCCAGCGGTTATGGCGGCACCAGCCCGGACGCCGCCAATGCATACAAGCAGCATAACTATGCCGCCTATGTGAGCGTGGAAGCCGACCTGACCGAATCCTTCTCGCTAGGCGTGGCTGGGCGCTTCGAGGACTACAACACGTTCGGCAACACCACTGTCGGCAAGGTGAACGCTCTGTGGGAGATCACGCCGACGTTCTCGCTACGCGGCACGGTCGGCACCGGCTTTCACGCGCCGTCGCCGGGCCAGAGCAACGTGCAGATCCTGACCACCGCGTTCACCAACGGTGTGCAGGTCCAGACGGGTACGTATCCGGTCACCAATCCGATCGCGCAATATTTCGGTGCCACCGCGCTCAAGCCTGAAGAGTCGACCAACTTCGGCCTGGGCTTCGTGTTCGAGCCCCTGGAAAACCTGACGGTGACGCTCGACGCCTACGTGATCGAGGTGAGTGACCGTATCGGTCTGTCGCAGACCTATAGCGTGACCGCGGCGGACATCGCTGCCGAGCCCGCCCTTCTGGCCGTGGGCGAAGGCGGCGACGTGCAGTATCCGACCAGCGCCTACGACTCCCGCACGACAGGCCTCGACTTCGTCGGTACCTATCGGTCGTCGCTGGGCTCAGGTTCGCTCGACCTGTCGCTGGCCTATAACTACAACGACACGGAAGTGACGGCGTTCGACGCCGATATCATCGGTGATGCCCAGAGGGCTGACATCGAAGGCACCATCCCGAAGCATCGCGCAACCTTGGTCGCGAGCTACGCGATCGGCGATTTCACGCTGACGGCGCGTGAGAACTTTTACAGCTCCTTCAGCCTGGAGCAGGAGTTCCCCGGGCAGACCTTCAGCTCGAAGGCCACGACCGACCTGGAGGCGAGCTACACGTTCGACGATACCTATACGATGGCGGTAGGTGCGTCCAATCTGTTCAACACCTATCCGGACAAAATCATGGCCACCGAGGTCAACCCGATCTATGTCCTGACCAATAGTCTCTCGAACGGTCAGGTCTATCCCAACGGTGGTGGTCCTTTCGGCTCCAATGGTGGCTTCTGGTATGCCCGCGTGAACGTGAAGTTCTGATCGATCAGCGTGTTGGGCCGCCCGGTATTTGCCGGGCGGCCCGCATTTGAAAGCAGCGGCGCAGCACCAGTGAGAGCAGCAGGACCAGGGCGAGCCACTCCATGCGTCCGCCGCCTTTGGCGCTGCCACCACTGCTCGCCGCCGCGGGATCGCCGCCGGCTATTTCGACGGCCACATCGCGGTTGTCGTTGGCAGGGTTGTTGTCGTTGCTGGCGGTGAGCTTGAGCGCGCTTACGAAATTGCCGGTGGCGGTGCCGCGCACATTGAGCGACACGGTGGCCGTCGCGAGCGGATCGAGCTTGGTGAAATCACAACGCAGCACGCTGGTTCCGCTGCAGGTGGCATTCGAAGCCGACACGCTCACCAAGGTGACCTGCGCCGGCAGCGTCACTTCGAGTCGCGCGCCGTACGCCACTTCCGCACCGTTGATCACCGAGATCAGCGGAAAGCTCAGCGCGCTCGACATCGGCCCGCTCATCTTCGAATCTGCGCGCAGCTCCAGGTCCGTCATGCCATGCGTTTGCACCGCCGCGCTCTGCGCATTGTTGGTGCTGATCACATCCCCACTGGTGGTGACGCTCACGGCGGCCTTGGCCGCGAACGTGCCCTGCGCGGCGCGATAGGTCACGGTGACATCGACGCTGGCGAACGCCGCCAGGTCGCTGAAATCGCAAACGCCGCCATCGGCCTCGATACGGCAGTGGCCGAAAGCCGCGCCGCCGCTGGCCGCGCTGATGGACTCGACACTCACCGCCGGCGCCGCGTGGGCGGCCACGAATCGCGCGGTCGCGATCGCGCGCCGATCGGTGGTCACCGTGAAAGTCTTCACGCGTGCCTCGCCGCCGAACAACTCTCCCATGTTCAGGTCACCCGCGACCGCGACGTCGTAGAACGGACGCACCAGCACCGCGCGTGTCAGCGTGTCGTTGTCGGCAGCGGTATCGCCCGGCGTCGTGGTGACGAAGCTGACGTCGTAACTACCCGGCTCCGCGAACTCGGCGCTGTAATCGACGTAGAGCTGCGCATTGCGCGCCATCGCGGGCAGCGCGCAACGCGCGCGCTGCGCGTCGACCAGCGTGCAGGCCTCGCCATTGTGAATGGACACCGCGCGCAGCGTACCCGCGGAATGCAGCGCGATGTCGAGCGTGGCGCCGGTTGCCGATTGCCGCCCGTTCGAGCGCAGCGACACCTGGCCGGTGAGCGGCGCGTCTTCCACGCCGGAGCCGCCCGACGCCATCACCACGCCCAGGTCCACCACGTGATCGATGCGCAACTGCACGCCGGCAGAGTTGTTAGCGAGGTAGGCGTCGCCAGCCGCCTCGACGGCCGCGCCGATGCTGCCGCTGACGGGAGCCGCGCCATGGACACGCAGCGACACGGCGCGCGTCGCGCCCGGCGCCAACGCGCCCAGCTCACACCGAATAGTCAGGGCATCCGGCCGCGTGCACGTGGTTCCGCCCGCGTCGATGGAGTCCACCGCCACCGAACTCGACGGCATCGATATCGTCAGCACGACATCGCCGGTAGGCAGAGGGCCACGCGAGCGCACCGAGTACGGCACGGTGTAAACCGTGGCCACACCCAGATCCACGATGGCCGACCCCGCGGTGATCTCGACGTCGCGCTCCGCCTGCACCCAGGCCGTGGTGCTGGCGTTGTTGTTGCTGAGGTCGCCGTCGCCCACCGCGCTCACGCTGGCGCTGGCGAACAGCGGGCCCGCCACCTGCGTGGTCGCCTGCACGGACAGCCGCCGAGTGGAGCCGGCCGGAAGATCGGCGATCGTGCAGCTCACCGACGAGGCATTGGTGGTGCACGTGGCGCCCGGCATGTTTGCCTGCGTCACGGGCTGGTTCAGGTTGAGCGACAGAGTCGCGTTGCGCAGCGGCATCGCGCGCAGCGAGCTCACGTCCGCGTAGGCCTCGATGGGCGCGCCGAGCGCCACTTCGCCGGCGCTGGTGGACAACACCACCGCCGCGTCCACGCCCGATCGCAGAGTGACCGCCAGCTGCCGGTTGTTGTTGGAGGTGATGCGATCGTTCGCGGCCGTCACGCGCGCCTGCACCACGAAGTTGGCCGCCGCGGTGCTGCGCGCGACCACGTTCACCTGCGCGCTGGCTTCCGCAGGCATCGCGCCGATCTGGCAGTTGACGACGAGCCCCGACACCTGGCAACTGCCGAGCGAGCTTGCCGCCGAGTCGATGGTGTAGGCAGCGTTGTTAGGCAGCGTGATGGTGAGCACCGCGTCCATCGCCGTCGTATTGCCCGTGGAGCGCACCACGAACGGCAGGCCGAACGGCACGCCGCCCTCGCCCGACACCGACGTCACGCCGGCGTCCACCGTGACATCCGCGTAGGACGCCGGGGCCACGCAGTCCGCCGACGCGATGACCGGCTCCATGGTCTCGAGGCTGCACTGCGAGAACGTGGAGTAGCCGCTGACCGACGACGCCATGATGAAGCCGCCGGGCGTGCCCTCGCAGATCGTGCCCGCTTCGCCGTCGTGCTCGGCGCCGAAGTTGTGGCCGAGCTCATGCGCCATGACCAGCGCGGAGATCGTGGTGCCGAAGGATCGCGAGCTCACCGAGACGCCGCGCTCCACGTCGCACACCGTGCGCACGTAGGCGATGCCGGCCGTGGTGCCGTCGAGATCCTTGCCCGTCATCAGGTGTGCGAGGCCGCGCGCGCGCACTTCCGCCGTGGACTTGCGATAGGCGCCGAGCTGCTCGAGCAGCGTTGCGCCCTTGGTCGCCGTGAACGGATCCGCGCCCGGCGCCATCAGCCGCACGTCGGTGGCGAGAATGAGCAGGCCCACCTGTTCGCTGAAGATGCCTTCGACGATGTTGAGTCGCGCCAGCATCGCCGCCGTGGGATCGGCGCTTTCGGCGGCCTGGAAATCCGTGTCGCCGATCAGCGAGATCTCGATCTGGCGCGTGAGCTGCGGGCCGAGCACACCCGCTTCGATTTCGCGCACCAGTGACTGGTACTGCTCGAGTCCGTTCGCGGCCTTGGACAAAGGCGTATCGCCGGCCAGCGCGCAGAATTCGCGCGGCAGCACGTCGATCGAATCGGACAGCCGGTACACCACCGTCTGGCCTCCCACCGCGTCCAGCGGCGTCGTCAGGAAATCCGCGATGCGGTCGTAGCGCGTGACGGTGTAGAAGTCGCGCCCATCCCAGATCGCACCTTCGACGCCCGCGGGAGTTTCGGTGAGCCGCACCCAGGATCCGGGGGCGCCATCGAGCGAGCCGCGCAGCAGCTTGTAGGACTGTAATTGTTGCTTGCGCTGCGCGGACAGCTTGTTCAGCACGCGGTCGTTGTCGACGAGCGTCAGCGAGAAGCGGCGGCCGTAAGCGTCGAATTGCGCCGTGCCGGATTTGAGGGCAAGCGCCACGGGCTCGGCGTATTGAATGGCAGGCGACTGGGCGGCGGCGTTTGCCGCGAAACCCAACGCCAAGACCCACAGCGCTATCCGGCTGG
Source organism: Steroidobacteraceae bacterium (assembly GCA_035765415.1). Lineage (GTDB taxonomy): Bacteria > Pseudomonadota > Gammaproteobacteria > Steroidobacterales > Steroidobacteraceae > CADEED01. Next base: position 1,691 of record DASTXR010000118.1, on the reverse strand, counting down.
CCATCAAATGAGCACCCTAGCCCCCATCGCCTTGACGGCGTTGTTCTTCTCCGGTGCGCTCAAGGTACAGACCTGGCGACATCGGAGCCGTGACTTTATCCCCTGGGTTTGAGTAGGCGCTGGCGCGAAGAGGCGTCGGATGGCGATTAAGTGACGCGGGGCACAGGAACATAACGCGTGGACATAACGCCGGTTCAAGGAGGGGGATATCTATTCTCGCCAGATACCCAGCGACTTGACTACAGATTCAAGCATTTCGAGAGCGAAAGCTCAGCAATCTTCTCGCTTTCGTTCGCGTCCAGACTCACTGATGGTTGCAATTTCCGCTGTGCTAAATCATTTTGAATCGTTCCAGTGCGCACCCACTGACTGTTCTCCTACCTTCCTATGACCTAGGCGCTAATTGCCTTGAATGCGGCATAGAGTCCAAACAGCGCGAAAATAAGGATTACCCAAATGAGAAACGGCACGATGAAGATCAAGAAAATTCCTTGGCCGAGAGGAACTAGGCGGTCGCGCAGTGGCTTAGAGGCGATGTAGACGCAAAGAATAAGGACTGGAAAAACAATTGCGTATACGAAGAGCGATAGATTTCGCTCGGATGCAGGCAGGAAAATGGACGCAAAGAACAAAATAGGGAATAGCCAAATCCACACAAACTGCTTCCAATGGGCTCGAACTACAGAAGCAATTCTTTTCTTCACGAGTAGCTTCCTATTCATTCTGATTGCGAAACCAAGTTGCACAGCGTGCCAGTGGCAAGCTGTATTCCGTTCTGATTGTTCGCACCTGCCACAACACCTTTTCCAAACGCTATCCCACCTTTTGCAAATTTGCTGCCACTGAGACTTGAGAAGTCTGTCGACATTGCCCCACCTCCGCTTAATCCGATGCCATCGGCGACAATTACTTCTCCGCCAATTGTGTGAAAAGTGGAAAGCCAAGCCGGCGCGTCGGTTGTCGATACGCCGCCTTGCCAGCTTAAGCTTCCTACGACCCCCTGATTGAAGCCGACGACAGCGCCTGCGCTTTGAGCCCAGACGAGTTGACCGTGCGAAGTAGCTGAGAACGAAACCTGCCCTTCGAACCCAAACAAATTGAAGAAGCCCGCATTCAGCTGAAGTTGGCCACCCCACGTGATGGCGGGATTCTCGCAAACCCACTCAACCGCCCTTCTAAGTTTCCGTTCAATCTTTTCGAGCACCGAGTCGTCGTGCCTCTCACCGTTCCGGTCAGCCCCGGCAGGCACATTCGGGACATATTCGCATGATGTGTAATAGCTCAGAGACGTTATGGCGCCATTCCTGTAGGTCTTGCCGTCCAGGGTCTCCTGGTAGCTAGGGCTAGGCGTACTCGTGTATATCGCTTGCGGCGCACCGCAGACAACGTCGAACCCACTCGGATCCGTATAGGTGAGCGGTCTGTTGTGCACATAGCCGTATCGGTTGTAGTTCTGCGTAGTTCCGGGCTCAGTGATATACGGGTCCCCCGACACAAACCTCCCTAAGTACGGATCCTGCACGCGCCCATTCATGTGAATGAGTTCTAGGTTGTCGAGCATCGAGTGATCGGTGTATCCGCGCCGTGTCGTGCTCGCGATTGCAGTCCAGTCTGCGCCGCTCGGGCTTCCCGCCCAATCTGAACCGCGCCGCTTGCCGAACGCATCAAAACTTTCGTTCACCAACGGGTTT
>DASTXR010000117.1:0-22887 GCA_035765415.1 Steroidobacteraceae bacterium | reverse complement strand
GCAAGGCCCGCCGCACCCGCCGCACCGCAACGTCCGCCGGCACCGCAGGCCAAGGCGCCCCCGGCCCCGCCCGCGCGTCCCGCTGTGCCTCCCAGGGCACCGGCACCCGCGCCGCAAGCGAAGGCCGCACCGCCGGCCGCGAGGGCGCCGGCACCGCCGGCTCGTCCACCAGCGGCACCGGCGAAACCTGCCGCGCAGCAGCAGCGCCCGAGCGGCAGCGCGGAAACGGATTCCATCGCATTCGAAATCTCCGACATCGATCCGAAGTCGCTGCTCAAAGGCGCGTCGCGTCCGGCCGCGCCGGAAGCGAAGCGGCCCGACCTGCGTGTCGTGCAGACCGACCGCCTGCCGAAGCTCGAGCTCAAGCTCGAGGCGGAGGCGATTCCCGAGCTGATCCAGGACGAGCCGCCCGCGCAGGAGATCGCGCTCGATCCGATGTACGCCGACGGCGTCAGCGGCGAAGAAGAAACCACTGAAGTCGAAGCGCTGGCAGCAGCCGACGCCGACGCCGACATGAACGTCGAGCCGGAATTCGTCGACGAGGCGCCGGCCTTGTCCGCGGGCCCCGGACAGTTCGAGTACTACGGCCAGATTTTCGAGCTCCACGTTCAGCAGCTCGTGAAGCTGAAAGGCAGCGGCGGCACGCGCCGCTTCGAAGTGCTGGTGCGCGACGCGCACGCCGACAATGAATTCGGCGTGGCGCCCGAACGCGTGTTGCAGGACGTGCATGACCCGAGCGCGAATTCGGATCTCGACCGCATCGTCGTCGAGCAATTGCTCTCCTGGCTGGCCGCCAACCGCGCCGTCTGGGAAGGCGATCCATCCAGCTTCTCGGTGAACGTGGGCATGGGAACCATCGCCGATCCCAAGTTCGCCAGTTTCGTCGCCGCTTCGCTCAAGAATCACAAGATCGCGGCCAAGGCCATCGGCTTCGAGATCCCCGAGAAGTCCTGCGTGGAGCAGGTCCGCGACGTCGACATGTTCGTCCAGGCCTGCGAAAAGATCGGCTGCCACGTGGTGCTCGATGACTTCACGTTCCATCACAACGCGATCCGCTGGTTAGGCTCGTCCGCGCTGAAGTTCCTGAAGCTCGATCCCAAGATCACGGCCGTCGCGATGAAAGACCGCGTGCCGCAGGCGCTGGTCGTGGCGATCGCGCAGGCCTCCAAGGTTCTCGGCCTGTCCTGCGTCGCCAAGCGCGTCGACACGCCGGCCGTGCGCGACTGGCTGTCGGCCGTCGGGCTCGACTACGCGCAGGGCTTCCTGCTCGACCAGCCACGCGCCATGACGTCGCTGACCGCGACTCCCGCCAGGAAATAGCGATCAGCCGACCGCGCTGCGCGCCAGGGCGTTTGTCCGCCATGGCGACCTCCCGTACCTTTGCAGGGATGGTAAGCATTGATCCGCTGCTGAAAAACCGCACTGCGCAGTTCTGGACGCTGCAGATCGGCGGCTGGCTGGCGTACGCGTTGTCGCAGTTCCTGGGCACGCTCCTGTACGACACCAAGTACGAGAACATGAAGGGCTACGTGACGGTGATCATGATCGCCACCGTCAGCGGTTTCCTGTTGAGCCTCGAGCTGCGCTACATCTACCGCCGGCTGTGGCTGCGCTCGCCGCGGGTTCTCATCGTCGTCGCGCTGCTCAGCTGCTACGTGTTCGCGCTCATCTGGCGCGTGATCATCAACTCGGCGTACCTCCAGTACACCAGCGAGTCGATGGAATGGGTCATGAAGTCGCCGCTGGAGTTCTTCAGCAATGCGATGCACTCCACCTACCTGCTGCTGTGCTGGACCGGCATCTACTTCGGCATCAAGTACTACGAGTCGGCGCAACAGCAGCGCGAAGCGTCTTTGCGCGCCGCAGCGCTCGCGCAGGAAGCCCAGCTCAAGATGCTGCGCTACCAGCTGAACCCCCACTTTCTCTTCAATACCCTCAACGCAATTTCGACGCTGATTCTCGACAACGAGAACCGTACGGCGAACCAGACCGTCATGCGGTTGTCCGAATTCCTGCGCTACACGCTCGATCAGGACCCCATGAAGAAGGTGACCCTGCGGCAGGAGGTCGAAGCGATGAATCTGTACCTCACCACCGAGAGACTCAGGTTCGGCGAGCGCCTGCGGCTCGAAATCGCCGTCGAGGAACGCGCGCTCGAGGCGCTGGTGCCCAGCCTGCTGCTGCAGCCGCTGATCGAAAACGCCGTGAAATACGCCGTATCGCCGTCCGAACAGGGCGGAACCATCCGCGTCGAAGGAAGGGCGCGCGGGGTCATGCTCGAACTCGCGGTGGCCGATGACGGCCCGGGTCTCAACACCGGCGCGGCGCCGGGTGCCGGGCGCGGTGTCGGCTTGCGCAACACGCGCGAGCGCCTGGCGGTGCTGTACGAAGATCGGCACCGGTTCGCCACCCTGGACAACAAGCCCGGCCTGCGCATCGAGCTGGGCCTGCCGCTCGAAATGGCGCCCGCCTGAATGAACGCGCCCCGCAAACTGCGCACCCTGCTGGTCGACGACGAGGCTTTGTCGCGTCGCGGGCTGCAACTGCGACTGGCGATGGCCAATGACGTCGAAGTCATCGGCGAATGCAGCAACGGCCGCGAGGCGCTCGCGGCGATCCGCGAATTTCGCCCGGACCTGGTGTTCCTGGACATCCAGATGCCCGGCCTCTCGGGGTTCGACGTGCTGGCCCAATTGCAGCCGCACGAGCTGCCGATGATCGTGTTCGTGACCGCGTACGACCGCTTCGCGGTGCAGGCTTTCGAGGCCCGTGCCATCGACTACGTGCTGAAGCCGGTCGACGATGCGCGGCTCGCGGCCACGCTGACCCATGTGCGCGAACTCACCGAGCAGCGCACCGCGGTAACCGAACGCAACCAGCTCGTGAACCTGCTGGCCGATCTGCGCGGCAGCGGCGAGATCGGCCAGAACGATCCACCCGCCGCCAGCGACCAGTCGCCGAACTGGCTGCCGATCCGCAACGGGCGCGAAACAGTGCGCGTGCCGGTGCAGGCCATCGAATGGGTGGACGCCGCCGGCGACTACCTGTGCATCCATGCCGACGGCCACACGCACATCCTGCGCGCCACCATGCGCGAGATGGAAAACCTGCTCGACCCGCGGCTGTTCCAGCGCGTGCATCGCTCCACGATCGTGAATCTCACGCGCGTGAAGAGCCTGCGCGCGCACATGAATGGCGAGTATTTCCTGCGGCTGGAGGGCGGGCAGGAGCTCAAGCTGTCGCGCACCTATCGCGACAAGGTCGAATACTTTCTCAAGCGTCCGCGCGCGCACTAGCTTGTCGCCCGCGGGGTGGCCTATCCTCCGACGCGCATGCCGCGCCGCTTCTCAGTAGTTTGCCGCCTCATCCTTGGCTTCGCCGCGCTGGCGGGCTGCGATGGTAATGCCGCCGCGCCACTGGCCACGCAGATCGACGCGGTGTTTCGCGAAGCCCATGCCGACGGCGAGTTCAACGGCACCGTGCTCGTCACGCGCGCCGACGAGCCCATCTACCAGGGCAGCTTCGGCTTCGCCGATCGCGAACGGCAGCAGGCCATTACCGCGGAGACCAAGTTCGTCGCCTTCTCGGTGAACAAGCCGATGACCGCGGTGCTGGTGTTTCAGCTCATCGACGCTGGAAAGCTGGCGCTGGACGACCGGCTCGATCATTTTTTCGCGAACCTTTCGGGCAGGCCGGCAGGCGGCATCACGGTGCGGCAACTGCTCTCGCATACCTCGGGCATCGAAGAGATCATCGCGAAGCACCCCGACCGCCGCATCACTCCGCAGGATCTCGAAGCGGCGGTGGTCAAGGATGCCGGTGCGCTCAACTATTCCAGCTCGGGCTTCGTATGCCTGGCGCTGGTGCTCGAAGCCGTCACGCAACGCAGTTATGGCCAGCTGCTCGAGGAATCCATCCTGCGTCCGGCGGGCATGACCGATTCCGGCCTGCTGCGCAGCGGCGTGCCGGTGGCGGGACTCGCGGTGGGTTATCGCGAAGTGGATGGCAAGAGCGTGATCTCGCCGCTCGGCGTTCCGCCGGAAGTCATGGAAGGCGCGGGCTCGCTTTACACCACGACGCGTGACCTGTGGCGCTTCGACCAGGCGCTGAGCCAGGAAAAAATCCTGTCGCGCGCGATGCAGGACCTGATGCTCACGCGGCAAACCGGCGATCGCAGCTTCGGGTGGTCGCTGAGCGAACAGGACGGCAAATATTTTCCCTGGCACAAGGGCTCGTATCGCGGCTACACCGCGCTCTACGTGCGCCAGGTGCACCGGCACGAAATGATCGCGATCCTTTCCAACGACCAGGACACCGACGTGCTCGGGCAGCGCAAGGAGATCCTGAAGCTGCTCAAGCGGTCGCCGCGGAACTAGCTAGGGCAGGAAACGCGCGGCCCAATCGGCCGTGAGCGCGGCATGGCAGGCCTCGCAGCGGCACACCCCGTCGCGTGGCAGCGTTGGCGGCGAATCGAGGATCTGCATGCACACCGCCGAGTCGTAAATCCATACGGCGGTCGCCGCCCGGGCCAGCTCCTGCCTGGGATCCGCGGCTGGCTCCGTCTTCTCCGGCGCTTTCCTTCGTGCCCGTTGTCGCATGGTCTAGAGCATTTGCACTTTCACGGTTTGCCCGGGCTCCAGGCGTTCGCCGCCGCGGATGATCACGCGATCGCCGGCGCGCAGCAGGCCATCGATCTGCACATGGTTTGCCTGTCCGGGACCGATGTTCACTGCCACGCGTTCGGCGGTGTTGTCGGGACGCACGCGCATCACGTAACTGGCGCCCTGGCGGAGGATGACGGCGTCACGTGGCACGGTGACCACCTTCTTGAGACTGCGCGGCGCGATCTCCACGCGCACCGGGGTGCCCACGCGCCAGGAATCCGTCAACGCAATGCGCAGTTCGACCATGCGCGAACGTTCGTCACCCACCGGAATGATGGCGCGCACCTTGCCGGCGGCCTTGCGTTCGCCGTCGATGAGCTGCACGTCTGCGCCGGCAGTCACGCTGTCCGCAGTCGTCAGCGGCGCTCGCGCGACGATCTCCAGGTCCTGCTCGTTCACGAGCCGCAACAGCGGCGCACCGCCCGCGACGAACTCGCCTGCCTGCTGCAACCGCTCGGCCACCACTCCGTCGAACGGCGCGCGAACGGCGGCGCGATTCACATCGAGGCGGGCGCGATCGCGCGCCACGCGAGCCTGTTCCACGTCCTGTTCGGCCATGCGCTCGCGCGACAGGGCTTCGTCGAGCTGGCTCTGCGACACGATGCTGCCCAGGGTGTCGAGGCGCGTGCGTTGCGTGACCAGCAGCGAGAGTTGCGCCTCGAGCCGCTTGAGCACGGCATCGTTGTCGCGAAGCGTGAGCGCCAGGCGCTCCGGCGCGATGCGCGCGACGACCTCGCCGCGTTTCACCGTGGCGCCCGGCTCGGCGATCCAGGAGAGCGGGCCGCCCACTTCGCTGGAGATGCGCGCGTCGTTGCGGCTCACCACCGTACCGGTGGCCGTGAGGCTTGCACCGAAGTTCTCCGAGCGGACCGTGGTGACGACCACGGGCACGGGAGGCGCATCGGCGGCGTGCACCGGCAGGGCGGTGAACGGCAGTGCCGCGGCAAGCAGTCGGGCAAATTTCATATCGCTCCCAGGGGTTGTGGCTGCACTTGTGCGGGGACGGATTCCGGTTTCTCGATGAGCCGCAGCAGCGTCGGCAGAAGCACCAGCGTGAACACGGAGTTCACCGCCATGCCGCCGACCAGCACCGTGCCGAGCCCGCGGTACAGCACGCTTCCGGGGCCGGGCACCAGCACCAGCGGCAACATGCCGAAGAGCGTCGTCAGCGTGGTCAGCATGATCGGGCGGGTGCGCGTGGCCAGCGACGATTCGACCGCGGCGCGCACCGTGGCGCCGGCGCGCATCTCGCTGCGCGCCTGGTCGACCAGCAGGATGGCGTTGTTGACCACCAGGCCCATGAGCACCACGAAGCCCACCATGGTCAGCAGGTCGAGCGTCTGCGGCGTGAACAGCCGCAACAACACCAGCGCCAGCACGCCACCGAAGCTGGCGAGCGGAATCGTGAGGATCACGTACATGCTGTCCTTGACGGACCGGAACAGTGCCGCGAGCAGCAGGAACAGCGCGATCAACGCGATCGCCAGGTTCTCCGCCATGTTCGCCAGCGCTTCGCGTAATGAACCTGCATTGCCTTCGTAGTGCACCGAGCCGTCGGCCGGCAATTGCTCGCGTACCTGGGGCTCGACATCGCGCTTGAGCAGCTCGATCGCCTGGCCGAGTGAGAGCTCTTTTGGCGGGCTCACGTTGAGACCGATGGTTCGGTGTCCGTCGACGCGCCGCAGGCCGCCAGCGCCCACCGTGGACTCGACGCTGACCAGTTCGCTGAGCGGCATCACGCTGCCGACCGGCGTGGCGACCGGCGTGTCCGCCAGGGCCTCGGGCGAATCCCATTTGCTGGCACGCAGGATCATGTCCAGCCGGCGTTCGCCGTCGAAGTACTCACCGACGAACATGCCATCCCCGAGCGCGCGCACCACCGTGCCTATGTCGGCGCGCGTCCAGCCGATCTCGTTGAGCCGGCGATCGTCGGGATTCAGACGCAGCTCGGGCTCGGCCATCTCGAGTCCCTGGAAAGCCTGGACCTGCGCGCCCGGCATCTTTTCCTGGATGAGCTTTTCGGCGAACCGGGCAGCCGACAGCAACGCCGGGAAGTCGGTGGCCTGGAGCTGAAAATCGATATTGCGGCCATCGCCGAATCCGCCGAACAGGTTGCCCTGCGACGCGAATGACTGGGTGTCCGGAAAGCCGACCAGCACTTCTTCGTTGATGAGCTTGCCGAGCTCGTCGATGTTGTCAGGATCGAGCGGGCGCACGCCGATCGTGGTGCCGAACGCGCCGGCGAGCACGTAGTAGTTCTTGAGCGCCGGCTCCTTCTCACCCGCCATGTAGGGCGCCAGCCGCGCGGCCACGGGCTTCACGAATTCCTGTTCGATCGTATCGATGTTGGTGCCCGGCGGAAGCTGGATGAATCCGTCGATGGCATCGCGCTTCACCGGCGGCAGGTAGTCGAGCGGCGGCAGCAGCGCCCAGGTGAGCACCACCGGTGCGATGAACAACACGCCGACGGTGAGATAGCGGCGCTTCGGCGCGTCCGTCCATCGGACGATCCAGTTCGCGACGGCCGCGTACTTGTCGTTCGAGCCCTTGTGCACGTTCTCGGCGTTCAGCCAGCGCGAAGCCGCGAGCGGCAACGCCGTCACCGCCACGATCAACGATGCGATCACGGCGATGGAGATGGTGAGCGCGAGGTCGGCAAAGAGCTGCGACACCGCGTCGCGCATGAAGACGATGGGCAGGAAGACGATGACGGCCGTGACCGTGCTGGCGAGCAGCGCCGGCCACACTTGTTTGGCACCGGCGAGTGTCGCTTCGAGCTTGGCGAGGCCGCGCTCGCGCTGCTGGGCGATGGCCTCGAGCATGACGATGGCGGTATCGAGCGCCTGGCCCACGCCGAATGCGAGGCCGGCGAGCGAAATGACGTTGAGCGTGCGCCCGAACGCGTAGAGCATCACCAGCGTGACGGTGAGGCAGATCGGGATCGACAGCCCGACCAGCAACGTGGCGCGCCGGTCGCGCACGAAAAGCCACAACACGCCGACCGCGAGCAGGATGCCGGCGAACAGGTTGCCGGTGACCATGTCGATGGCCTGGTCGATGAACACCGACGGGTCGAACGATTGCGCGATGGACAGGCCCATCTTCTGCAGCTCGTTGTCGCGCAGCGAGCTGATCTCGGCCTTCACCGCCGTCAGCGTGTCGAGAACGTTGGCGTCGTTCTCTTTCATGATCTGGATGCCGATGGCCGGGTTGCCATTCTGCAGCGCGAGGTCGCTGCGATCGCCACGCCGCACCTGCACGGTGGCGATGTCGCCGAGCCGCACCGGCCGGCCGTCGCGCCATTCGATGACGAGGTCGGCGAACTGATCCATCGAGTAGCGACCCGCGAATCGCACCGTGTACTGGCGGCGGCCGATGTCGACGAAGCCACCCGAGACATCATCGGCGCTGCCGGCGATCTGCGCGATACGCGGGATCTGGATGCCGAGCTCGGCGGCGCGCGCCGGGTCGAACACGATCTGCAGCTCTTCTTCCGAGCCGAAGTTGATGCGCACGTTTGCGACGCCGGGAATCGATTCGATGCGGTTGCGGAACAGCTCTTCGATCTGCCGGCGATAGTTGTCGATGGGGCCCGGCGTTCCGGGCAGCAGCTGCACGAAGAACCACGACAGCGTGTTGTTGGGCCCGTTGCCGCCGTCCGCGCCGAGCGAGATCTGCGGCGCCTGCGCGTCGCGCGGCAGCGGCGGCAGCTGGTTCATGCGGCTGATGACCTCGAGCATCGTCGCCTGCATGTCGGTGCCGACCGCGAATTGCAGGTTGATGAATGCGCTACCGGCGTTGGCGAAAGCGTTCAGCGACTGCATGCCGCGCAGGCCCGTCAGCGCGCGCTCCTGCGGTTCGATGATCTCGGATTCGATCTCGGTGGGCGCCGCCGCGCGCCAGCTCGTGAAGATCGAGATCACCGGCTCGTCGATGTTCGGAAAGAGCTGGATCGGTAGTTTGATCAGCGCGAAGACGCCGAGCAGCGCGACCATGAGAATGGCCACGAGCACGCCCGCGGGATTGCGAAGCGAGGTCTCGGTGAGATTCATTGCGTGCTGCCCTGCCGCGCCGGAGTTGACGCCACGATAAGGGCTTGGATGCGGCGAAAGCCGCGGGGTTTACACGACTCGTCGCGGGGCGGGTTCGCTTGGGCGTAGGGGTGGTGCCGCGGTGGTGCCGGGCACCAAAAGTCGTAGTTGAGATTACGTCCACACTGGCGCGGACGACCGCTCAACTACGACTTTTGGTGCCCGGCACCGCCCGCCTCCGCCCGCCTCGTCTACCAGGTGTAACGCACCCGATACCTGACTACCGTTTCCCCGTCCCTGGCAACCCGGACGGGGAAGCTGATGGTGCGGGCGTCTTCCTTGTCGTACTTGTGCGTCTGCGTCAGGACTTTCCAGTTGCTCCAGCGATAGAGGTTTTCCTTCACCAGCACTTCCACGGGCTGCGTCTTGTGGTTGCGCAGCTTCACTTCGATTTCCTCTTCCATCCACTTGCCCGCGGTGTCGACGTTGAAGGACACCTGCCGGCGTTCGCCGACGACGTCGAATGCCGACCCGAGCTTCACGCGCACCTGTTCGTCCTTGGGCGTGTGATCGATCTTGTCCTCGCCGATGAACTCGAGGCTGTCGTCGGCCTTGTCTACCTGCGACACGCGCAGCCGGCCGGCCGGCAGCGGAACGCCGAGCCCGAACTGCTTGTCGTTCTTGAACTCCAGGTACACGTCCACCTTCTTGTTCATCTCGACGCCCATGTTCCGGTCGGTGTACGGGCTCGGATGGAAAAACGGCTGCAGCGCGCCGTAGTACAGCAGCACCTTTTTCGCGGGTATCTGTTTCGCCTGGTCGAAGAGCTCTATCTGCTTCGTGGAGTTGTTGGGCAGCGTGGTGGGACGTCCGAGCGTGTAGAGATGGAACTCGAAGAAGTCCTTCTGCACGAAGCCCGCCGCGGCGGGAGCCTCGGCGGCCTTCATCATCACTTCACGCCTGAACATCCGGTCTTCCATTTCCGGCTGCACGCGATGCACGTCGCCGGCGATGAGCTTGAGCTTCGCATCGGAATACGTGGCGCCCGACTGGTTGATGATGCTCACCCAGGCCGAAAGGTCCAGGAGCCCGCTGTTGGCATCCGCGCCTTCGTTGAAGACGAGGTTGTAGTCCGCCCACCACGTGATTCCGCCGGTCTGGTACGTGACTCGCGACTTGTGCGTGCCGCCGGCGGGCGACTGGATGTCCCACACCAGCGTGGGCCGCGTGTTGAGGCCGCCGGGCAGGTCCGGAAACCGCACCGAGGTGTATGCGGGCAGCGAGTAGATAGACCCATCGTTGCCGCGCAGCACGATTCCGTCGATGGCCGACAGCAGCGTTCCCGTGACGGGCGTCACCGAGTTGCCGTTCGACTTGTCGACGGTGATCTGCTTGTCGATGTACTTGAGCAGCAGCTTCTGCGTGCTCACGAGATCGAACTGGAAGTTCTGTTCGAGAACGCGGGTGGAAGGATCCGTGAGCGATACGAACGTGACCGTGGTCGGATCGATGAGCGCCGCGACGTCCGTGAACGACAGTTGCGATCTTCCCTGCTTGAGTTTCACCTCGCGGTCGTCGCGCACCAGTGCGTAACCGGGAACGGTCATGGCGTTCGGCACGCCCTGTCCGGGGATCGGCCGATAGAACTCGGGCGGGATCGCGCCGGGCTGGGCGGAGCTGTAGATGGTGATGGCAGTTCCGGCGTCGGCGCCGAAGGCCGCGGACGTGGCGAGCCCCAAACAAGCGGATGACACGGCGACGGCGAGCGAATTACGAATCTTGCGCATGGAAGGCGAACCTCGTTGAAATGGACACGAAACCGGGCGTTTGCAGTGCGATCGGCGCGGTAGGCGCGTCGCCTGCGGAAAACTGCGAACCACGTCGCAAGACGCCCCGGAACCTGTTTGCGGAATGTGAAGCGGCGCAGCGGCTTCCAGACATAAGAATCGCAGCATAGGCCGGTGCGATCCTGTAGGACCAACGGCAGATACCAGCCCGAGTGGCGCCTGGCTTTTTTACGGCGCATGCGCATCGGATTCGGAAGCCGCGAAGTCCGACCGTCCCTGAATTTGCGGAACTTTGAACCACGATGGAAGCTGCGAGTCGTATCGAATCCTCTGGCGTAAACCAGGCACCTGCGGCCGGCGCTGCTGCGCCCGGCACACCTGCACCTGCAATGGATCGTGAATTCATCATCAAGAACCAGATCGTCGAGCGATACCTCGCCGGCCGTCTGCCGCCCAAGGGCGTCACCGATTTTGAAAAACTGATTCGATCGCGTCCACAACTCATCGAAGAACTCGGCCTCGCCAACAAGGTGAACGCGGGCTTGCGTCTGTTAGACGCGGCCGGCATCGCCGAACCTTGGGCCGAGAAGGAAAAGAAGATCTGGGAGAAACCGATCTTCACGTGGGGCGCCACGGCGCTCGCGGTGGTCGCCTTGATCGCCTGCGCGATGCTGGCGATGCAGGTGTCGTCGCGCAACGCCACCATCGCCAAGCAGAAGCAGGAAAACATCGAGCGTTCGATTGCGCCTTCCACGCGCAAGCGAACCATCCTCGTGGGCGTGGCGCGTAATGGTCCCCCGTCGGGCTCGACGCTGAGCATCACCCACGGCGAGTTCGCCGAGATGAAGGTCGATCTCTCGTGGGCGCGTCACAGCGCGTTCAAGGTGTCGATCGACCGCGTCGGCCAGGGCCGTGTGGCGGTGATCGACGGCCTGGAGAAGGATTCGAATGGGCATCTGCGCGTATCGCTGAATGCCGGTGCGTTCGGTCCCGGCGACTACATGGTGACCATCGAAGGTCTCAACCTGCGCCGCGAAAGCCTGCCCGTCGGCTGGTTCCGGATCGCCGTCAGGAACTGATTTCAATCCTGTCGACGAGCCGCGGCGCGGTCGCGCGCTTGTCGTCCGCTTCCATCGTCGCTTTCCCTGCTCTTTGCGCCGCTCGCCAGCGCCGCGGCACCCTGTCGATCGCGATCGCATGAATCGTGAGAACGCCGGCCGCATCGATGCGCAGGCGCAGCCACTGCTTGAAGTCCTGGATGCGCAGCGAGGAAAAGGCTTCGTTCGCGTGGCGGCCGAACACGCGTATCGAGACGAATAGATAGACGCCGAGTATGAAGGCGCCCACTGGCCCGCCCAGCACGAAGGTGACCAGGCCCGAAAACAGCAGTTGCGCCATGCTGCCGTACGCCAGATCGAATACCTGCACCGTGAGCAGCAGTGCCAGCCAGCCAACCAAAAACGCCGCCGCCAGGTGCAGCAGCGCGTGACATGCGCCGCCGAGAATGCGCCAGGAACGGACGTGCGTGTCGGTGAAGAAAATGAAGCCGCCGATGACGCTGACCAGCCACATGCCATTCAGCGGATCGCGAATCGCGGCGTTCATCGCCGCCGCCAGCGCCGTTCGAACATCGATGACGTCGGCCGCTTCGAGACTCGCCGACGCCAGCCAGGCCGACATGGCGTAGAGGAACGCATACAGCCAGCCGGCTTTTGGATTGATGGCCGGAAACAGGAAGTTTCGCCACGTGAGTTTTTTCGAGGTCTTTGCGTCGGGATACACGGCGCGTTGCACGAACCCATTGCGCAACTCTGCGGCACCCGGGGCATGTGTGGGATGCAGGAACGCACCGCCACCGCCCGAGGTGATCTTCTGGATTCCTTCGGTATTTTCGTGGCGCTTGTAGAAGTGCAGGTCCCCCGTGAGGAACACGCGCGCCTTGCGCTTGAACACCTTCTCTTCGAGGAAGCGCGTGCTCGAGAGCTCTTCGTAGCTGGCGTGGCTCGGATAGGCGTCTTCGAGGATCCACCGCGGCTCGGGCACGCAGAAGATCAGGCGGGCGGCAGCGTCCATGCGCGACGCGACTTTCTGGAAGTACTGCACCTGCGGCTCATCGAGGTCGGCGCCCAGTTGCAGGTCGATGGCCAGCAGCCACCAGTTGGCGGGTAGTTTGAGCGCGAAATAGCTGCGCGTCTGGCGCGTGACACAGCCGGCAAAGCCGCGCTCGGGCCGGCAGAACAGGCGCGAGAACGCCACCAGGCTGTCGTACCAGTCGTGGTTGCCGGGAATGGCGAACACGTCGGGACACGCACGACCGGCAAACGCCATCCGGTAGGGCGTCTCGGTGCGTACGTCGTATTCGTTGCGCGTCGGGTAGGGATAGACCTCGTCGCCGCCGAAGATGAGCACGCGGCCCGCTTCGGTTTTTTGCGGCTTGCCGTCGATCTCGAGCATGAGCTCGGGGGCTGCGATGGCGTCGGCGATGGCGTAGGTGGGATTCCAGCCATCGCCGATGTCGGCGGCGTAGTCGAACCAGAAATCGCCTGGGGCGGCCGAATAGTCGAACTCGTTCTGCGGCTGGCTCGCCAGCGCTTCGATGAGGCGCGTGTCGGAATGGCGGCCGAAGATGTTGGCGATGACCAGCTTGTACGCCGAGTGCGCGAGCACACGCGGGTCGTACCAGCCCACCATCGACCGGCGCTTGACCGGCTTGCCTTCAGCCATCACCCACCCCGCAGCGTCAGCACCGGCGGTTGGTTCACTACAGATCGGGTGGCCAACCAGCCGGCGGTGCAGACTAACAAGCCTCCGCCGACCAGTCCGTAGAGCCAGACCCAGGGATCGGCGGTGTAGGGAATCTGCAGTACCCGCGTCGCGATATATACACCGGCGATCGACGCGCCGGCAGCCGCCAGCGCGCCCGATAACACGCCCAGCGCCGCGAACTCGGCCAGCAGGCCCTTGAGGACCGTGGAACGTTGCGCACCCAGCGTACGCAGCATGGCGCTCTCATAACGACGTTCTTCGCGGCTCGCCTGTACCGCCGCGATGAGCACAACCAGCCCCGCCATGAGCGTGAAGAGGAAGACGCTTTGCACCGCCGCAACTGCCTTGTCGATCACCGAACGCACCTGGCGCAGCAGGTCGTCGACGTTGAAGACCGACACGCTCGGGAAACGACGCACGAGGTCGGAGATGGTTTTCGGATTGGTGGTCGCCAGGTGCGCGGCCGTCATCCAGGTGCCCTGCGAACCATCCAGCAGGCCCGGCGCGAACATCAGGAAGAAGTTGGGCTGGAAGCTGTCCCACTTCACCTCGCGCACGCTCGAAATTTTGGCAGACCGAATTTCGCCGGCGATGTCGAACTGCAGTTCGTCGCCGAGCTCGAGCTTCATTTCCTCCATGTACTCGGTGGAGACCGAGACCAGCGGCTTGCCGAAGTCCGCGGGCGTGAACCAGTTGCCGGCAGTGACCACGTTGTCGCTGCCGAGCGTTTCGGCCCAGGTGATGTTCTGATCGCGGTTGGCGAACTCGCGGCCGCGGCGCGACACGAACTTGATGTCGTCGACGGGCGTGCCGTTGATGTGGGTCATGCGCGCGCGGACCATCGGGCGGGCGCGCGCGTGCTGCGCACCGCGCTCTTCGAGGAATGTCGTGAATTCCTGGTGCTGGTCCGGCGGGATGTTGATGAAGAAGAAGTTCGGTGTGTCCGCCGGCAGGCTGCGCCGCCAGTCGTTGAGCAGGTCGTTGCGCACCACCGCGAGCAACAGCAGCATCATGATGCCGAGCGCAAACGCCGTGAGCTGCACCACGCTTTCGGTGCGCCGCCGCCCGAGGTTCGCGATGCCGTAGCGCCAGGAAACCCCGACACCGCCGCGGAACCGGGTAGTTAGTATGACGAGCAGCCAGCCGGCGAGCGCCGTCACCAGCACGAAGCCCGAAAGCCCGACCACGAATGCGACGAAGGTCTTCTGGTCGCGCAGCACCCAGTAGATGAGGAACGCGATGGCGATGACCGCCGGGCCGAATGCGAGAACGACGAGCGGCTGCGGCGGCCCGACGTCGCGGCGCAGCACGCGCAGCGCCGGCGTGCGCGACAACTGCAGGAGCGGCGGCAGCGCGAATCCACCGAGAACCGCGATGGCCGTGAGGAAACCTATGCCAAGCGGTGCGAGCCCCGGGGGTGGAAGGTCACCGCGCAGAAGGCCCGCGAGCGCCTTGACGAGCCAGGCTTGTGCGCCGAACCCCAGCAACGAGCCGAGCACCGCGGCTAACAAACCCACCACCGTGAGCTGCATCAGGCTGACCGAGAGCGTGAACGCGCGGGTTGCGCCCAGCGTCTTGAGCAGCGCCACAGAATCGAGGTGCCGGTGTACGTAGCGCCGCGCCGCCATGGCCACCGCGATCGCGCATAACAAGACGGCGACCAGGCTGGCGATGCTCAGGAAGCGCGCCGAGCGATCGATTGCCGACTTGATCTGCGGAGCGGAGTCCTCCACGTCCTCGATCTCTTCATTCTGCTTCTTGTTGGTCTCCAGCCATGTCTTGAACGACGCGATTTCGTCGCGTGGCCCCGCAAAGAGCTGGGCCCGCCGCAGGCGGCTGCCAGGCTGCACGAGCTGCGTCGACGCGAGGTCGTCCTCGTTCATGATCAGGCTCGGTGCCAGCTCGAGAAAGGTGGCGCCCTGGTCCGGCCGCGTGATGAGGATGCGCGAGACGCGGAATGTGCCGGTGCCGATGTTGACGTTGGTGCCCACGCCCGCGTTCAAAGCCGCTGCCAGACGCGAATCCGGCCATACTTCACCGCGCGCGGGAATCCCGGTCGAAGGCTGAGGTGCGCCGAACGGTTCGTCGGAAAGCATCACGCGTCCGCGCAGCGGATATTTTTCCGAAACCGCACGCAGAGAGGTGAGCTGGTTGGTGTCGCCGTTGAAAACCACGCTGAACAGGCCGGTGCTGCGTGCGATGTCCAGGCCGCGACGACGGGCTTCCTCGATGGCCTTGTCGTCCATCACCTGCCCCGATTCCAGGCGCAAGTCGGCGGCGAGCACTTCTCCTGCCTGGTTGTCGACCGCGATGCCGATGCGATTGACGAGGAACCCGACTCCGGTCAGCGCGGCCACGGCCACAGTGATGGCGAGCACCAGCACTCCGAGCTCGCCCGAGCGCCACTCGCGCAACAAGGTTCGCATTGCCAGCGCCAGCGCGATCATCGAGCGGCCCTCACTTGAGCAGCCCCGAGTCCATCTGCAGGATGCGGCCGCAGCGCGCTGCCACCGTGCGATCGTGGGTCACCAGCACCAGCGTCGTGTTCGACTGCGCGTTGAGATCGAACAACAAGGAAACGATACGTTCGCCCGTGTGCGTGTCCAGGTTGCCCGTCGGTTCATCGGCAAACAACACCGCCGGCCGCGTCACGAAGGCCCGCGCGATCGCCACGCGTTGCTGCTCGCCGCCGGAGAGTTGGCGCGGGTAGTGGCCCGTACGGTGTTCGAGCCCGACCCGGCCCAGGGTTTCCGCCGCTGCCGTACGCGCGTCGCGGCGGCCCGCAAGCTCGAGGGGCAGCATCACGTTTTCGAGTGCCGTGAGGGACGGCACCAGGTGAAAGGACTGGAAGACGAACCCGACGCGCTCGGCACGCAGGCGCGCACGGCCATCTTCACCCAGCGACGTCAAGTCGGCGCCCGCCAGGGTAATACGTCCGGAAGTCGGCGAATCGAGGCCCGCCAGGAGCGCCAGCAGCGTGGATTTACCCGCGCCGGATGCGCCGACGATGGCAACTGATTCACCTGCCGCAATGTCCAATGAAACATCGTCCACGATGGTCAGCATCCCTTCCGGGCTGGTAACCTTTTTTGTGAGGCTTTCTGCTTTGAGTACGCTCATTAGATTCATTCAGTTCGTGTTGGTCTTCGCGTGGGTCATGCCCGCCGGGGCCGAAAGCGCCGCGCCCCGCACCATCGTCGTGCTTGGCGACAGTCTCAGTGCCGGGTATGGGCTGAAAATTCAGGAAGGCTGGGTGAACCTGCTCGCCCAGCGGCTTGCATCTGAAGGGTACGGATACAAGGTGGTCAATGCCAGCGTCAGCGGCGAGACCACGCAGGGTGGACTCTCCCGGTTGCCGCGCGCACTCGAATTGCACAAGCCGGACATAGTCATCATCGAACTCGGCGGCAACGACGGGTTGCGCGGCCTGCCCCTCGCCACGAGCCGCGAGAACCTGCGGCGCTCCATCGAGCTTGCGCGCGCTGCGCGTGCGCGGGTGCTGCTGGTCGGCATGATGATTCCACCTAACTACGGCCAGCGTTACGGGCAGGAGTTCCGCGATATGTTCACGACGCTCGCCACCACTTATTCGCTCGCGCTGGTGCCGTTCCTGCTCGACCGGGTGGCACTCGAGCCCGGACTCATGCAGCCCGATGGCATCCATGCCAACGCCAAAGGGCAGCCACGGATGCTCGAAAACGTCTGGCCGAAGCTCAAGCCGCTGCTAGTTGCCCCGCGCAAACCCGCGAGCTAGCCTTCGACACCGAGTTCGAGGGGTGGTCGTGGAAAAACATTGGCTCAAGTCGTATCCGCCGGGTGTTCGCCCTGAGATCGACATAAACGAGTACCCGTCGCTCAAGGAACTCATCGAACGAGGCCTCGCCATCCATTCCGTGCGCGACGCGTACGTGCAGATGGGCAAGGCCATGACCTATGGCGAACTCGACATCCTGTCGATGCAGTTCGGCGCGTTCCTGCAGAGCACCTGTGGCCTCAAGAAGGGCGATCGCGTCGCCATCATGATGCCTAACACCCTGCAGTACCCCATCGCCATCCACGGTGCGCTGCGCGCCGGGTTTACCGTGGTCAACACCAACCCGCTCTACACCGCGCGCGAGCTCGAGCACCAGCTCACCGATTCCGGCGCCACCGTCATCGTGATTCTCGAGAACTTCGCGCACGTGCTGCAGGAAGTGATAGCCCACACGCCCATCAAGCACGTGATCGTGACCAGCGTTGGCGAGATGCTCGGTTTTCCCAAGGGCAACATCGTCGACTTCGTCGTGCGCCACAAGCGCAAGCAGGTGAAGCCTTTCAATCTGCCAGGCTCCAAGAGCTTCAAGCAGGCGTTGCAGGAAGGCAGCAAGGTCCGCCTTCAGTCCGTTGCGCTCACGCATTCGGATATCGCCTTTTTGCAGTACACCGGCGGCACTACCGGCGTCGCCAAGGGCGCCATGCTCACGCACGGCAACATGGTGGCGAACGTGCTGCAGGCGCTCGAGTGGATAGGCCCGTCTTTTCCGCGCGATCACGCCACGCTCGTCACCGCGTTGCCGCTGTATCACATCTTCGCGCTCACCGCGAACTGCCTGCTGTTCGTCATTCTCGGCTGGCGCAACGTGCTCATCACCAATCCGCGTGACTTTCCCGCGTTCGTCGCTGAGCTGCGCAAGTACAAGTTTGCGTATCTGAGCGGCGTGAACACGTTGTTCAATGCGCTGCTGAATACGCCCGGCTTCGAGACCGTGGATTTCAGCCACCTGCGCCTCACGCTGGGTGGCGGCATGGCCGTGCAGGAGGCCGTCGCCAAGCGCTGGAAGGAAGTCACCGGAAAGATACTCACGCAAGCGTGGGGCCTCACCGAAACCTCGCCAGCCGCCTGCATCAATCTTCCCGGTGAAGATTTCAACGGATCGATCGGATTGCCGATTCCGTCGACCGAGATTGTCATTTGTGATGACGATGGCAAGGAGCTCGGCATCAACGTTGTCGGCGAAATCTGCGTGCGTGGCCCGCAGGTCATGGCCGGCTACTGGAATCGTCCCGACGAGACAGCGAAAGTGATGATTGGCGCCGATTTGCTGCGCACCGGTGATATCGGGCGCATCGATGAACGTGGGCTCGTGTTCATCGAGGATCGGAAGAAGGACATGATCCTGGTGTCCGGCTTCAACGTGTATCCGAACGAGGTCGAAAGCGTGGCGGTCACGCATCCGGGTGTGCTCGAGGCCGCGGCGATCGCCCAGACGGATGAAAAGTCAGGCGAGGTCGTCGCCCTGTTCGTCGTGAAGAAAGATCCGAATCTGACCGAGCAAGACGTGATTGAGCACTGCCGGAAGGCGCTCACGGGCTACAAGGTGCCGAAGCGCGTTTACTTCAAGAGTGATCTTCCGAAGACGAACGTCGGGAAGATTTTGAGACGGGCGCTGAGGGATGAGCTGCCGAAAAGTTAGCCCTTGAGCGATTTGGTCATCACTGAACGCTTTGTATTCTCTTTTTTGGTCGTTGGATCGATATAGGCGAATGTGAAAACGCCTGCGGTACACGTTTCTTTCCGAGTCTTTTGATGTTTGGTGACCCTCGATTCCAACCAGTCATCCACTGAAATGAGAAAAGTGAACGCTTGCTGTCTCGCGAATTCGCGAAATGCAGGTGCGTCGGATCGAGGAAGCCGGGTTACCTTGCAGCTCCTTTCGAAAAGAAGATCATCTTTTGTCGACGCTGCAGCGTTTTGAGTGACCGTTTCTACGAACCGTGCTACGCCTTCCGAAAGGTGAGCCAAAGTTTCCTGAGTCAGCACTGAAATTCGAGCGTGTCTCGCGGTGGGTGCCCAACGATTTCCTTCTCTTTCCACTATCAATCCAGTTTGCTTAAGTTTCAAAAAGACCGCTTCGACCTTTCCGCGCGGATAGTAGGTGCGTATGAGCGAGCGCAAACCAAATTTCCCTTCGAGATACAGGCTGCGCGGCAATCCTTCTCGCGTCAGGTATTGGGTCTGTTTATGCCACGTTCGCAAGACGCTTCCCAGTCGATGCAAGTCGAGACCTTTCTCCAGTTTTGCTCCAGAAACTTTCTTCGAAGCATTCTCCAGACACTCTGAAACTAGCTTGCGAAGCTCCCGTACTGAAGTTCCAGCTCTTAACTGTAGTCCGAACAACTGGGTTATCGCCTCACGGGCGTAGCGTTTGGATTCGTCCGTACGGTGAGTTTTCATTCTGGCTCCGCCTATTTCTCTTTAGCGATACTTCGATCTGAGGATTGCCTTTTCCGCGGCAACAGCGATCGAAATTTTTAGAGAATGCTTTCGATTTGCAGGCGGCTCATCTCCCATTTGCTCCAAACCATTGACGAACGCTATTCGCCGATGCTCAAGCTCATGAACTGCGGCGAGCAGCTGCGGCAGAGAATTGAAGCTCAGATTCACCTGCTTAATTTTCGATGTAACCTCGCCCAATCGGTTCGCGGTATATGCCGTCGTAAGCATTTCAACCCAAGGGGAAATCGCCCTCATGGCTAATATCGTCCTGCGCGAGACGCCGAGTCTTGTCCTAACCAAATGGACACCATCTTGCGCATCATGACGAACAATTCGAAGGCGCTTCATCTCCATTAGCATTGCGCGAGCCGGAATGTCGCCGCTGTACTTTTTTACAAGGTGGGAGAAACTTGAATTGCCTCCCTTGAATTGAAGCCTGCGTGGCGCGCGATTTGGATTCACGAATCTTGAATCTGTAAGCCATCCTTGCACGACACGAAGCGTCCGATTCCCAGGGTCGATAGCGAGAGTCGAATCCTGCTTTCCACGTCGAAGAAGTTGTGAGACTTCTGTGCGCGTCAAGCCAGTGAGCGCCGCTATACGCGCCTTGCTGACTCTGTCGCCCTTCTCTTGGTCGATCGACCTGGCAGCATTAACAAAAGAAATCTTTATGAGCTTTCCGAGGCGAGCAAAGCCGTAACCGTTTGCAACTAGAAGTTGTGCGAGGCTGTCGAAGATTAAACGTAAATTTGCATCCAGAGCCTCTGAGTTTCGCGATTCATTTTCATGACCCGCCCTACTACCTTTCGTACCGGTACGGTTGCGCTGTACGACGGGAGTACCCATTGTTTGGACGAGAATAGTTGATTCGCGCTACGAATCGCGCACGGATACTGCTGTGGAGGCTATTGGCCTAGCCGATCTTCGCCAGACTTAGCACACATCGCATTTTGCGGTCTTTACACTAGAAATGCGGCTTGAAATTGGACGAGAGCTGGAGGCCTAAGGAGGTCTTGATTTAGACAGTCATAGTCGAGAGTCGTAACAGCAACGCACCTCGCCTGGCATGATCGAAAGACTCTGCGCGCAATCCCTTAGAACGACTCTCCAGAATTGGACGACGCAACTCGGTACTTTTCGCGAGTTCGTACCGAAGTAGCGGTGCTCTAGTTGCTGGCTCCAGTGCCAGTAATGCTTTGCGTTCTCACGCCGGTTCCCGTGATGCTTTGAGTGCTCGCCCCTGTGCCGGTGATGCTTTGCGCTCTGATGCCGGTTCCAGTAATGCTTTGCGCACTAATGCCGGTACCGGTGATGCTCTGAAGGCTCGCCCCAGTTCCAGTAATGCTTTGCGCACTAATGCCGGTACCAGTGATGCTCTGAAGGCTCGCCCCAGTTCCAGTAATGCTTTGCGCACTAATGCCGGTACCGGTAATGCTCTGAAGGCTCGCCCCAGTTCCAGTAATGCTTTGCGCACTAACGCCAGTACCAGTGATGCTTTGGATCGTCACCCCTCTGCCGGTAATGCTTTGGAGCGAACTTTCGGCCACTCCAGCCTCGGCGGAAACGACGGGTGCTGCGCGTACTACTCGGTAAGCCGCTGCCCACACCGGGCCACCCGGATGAGATTGGCGTCCGACCAACTCGACTAATGCGCCCGGAGCCAGACTTTGCGCATGTCCTCCGTTGATATCGCCGAGGAAAACTTGCACGCCGCCCATTTCCGCTACGGCGAGTGTTGCGTCATAAGTTGCAGCAACACCCAAGAGGTAAACATCGCTAGCGCCAGGAACGTAACGTGAACGAACGATTCGAACTGTAGTTGCAATCTGATCCCCGTTCGAATTGCGATCGCCCTGTACCGCCACAAAGGTGCCAAGCGGGGGTATATGAGTCGATTGATCGACCGAATTGTCCATCGCAAGCACGCTAGAAAAGTCTTTGGCATCAACCTTGTAAGTCTGGCCAAGGATGACTATGGCTCTGCCATCTGGCTTCACTGCCTCAAGAGGCCCGATTACAGACACAGGCTCCGCATTTGCGTCAAAAGCCAGGACGCAAAATAGGATCGTTGCGGCGCTTTTTATTGTGATTCTTTTGCTCATACCCGCTTCCCGCGCGACCGATTAGGATCGAAGACACTTAACCAAAAGCAGCAAAAAATGCGACCTGCGTCACAAACACTACTGCCATCTTGCCCCTTAAGTCAAAACCAACTCGTGATGGTTTGATGACAAGCAATGCCCAAGTGAGGCGTCATTGATCGGCTGGGACCTTTTCGCGCAAAGAACTAAGGTCTGGGTCAGAGTCCACGAACTGGAAGACCGCCAACCCCACACGTTCAAACTTGACCCCTGGTTCATTCTGAGCTGCGTACGGGCTGAGCCAGTTATCTAGGTCGGTCAGAAGATCTGTTACTCGCTCCCTAATGTGTTTCTCAAAGATTGGAACGATAGAGCTAGGCAGTCCTCGGTCGGATTGCACTGAACGTTCTAGGCGCTTCTCGGTATTGGTTCGATCCAAGTTGAATTGGAGCGTGTTCGCTAAGCGAGTCAATGCATTGCCGAAGAACTCGAGCTGTGCCGGAGACATTTCCTCGACAGGTATAAACGCCCGCGAGACCGTGCGTACATGTGTGTCCCCCGACCAAACGACGCTTCGCAAACGGACGAGTTCCTCCAAGACCACGGTTGCACTCGCAGCGGGGTCAACGCTATGGACAAGTTCAGAGAACGATCGACTTTTTTGACCACGGACCTCGAGCTCCAGAGGAATTCCGTAAGGCCCGACGAACTGCGGATCGGTATGCCAAATGTTTAAGATCTCAGCGAGAGTCTTCGTCAATGTTTTTGGCGCAGCCGGAAGCGCTCCATCGTTGTCGATGAAGCGATCAACATCGCGTCTAGGCACCCCAGTTGAAATCGAGATCTTCGCGCGTGTCAGCTTGATGTTGTCGCCAATACCATCTCGAACAGCTGTCTCAACGTAGACACCGCGAATGAGTTCCAGAAATTCGTCGTACCGGACACCCGACCGCACAAGAATTCGGATCAAAGGCCTGAGCACCCGTCGAAACGCATACAGCAATTGATCGCGAGAATTCTTTGACATTCAGATAACTCCGTTGTCCGAGACTCGGACAACTACTATTGCGCCAGGGCTACTTACGCAGTCTGGAGGCTTCAACATACGCAAACCTATCCGTCATCCCCGCCACATAGTCCGCCACGACGCGCGCACGTGCCGGCTTCCCGCCATCGCTTTCTGCGCGCGCAATCAATGACTGATGTTCTGCTGGCAAGCGGGTCGGGTCGTTCATGTACGCGTCGAACAACTCCTTGAGAGTGCTGCCCGCTTCGTCCATGACTTCCCGTACCTTGGGATGA
>DASTXR010000116.1:0-9457 GCA_035765415.1 Steroidobacteraceae bacterium | reverse complement strand
CCAACCCCTCGAAATCCTTGAGATTTCCCCTCCTTTCCCCGTCTTTGAACTCTTTCAAGCAAAGCGCCGCGATTTTCACTACCATTCGCCGCTCTAAAAATGCCTTAGAGGCCCGGTTTCGGGCCCCCAACTCTCTGAATTCATAACGGAATTTCGCAATGGCCCGTACAACGCCCCTCAGTGACATCCGCAACATCGGAATCATCGCGCACGTCGATGCCGGTAAGACCACCACCACCGAACGCATCCTTTACTACACGGGCCGCAAGCACACGATCGTCGACGTTCATGAAACCAAGGACCTGAAGTCGTCGACCACGACGGATTACATGGAGCAGGAACAGAAGCGCGGCATCACCATTCAGTCGGCCGCGGTTTCGACCACCTGGCGCAAGAAGAAGATCAACGTCATCGACACCCCCGGACACGTGGACTTCACCATCGAGGTGAACCGTTCGCTGCGCGTGCTCGACGGCGCGGTCGTGGTGTTCGACGGCGTGGCGGGCGTTGAGCCGCAGTCGGAGACGAACTGGCGCCTGGCTAACAACTACAACGTGCCGCGTATCTGCTACGTGAACAAGATCGACCGCTCGGGCGCGAACTTCGTGCGCTGCGTGGACATGATCAAGACGCGCCTGGGCGCGCGCCCGCTGCCGGTGCAGATCCCGATCGGCTCGGAAGACAACTTCAAGGGCATGGTCGACCTGGTCGAGATGAACGCCCTGGTCTGGGACTCGGACGACAAGGACGCGAAGTGGCAGGTCATCCCGGTGGGCGATGGCACGGGCCTCGCCGACAAGATGGGCGTCACGGTGCCGTCGGATCGCAAAATCCTCGACGCGGTCATGAAATACCGCGCGGAGCTCGTCGACACGGCGCTCGAGATGGATCACGACGCGATGGAGAAGTACCTCACCGACGACGTGCCGCCGACCGCGGAAGTGCTGCGCAAGTGCATCCGCAAGGGCGTGATCACGGGCGTGTTCAACGCGGTGCTCTGCGGCAGCTCCTACAAGAACAAGGGCGTGCAGCAGCTGCTGGACGCCGTGGTGGACTATCTTCCCGCCCCGACGGACGTCGAAGCCATCAAGACGGTGGACGCGGACGGCAACCCGATCGGCGAGCGCAAGTGCTCGGACGATGAGCCGTTCTCGGGCCTCGCGTTCAAGGTCATCAACGATGCCTACGGCGCGCTGACCTTCGTGCGCGTGTACTCGGGCGTGCTCACCAAGGGCATGTCGGTCACGAACACCACGCGCGGCAAGCGCGAAAAGATCGGCCGCATGGTCGAGATGTTCGCCGAGAAGCAGAACCCCATCGAAGAAGCGCGCGCCGGTGACATCATCGCGCTCGTCTCGCTCGCGGAAACCGATACCGGTGACACGCTCGCCGACACCGAAAACCAGGTGGTGCTGGAGCGCATGCGCTTCCCGGACCCCGTCATCAGCGTGTCGGTGAAGGCGAAGCTGAAGGCCGAAGCCGAGAAGTTCGGCGCGGCGCTGGGCAAGATGGTTCGCGCCGATCCCTCGCTGCACCTGGAAACGGATCGCGAGACGAACGAAACCATCCTGCGCGGCATGGGCGAGCTGCACCTCGAAGTGACGCTCGATCGCATGCGCACGGAGTTCGGCGTCGAAGGCACCATGGGCGAGCCGCAGGTGGCTTACCGCGAGAGCTTCACGAAGAGCATCGACGAACACTACGTGCACAAGAAGCAGACCGGCGGTTCGGGCCAGTTCGCCGAAGTGTGGATCAAGTTCGAGCCGCTCGAGCGCGGCAAGGGCTTCGAGTTCGTGGACGAAACCGTCGGCGGCTCGGTGCCGCGCGAATTCGTGCCGGCCGTGGAAAAGGGCCTGAAGATCCAGAAGGAAGACGGCGTGCTGGCGCACTTCCCCACCGTGGACTTCCGCGCCACGTTGCACGACGGCAGCTACCACGACGTCGACTCGAACGCGCTGACGTTCGAAATCGCGGCCAAGGCCTGCTTCCGCGAGGGCATCCGCAAGGCCGCCCCGCAGTTGTTAGAGCCGGTGATGAAGGTCGAGACCGTGACCCCGGGCGACTACCTGGGCGACGTGATCGGCGACATGAACCGCCGCCGCGGCACCATCCTCGACCAGATCGAGCGTGGTGCGAACATCGCAGTGGTGGCCACCGTGCCGCTGAGCGAAATGTTCGGCTACATCGGCCAGCTTCGTTCGATGACCTCGGGCCGCGCGAGCTTCACCATGGAGTTCTCGCACTACGATCCGGTGCCGAAGAACGTGGCGGATGAAGTCATCGCAGAGGTTGCCAAGCGTCGCGCTGCGCTCAACGCATAATGGGGACACTCCCCTTTTCCTAGCAAAAGGGGCCGGACCTCAAGTTGATATGAAGGGCGGGTGAGAAATCACCCGCCTTTTTTCTTAAAGCGAGTTGATCGATGCCCGAATTCAGAAACCGCTCCTACGCCGCTTTCCTGTTCGACATGGACGGCACGCTGCTCGACTCATCCGCAGTCGTCGATCGAGTCTGGGGTACTTGGGCAAAACGACACGGCGTCGACACCGCGACATTGTTGGCAAGTGTCCATGGCGTGCGATCCGAAGACACGATCCGGCGCTTCGCAGGGCCGACCGTGGATGTCGTCAAAGAAACCCAGTGGATACTCGAGGCCGAAGTGCAGGACATCGACGGCGTCGTCGCCCTCGCGGGAATCCATGCTTTCATCGAAGCACTCGACCCCGGCACCTGGGCCATCGTCACTTCCGCGCCGCGCGCCCTGGCCGAAGTCCGCTTACGTGCCGCGAATCTGCCCATTCCGGCAGTGATGATCACCGCCGAAGACGTGCAGCGCGGCAAACCGGACCCGCAGGGATTCCTGCTCGGCGCCGAGCGGCTTGGCGTACGCATCGACGAGTGCCTGGTATTCGAGGATTCGCCCGCGGGCGTCGCGGCGGCAAAAGCCGCGGGGGCGGACGTGGCCATCGTTGGCGGGCTGGTGCCGACGTCCGAAGGAACATTCGTCCTCGCTAACTACAGCGTGTAGGAATCGGCCGCGCCCCGAGCCGCCGCCCGGCAACCAGGGAACCAAATCCCCCCTTCGTTCGTGTCTCCCCCAGAACATCGTTTTTTCTGGGGAATCCATGAGTCGAAAGTCACCCTCCGCCGCCGTGGCCACAGTCCTGGGCTTGGTAGTGTGCATAGTATTGCTAGCCTACCTGGCCGCCTGCGGCGGCGGAGGATCTGACACCCCCACGGCGCAATCGCAGTACGGCCGCATGAACCTGAAGATCACCGACTCGCCGGTGACCTCGGCCAGGCGCGTCGTGGTGCAGTTCACCGGGCTCGAAATCAAGCCCGCGGGCGCCGCTGCCCCCGAAGTCTTCGACTTCACGCCCCGGCAAATCGACCTGCTCGCGCTCGATGGCGGCGGCAGCGAAGTGCTGCTCGCCGATGAACTGCTGCCGGCAGGCGAATACGAGTCGATCCGCCTGAAGGTGATCGCCGGCCGGAACGCTTCGGACTCGTTCATCGAGCTGGACGACGGTTCGATCCACCCGCTATTCATCCCGAGCGGCAACCAGAGCGGCCTCAAGCTCAATCGCGGCTTCACCATCGGCGCGGGCAGCACACACAACTTCACCATCGATTTCGACTTGCGGAAGTCGGTGATCCACCCGCCCGGACTCGGGGATCCCTATCTGCTCAAGCCCGTGCTGCGGCTGGTGAACAACCTGGAAGTGGGCACTATCGATGGCACGATCGCGACCGCGCTGGTCGTGAATGGCTGCGTGCCCGCCGTATACCTGTACACCGGCGCCGCCGTCGTACCCGACGATCTCGGCAGCGCCACGTCGCCGCTCGCCAGCACCGCCGTGAATCTCGACAACACCACTGGCGTGTATCGCTTCAGGCTGGCATTCGTTCCCGCCGGCCCGCACACGCTTGCCTTCACGTGCGCGGCCGACGATGACGCCGCCGACGTCGACGACGCCATCACATTCTCCGCGCCGATCACTGTGACGGTCACGGCCGGAACAACAATCACGGTGCCCTTCCCTGCTCCGTGACGCAACCCCGGGACGCAGCGAGAGATGGACTCGTCGCGCCCGGGGTGCGATAACTTTCCGCCTCAGATGAGCGATTCCTCCGCCGCGGAATTCGACCTGTTGCTGCGCGGGCATGTGCGCCCGCTCTATCGATACGCCTATCGCTGGACGGGCGACGCCGACCAGGCCGAAGATCTCGTGCAGGAGACACTCACGCGCCTCTATGCGGAACTGCCGCGGCTGCGCGAGATCGAACAACTGCGGCCGTGGTTGGCTCGCGTCATGTACCGCATATTCGTGGACTGGCTGCGTCGCGCGAATCGCTCACCCGTGGTGTACGTGGGTCGCAGCGGCTCGACGGGCGAATTTCTCGAGGACGGCGAAGAGGACGACCAGGGACCTGACGAGTCGTGGAATCCCGAAACCCTCACCGAGCAAGCGTTCGAACGCGAGCGAATCGAGGCAGCGTGGGCCCGGCTGCACGAGCAGCACCGCGTGGTGTTGTCGCTGCATGAAATTGAGGGGTACAGTCTCGAAGAAGTGGCGCACATCATCGACGCTCCGGTCGGAACCGCAAAGTCACGCCTGAACCGCGCACGCAATCGACTGCGCGAATTGTTGACCGAGGGAACGAATTCAGGCCCTCCGACGTGTAACCCTTCAGAGACATCATGAGACTGCAACGTGGTTGACGATCTTCAAAAATTGCGCGCGGGTCTGAGCGCGATGCCGGTGCCCGAGCCGCGGCCCGGTTTCGTCGATCGCGTGCTGGCGAATGCATCGGGCCGCAAGGCGCCCGAGGTGCGCGGCATTCGCGCCGCAATTCGTCGACCCGCCACCTGGTGGGCCGCGGGCGTCGGTGCGCTCGCCGCGTCTCTCGCGTGGATGGCGTTGTTCTTCTTTCAGCCCAGCGCCGTGTCCGATACACGCCTGGTCCTCGCGCTCAATGAGAGCCGTGATGTTCCGCTGGTCATCGATGCAGAACGTAATCTCGACGGCGCCACCATCCGGCTCTCCGTGAGTGGCAGCATCGGCCTCACCGGCTACGGTGATCAGCATGAAATCGAGTGGACCACCTCGCTCACCCAGGGCGCCAACCTGCTATCGCTACCAGTGTTCGCGCGCGCGCAGGGCGACGGACTCGTGGTGGCGGAGATCGAGCATGAAGGCCGGACCCGCCGGCTGAGCGTGGCATTACACGTCGTGGCTCCGAAGGATGACAGCGCATGAGTAGTGAGGGCATCATGCGGCGTGCGCGGCGCCTGTATTTCGCTTCATTGCTGGCGCTCATCATTCCGGCGGTGTTCGCGCAGTCGCCGCCGGCGCGCAATCGTGACGATCTCGACGTCACGATGCATGTCATCGTGGATCCGGATGCCAAAGTACCCGACGAAATCGTGCGCAGGATTCCGCTCCCCAAGCCGGTGCAGCCGGCCAAGCCCGGCAAACCCGCCGCGCAAGATCAGCCACCCGCTCCGGGAGCCAATGCCCCGGGTCGTGAGTTCGGCCAGCAGGTTTCCGAGGACGCAAAACGGCGGTCCGAGGAAGCGCGAAACAAGAAACCTCCTCCCGCAAAGCCGCCCGGCAAGCCTCCCTCGCCCCCCGGTCGTCCGCCCACACCTGGCGGTTGAATCTGTACGGCGCGCTGCGGTCGCGCTGTTTTTTGCGTTGATGCTGTTCGTCGGCGGCGCGCGTGCGGCCGGCGGCGACGCGCAGGCGACATTCACCGAAGCGCGTTCTGCATTCGAAGCCGGAGACTTCTCGCGCGCTTTGTTCCTGTACGAGCGATGCCTGGTGTTGGGCATGCAGGGACCGGCGGTTCACTACAACATCGGCGTGGCGGCGTATCGCGCGGGTGACCTCGCGCGCGCGGAGAGCGCATTTCACGAAGTCGCGCGCACACCCGCCATGACGGCACTCGCTCACTACAACCTGGCCCTGGTCGCGCAGAAGCGCGGCGACGAGAAGACCGCGCGCCAGTGGTTAGAGCAGGTTTCCCGCCAGACCTCGGACGACAAACTCGCAAGCCTGGCGCAAAGCCGGCTCGACGGGTTGCAGAAGGTTTCGACGGGCGCCGCCTGGTCGCTGTACGCGCGCAGCGGCGTGGGCTTCGACGGCAACGTGGCATTACGCTCGGACTCGATCGATACCGCCGGAAGCGGACAGGACGATGCATTCGGCGAGCTGATGCTCGCGGGCAGTTACTCCTTCCGCCCGTCCTGGCGTCTCGACGGCGCCATGGGATTGCTGCGTTATGCAGAGCTCGATGAGTTCAATCAGTCCGCGCTGTCGTTCGGCGTGGTCCACGGCATGACGCTGGACGCATGGCGCCTGGAACCCGGTGTCTATCTATCGCAGTTTTCCCTGGGCGGCGATGTCTATGAACGATCCGCGGCCGCCTCGGTGGAGGCGTCGCGTGCTCTGGCCGGCGCTGGATGGCTGCGCGCCCAGCTGCGCATCAGCTCGGTCGACGGTGAAGGCGACTTCAGCGGTCTGTCGGGCTCCCGCTCGGAGATCGGGCTGAGATATGAATGGGAAGGTCAGCAGTCCTTGCGCTTCGGCGCGCTGGCTCGCGCGGAGTTCAACGACAGCGAAGACACCGTGTTCGAGTCGCGATGGGTCGAGATTGGCGCGGACGCGCGCTGGGTGTTCTCACCGCAGTGGACTTTCGTGGCGATCGCCACGTTGCGCCAGACGAGGCATCCGACGCAGCCGGAGGTTCAGGACGCCTGGGACGACGAACGGACGGCGATCCGGCTGGAAGCCATTCGGCTCCTCTGGTCTCGCGCGCAACTGTTCGTGCGGTATGAGCACGAGCGCAACCAGTCGCCGATCGAGGAGAACGATTACGACCGCGATTGGGTTGCGGCTTCAATCGAGATCTGGCGTTGATCAAACAAAGGGCGGGTGAGCAGTCACCCGCCCTTTTTCATCGGCCGATCACTCGTGAACCCAGATGCGATCGATCTTCATGTAGCCAGCCGTTACGCCCCACAGCTGCACCGTGACGGTCGCGCCGCGCGCCTGGGCGGTGAGCAGCGAGGCGTAAAGCATTTTGCCGTAATCGGGATTCTCCGAAAGCAGATACATCGCGGCGCCAAAGGTAGTGACCCCTGCGATGCCCACCGACGTCGGCGCGTTCGCCTCCATCGGAGCATCGAAGTACAGGATGATCTGGTTGCTCGAGTTGATGTACACCTGGTACGCGCGGCCGGTGTACTGGCAATACCCCTGGCCGCTGTACGTGTGGCAGGAAGGCGCGGAAGCCATGACTGGCGGGCTGCAGAGAGAAGCAACAACGGCGATCGCCGCGGCGAAGTGACGCATTTTCATGATCTGTCTCCGTTGAATTCGAATCACTCGAGGATGGAGTCGATGAGTGCCGGCAGCCAGCCGCTGTACTTACCGAAGTACTTCGAGTAGTCGGCGTTGGTTAGATAGTCCATGCGACCATCGCCGTTGCCGTCCGCCGTCACAGTCGACGTGTTCCGGGATCCCGTGGCCGCGCCACAGGCAACGGCGTCGCCAATGCCATCGCCGTTGCTGTCGTACACCGGAAAGAGCCAGTCATCGAAGGTTTCGACACGATAGGAAAGCGTGCTGCCAGGCGGCCGCAGTTCGGCCTGGAAATCGTAGAAGAACGCGCGCCCCGGCACTGCATCCGGATAGCTGCCGTTCAGCACGTTCGTGTAGTAGTACTTGGCCGCGTTCCAGGCCGAGTTCCACAGCTTGGGATTGACCTGGAACCCCGCGGACGGTGAGGAGTACATCGACCCTCTGAGCGCGGTGATCAGGGTTTCCTGGCCGTTGACGATCCGGTAGATGTAGTAGTCAGGCTGGCTCCGGTAATAACACCGGGAAAAGCTGCCGCCCCAGTTGCAATTCATGCTGGTCGTCGTGCCACTGCAGTTGCCCGTAGCGCGGTAGGTGTTCTGCGAGCCATCGCGCACCTTGTCGTCCCATTCGAGGCGGGTGATGCCCAGCTCGATGGAGTGCTTCAGGGTGATGTTGAGCAGGCCCGACGGCGCGGAGGTATTGGCCTCGAACGAGCTATCCGTGAACTGTATGAGCGCGTCGTATTTCTGGGTCGGGGTCATGATCGGGTCTTCGAGGATGAGGTCGATCCTCCTTGCGAGTGCCGTAGCCTTGATCTGGCCTTTCGCGTATTTCACGACCTGGTCACGCCCCGCCTTGATGGCTTCATCCTTGGCCAGCCGCCACAACGCGGCATAGTTCCGGTTGCGAATCCACTGCCAGATATCGTTGACGCTGACCGGCGCGGCAACCACCGGCGGCCAGACATCCGGCGGAATCGGCGAGAAAACCTGCGCGCGCGCGGCGGTTGCGGAAAGACCCAGAACCGCCAGGCAAAGCGCTGCCTTGGATCGTAGTTTCATACGATTCATCCCAATGTTGAGTTGTTGATGACGAACTAGCCGACGCGATGAATGCGGATGTAACCCTCGGCGCAATCGCCCGTGGCGTCGTAGCCGAGGTTCAAAACCTCGTCCGTGGCCTTCGCGAGCAGCAACCGGGCCAGCATCGCCTTGCGGCGCTCGGCAGGAATCGCGCCGGAAATCACGAAATACGCGTTGGTGCAACCGCTGTGGGCCGGAGGCGCGGTTACCTGAACGTAGATGGAGTCCGTGTCGGCATAAGTGAGCACTGCCGCAATCACGAATCCGCCATTCGCGTTGTAGACCGCGTGTGCGGCCATGGGCGCCAATGCGGCGAGCGTTCCAATCAACAGCTTGCGAACCATCCTCCCTCCTTGTAGTTCGTTCGTTTGTTCTAGCTACCTTGGGGCTTCTGCCACGAGCCTCGCGCCCGTGACATCAACGATTGAAGTTTTTTCCACGAGTGAACGGCGATGCGTGGTGCAAAGCGAAAGATTCTTCAGTTGCACTCCCGCCGTCGTTGTGCATCGCTTCTTACTGCGGCGCACGATAAGCTCGCGCCATGGCCACACGTAAGGCAGGGACGATTTTCGTGGGCGTCGGCGGCTGGAACTTCGCGCCATGGCGCGGCAGTTACTACCCCAAGGGCCTGACACAGGCGCAGGAGCTGCACTACTCGAGCCGCCAGCTCACTTCCATCGAGATCAACTCGACGTTCTACGGTTTGCAGAAGCCCGCGACATTCAGGAAGTGGCGCGACGAGACGCCCGACGGATTCGTGTTCAGCGTCAAGGCGCCCAGGTTCGTGACCCAGCGCAAGAGCCTCGCGTCCGCCGCGTCGAGCATCGAACGCTTCCTGCAAAGCGGCGTTCTCGAGCTCGGCGCCAGGCTAGGCCCTATCAACTGGCAGCTCGCGCCGGAGAAGTCGTTCGACGCCCGGGACGTGGCTGCATTCCTCGCGCTGCTGCCGCGCAAGCTGGACGGCCTCGCACTGCGGCACGCGCTCGAAGTGCGCCACGCGAGCTTCGA
>DASTXR010000115.1:0-43079 GCA_035765415.1 Steroidobacteraceae bacterium | reverse complement strand
CTCAACCAGGTTCCGGTGTGGTGCAGCACCGACCTGCGCGACGGCAACCAGGCGCTGTTCGAGCCCATGAGCCGCGAAACCAAGAAACGGCTGTTCAAAACGCTGTGCGCGGTGGGCCTCAAGGAAATCGAGGTGGGCTTTCCCTCGGCCTCGGAGACCGACTTCCAGACCGTGCGCGATCTCATCGAACAGAAGCTCGTGCCCGATGACGTGACGCTCATGGTCATCACCCAGGCGCGCGAGGAATTGATTCGCCGCACCATCCAATCGCTGCGCGGCGCCCGCCGCGCCATCGTGCACGTCTACAACGCCACCGCGCCCGTGTGGCGTCGCGTCGTCTTCGGCATGAGCGTGCCCGAAGTCATGCAGCTCATCGGCAAGCAGGTGGGCCTCATCAAACAACTCACGGACGCGCAGCCCGAAACCGAGTGGGTGCTCGAGTATTCGCCGGAAACCTTCAGCATGACCGAGCTGCCCGTGGCGCTCGAGGCCTGCAACGCCGCAACTCGTGCGTGGGACGCGGGCACGAAGCGGCCCATCATCATCAACCTGCCCACCACGGTCGAGAACGCCACGCCGAACATCTTCGCCGACCAGATCGAGTGGATGTCGACGCGCCTGGAACGCCGCGAACACGTGGTGTTGTCGGTGCACACGCACAACGATCGCGGCACGGGCGTCGCGGCGGCCGAGCTCGGCATGCTCGCCGGCGCGCAGCGGGTGGAAGGTTGTTTGTTCGGCAACGGCGAGCGTTCGGGCAACGTGGACCTGGTGACGCTGGCGCTCAACTTCTATTCGCAGGGCATTCACCCCGGCCTCGATTTCTCCGACATCAACGCCGTGGCGCGCGAAGTGGAACAGGCGACCCGGCTGCCGATCCATCCGCGGCACCCGTATGTGGGCGATCTCGTGTTCACCGCGTTTTCCGGCTCGCACCAGGACGCCATCAGGAAAGGCATGGCGGCCCAGCGCTCCGATGCGCTGTGGGAAGTGCCGTATATCCCGGTGGATCCGGCGGACCTCGGACGCACCTATGACAGCGTGATCCGCGTCAACAGCCAGTCGGGCAAGGGTGGCATCGCCTATCTTCTCGAGCGTGACTATGGCGTGGTGATGCCGCGGCGCATGCAGGTGGAGTTCAGCGCGCTGGTGCAACGCGAGATGGACGCCTCGGAAACCGAGATGACTTCACAGCAGCTCTGGGCGCTGTTCGAAGCCACCTATCTCGCCACCGACTTCGAAGTCACCTATCACGCGCATCATCTCTTCGAGGAAGGCGACAAACAGGGCATCGAGCTCGAAGTCACGGTCGCGGGGTCCCGGCAGAAATTGCGTGGCGTGGGCTCGGGTCCCATCGCCGCGACGGTGAGCGCGCTCGCGCTGCCCATTCGCATCGACAACTACGAGGAACGCGCGTTGCGCTCGGGCGCCGATGCCTCGGCATTGGCCATCGTCGAAGCGGCTCGCGAAGGCGTGGCCGGCATCCGTTACGGGGCGGGGCGCCACGCGAACATCGCCACGGCGTCGGTGCTGGCGGTGTTGAGCGCCGCGAGGCGGCTGGGCGTCAGCGCGAAGGATCTGCGCCGCTAGGCCAGGAAATCCTTCTTCGTTATCTGCAGCACCGACAGGCGCCTGTGCAGATAGGTGCGGCCGACGCCGAGCTCGATCGCCGCCTGGCTCACGTTGCCGTTGTACCGGCGCAGCGTCGCCACGATGTAGTCGCGTTCGGCGCGATCACGAAACTCCTTGAGTGACGAGCCGGCGGCCGCGCGCTCCGGCGTTGCCAGGAATTCCTCCGGAAGGTCGAGCGTGGTGATGCGCTCGCCGCTCATGATCATCAGGCGCTCGAGCAGGTTCGAGAGCTCGCGCACGTTTCCCGGCCAGTCGTGCCGCTTGAATTCCTCCATGACCTCGTCGTCGATGGGCTTTTCGCGAATGTTGTTGCGCTGACTCAAGCTGCGCATCAGGAACTGGACCAGCAGCGGGATGTCCTCCTTGCGCTCGCGCAGCGACGGCACGCGGATCGGCACGACGTTGAGCCGGTAGAACAGGTCTTCGCGGAACCGTCCCTCGGCCACGGCGGCCTTCAGGTCCTTGTGTGTGCCCGAAAGTATGCGCACGTCCACCGTCGTCACGCGCTCGGATCCGACGCGCTGAATCTCGCCGTTCTGCAGCACGCGCAGGATCTTGGCCTGCGCGGGCGCCGCCAGATCCGCGATCTCATCGAGAAAGATCACGCCGCGATGCGCGATCTCGAACAATCCCTTGCGCGCGGCGACCGCGCCCGTGAATGCGCCGCGTTCGTGGCCGAACAATTCGCTCTCGACCAGGCTCTCCGAGATCGCCGAGCAGTTCACCTTCACGAATGGCTCGTTCGCACGCTCGCTGTGCGCGTGAATGCAATTGGCGACCAGCTCCTTGCCCGAGCCGCTCTCGCCGGTGATCAGCACGCTGGCGCTGGTCTGCGCCACCTTGATGGCCGCGGCCACCACTTTGCGAATGGCGGCGGAGTCGCCGACGATTTCCGCGGCACCACGCTGCGAATGCGCGAGAAGCAGGCGTTCCTTCAGGCTCGACATTTCGAGGCAGCGCTTCACGGTGACCGCGATCTTCTCGGCTGTGAACGGCTTTTCGAGGAAATCGAAACCGCCCACTTTCACGGCCTGCGCCGCTTCGGTGAGGCTGGCATGGCCGGAAATGAAGATGGTCGGCGGTGCGATGCCGTCGGCATCGGCGCGGCGGAAGAATTCGAGCCCGCCGACTTCGCCGAGCCGGATGTCCACGATCATCGCGTCGACGATCCGTTCGTGCAGCACGCGCAACGCCGCGGCGATGTCATGGGCGGAGACGACATGCATGCCTTCCTGGCTCAACGCGATCTCGATCGCATTGCGGATGTTTTTTTCGTCGTCCAGCACCAGGATCAGCGGCACGGAAGCACCAGGATGAATGCCGGATGGCCCTCGATCTCCTCGTAGCGTATGTCGCCGCCGTGCTCGAGCACTATCTTCTTCACGATCGCGAGGCCCAGCCCCATGTTGTCCTTGCCGGTCTTCGTCGACGTGTATGGATCGAACATGCGCGGGACGATTTCCGCGGGAACCGGCACACCGTCATTCGCGATGCGCAGGCTGATGTTCGGCCCCTGTGCGGCGATGGAGATGTCGAAGCGGACGCGGCGATCCGGATTCGCTTCGGCACCGTTGCGAATGATGTTGGCGAGCACCTGGCGAAACAGTGTCGCGTCGAGCCGCACGGGCATGCGCTGGCCCGCGGGTGCATGTACTTCGAAGTCCGCCGTCTCGGCGACACCCGGAATCGGCTTCAGCAAGCGGCCGATTTCCTCGACGAGGTCCACGTCGGCAAGCTGCACCTGTGGCAGCCGCGCGAACTCGCTGAACTTGTTGACGGTGGACTTCAGGTGCCGCACTTCCT
Organism: Steroidobacteraceae bacterium; assembly: GCA_035765415.1. Taxonomy (GTDB): domain Bacteria; phylum Pseudomonadota; class Gammaproteobacteria; order Steroidobacterales; family Steroidobacteraceae; genus CADEED01. Next base: position 39,644 of record DASTXR010000115.1, on the reverse strand, counting down.
CGAAGATCATGGACTGGGTTTCATTCAGGTGCGCGAGGAACTCCTGCTGTCCCTTGGCCAGGTAGGCCTTGGACAGCGACGTGACCAGCACCTCGATGGGCGTCAACGGGTTCTTGATCTCGTGCGCCAGCATCTTCGCGAGTTCCTGCCACGAAGCCATCTCCTGCAGGTAACGCACCTTGTCGCGTTCGCGCGAGAGCTCCTCGATCTTGAGCGCGTGGCTGCGCGCGATGCGCCGGCTCAGCAGTGTCGCAACGCCCACCGACAGCAGCACCACCGCGCCGAGCCCGATGCCGAAATACAGCCGGAGCGAATCCAGCAGGCTCTGCTTGACGAGCTGCGGCTCGGAGTAGACCTGCTTGAGCGCTTCGACCTCGCCGAATTGCGCGCGGTACTTCGCGCGGTTCGCTTCGTCGAGGCGACCCAGCGTGCGCAGGTTGGTCGACGAATCGTCGAGCGCGCGCACGATCTGCGGGTTGAAGCCGAGATCGAGGCTGGTGCGCAGCGCGTCCTGCAGTAGATAGAACGCCGCCGCCAGCGGCATCGCGGCCATCACGAAAATGGTCAGCGTGAGCAGCAGCCCGACCCTAACGTTTTTCATGGGTCAGGCTGTCGAGCCGGAACGGCGCGCTCGCCACGGAGGCGCGCCACGCCGCCGCGACGTTCGAACCGTTCGCGTATTGCTCGAGAATGCGATTGAAAATGGCATTTGACACCGAGATGCCCTGGCGACCACCGACCTCGGGCGTATTGTTCTGCGCCACCCACTTGCGGATCATCTGCATCTTCTCGCGATCGATGGGGTTCAGCAGCACTTCGACGCGCAGCGTGAGATCGGCGCCGGCAGGCAGGGCGTTCACTTCGAACAGGCGCGGGAGCGGCAAGGCGGCGAGCAGCGCACTCACTTCCGGCAGGCTCGCGAGCGTGCGTGATTCGGTGATCGTACCGTCCATCGTGCTGAACACTGAAAACCTCTCGTCCCACAGATCGTAGCGGATCGCAATTTCCACCACCTTCTGGGCGATGGTGGTGTTTGCATCGGCCACCGACACCTGCACGTAGAGGCGATTGGTGAGCCCGCTGGTCAGCTCTTTCGGCAACGTGACCGGATACGAAAGCGCGTCGACGCGCGCGCCGAGTTTTCCGTCGGCGAGAGTCGCTGAGATCTCAGCAGCCTCGATCCCGGTGCTCGCCAGCAGGACCAGAAAGGCGAGGGCGCGTCTCACCGGCCCCCATCCTTCGTGGCTAGCAGGTACAGGTCGACGAACCCGAACGCCGTGGTGTCGGCGCGAAACCCCACCTTGAGGCCGTACTCGTAGAAGACGGTGCCCGAGGACGTGTAGCCCTTGACCGCGAAACCGGGCTCGATGTACCAGCGGGCGCGCTGAATGATGTCGCCGGGAGCCACGGGCCGTGCATAACTCAGCGATACCGCCTGGCTCTCGCCCAACGAACTGCGGTATTCCGGGCTCGGGTCACCTCCCACCTTGAACGTCCAGTACGCGCCTGACGCCGCCCAGGTCTTGCGGAACTGCAGATGCGAGCGACCTTCAGGCTCATTCGGCTGGTAGTCGCCGCCGACATTGATCTGAAAAGTGGAGCCTTGAGTCGGAAAGTACAGGTCGTCTTCGGTGTTCCATCCATAGGCCAGCGTCAGGCTCTGGTGGCTGAACGACTCGGGCCCGGAAATCGTGAAGTCACCGTCGCTACCCCAGCGGCCCGCAACCCAGTCGTTGTCAGGCCTGTATGCGATGCCCAGTGAAAGATAGGAGAAGTCGGCAATGCGCCGCCCCACGGTGACCTCGAACTGCCCCGTGTCGATGCTGCCGAAGTTTCCGTAGATGTCTTCGTATCGCCGTTTGCGCCACCGGACTCCCGCGACACCGAAGTAGCGGCTCGAATCGAACAACTGCGGGTCCACGTAGCGAAGCGCGACATCGTAGGCTTCGTTGAGCGCGTCGCCGGCAACCGGCACGATGGCCACGGCGGCCAAATCGACGATCTTGCCCTTGCCGAACAGGTTCTGATGCGCGATGCGCCCGGCAAACACGCCACGTTGCGCATCCGTTCGTGACGATCCGCCGAGCAACCACTCGCGGACGATGGGGCTCGCCTCCTCGACTTCGATCACGACGACGACGGCGCCGCGCGCGACGCCCTTCTCGAGGTGGACGTTCACCGAGGTGAAATTCCGCAGCGCGGACAGCCGCAGCTGGGCATTGCGGATCTGCTCTTCGTCCAGCGCATCGCCCGCGCGTAGGTAGAGGTGATCGCGGATGAACTCGCAGGACGTGATCAGGTTTCCGGCGCAGGTGACGTCCTGGACGACCAGCGGCCCTTCGACGGTAGTTTGGGTGGTTTGCGCCGCTGCGAGCGGGGCGAGCCACGACAGGAGCGCGGCCACTGCAAGGCGACGCATTGTGAGTTTTTGGATCGTCATGGCTGGCCGTCCTGAAATGTACCAGTTGGCGGAACGCGCACGGGATGTCCACGAAAGTGGACACCCATCCACGGCCGCGGTGAGTCGTCAGAATTGATAGGTGGCCACGAGGGAGACGGAGCCCGAGTCGTCGGCCTGCGCGTGTGTGGTTGCGAGCAGCGCGGCGGTCAGTGCGCCGAAGATTTTCCGGGTGTGCATGCGATCTCCCTGTTTGCCTGCAGGGAGAATTGCAATGCGTGTGCCAGCGGGGCGGGCGTCCGCGCGCTCGATTCCGCGCGAAGGAGTGTCTAACTAAGTGGACAGGTGTCCGGCGTCGTCGTGACGCGGGATCGGATCCAGGTTCGGTTCTACGAACCCCGCGCGCGCCTGGTCGGAGAACAGCAGCTCGGCGGAGTAATGCGTGAGCATGATCCTGGTGTCCAGCAGCAGCGGATTGCGGTCGATGAAGTCATCCGCGGAGCTGGCTTCGGGCGAGCGATGCATGAAGTGATCGACGGCGAGGATCCACGCGCGCGTGAGCGTGGCGTGGTACTTCGTGGCGGGAATGCCGTGATGCGAGAGAAACGAGAGCAGCGCGCCGCGCATGCGCTCGAGCGCGAGGTTCACATCGCTCTCGGCGAGATAGACATACGCCAGGCGGACGTGGGCGCGATGGGAAAAATCCGCGGGCGCAAATGCGCCCGCTTCAAAAGCCGCACGAAATTCACGATCACTGGTCGACAAGTCGTGTTTGAGCATGACGGCAAGACCTCGCTAATCTCTCTCACATCCCCCCATCGAAATCGTCTTCAGGCCAGCAGGCGCTCGGCGATCTGCACCGCGTTCAGCGCCGCGCCCTTGCGCAGCTGGTCGCCGGCCACGAACAGCGCCAGCGTGCGGCCCGAAGGATCGCTGACGTCGCGGCGGATGCGGCCGACCAGCACTTCGTCCTGGCCGCTGGCGTCGTGCGGCATCGGAAAGTAGTTGCGTTCCATGTCGTCGACCAGTCGCACGCCCGGCGCGGCGGCAAGAATAGCGCGTGCTTCGGCGACGGACAGCGGTTCTTCGCACTCGATGTTGAGCGCGATGCAGTGTGCACGCAAAACAGGCACGCGCACGCAGGTGGCGGTGACGCGCAGTTCGGGCTCACCGAAGATCTTGCGCGTCTCCTGCATCACCTTGGTCTCTTCCTCGTTGTATCCGGTTTCCGGATCCACCTTGGTGTTGTGCGAGAACACGTTGAACGCATACGGATGCGGCAGCACTTTCGGCGTGAACGCGCGGCCTTCGAGATGCGCGCGCGTGGATTCACTGAGCTCTTCCATGGCGGCGGCGCCGGCGCCCGAGGCGGCCTGGTACGTGGACATGGTGATGCGCTTGATACGGCGCTTCTGGTGCAGCGGCCACAACGGCGTGGCGGCGACGATGGCCACGCAGTTCGGGTTGGCGATGATGCCTTTGTGCTGCGCGAGCGCGGCGGAGTTGATCTCGGGAACCACCAGCGGCACGTCGGTGTTCATGCGGAACGCCGAGGAGTTGTCGACGACCACCGCGCCCGCGCGCACGGCCGCCGGAGCGAAGCGCTTCGACTGCGCACCACCGGCGGAGAACAACGCGATGTCCACGCCTTCGAGGCTGGCATCGGTGAGCTCCTGCACGGCGATGTCGTCGCCGCGGAACTTCATCGATTTGCCGACCGACCGCGCCGACGCCAGCAGGCGCAGCTCGATGAGCGGGAATTTGCGCTGCTCGAGGCACTGCATGAGCTCGACGCCCACGGCGCCAGTGGCGCCTGCGATGGCGACGACGGGATTCTTGATGTTGCGTTCGGTCTGGTCAGTCGTTGACATTCATGTGCTCCAAATGAAAAGGCCCCGCTGAGTTTCCTCGCGGGGCCTTTGGTGTTCCTTGTTGCTTCGAATCAGCGAGCGCAACCACCCAAGGCCCCGGCGGGCTTGGTCTTGAGCGCTTTTTTCGTCGTGATGCGAATCATGGGGGGCGGAATGTAGCGGAGTGGCATCCCTTCGTAAAGGCTTCTTGAGTGGGGACAGGCTGAAGAAGCCTGTCCCGCACCCGTTTAGCTAGGAAATGGGGACTGTCCCCATTTCATCGCGGAGGGATGCCGTGGGGGGTGATGAGGCCGTTGTACCAGGCCAGCATTAACAGAATGAAGAGCGCCACCGACAAGCCAACCCTGATGGTGAGGGCGCGGGCCATCTTCTTGGAGTCGCCCTTGCCCCGCGACAGGTGAAACAACGCGCTGCCAAGGCTGAAAATGATGGCGAACAGCGTGACGATGATGAGGATTTTGATCACGTCCATAAGGGGCGCACTTTATACTCCCCGCCCCCATGCCGACCCGCTTTTCCGCGTTCGGAAGGGTCTTCGCGCCGTCCTGGCCCATGACCCTCCTCACCCTCGTCCTGCTGACACTCTTCGTTGGCCTGGGTCGATGGCAGTGGCTGCGCGGTGAGGGCAAGCAGGCCGTCTGGTCCGAATACGAGCGCGATGCGCCCGCCTCGAACCTGGGCTCGCGCGGTTTCGACAGCGTCGATCGATTTGCGCGGCTGCAGTTGAACGGCGAGTTCGAGGCTGAGCGCCAGTTCCTGCTGGACAATCGATCGCACGCCGGCAAGCCCGGATACGAAGTGCTGACGCCATTCCGTCTCGCCGATGGGCGGCGCCTGCTGGTCAATCGCGGATGGATTCCATTCGGCGGATATCGCGACCGGCTTCCGGATGTTTCCATGCCTGATATCGCACCGGTGCAGATCACCGGCCGCATCGATGAGCTGCCGAGCGGCGGGCTTGCGAGTGGCCACGCGGCGCCCGATCCCGCAGCACCCTGGCCAAAGCTCACGAGTTTTCCCACGCACGCGGAACTCGCGAATGCGCTCGCCGTAAATCTCGAGAACCGCATGTTGTTGCTGGACGCCGGCATTCCCGGCGGCTACGTGCGCGAGTGGTCGCCGCCCGGCATGCCACCGACGCGACACTTCTCTTATGCAATCCAGTGGTGGGGTTTTGCGGGTGTGCTGCTCGTGCTCTACTTCGGCCTCAATTTTCGCAAGGTGTCCTGATGCAAGATTCCCGCGCGCGCGGCCGGCGCACTCTGCTGATCATCGCGGCCGTTTTCCTGCTGCCGGTGGCAGTGGCATTCACTCTCTATTACGGCAAGTTGTGGCGTCCCGCGGAAACCTCGAGCAAAGGACAGCTCATCGATCCGGCGCGGCCACTGGTGGTGAGCGGATTGCGCAACCCGGATGGCACGGCTGCCGACGCATCCGCGCTCACGGGAAAATGGACACTCCTTTATATAGGCGACGGGCGTTGTGACGACGCCTGCCGGACCGCGCTGGTTTTCGGCCGCCAGACGCGGCTGGCGCTCAACAACGAGATGACGCGCGTGCAGCGCGTGTTCCTCGCCACCGGCAACTGCTGCGACACGGACTACTTCGCTCGCGAACAGGCCGGGCTCATCGCGCTCGATGCGTCCGCCCCCGAAGCGGCCAACCTGCTGGCGCAGTTTCCCGAAGCGCGCGAGCACACGTTGTTCATCGTCGATCCGCTCGGCAACCTCATGATGCGCCACGACGCGAGCGTCACCAGCAAGGACCTGCTGACCGACCTCAAGAAGCTGCTCAAGCTGTCGCACATAGGTTGAGGCGCCGCCCCGCATGCGAGAGATAGTCTGGATCCGGCGGCTCGCGCTCATCGGCGCCATCCTGTGTTTCGGCGTGGTCGTGTTAGGCGGCTACACGCGGCTGTCGAACTCCGGGCTCGGATGCCCGGACTGGCCGGGTTGCTTCGGGCACATCGCGCCCACCGGCAGCGCGGAGCATTACGCCAGCGCCGCCGACGTGCGCAAGGCGTGGATCGAGATGATCCATCGTTATTTCGCGAGCGCGCTGGGTCTCATCATCATCGTGATTGCCGCGCTGTCGATTCGCGCGCGGCAGGAACGCGGCGTGAGCGTCGGCTTCGCGCTGGTGTTGCTGGTCCTCGTGGTGCTGCAGGGCATGCTCGGCATGCTCACCGTCACCTGGCTGCTCAAGCCGCTGATCGTCACCGGCCACCTGGTCGGCGGACTAACTACCTTCGCGATGCTGCTGTGGTTGTGGCTGTCGAAACGCGCCGAGGATCGGCCCGTGAACGGCGCCTCGGTGCTCGCCGGCAACCGGCTGATGGAGAATGGCTCGCGCGCGCGCCTGTGGGCCGGGCTCGCGCTCGCCGCGCTGGCCGTGCAGGTGGCGCTCGGTGGCTGGACCAGCAGCAATTACGCCGCGCTCGCCTGTCCCGACGTGCCGAAGTGCCAGGCGCAGTGGATACCAGAGGCGGACTACAAAGACGCCTTCGTGTTGTGGCGCGGGCTGGGCATCAACTATGCCGGCGGCGTGCTCGACCATCCCGCGCGCGTCGCCATCCATTTCACGCATCGCGTGGGCGCCGTGGTGGCCACGGCGCTGCTGCTCCTGGCCGTTATCTACGCGTTTCGCGGCCTGGGCAATGGTCCGCGCTGGGCGGCGCTCGCCGTGGTCGCGGCCCTGGCGGCGCAGGTTTCCGTAGGGGTTTTCATGGTGTTGCGCGCGTTCCCGCTGGAACTGGCGGCGGCCCACAATGCCGGCGCCGCGCTGCTCGTCGCAGCCGCGGTACTGCTGAACCGCAAGCTCCGGCCCATTGCCGACTTTCACTAGGGCCGATTTCCGCCAGTTGATGGGCTAAACTCTCGCGCCCCACAGGAAGCGAGCTTCTTGGCCACCACCGAACCCGTCATTCTCGCCAGCTCGCGCTGGCGCAGCTTCTATGACCTGACCAAGCCTCGCGTGGTCATGCTCATCGTGTTCACGTCCATCGTGGGCACGCTGCTCGCTGTGCCGGGCTGGCCGCCGCTCGATGCGTTGATCTTCGGCAACCTGGGCGTGGGTCTCGCGGCCGCCAGCGCCGCCGTCATCAACCACGTGCTCGACGAGCGCATCGATGCCGTCATGTCGCGCACCAAGCGACGGCCGTTGCCCACGGGCAAGATGTCGGCGCGCGCGGCGTTGCTGTTCGCCGGCGTGTTGTGCGCGCTCTCGATGGCGATCCTGGTGTTGCTGGTCAACACGCTGACCGCCGTGCTCACGTTCGCCTCGCTCATCGGTTATGCCGTGATCTACACGGTGTGGCTCAAGCGCGCGACCTCGCAGAACATAGTCATCGGGGGCGCGGCCGGCGCCGCGCCACCCGTGCTGGGCTGGGCCGCGGTCACCAATTCGGTCGACCCCAATGCGCTGCTGCTGTTCCTCATCGTGTTCGTGTGGACGCCGCCGCATTTCTGGGCCCTGGCCATCGCGCGCAAGGACGAATACGCCAAGGTCGGCATCCCGATGCTGCCGGTCACGCACGGCGTCGCGTTCACGCGGCTGCAGGTGCTGCTCTACACGGTGCTGCTCACCGCCGTCACCATCATGCCTTTCGTCACCGGCATGAGCGGCCTCATCTACCTCGCCGCGGCGCTGGTGCTGAACGGCATGTTCATCTTCTACGCGCTGCAGATGAAACTCACCGAGCGCTCGCACCTGCCGATGAAGGTGTTCCGCTTCTCCATCACCTATCTCATGTGGCTGTTCGCGGCGCTGCTCGCCGACCACTATCTACCCACCACCCAGAGTGTGCTGCCCGCCGCGGGATTCAGCGTCTACTGAGCAACCGCTTGCCCGAACCGCTGTCACTTCCGGCCCGTTTCAACGGCCAGTTCGGCCTGGTGCTGTTCCACCAGCATCACGGCGTGCTGCTGCTTCGTTCCGCGGACCGCGACGACGGTGGCCCGAAGCGCATCGAGCTGCTGTTTCGCGGCGTGGTGTGGATTTCGCTGCCCTCCTGGTTCAGCGACTTCACCATCGAGCAATGCCTGCTCGACGAAGTGCTCGACTACATTCCGCCGAGTCACCGCGCCAAGGCGGAGTCGCGCAAAGTGTTTCGCGTCGACATCGACCGCACGCCGCACTACGTCATCGCCGGCAGCGTCTTCGGCTCGAGCGACGACGGGCACTACTTCGATCCGTCGCCGCTGCTGCCGGAAATCGAGGTGAACCTGCGGTTCGACGCCGAGTAGCGCCCGCCGGAGCGCTGTTTGCAGCGCAGCGGTGGAAAACCCCTAAGTTTCATGATGCGCCGCGACGTAGATAGCCGTGCAATTGCCCCATGGTCTGATGACTCCTGGCTTCGTTAGGGCGATTATTCGCCGCAGACATCCTGGGTAATCAACTTCACCCAGGGAGGGCACGAGCATGGGCCTGGTGACAAACGATCTCACTGATTGGCTGACCGATCCGAAAGACGTGCCCGAGAAAAATCCTTTCGGAGCTGGCATCTCAAACTCAACGCGAGAGCCAATCCACACAGGCTGGGAACACGCCATGGGCCGACTCCGGAAATGGCTGAGGACCGATCTGGAGCATCATGGCGAACACGGGGACGGCCTCACGCGCTGAGGTTCGCCCCCGTGTCTTTTGCGCATGCTCACGATAGATGTCGCCAGACGCTGAACGCGACGCGCCCGCAACGGAGGCGCGTCCCCGCGCGATTCACATCCTGCGGACGATGCGGTTGAGGCGCGCCGCGGGCTTCGATACCCACAGGCTTCCGTCGCCTTCGGTCCCGAAGGAAGCCTTGGACACACGCGGGTCCGACGACCCGCTCGCGAGCGGACAGGTCTGGTTGTTGCTGGCGCGGAAACTCAGCGCGGCGGCGATGCGCGCTTCGGTCACGTCGCCGAGCGCGTGATTGAAGTCATCCGCCACCGAGCAGCCCGGCACGCTCGTGCCGGCATTCGTCGTGGTGTTGGCGGGTGAGAACCCGTCGGTGTAGTCGCCGAAATTCGCGGCGTTCTCGCCGCGGAACTGGATCGTGAAGTAGGTAGTGCCGCAGTTGTCGGTGGGATAGAAGCCATACGGCTTGCCGCAGGTGGTGGAGCCGATGAGATATACCTGCACTCCCACTCCGCGCAGGCTGTTGATGATGGATTCGCTCGCCGAACAAGTGCCGGGCCCGGTGATGATGTACACGCTGTTCAGGTTGAGCGTGGGCAGCGCCAGGTTGGCCGGGCCGGCGCCCGTGAAGCCCTGGGTTCTGCTGTGAAACGGCGTCGGCGCCAGAGTTTCACCCGTGATCGGATTGCGGCTCGGGTTCTTGTCGTTGAACACCATCTTCTCGAACGTGCGGCCGGCGGTCAGCGTGGTGTTGCCGATCATGTAGGCCAGCTCGCTGGCGAGATCCAGGTAGCCGCCGCCGTTGTAACGAAGATCGAGAATGAGATCGGTGACGTTGGCGTTGTCGAGGAAGGTGATCGCGTTCATGAGCGGCGTCTCCGCCGTCGCGATGTGATCGTTGAACTGGATGTATCCCACCTGGCCGGAGGGCGTGCCAAAAGTGGTGACGATCGGCACCGGGATGTGCGTGATGCTGGCGGAGGTCAGCGACACGGTGCGATTGGTGCCATTCGTTCCGCGCACCAGGAAGTTGTGCGCCTGGCCGGTGGCCGATGGGAACAGCCCCGCATTCAGCGTGTTGACGATGGCCTGGGTGTCGCCATTGACCGCGTCCGCTCCATCGACCTGCAGGATTTCATCGCCGCGCAGGAACTGGCCGGCCGCGGGAGTCCCCGCCTCGGTGAACGCCACCACGATTCGCCGTGGAGTGCGGGCGCCGTTCGGAGGGTAAAAAATTGCAAACTCGGCGCCGTAGCCCGCTTCCACGCCACCCTGCGACAGCGACCGCCACACCTCGGTGTCGTAGGTGAAATGAAACTTGTCCTTGGCCTGCCCGGACGGCGTGGTGGCGTTGGTCTTCAGCAGCCGGAAATAGTCGACGGTGTTGGATTGCGACGGATCGCGATCCGTGACCTCGCCGTACCAGAGGTACAACTCGTTGGTCCAGGAGCGGAGCCAGTTGTTCTCGTCGGTAGCGGTACCGCGGCGGTCGGACGTTCCGGCGCGGGGCGCCGCGCACATGGCGTCGAAACTGCTGGACGGCAGATAAACCCCGGGCTGCCAGGTGCTGCCCGTGCCGCCACTGCTGCTGCTGCTCGAGCTGCTGCTGGAACCGCCGCCGCCACCACCACCGCAGGCGGCCAGCGTACCCAGCAACGGAAACAGCAACACCCTGAATTTATAGCGGCTTTTCACCCTTCAACCCCTCGACATGCGGCCGAAACAAAGACCTGTTTTGAGACATGACCCGCAATATGCACCGAGCCGAGCAAACAACAAAGAGTCGCCATGGGGCTACGCCCCAGGTCTCGTTCTATGATGGCGGCAGCCATGAATCGGCTACTTCGACCATTCGGACTGAAGTTAGGTCCCCTCCAGGCGGGGGCGATCTACTTTCCGTTGCATTTTTTTGCCGTGGGGATCGGTCTGACCGCCCTCACGGGTTCCCAGGGCGTGGGCGTCTTCTGGCCGGCCGCCGGCAGCCTGTTCGCGTTCCTGCTGCTGTATCCGGCGCGGTTCTGGCCGGTCCTGTTCGTCACGACCTATGTCGCCGAGATGCTCGCGAACACCCTGTTCGCACCGCAGCTCCCGTTCTCGGCGGCCGGGCTGCTGTTTCCGGTGAAGTTTGCGGCGGCCCTGATCGGCGTGGGCCTGATGCATGTCTGTGTGCGCGGGCCCATTTCCTTCGCGCGTCTCCGGCATGTGCTCTTCTTTTCGGTGGCCGCGCTGTTGTCCACGCTGCTTTGCGCCATGGTCGCCATCGCCCTGCGTGGCGATGTGACCCTTGGCGCGCATTCGTACTGGCTGAGCGTGCAGAGCTGGTGGATCGGCGACTTCCTCGGCGCACTGATCGTCACGCCGCTGGTGCTCACGGTGGGCTTCCATGGTTTCGCGCTCTCGAAGCATTCACGCGGCGGACGCGCCGCCACGTTGTCGGCCTTTGCCGTCCTGTTGCTGATGTTGCTGGCGGTGTTCCTGCGCAAGCCCGGCGCGCTGAGCTCGCCGCTCGACGTGCCCTACATCGTCTATCCAGTGCTGGTGTGGATCGCGATGCTGAGCGGGCCGCGGCGAACGGCGCTGGCCGCGGGAATCACCGTCGCGTTCGCGGCGCTGGCAACCACGCGGGGTTATGGCCCTTTCGACAGCCCCTATCAACTGCAAACCTTCCTCGCGCTGTGCGTGTTGCCGGTGTTGCTGCTGCAGGCCGTGATGGCCGAGCGCGATGCGGCGATCGCGCAGGCGCGCACCAGCGACGAACGTTATCGCGCGTTCGTCGCCAACAGCTCGGAGGCGATCTTCCGCACCGAGCTCGCCGAGCCCATGCCGATCACGCTGTCGCCCGACGAACAGGTTGCCTGGGTGCGCAAACACGGCTACGTGGCCGAATGCAACACGGCGTTCATGGTGGCGCTCGGACTCAAGGATGCGCAGAGCCCGGTGGTCGGCACGCGCCTCGGCGATCACCCCACGTGGTCGAAGATCTACATCGAGCGGATTCGTGAAGCCATCCGCAACGGCTACCAGGTGCGCAACATCGAACACGTGGTGCACGGTCCGTACGGGCTCGACCGCGTGCTGCTCATTTCGATGATGGGCATCGTCGAGAACGACCGCGTGCTGCGCTTCTGGGGAAGCGGCCGCGACGTGACCGCGATGCGCGAGGCCGAATCCGCGCTCGCCCAGCACGACGGGCAATTGCGCGCGCTGGCCACCGAGATCACGCTGGCCGAAGAGCGCGCGCGCCGCAAGCTGGCGAGCGAGCTGCACGACGGGCCTGCGCAGAATCTCATGGGTCTCGGCCTGCAACTCGCCGAGATCAAGCGCGGCATCGACGATCGCGAGCTGCTGCAGCGCATGGACGAAGCGGAGCAGGTGCTGGCCGATGCCACTTTGCAAACGCGCACGCTGATGCTCGAGCTGGCGCCTCCGGGACTGCACGAGAGCGGCCTGCTCGAAGCGCTGCGCTGGCTGGCCGACCGTGTTTCGAAGCAGCAAAGGCTCCTCGTCACCGTCGAGGACGACGGGAACGCCAAGCCGCTGGAAGACCAGGTCACCGTGCTGTTGTTCCAGACAGTGCGCGAGCTCCTGCAGAACGTGGTCAAACACGCGCGCTCCAAGCGCGCCACCGTGCGCTGCGCCGTGAACGACGACTCGCTGTCGCTCGACGTGATCGATCCGGGCATCGGGTTCGAAGTGCATTCCATCAACCGGCTGCCCACGCGCCAGGGTGGGTTCGGGCTGTTCAACATCCGTGAGCGGCTCAAACTCATGGGCGGCACCATCGACATTCATTCCATCGTCGGCGAAGGGACCACCGTGCGAATCCGCGTGCCGCTCAAATCGCAGCACGGGTTGTTCGACGAAGCCCTGCGGGCGTAACACATGCGCGTCGAACGCATCTGGGCTGCGAACCCGCTCCGGAATTTCCACTATCTCATTGCCTGCGAAGAGACCGGCGAAGCGCTGATCGTCGATCCGCTCGACCCGGAAAAATGCCTCGCGGCAGCGCGAGCGAGCGGGCTCAGCATCACGCAGATCCTGAATACCCATGAACATCGCGACCACACCGATGGCAACGCCGGCGTGGTCGCCGCCACGCGCGCGCGCGTTAGCGCGCACGAGGGTGCCGCCGGCCGCATTGGTGGAGTGGACCGGGGCCTCGCGCGCGGCGACGTCATCAAGGTGGGGCGCACCGTGGAGCTCGAAGTGCTCGACACGCCGGGCCACACGCGTTCGCATGTCTGCCTGCTGGCTCATGGCGATTCGCCGGCGCTGTTCTGCGGCGACACGTTGTTCAACGCCGGCGCCGGCAACTGCCACAACGGCGGCGATCCGGGGCTGCTCTACGAAACGTTCGTGAACCAGCTCGCGCGATTGCCCGACGCCACGCGCGTGTATCCCGGGCATGAATACATGGCGCGCAACCTGGCGTTCACGCTGGATCGCGAGCCTGGAAACGCCGAAGCGGCGAGCGCGCTCGAAATCGCGAAGGATCACGATCCGGCGACGGCCCGCGTCACGACACTGGGCGAAGAGAAGCGCGTGAATGCTTTTCTGCGGCTGCAGAACCCGGAGATCATTGCGCGGTTGCGCGAGAGGTTTCCGGAGATCGGCGAGAAGCCGGACGCGCGCACGGTGTTCGTGAAGTTGCGCGAGCTGCGAAACCGCTGGTAGCTAGTCGGTGTTTTCGCCGCGCGCCCTGGCGATGATGGCGGCCAGCTCGGGATCGAGCGGCATGGGGCGCACCGGGCTCACGTTCGCGCCGCCGGTGTTGCCCGCAGGAACCAGGCCGATGAAAGTCTTGGTCGCCGCTCCCGCAATACGAAACAACTGGCCGAAGAACTCGTGTGCATCACGATGCCGCCAGGCCCACATCAGCATCTGCCAATGAACACGCACGTGCTCGCGCGTGGACGCCTGCCCGAGCACGTGCGCGCGCTCGAGGTGCGCAAACTCGTGCTCGGCATCGAGCTGCGCGGCGCGCAGTTCTGCATCCACGTGGGGGCGAATGTTCCTGGCGAAGCTGCTCATGTTTCCACTGCTACGCGCTGAAGGTTCCGCGGCCGGCGGGATACTGCTTCTCCCAGTTGCGGCCGTCAGTGATCTTGATCTTCATTCCGGTGACGGTGGGTGAGTCGATACAGCGCGCGTTCACGCTGAAGCCGTCGGGATGTGAACGCGGCACGTAGAACGACTTGATGCCGCAGGTGGCGCAGAACAGATGCTTCGCGGTGCCGGTATTGAACGTGTACGTGGTCAGCGCGTCCGCGCCCTGCGTGATACGGAAGCGGTCGGCCGGGACGATGAGATGCAGATAGCCGGCGCGTGAGCACATGGAGCAGTTGCAGTCATTGACGGACAACTCCGCCGGCGCGTCGACCTCGAAGCGAACGCGCCCGCAATGGCAACCACCTGAATGCGTAATCATGATTTTGCGGCCTCGTGATCCAGCGTCCATTGCAAAGCATCGGCCGCACCGGCGTCGGTGGGCCGCCCGCGCTTGCGCAGTTCCGCGATGAGCTTCCCGCGCTGCTCGCGGCTGCGGTTCTGCGCCAGCTTCCACTTCACCTTGCGCGCGCGAACGTGCAGCGTGAGCGCCGAAATTTCCTTGAACGGCCCGCGATACATCGCGTGCTCGGTGCTCACGGGCGTATGCCCGGCCGGTTGGTAGTGAGCCATGAGCCGCCGCTGCTGCGCGGCCAGCACCTCGGCGTCCTCGGACACTTCCGCCTCGCACTCGAAGATGACGGTGCGGTGGTATGCCGTGGCGAACATGGCGTTGGTGGGATGAATCCAGTTCGAAGGAATGGTGCCGTGCATCTCGTCCACTTCGAAGACACACTTCCGGTTCGTGAGAAGGTCTTTCAACTGCTCGTCGGAACGGTGCAGGTGGATCTCGATCGTCTCGCCCAGGAACAGGAAGGGATACAGCCCGATGTGCGGCTGGCCTTCGGCGCTCACCGTGACGAAGTGGCCCAGCTCCTGCTTGCCGACGAAATTGCGCAGCGTGTCTTCGGGAACGTCGGCGTAGTAGTCATAAAAAATCATGGCCGCATTTTAGTGGCTGCCCCCCATGCGAGACAGAGCCACCCGGCCAGAAACGCCAGGCCACCCAGCGGCGTGACGGCACCGAGCCAGCGAATTCCGGTGACCGCCAGCACGTAAAGGCTGCCCGAGAAGACAACGATGCCGGCGACAAACAACCATCCGGCGATCGCGAACGCCCGGGATTGCCAGCGCGCGCTGCCCCAGGCGGCGGCACACAGCGCGAACGCGTGGTACATCTGGTATCGCACGCCGGTCTCGAACACGGCCAGCATGTCGGCCGTCAGCGTGGCCTTGAGCGCATGCGCGCCAAATGCCCCGAACGCCACGCCGAGGAAACCGGTGACGCCGGCGCATATATAAAAGAGCCGGTCCAGGGGCTCAGGCCTTCCTGCCATCGTATTGATGCACCGGCACCTTTTCGAATTCAAAGTCGAGGCAGCGGATATTGATGGCGGCGGTTGCAACACCCTTGGGATCGGTGCCTTCACCGAACGGCAGGATGCCGCAGTGCTTGCAGAACCGGTGCCTGATGACGTGTTTGTTGAACGTGTAGGTGGAGAGCTCCGATTCGCCCGTGACCTTCATCTGTTCGCGCGGCGCGAACCACAGCAGCGAACCGCGCTTCGAGCAGATGGAACAGTTGCAGGACACGGCGGCGGTGATGTCGCCCTCGATCTCGATGGTGACCTTGCCGCAATGACAGCCTCCGCGATATTTCATGGCCCCTCCCTGGATTAGTTAGACGCTGACCGGCGCAAGCATATTGGCATCGCGCGCGAGCTGCCAGCGTCCCGCGGTCTTGCGGAATACGGACAGCGTGTGCCCGGCGCGCTGCGTGACTTTGCCGTCCGGCATCGTCATTTCGACGTTGAGCCGGCTCCACATGTAGGCAAAGTTGCCGGAAACCTGGACTTCCTGGATTTCGCTGTGGCCGTCGATCTTCGGCATGGGCATGCCGCCGGGCTGCGGCTTCATGACCGCGGCGAAATGCTCCTTGCCGAAAGGCTGTTGCCCGGCCACGAGGAACACCACGTCGTCGGTCATGAGGGACAGCACCGTGGCGATGTCGCCCGCCCGGGTCGCCGACATCCAGGTGGCGACCAGTTCGCGGATCTGCTGTTCGTCGGAATTCATCCAGCTACTGGGCCTTGCGCGGTTTTTCTTCGGGTGCGGGCACCAACGTCACGGCTTCACCCATCACGGGCGAGCTCGAGACGGCGAGCTCGACGGAGCTGCCGGGCACGCGCTGTCCGCGAATCTGTCGCCGGATTTTCGATTGCTCACGCATTTCCTTCTGCCATTGCTGGTACTCGTTGTACGCCGCGAGTTGTTCCGGGTTGAGAATGACCTGCGCCTGCGCGTTGACGCGTTGGTCATAGGCGTTCTGCCATTCCGTGTATGCCCCGGCAAAGGCTTCGGACGTGGCGCTGTCGGCCGGCCTGGGCATGGGGATGCGCTTGCGCTCTTCGACCAGCGCAGTCAGAAGCCGCTCCTGCTGTTTGTCGCTGAGCGGAGGGGCGTCGGAACCTTCGAGCTGACGCGTGAGCGTCTCCAGTTCCTGTCGAGCCGGGATCGACTGCTGGTATTCCCGAAGCTGCTCCATCCTGGATGCCCCGAGGAAACCTTCGAGTTCCGCCTGATTTGCGCGGTACGCTTCGTCGAGCCGGCGTTTGACCTCCGCCGGGTCGGTGGGCCGACCCTCGCGATAGTTGCTGAAGCCGTCGACCTGCTGATCGGTCAGGATGTCGAGGAGTCTGCTGGTGTCTTCCTTGTTGAGGCCCAGTTGCTGCCCGACGTCCGCATACATGCGCTTGTTGTTGGCGCGAACCCGGGCCCGCATCATTTTCTGCATGGCTTCGGTGTGTACCGGCGGGTTGGCGAGGACCGGAGGCGGGACGCGCTCGATGCTCGCCTCGAGTTTCTCGCCGGGCGCCGGAGATCCCGTCGTCACGACTCCCATGGCGGGCGTGCTCATCGCGAAAGTGCCGCTGACGATGGATTGCTCGCGCGCCTTTTCGAGATCGGCGATGCGCGCATTGAGCGCACGCGTGGCTTCGGCCAGTTTTGCGGCCTGGGCCCGCTCTTCCTTGAGCTGTATCGACAGGTAGATGGTGCTGGCGCCGAAAGCCAGCGCTGCCACGAGCAGGCCCCATACGGATGCTTTCATTGTTATCTCCCTAAAAAAAGGGGACAGATCTATTTATCAACGGGTAACTCTCGGCGCTTCAGAATGAAATGGCTGATAAATAGATCTGTCCCCTTTTTTACCCTTGCGCCAGCAGCAGGTCGAGATATGCGCCTTCGATCAACTGCTCGGGCTGAATTCCGAGGCGATCCATGAGCTCACTCGCTTCTCGAACTCCCGCTTCCGGGGGTTCGTCGTCCACCAGCATGACTTCGAGCTCGAGAAAATGACCCAGGTCCTCGACGCGGTCCAGGTGAACGCGGGTACGTCCGACCAGGAAGAGAGTGCGGTATTTTCGGATGCGACCGATTTGTCCGTAGGCCAGCGAAAGCGATTCACGAAGAGTCTCGGGTGATGAGGTGGGGGAGCGCAGGTAGAAAGACTCTTTCGGACCCGCCTGGTTCACTCGCCGATAGAAAATGAGCTCACCGAAATCGTTGGACAACGCGCGGAGCTTGAGCCGGCCGGTGTCGCATTTGAAAAACGTGTCGTCCTGCGCGATCTCGAGCGGCCCCTCGCTCGCGAGCTCGGCCACTTTCGGGATGAGCAGCGCGACGTTCTCGACGCGCGCCTTGATCTCGATGTTGCGAGCCATCGCCGCTACCCGTCAGGTCTTGAAGCGCACGCCGCCGGTGGCCCGCGGCAGCTCGTTCGCCCTGAGCACGGCATCGACCGAGAAACGGCCGGCCCCATAGGTCGCCAGGTACAGGCCGATGACGATGAGGCAACCCGAAGGGAAGATGCCGCGCATGCCGTTCTGGTGATCGACCATCGCGATGGCGATGATGAAGTGGATGACGCAGAAGATTCCGGCCCAGCGCGTGAACACGCCGAACACGAAGCCCAGCCCGATGGCGAGCTGCAGGTAAACCGACACGGGCGCCAGGATTCTCGGGGCCGCAAACCCGTATTTGTCGAGAAACGCGGCGAACTCCTGCATTCGCGCGCCATCGGTGATGTTGTCCCAGACACCCCAGATCAGGAACAGGCCAACGAACAGGCGCATCAGCAGGAGACTGAAGTCGGAAAAACCTTGCGCGGAATTCAGGAACAACAACTTCCGCATGAGTCCCCTCGGGCAAATGATTAGCGGGCCCGGAAGACTAACGTTACGGAGCACGACAACCAATAGTCGTGCCCCTCATGGGAGCGCTCGTCGCTGTGTGGCGACGCCTATTTGGTTCGGGGACCGCTATAGGCCCGTTCCACTCGGGCGATCCGCGTCTCGAAGTGTTCGTACCACTTCCGATGGCCGGTCGCCTGGGCGATGCGGTGTTCGGCGTTGGCCTTCCAGGCGGCCACCGCTTCGAGCGACGCCCAATAGGAAACGGTGATGCCGAGGCCGTCGGCACCGCGCGTGCTCTCGACGCCCAGGAACCCCGGCTGTTGCGAGGCCAGCTCGACCATGCGATCGGCCATGGCGCCGTAGCCTTCATCCACGGGGGTGCGCGTGGAAGTGAAGATCACGGCGTAGTACGGCGGCTCCGGCGTGCGGGCAAATGCTGATTCTCCTGATCTGGCGGCGCTCATTTCGGCCTCGCGAGCAGCGGCACGTAGTTCGGCTGCGCGGCCACGCGCCCTAACCACTCGCGCATGTTCGGATAGGCTTCGAGATCGTGGCCGCCGTCTTCGGCAACGTGCGTGTAGGCGTAGAGCGCGATGTCCGCGATGCTGTAACGCTCGTTCACGAAGAACTGCCGCGACGACAGGTGCTGCTCCATCACCGCGAAGGCGGCGCGCCCTTTCGCCAGGCGATCCGGCAGTTCCGCGCGGCGCGGATGATCGGGCGGGAAATGCCGGCAGATGTAGCGCGGCGTGGCCACGTAGGGCTCGTGGCTGTACTGCTCGAAGAACATCCACTGCAGCACCTGCGCGCGGCCGATCTGCGTGGCCGGCACGAAGCGCGAGCCTTCGGCCAGGTACCAGAGGATGGCGTTCGACTCGGGCAGATTCGTGCCGTCATCGAGCTCGAGCGTCGGGATGCGCCCGTTCGGGTTGCGCTTGAGGAACTCCGGCGTGCGCGTCTGGCCCTTGTCGATGTCCACGTCGGTCCAGTCGTATTTCTGGCCGAGTTGCGCCAGCAACAGGCGCACTTTGTAGCCGTTGCCGGAGTCGAGATAGTCGTAGAGGTGCATGGCGCTTCCCGTTGCTTGTCAGGCAGCGAAGTATCCCGCCGCCGCCCGCAACGCGCGACAGCCAAGGCTTTTCGCTGAGGCTAAGTTATTCTTGCTCTGGTCATGGCAAGACGGCTTCCACCGCTCAACGCACTGCGCGCCTTCGAGGCTTCGGCCCGGCTCGGCAGCTTCGTCGCGGCCGCGTCGGAGCTGCGCGTGTCGCCCGCGGCCGTGAGCCAGCAGGTGCGGCGGCTCGAGGAATACCTCGACACCACGTTGTTCCAGCGCCTGGCGCGCGGACTCACGCTCACCGACCAGGGCCGCGACTATCTACCCGAGCTGTCGGCGGGCTTCGACCTGCTGGGTGAATCCACGGCGCGCGTGCGCGCCAAACGCGCCGACGGCGTGCTCACGCTGACCACGCTGGCCGCGTTCGCCAACGGCTGGCTGTTGCCGCGCCTGCACCGGTTTCGCGAACGCGCGCCGCGCATCGACGTGGTGCTGCGCACGTCAAGGCGGGTCATGGATTTCCGCCGCGACGCCATCGATCTCGCGATCCGCTTCGCCCCGTCGCCGGGACGCGGCCTGCACGGCGAGCTGCTGAGCCGCGAGGAGCTGTTTCCGGTGGCGAGTCCGCAGCTGTTTCGCGGCGGTTGCATTCCCGACACGCTTTCCGCGTTGACCGACTATCCGCTGCTGCATGACACCGACGCCGGCACCGAGCAGCCCTGGCTCGGCTGGCGCGGCTGGTTCGAGCGTGCGGGGCTGTCCACGGCGGCGACCGGCCGCGGGCCGCAGTTCAGCGATTCCATCGTGCTGATCGGTGCCGCGGTGGCGGGTCTCGGCATCGCCATCGGCCGCGCACCCCATGTGGCGCCGCTGCTGTCGCGCGGCCAGCTCGTGCGCGTGACCCAGGAAACCTGGATGGCGCCGTGGAATTACTACCTCATGGCGCCGGCGGCGCATTTTCGCCGCCCGCTGGTGCGCACCTTCGTGGATTGGGCGCTGGAAGAAGCGCGCGCCGGCTAATTGGCCGCTTTCGCTCGCGCGCGCTCGATCATGTCGCCGAGCAGCCCCTCGGGTTTGCAGCGCCCGCCCTCCATCGCCTCCTGGATGAGCGGGTCGGTTTTCTTGTTCGCGCCGTTCCCGAATTCCGCCAGCGTCATGATTTCCGCCGCCCGGCGGACGATGCAGGAACACATGGGCAACGCCGATTCCCGAAACGCCTGTTCCGGAAAAGGTTTGGGGTTGGTATTGCCGCGCGCGGCCGCCGCGGCTTTGTAGTCGCGCAGCGTGGGTTGAAGAAGGCCTTCGGTGCAGCTGTAGGCTGCCGTCTCGATCTGCTCTTCGTTCCAGCCCTCCTTCAGTGCGCCCGGCGCGGGCTCGGCCGCGGCCACGACGCCTGCGTGCGCCAGCAGTGCAAAGAGAACGAGCGTCATCCCCGGAAGCTTCTTCATCGCGCCATTTGTGCGGCATGCCACGCGCGCGAGTCAACAAGTTTTCGTTGTGCGAGACCAAGCTCTACTTGTTAACCCCCCTCGTCAGCCTTCTCTACAATCCCGCGATGTCAAAACGCGGCTGGATCCTGTTTCTTTCGCTGGGCCTGCTCTGGGGCATGCCCTACCTGCTGATTCGCATCGCCGTCGGCGAGTTCGATCCGCTGGTGGTGGCCGGCGCCCGCACGCTCATGGGTTCGCTGCTGCTGCTGCCCATCGCGTTGCACCGCAAGGCGCTGGTGCCCGCGTTTCGCAAGTGGAAGTGGCTGCTGGCGTTCACGCTCATCGAGATCACGGTGCCGTGGCTGCTGCTCGGCCACGCGGAGACGCGGCTCAACAGTTCCACGGCCGGGTTGCTCATAGCCGTGGTCCCGTTGTTCGCCGCCATCATCGTCACGAAGCTCGGCCACGAGAGGCTCGATCCGCGGCGCATGTTCGGTCTCGGGCTGGGGTTCGCGGGCGTTGCGTTGCTGGTCGGGCTCGACATCCACTTCGCGGACCTGCCCGCCGTTGCGGCAACGATTGTCGTTGCGCTCTGCTACGCCATCGGCCCCATCATCGTCGATCGCAAGCTCAGCGATGTGCCGGCCATGGGTGTCATCACCGCGTCGCTGATCCTCGCCACCGTCATCTACGCGCCGTTCGCGCCATTCCTGTGGCCCGAGACGTTCAGCGCGCCGGCGGTCGCGTCCGTCATCGGCCTCGGTGTCCTGTGCACGGCCGCGGCGTTCATCGTGTTCTTCGCGCTGATCGCCGAAGTGGGCCCGGCACGCGCCACGGTCATCACGTATGTGAACCCGGCGGTGGCCATATTGTTAGGCGCGCTGGTGCTCAAGGAACCTCTGACCATCGGCATGGCCATCGGCTTTCCGCTGGTGATCGCCGGATCGTTCCTGGGCACGCAACGGTCGCGTGAGCCGGTGCCCGCGAGGCCGGTCACCGAATCCTGAGAGTCAGGATTCTTCGCGCAGCCATTTCTCGAGATGCACGCCGTCCTTGAGGCCGCGATACATTTTTCTGGCGATGTCGAGCTCGTGAAACCCGTGCTCGCAGTAGAAATTGCGCGCCGCTGAATTCTCCTGCAGGCACTCGACGCGGATGCGCTTCGCGCCCGCGGCGCGGGCGACATCCTCGAGCCAGCGCAATATGGCGCTGCCGACACCGCGGCGCTGATGCGAACGCCGCACGGCAAACAGCAACAGGTGCGCGTCGTCGCTCGCGTAGTACATGATGCCGAAGCCGTTGAGCGAGCCGCTCTCGCCGACCGCCACCACGTTGGTCTCGGGGTCGCGAATGGCGTGCGCGACGCGCGCTTCCGTCCAGGTCCACGGCAAGCCCCGCTCGATGTAGTCGCGCGACATCGCGGCGATCTCCGCGGCATCGGCCAGCGTGGCGAGGCGGACGGCGACGTTCGTGATCATGCGCGAATTGTAATCACAGAGGCCTAGGATGGCCGGCATGTATCGCAAGCTGCTGTTTATTGCGGCCCTGGCGTGGAAGGATCGCCGAGTATGTGCGTGTCGGCATCCCCCAGGACATCGCCGGACCCAGGGATGCCGGATGAGTCGCGTCCTGTGATGAGAATTGGGCCACGAGGGCCGGGTTACTCGTACCAGATCTCGATTTCGTAGCCGTCGGGGTCGCGGGCATAAGCAAACGGAAAACCGGGTGCAAACTCGCCGCGGGACGTGATCGAGCCACCGGCCGTTTGCACCGCGGCGACGGCGGCATCGATGTCCTCGGGGCGAGTGAGCCGGAAACCGAAGTGAATGATGCCGCCGGCAGTTCCGGCGATGTCCGGGCGGCGCTCGAAGGCGATGACATCGTTGGGGCCGGGACCCTGGACCTGAATCGTGTCGGCGTCGCGGAAGTATTCCTTGACGCCAAACGCCGCGTTGTAGAACGCCAGCGAGCGATCCGGGTCGCGAACCGCGAGTGCGATATGTGAGAGACCGTGGGTGTGAACCATGGGAACCTCCTTGGCGTCAGAGCACGAGCTGCCAGTACGCGACGTCGACCCACTTGTCGTGCTTGAAGCCAACCTGACGAAAAGTGGCAACCCGTTCGAAGCCTAACTTCTCATGAAGCGCAATGCTCGCTGCGTTCGGCAGCGCAACGCCGCCGATGGCGACATGGATGCCGCGCTGTCGCAGGAGCGGCAGCAGCGCGGAATAGAGCGTCTTTCCAATGCCACGGCCTTCGTGGCCGCGTTCGAGATAGATAGTGGTTTCCGCGGAGTAGCGGTATGCGCTTCGCGGCCTCCATTTTCTTGCATAGGCGTAGCCGATGATCGTGTCGTCGACCTCCGCGACGAGCCACGGCAGGGACAGGCTGTGAGTCTCCGCGATGCGGGAACCCATTTCCTGTGCAGACACCGGCTCTTCCTCGAAGGTGATGACCGTGTTCTGGATGTAGTGGTTGTAGATGCGCGCGATCGCGTCTGCATCCGACGCCGAGGCGGGCCGTATCATCGCCATAAGCCGATGATGAGCCCGTAGATCGCAAACTGCACGGTGTGATAGCCGCCGTCGATGAGCCACATCGCCGTGCTTCGGTTGGCGAATTGATAGTTGATGCCGAAGGACGCCGCCACGAAGCCCGCGCCGACCAGTACGCCCTGGAAAAGCGCAACCTGCAGGTTTGCCGGCGCAGGAATGAGGCAGGCGTATGCAGCGGCGGCGACGAGGGCGAACACGAAACTCAAACCGAACACACGTGCGGGATGACCCACTTCCTGCTTCATCGAGATGCCGGCCGCGCGCTGCCAGGCGTTGCCGAACAGCATGGGTGAGTACCAGAGTCCGCCTATGAGGAAGCTGGATAGGGCCGCGACGATGACGGCGAGATAGTTGACCTGCATGGGAGCCTCCTGGTGCGAATCATCCTAGGCAATTGATTGAAGAGGAACGCCGGCCTGGCATTGCGGACAGACTTTCGGTTCCCACATCGCGACTTGCTTCGAGCTTAATGCCACGACAGGAATGCCGAGTTGCGTCATTTGACTTACCGCTGTGTTTCCCAGCGTGAGCAGCGCGCCGACCACCAATGTCGGGGCCCCAAGACTGGATAGTTCGCTCACCGTGGCGCGAACGGAAGAGCCGGCGCCGATGACATCGT
This sequence comes from Steroidobacteraceae bacterium, assembly GCA_035765415.1. GTDB lineage: Bacteria > Pseudomonadota > Gammaproteobacteria > Steroidobacterales > Steroidobacteraceae > CADEED01. Next base: position 15,795 of record DASTXR010000115.1, on the reverse strand, counting down.
CGACAACGGCGAAGCGCTCCGACACAGCGCGTTTCCGCTGGGCATCCGGCAGCCGGTATGTTGCCTTGAACAATCCCTCGGTGGGATTGGAATGGAGCCGCTCCGTAAAGTAGAAACGGATGCCGAGCTCGAGTGCAATCGCCTGGGCAACGAAGGCGCCTCCTAGCAAAGGGCCGCACACGGCTGATACCTGGTGCCGGGAAATGAGGCCTGCCAGCGTCACGATGTGAGGCGCCAGCGTCTTGGGGTCGAGAAACAAGGTGTCGAGATCGAGCCACGTGGCCGTGTGCAGGCCGGACTCGAGCAGGAAGTGGCCTTCACGAGCGGCAAGGCCTTCGAGCGGCGAGGATACGGTGAGTTTCGGGTCTGACACGGGCGTCTACCTTTGGCGCGTGTGCTCCAGAACGGCGGGTGGCAGTGCTTCGAGTTCGCACTGCACGCGCAGTTCTTCCTTCGCACCGGAATATGCGTCAAAGCAGGCTCGATGCGCCATGAGCGACATGTCATCGGTGCGCGTGTAGTACTCCCGGACCCATGACAGGAGGAACGCCAGGCGTTCGTCCTGTTCCTGCTTTGATGGGTACTTGTGTGGTTCCCAGGGTCGGACCCGGCAGTTTGCGAGGCACTGTTCCACCCCGGGGTTCAGGAACAGCAGAAACGGTGATGCGTTCAGCGCTTCGTTCACGAGTGATGCGTAGCAACCCTCGACCACCCAGTGCTCGTGGCGGGTGCAGAATGCGCGGACGTCTGCTTTCGCGGCGTCCGGTGATCTAGCTACCGCGATCTGCCCGGGCTCCCACATGACCGTGTCCAGGTCGAGCAGTGCCGCGCCCGACCGCGTTGCGAGCGAGCATGCCAGCGTTGATTTACCTGAGCCAGAGTTTCCGAGGATCGCAACGCGCATTCATCCTCTCGTCCAGAGGTTGAGGTGTCAGGCCTACGCGCGCCCGCTCGTGCCGTGCCAGTGCTTGCCGGGAATTGGAGTGAATCGAATTGGCGGGCCTGACACGTACTCCGCCTGGAACTGGCCGCCCCGGCCGCCGAACTTCGCACTGGCGATGCCGATGTTCAGTACTGTCCCCGACTCCAAGTACGCCTCACTCACGTGAGTAAAGGCAACCATGCTTGCCGGGTTGGCTGCTGGTAGTGACCGCGAACCTGCCAATGCCCCTGACGGCTGAATGACGTCGCCGATGAGCAACCAGGCGCCAGCTTCATTCGACGCGTCTCGCCCGGGAAATGAGCGGCCCGCAGTGTGGACGCGTAACGCTTTGATGGGCGAAGAAAGCCGCACCGTCGTGTGCTTCCCGCGAAGCCAGGAGGTGCGATCCCGGGTTTCCGCGGCAGGCGAGATGGTGGTTGCCGGGAGCTCTATCGATCTACCGAAGTCCGTAAACGTGGCCATGTGGGGCATGTCCTCTGGTGGGTTCAACGGTTGAGCTGGCACTCTATCTCCCACACGCGTGTTCCGGCGAGTTGTTAGAGCAAGCTCAGGACCTCTTTGGCGGCTATCACAGACGCATACTCGCCTTGCAGGTTCGCCAGGGCCATGGCATGGACCTCCTCGGCAGTTCGCGCCCTTCCATCAAAATCTGTCCTGGCAAACGCAAAGGTTGCATCCGACACGACGTATGTCGTGAAACCGAGATTGCCGGCCGTTCGCGCCGTCGCCTCGACCGAATTGTTCGTGCTGACGCCGACGACGATGACGGACGAGATGTCCCGGATGCGCAGCCAGCGTTCGAGCCCGGTATTCACCAGCGCGTCCGGCACGTTCTTCTCAACCACGTGTTCGGAATCCAGCGGCGCCAGCGCCGGCTGAAATTCGGCTCCCGGTTGTCCCGGCCAGAACGGCGATCCAGGGGTTCGGGATATGTGACGAATATGGACGATGGGTGCGCCCCGCGCCCGCCATGCAGCCAGCAGATTGGCAATGGCGGCCTCCGCCCCGGCATTGTTTCGGATACCGGAGGAAGGCCAGGTCATACCGACCTGCATGTCCACGATGAGGAGGGCTGGCGGATTCATTGAAGGGTGCAATCTATTGGCCCTTTGTTTTTCACGCGTGAGCACTGCCAGTTACATGCGGGTGAGCCGAGCGGCGCGCGCGCCGCTGTTCGGGCCTGGCACTTTATCTATCACGCGCCCGCACCGGCGATTTGTCAGGCGACGACTGAGGCAATACGCCCCACGACCACAGTGTTGGCTTCTCGCCAATAGTGGAATCGAAATACTTCGTGGGATCCGCAAAAACGTCCGCCACGTCGCGCAGGTTGTCAGCGCCCAAGAGCCAATGAACTACAGCTCCATCCTCGGTAAGGAGCCAGGACTTGGGATTCGAGGTGACCAATTCGATTCGAAGTCTCTCCGGTGCCACGCAAGGCGAGCGCCGATTGTTCGGGACGCGAAGCACCTCAGTGGTCGGCAGGGACACCACAATGGTGCGAGAACAAGGGGATTCGTGCTTGGCCATCGAGCGAAGCAAGGCTGCGATCGAAGCTGCGGCGGCGTGATCCACCATGAAGTGCCAACCGGGAAAGTTGCGAGTGTTTTCAGTGAAGCGCCAGAAGAACAGCCGACCTGCCTGCTTCCAGCTGCCTACGACACTTCGCGAGTACGCCACGTGAGTCGCCTAACGTTTGAGCTGGGCGGCGCGTGCGCTGCGGCTGTTCGTTGTTGGCACCTTATTCATCGCGCGTGTGTTCCGGAGATTTGGGAGCGAAGGGTCAGACATCGATCTATCGGGATTGGAGCCCATGATTTCCGACATGGTGGATCTACCGCGACCTCGCATAACTCTCGGCGCTGTGGTCGATGACTGCGATCGCATCGACCTCGATCAGGTAACCCGGAGACATTGTCGCTATCCCGACCACTACGTTTGCCGGCTTATGATCGCCGAACAGGGCTATCTGAGCAGCTTCGATGATCGGCACGTGTTCGTCGCGCTTGTAGTCGACGACATAGATGGTGATCTTGCAGACCTGCTCAGGCCGGGCGCCGGCCGCAGCAAGCGCACGGCCGAGATTGCCAAACGCCAGGCGCGCCTGGGCCGCGAAATCCCCATGGCCAACGAGCTTGCCGTGTATGTCTTCGGGCTGCTGGCCCGAGACGAATACCAGCTTGCTTCCCGTCGCGACCACGACCTGGCTGTACATTTCTGGAATCGGCAGATCATCGGGATTGATACATTGGAGCGTCATTGAACGGGTCTCCTTCTATGGGCGGCTTTCAGCCGCCGTCGGGCCGACATGATTCAAGGTGCATTGGAGCTGAGCGGCGCGCACGCCGGTGTATGAACCTGGCACGTTATCTTCCACGCGCCTGCTCCAGCGAGGTGTCAGGCGTCAGCGGCAACTCCATGTCAACGCGATGCATGCCCAAACCCCAACCGTTGTCGGTGACCTTTCTGGTGACAGCTCCAAACCTTGCGAAGAAGGAAGCAGACTTGTGACTGGCCGCGATCTCTACAACTTGTATTCCCTCAGAGGCAGCGCGGACCGAAACCCATTCCATGATTGCCCGTCCGATGCCAAGCCCGTGAAACACCGGATTGAGCATGATCCAATTCAGTCTTCGCCTCGAGGCGTCGTTGCCAATGAGGCCGAATGCGCCGGCAACCTCGTCGTCAATGAGGCATAACTCGTAGCCTTCTGGAACCGTTTCAAGGAATCGCAAATAGTCGTCGCGCTCGTTCGGCGCGAAAAAATCCGGGCAATTGGCATCGAAGAGGCGAAGGCAGATCTCTCTGCTATCGCTCGAGTAAGGCTTGAACGTGATATTGGATTTCACTGGTGTTAGATGCCGGGATTCTGGCTGCGCATTGAAACGCCTACGGCAATGACTCGCAACCGGCAATCGGTTTCGAACTATCTAGGCATTGGCACAATGGAGCAGAGCCCACCCGGCAAGATACAGCCCCACCGCCGGCTGGCTTTCCTCGCCATTTGGTCCCGACCGGGCATGTGATCGAACAACTGTTCTCTGGAAGCTGGACATCACCCAAATCTACCTGTGAGGGCGAGTCTCCGGCATACGACAAGGCAACCATCGCAACAATAGTTGCGGCGAGGCCTGTCTTCATTCGAATATTCATGTGACTACCTCCAATGTGATTGAAGAGCGTTCCCCGCTGCACTTAACGGTTGAGCTGAGCGGTGCGCGCGCCGTCGTATGAACCTGGCGCTTTGTCTCTCACGCGTCCGCTCCAGTGATTGTTAGGCGGCGAGCCGCGACATTCATTGTGTCGGCTCTTGAAACAAGAGTGATGCCACAAACAGGCCGAAAAGTAGCAACGCAGGGATGAAAGCCCCGGCGAGTAGAAGGCCATTAACGAGCTTTCGCTTCCCGGGGCGAACGAGCTTTAGTGTGTCACCGGGCACGTGAAAGAAGCGTGGCGCCGGGCGGTCTCTCGGGCCTGCACTGAATTCGCTGGTGGTTGTGCCCGAAATTCTGAAAACCCACGCAGCTATGAGCCCGGCGATCAACAGGGCGATGGCCAGTAGCCATGCTCCTGCAAAATTGAGTTCAGGTGCCGACATTGGTAGCCGCCTAACTCTCAGTCAAGCGACCAGAATGTCGCGAAGAAACAAGACAACCTCGTCGCATGACATTCTTCGCCTCCTGCAAATGCTTGTTTGTACTACAACATCCTTTCGACTGGTCGGCAAACTACTCGCACATGTTATCTGCCAGGTCGTATAACAGAACACACCACGCGGGTTTCCGTTACCCGCCACAGCCGGCCCAAGCTCGCGGCGCCTCCATCCACCGTTCAGCCACACGCCTTCTCCTCTCCGGCTATAGACCCGCCTCTCCCGACACATATATAAGTGCACCCAACAAAGGTCTCCTTTCTTAAGGGTGCACGTGGAGTTCTATTCAAAAGCCTTCTTCGTGGCGCTCGCCGTGCTGGTGGCGTACGGCATGCTGCTGGTGCTCCAGCCCTTCGCGGGCGCGATGGCCTGGGCGATCTTCCTCGCCTTCCTGCTCCACCCGCTGCACCGCTGGCTGACGCGCAAGCTGCGCGGCAAACCGGGCACGTCGGCGGGGTTGATCACAGGCCTCACACCTTTCGCGCTGCTCACGCCGCTCATACTGCTGGCCTTCGAGTTTGCAGATCAGGCACGCGCACTGGTGCAGTACGTTCGCGGCAGCAATTTCAAGCTGGATGGCAGCACGCTGCTGCGCCTCGAGCAGTACCCGGTGATCGGCCCGGTGGCGCGGCTTGCCCGCGAGGAACTGCTGGTCTCGGCGGCCGACATCCAGGAATGGCTGAGCCGTGCGACGGAAACGGTGCTGCGCAGCGTGGCGTCCATCGGCAGCGGCGTTTTGCTGGGGGCGCTCGGCACGGTGGTGGCGTTTTTCTTCATGCTGTTCCTGCTGTTCTTCTTCCTGCGCGACGGCACGCAGATGTTCGACAAGCTGCAGCGGTTGATACCGGTGCCGGAGGAGCATCGCGAACAACTCTTTGCTCACCTGTCGAGCGTCACGCGCGGCGTGTTCTATGGCATCGGCCTGACGGCGATCTGCCAGGGTGTCCTCGTCGGCATCGGCTTTGCGATCGCGGGCATGCCTTCACCGGTGGTATTCGGAGTGATGGCCGGCATCCTCGCGTTGCTGCCGGCCGGCGGCGCCGCCATCGTGTGGATTCCGGCGGTGCTGTACCTGGCGGCCACGGGCGAGTGGGGAATGTTCATTTTCATGCTGATCTGGGGCGTCATCGTTTCGACGTCCGACAATTTCCTGCGGCCCATCCTGGTGTCGCGTTATGCGCCGGTGTCGGCGTTCATGGTGTTCGTGGGCGTGGTCGGCGGCATCGGCGCGTTCGGCGCCATCGGCATCGTGGTGGGGCCGGTATTCCTCGCGCTGGTGGCGGCGATCCTGGAGTATTTCGACGAGAAGGTGATCGCGCCGAACAAGCGCCGGCTCGATGCGCAGGCGGATGACGAGCGGCCGCCGCCGATGCCGGGGCTCTGAGGTCCGGCCCCTTTTGCTAGCAAATGGGGACTGTCCCCATTTACGCCTGCGATGAATAGCCGCCGTCGACGGGGATGGCGACGCCGGTGATGAAGTCCGATGCGGCGCTCGCCAGGAACACGGCGATGCCGGCGAAATCCGCGGCCTCGCCCCAGCGTCCCGCGGGCGTGCGCGCGAGTACGCGGTCATGCAGGCCTTCCACTTCCACGCGCGCCTTTTTCGTGAGATCGGTGTTCACCCAGCCGGGCAGCACCGCGTTCACCTGGATGTTGTCCGCGGCCCAACCGGCGGCGAGCGATTTCGTGAGCTGCACGATGCCGCCCTTGCTCGCGCCGTACGCCGGCGCGAAGCCGGCGCCGAAAATGGACAGCATGGAACCGATGTTGATGATCTTGCCGCCGCCGGCGCTCTTCATGTGCGGATGCGCGGCGCGGCAGCACAGGAACGCGCTGTCGAGATTGGTGGCGACGACCTGCTGCCATTCCTCGAACGCCAGCGACTGCACGGGCTTGCGGATATTGATGCCGGCGTTGTTGATGAGGATGTCGACGCTGCCGCAGCGGGAGCGCGTCTGCTCGAAGAGCCGCGCGACGGAGGCTTCGTTCGTCACGTCGACTTCGAGTCCCAGGGCATCGCCGCCCGAGGACTTCACCAGGTCCACGGCCGCGGCGGATTTGGCGGCGTTGCGCGCCGCGATGACGACGCGGGCGCCCGCCGTGGCGAGACCCTGCGCCATGCCGAATCCGATGCCGCCGTTGCCACCCGTAACGATGGCGACCTTGTTTCGCAAGTCGAACATCGCTGAATCCCCGCAATTTTGCGCGCTTCTTGCACGCCGTTGAATTGACTACAACACGCCATCCCGCGGCCGTCAAAACCCACGGCACGCGTCCGCGGGCGTCGCCTATAATCCGCGCCCTCCATGGATCTCACCCCCATTTTAGATTCGCTGAACGACGCGCAACGCGACGCGGTTACCGCGCCCGTGGGCCCGGTGCTGGTGCTGGCCGGCGCGGGCTCGGGCAAGACTCGCGTGCTCACGCATCGCATCGCCTGGGTCATACAGACCGAGGGCGCGTCGCCCCATTCCATCCTCGCGGTCACGTTCACGAACAAGGCCGCGCACGAGATGCGCGGCCGCATCGAGAAGTTGTTAGGCGTTCCGGGCAGCGCGATGTGGGTGGGCACGTTCCACGGCATCGCGCACCGCCTGCTGCGCCTGCACTGGCGCGACGCGGGGCTGCCGCAAAGCTTCCAGATACTCGACGGCGAAGACCAGCTTCGGCTCATCAAGAAAATCGTGAAGGCGATGGAGCTCGACGAGGCGCGCTGGGTGCCGCGCGAGATCCAGTGGTTCATCAATCACAACAAGGATGAAGGCCATCGCCCGGCCACGCTGAAGGACGGCAACGACCCGACGCGTCGCCAGCTGATCAAGCTCTACACGGAATATGAAGCGCAGTGCCAGCGCGCGGGCGTGGTGGACTTCGCGGAGCTGTTGCTGCGCGCGTACGAGCTGTGGCTCAAGAACCCGGCGATACTGAAGCACTACCAGAGTCGCTTCAAACACGTGCTCATCGACGAGTTCCAGGACACGAACGCCATCCAGTACGCGTGGTCGCTGCTGGTGGCGGGCCAGGATGGCGCGCCGTTCGTGGTCGGTGACGACGACCAGTCTATCTACCGTTGGCGCGGCGCGCGCGTGGAAAACCTCACGCGCTTCTCCAAGGACTACCCGGCGGCGAAGCTGTATCGCCTGGAGCAGAACTACCGCTCCACGGGAAATATCCTGAAGGCGGCGAATGCGCTCATCTCGAACAACACGGGGCGCCTCGGCAAGAACCTGTGGACCGAGGGCAAGGACGGCGAGCGCATCAAGCTGTACGCGGCGTTCAACGAGCGCGACGAAGCCGAGTTCGTGATGCATCGCATCCGCGACTGGACCAACCAGGGCGGCGCGCGGCGCGACGTGGCGATCCTGTACCGATCGAACGCGCAGTCGCGTGTGTTCGAAGAAATCTTCATGTCGGCGCGCATTCCCTACAAGGTGTACGGCGGCCTGCGGTTCTTCGAGCGCGCGGAAATCAAGGACGCGCTGGCGTACCTGCGCGTCATCACCAATCACGCGGACGATGCTTCGTTCGAGCGCGTGGTCAATCTGCCCACGCGCGGCATCGGCAACAAGTCGCTGGACGTGGTGCGCGAGCAGGCGAAAGCCGCAACCTCCTCTTTGTGGGATGCCGCGGCGCATTGCGTGGCCAACGGCGTGCTGGGTCCGAAGGCCGAGGCGGCGGTCAACGGTTTCCTGAAGCTCGTCGAGCAATTGGCCAGTGACATCGCGGGACTCGAGCTGCATGAGCAGGTCGATCACGTCATCAACAACTCAGGGCTGGTCGAGCACCACAAGAAAGAGAAAGCCGATCGCGGCGAAGCGCGCGTCGAGAACCTCAACGAACTGGTGTCGGCCGCGCGCGGCTTCGAGCCCGACGGCACGAACACCGACGACGAAGCGCTGCCGCCGCTCGAGGCGTTTCTCGCGCATGCGGTGCTGGAATCCGGCGAAGGCCAGGCCGAAGCCTGGGAAGACTGCATCCAGATGATGACGCTGCACACGGCGAAGGGGCTCGAGTTCCCCGTGGTGTTCCTGTGCGGCCTGGAAGACGGTCTGTTCCCGCACCAGCGATCGTTGAACGACGAAGAAGGGTTGGAAGAGGAGCGCCGGCTCTGCTACGTGGGCACGACGCGCGCGATGAAGCACCTTTACATGACCTACGCGGAGCAGCGCCGGTTGCACGGCCAGGACAACTACGGCACGCCGTCGCGGTTCATCTCGGAGATTCCGGAGGACCTGATCGAGGAAGTGCGGCCACGCATCCAGATTTCGCGGCCGGTGGCGGCGGGCAGGTTCCGCCCGCCCGTGGAAGAGCTGGCGCCGGGCGTGAAGCTGGGCGCGCGCGTGCGGCACAAGAAGTTTGGCGAAGGCGTGATCCTGAAAGTGGAAGGCCAGGGGCCGCAGGCCAACATCCAGGTGAACTTCGCGTCGCTCGGCGTCAAGATCATGATGCTGGAGTACCTGGAGGTGGTTAGGTGAGTTTCGCGGACAAGCTGGCTGCGGCGTGGAAGGCCACGAACTCGCTGGTGTGTGTCGGGCTCGACCCGGAGCCGAAGAAGTTTCCGGACCAGTTTCGCGACGCGCCCGGCGGCATCTTCCAGTTCAATCGCGCCATCATCGATGCCACGCGCGACCTGGTGTGCGCATACAAGCCGCAGTTCGCGCACTACGCGGCGCATGCCGCGGAGAATCAGCTCGAGCACACCATCGACTACATCAAGTCGACGTGTCCGGATGCGGTGGTGATCCTGGATTCGAAGCGCGGCGACATCGGCAGCACGGCCGAGCAGTACGCGCAGGAAGCTTTCGAACGGTACGGCGCCGATGCGGTGACGGTGAACCCGTATCTGGGGCGCGATTCGGTGGAGCCTTTTCTCAAGCACGGCGACAAGGGCGTGATCATCCTGTGCCGCACGTCGAATCCGGGCGCGAAGGATTTTCAGGATCTCGACGTGGGCGGCAAGAAGCTGTTCCAGCACGTGGCCGAGACGGTGGCGAAGGAATGGAACACGGCTAACAACTGCATGCTGGTGGTGGGTGCGACTTATCCGGACGAGCTCGCGGATATCCGCAGGCGCGTCGGCGATCTGCCGTTCCTGGTGCCGGGTGTCGGTGCGCAGGGTGGCGATGTCGCGAAGGTGATGGCGGCGGGCAGGACGGCCGCGGGCACGGGGCTCGTGATCAGTTCGTCACGCGCCATTCTGTATGCGAGCTCGGGCGATGATTTCGCGAACGCGGCGCGCAAGGCCGCGCAGGATCTGCGCGACAGCATCAACGCGCATCGCTGAGTTTGTGAGCTGAGCTCTGGCCCCATCTCCGGGAAATGGGGTCTGACCCCAATTACGGGCCCCAGCGGAAGATAGGGGGTGGCACCGGGTCCGGCGGGCCGTCTTCGGGCGCGTTGATGTCGGGCAGGATGATGCGCCAGCTCTGCGAGGGATTCTTGAGCGCCCACCACAGCGGCCCGAGCGGCCAGGTGGGAATGGGCTCCTCGTATTCCACCGGCAGCAACTCCCGCTTTGCTTCGACCACCACGGTGTTCTTTTCGGCGTCGGGCGCGCCCAGTACCGCGCGATATTCGCTCGGCATCATGTAACGGCGAACATCGCCGACGCGCAGATCGAGTGGTTTGGCAAACGCGGGTTTCGTCGCCGGATCGGGGACGGCAGGGGTGGCGGGAGCGGACTGCGAGGCTGCAGGTTGCGCAGCCACGGGATCGGGCGCGGCAGCCGCAGGCTCGGCAGCTTCCACCGCCGCGCATACCGCCAACGTCAGACCCAGGCCCACTCGACGCTTCATGTGACCGCCTCCTGAAGAGTTGCGACCTCGTCCGCGCAGCTTAGTTCGGTCATGCCGCAGGTGCGGCCCCTTTTGCTAGTTAAACGAGTGGGGACAGACTTAAGTCTGTCCCCACCCATCCACGTCCCCATTATCTGTCCAGGTCGCGGAGGCGCTTCAGGGTTTCGCCCACGCGGGCGTCCGCGGCCACTGCGAGTTTCTCGTCGGCTTCGTCGCCGGAATCCAGGGCCATGGCCTGCAGCGCAACCAGGCGTTCGCGGGCCTGCAGGTAGTCGCGAATGGCCGCCTGCCTTTGCGCGGGCCGTGATCCGTCCTGCTCGAGCGTGTTGGACTGAAGCAGCGGCCGCGACGCGGCGCGCCAGGGCTCGAGCACTTCCTTGCGCAGCCGCTGGGCAATCTCGTGGCGGTTCACGCGCACGTTGGGCGGGAACGTCAGGATTTCCGCCTGCTTGCGCACCAGCTCCGCTTCCACGACGCCGAAATCCTCGAGCGCACGTTCGAAACGCAGGCTGGCGGATTGGTTGCCGCCCTCGACCATCAGCGGCTGGGCAAGCCACGCGAGCGGCAGTACAACGACCAGCACGGCGATCGCGAGTTTTCCGGGTTGCGCCTCCGCGCGCGCCTCGGGCCTGAACGGCCGCGCCAGGATCACGCCCGAGACGAAGCCGCCTAACAACCCGCCGACGTGGCAGGCGTTGTCGATGAGTGGATGGGCGGCGCCGATCACCAGCGAATACAGGCAGAACAGCAGCGCGCTGCTGCTGATGCTCTTCAGCATGCTCGGCGGAATGTCGACGCGACGCACCGCGAGAAACGCCAGCAGCGCGCCGTACACGCCGAAGATCGCGCCCGAGGCGCCGGCGCTGTTGCGAAGCGGATCCCACCAGCCGCTCGCGACGCTGCCCGACAGCGCCGACAGCAGGTAGATCACCGCGAACCGCGTGCTGCCAAACAACTTCTCGACGAGCGCGCCGCCCTGGTAGAGCGCGTACATGTTCAACGCGATGTGGATCAGGCCGAAGTGCAGGAACGCGGAGGTCAGCAGCCGCCACTCCTGGCCGGTCCAGGTCAGCGGCCCGAAATTCGAGCCGAAGCGGATGTGGATGGCGGGGTTGGGACTCATGAGGTCCGCGCCCGCGAACATCATGGCGATGAACACCGCGATGTTGACGGCGATGATCGACGGCGTGACCAGCGATCGCGCGCCGAGCACGTTCATCGCCTTGCCGAAGCGCTCGTGCGCCGCCTGGTCTGCGAGGAATTCCGGCGTCTTTTCCTGCGGCAGCATTGCCCACAACGCCTCGGCGTCTTCGCGCGAAGCCAGCCACATGATCACGTAGTGCCGGCCATCGCGCGTGCGGATCAGGAACGCGCGGGTCTGGGCGTTGTAGTCGACATTGGCGACATCGGCGAGCGCGATGCGCGGCGGACCGGCAAGCGTAAATCCGCTGCGCTTGCCTTCGAGAACGAGCGCGCCATCGACGACGATCAGTCTGCCTTCGCCTGACAACCCGAATGTGTTGTTGAGCGGCTGGTCGGGACTCGGGGGCTGCCCGGTGCTGTAGTGCACCTTGAATTCGCGTGCGGTTCGTTCGTCAGGGTTCAAACGCGTTTTCTCAACAGGGTGGCGGGCTCTTTCCAGGCAGGCAGCGCCCGGACGCGCCCCATCCACTGGCACCGGGCTGCCTCTTATGTGTGCCCCGATACGGGGTGTCCGTGGAGAATGATCATGCCGTGGTGGATTTACCGGTTTCCCGGCGCTGCACCACCCGTACAATAGCGCCCCCATGAAGATCGTGATACTCGGCGCCGGGCAAGTCGGGCGCACAGCGGCATACCATCTGTCGCGCGAAGAGGCCAATGAAGTCACGGTCGTCGATACCAATGAAGAAGTGCTGCGCGATCTGCAGGATCGCCTCGACATCCGCACGGTCGCCGGCAACGCCGCCTATCCGTCGGTTCTCGAATCCGCCGGATGCGCCACCGCCGACATCGTGGTGGCGCTGACCTCGAGCGACGAGGTCAACATGATGGCCTGCGAGGTGGCGTACACGCTGTATCGCACGCGCACGAAGATCGCGCGCATCCGCTCGTCCGAATACACGCGCCATCCGAAGTTGTTTGCCGACGAAGCGCTGTCGGTGGACGTGTGGATCAGCCCGGAGCAGCTCGTCACGGAATACGTCGGCGAGCTCATCAAGTTCCCGGGTGCGCTGCAGGTTCTCGATTTCGCCGATGGCCGCGTGCGGCTGGTCGGCATCCGCGCGCGCAAGGGCGGCTTGCTGGTCTCGCAGAAGCTGCGCGCGCTCAAGGAGCATCACCCGAACACCGAGGCGCGCGTGGTGGCTATCTACCGCGGCGGCCGCAGCATCATTCCCGATGGCGAGACCATCGTCGACGAAGGCGACGAGGTGTTCTTCATCGCGGCGCGTGACGACATCCGCAAGTTCATGAGCGAGATCCGCAAGGAAGAGGCGCCGGCGAAACGCGTGGTGATCGCCGGCGGTGGCAACATCGGCCTCTCGCTGGCGCGCAAGCTCGAAGAGCAGCACCACGTGAAGCTCATCGAACGCGATCCGAAACGCGCGCGACGCATCTCCGAGCTGCTGCTCAACACCATCGTGCTCAACGGCGACGCCGCCGACGAAGAGCTGCTGATCGAGGAAAACATCGACAGTTGCGACGTGTTCGCCGCGCTCACGAATTCCGAGGAGGCCAACATCCTCTCGGCGATGCTGGCCAAGCGGCTGGGCGCGAAGAAAGTGATGGCGCTGATCAACAAACCTTCCTACGCCGACCTCATGGAAAGCGGCAGCATCGACATCGCCATTTCGCCGCAGACCATCACCATCGGTTCGTTGCTGGCGCACGTGCGGCGCGGCGACGTGGTGCGCGTGCACAGCCTGCGTCGCGGCGCCGCCGAAGCGCTCGAGGCCGTGGTTCACGGCACCGACAAGACTTCGCGCGTGGTGGGCAGAAAAGTGGCCGAAATTCCGCTGCCCGAGGGTGCGGCCATCGGCGCGGTGGTGCGTGGCGACGCGGTGATGATCGCGCACCACGACACCCAGATTAACAATGACGACCACGTGATCGTGTTCCTGTCTGACCGGCGTCACGTCGAACAGGTCGAGCGCCTGTTCTCCGGGCCCGGTGGCAGTTGATCGTCGCGGGACGCTGAGACTTGTTAGCCGTCGCGCACCTGCTCGGGCTCATGATGGCCTTCTTCGGCCTGCTCTACCTGCTGCCCATCGGCTGGTCGCTCGCCGTGCAGGACGGAGCGGTGATGGATTTCGTGATCGCTGCCGCCCTCAATGCCGGCGCGGGCCTGGCGGTGGCGCTGGCCACGCGGCGCTTCCGCCGCGAGCTCAAGCCTCGCGACGGTTTCCTGCTCGTGACGCTGTCATGGGTGCTGATGTCCGGCTCGGCCGCCATTCCGCTGATGATTGCGCTGCCCGACCTGAGCTTCACCGATGCCTACTTCGAGAGCATGTCGGGCCTCACCACCACGGGTTCGACGGTACTCAATCACCTCGACGACCTGCCGCAGTCGATCAACCTGTGGCGGCACACGCTGCACTGGATAGGCGGCATCGGCATCATCGTGCTGGTCGTGGCCGTGCTGCCCTTGCTGGGCGTCGGCGGCATGCAGCTCTACAAAGCGGAGACTCCCGGGCCGGTCAAGGACGAAAAGCTGACGCCGCGCATCACCGAGACCGCCAAGGCGCTGTGGTTCACGTATCTCGCGATCACCGCCGTCGGCGTCATCGGCCTGCGCGTCACGGGCATGACCTGGTTCGATGCCATCTGTCACGGATTCTCGGCGATCGCGCTCGGCGGCTTCTCCACGCATGACGTGAGCGTGGGCTACTACGATTCGTTCGCCGTCGAGCTGGTGCTGATCGCCATCATGGTGGTGGCGGCGCTGAATTTCTCGCGCCACTTCCTCGCGTTTCGCAGCCTGTCGTTCAAGCCTTACCGCACGGACTCCGAAGGCAAGGCGGTGCTCATAGTGCTCGGGTCTTCGATCGCACTGGTGTCGGTGTTGCTGGCCGTCGACGGCACTTATCCGACGACGATGGAAGGCTTCCGTCACTCGGTGTTCAACGTGGTCTCCATCGCCACCACCACGGGTTTCGTCACCGAGGACTACGAGAAATGGCCGGCGTTCCTGCCGGTATGGCTGCTGTTCCTGAGCTGCATCACGTGCAGCACAGGTTCCACGGGCGGCGGCATCAAGATGTTCCGCACGCTGCTGCTGGTGCGCCAGGCGCGACGCGAGCTCAAACTACTCGTGCATCCGAGCGCGGTGATCCCGATCCGCATCGGCGGCAACGCCATTCCCGAACGCGTGGTGCATTCGGTGCTGGCGTTCATCTTTCTCTACTTCGGCACGATTCTCGTGCTGACGTTCGCGCTGTTGTCCACGGACCTCGACCTGGTGTCGTCGTTCTCGGCGGCCCTGGGCTCGGTGAACAACGTCGGCCCGGGCCTGGGCGCGGTCGGCCCGTCGACCAACTTCTCGGCGCTGACGGATGCGCAGACCTGGATTTGCACGCTGGCCATGCTCATCGGCCGCCTGGAAATCTTCAGCGTGCTGGTGCTGTTCACCGCCCACTTCTGGCGCAAGTAGGAAATGGGGACATTCCTGATTTGCAGCAAATGGGGACGCGCCTCGCGGGCGCCGTCATGCACGGCCTGATTCACGCAAAGAGGCGCGTCCCCATTTGCTGCAAATCAGGAATGTCCCCATTTCAGCTGCGGATGTAGCTCTCGAGATCCGCGATCGTGCGTTCCTGCTCTTCGATGACCGCACGCACGAGGTCGCCGATGGAGAGCACGCCGACGACCCGGTCACCGGACACCACGGGCAGATGGCGGATGCGCATGTCGGTCATGAGCCGCATGCAGTCGTGCGCATCCTGCTTGGCCGTCACGGAAATGACCTTCGATGTCATGATTGCGGACACCAGCGTCTCTTCCGACGAACGGCCCATCAGGACGACTTTGCGCGCGTAGTCGCGCTCGGAGACGATGCCGACGAGCTTGTCGCCCGACATCACCAGCAGCGCGCCCACGTGATGCTCGGCCATCTTCTTGATGGCGGCGAGCACCGGTTCATCCGGCCCTACCGAGTAGATAGCCTTGGGTTTGTGATCCAGCAGTTGCTGCACGGAAAGCATCGCGACCTCCGTATCTCGAACATCTCAGACGGGAATCACCGTAAGGACCGTGCCGTTGACGCCCGTGACGCGCACGCGCGCGCCGGCGGGCAGCTCGGGACCTGAAACCTTCCACACGCCATCGCCGAGTTTCGCCTTGCCCGAGCCCTGCTCGATGGGCTCGACGAGCACCAGTTCGCTGCCCACGTACTGCAGCCCGCGCTGATTGAGGTTGGGTTGCTCGAC
>DASTXR010000114.1:0-2954 GCA_035765415.1 Steroidobacteraceae bacterium | reverse complement strand
CAGGTAAGCGTGAACGGCACGTCTTCGGTAGTTTGCACCGGCCGCGTCTGCAGCCCATTCCACGCCAGCAGGCGCACCGAGCAGCGGTAGTGAGAGCCGCTGGTCTCGGGATACAGGCCGGAGCTGGCCGGCAGGGCGATGCGCACCAGCTGGATGGGCGTGTCGCGTTCGAAGGTGATGTGGTACACGCCGCCGCGCGCGATTTCCTGGCGCGGCTTGCCGTGTTGACGCGTGATCCACAAGAGCTCGGCGATGGCGTCGCACAGCGGACGCAGCGTGGCCAGCCATTCGTTGAACGACCGCGCGCGCGCGTCGGTGGCCTGGTTGAGCCAGAAGAAGAAATCCGGCAGGTCGAACTCGCAGGTGCCGCCGGGGATGGCGCTGCGATGTTTGATGGCCGAGAGGAATTCCGAATCCTTGAGGCTGCCGAGGTAGTTAGAGCCGCAGGCGACGAGGTCGGCCCGCAGGCGCAACAGGTTCGACATGACGGTGCGCAGCCGCGCGGAGTCGACGCCGGGCTTGCTCTGGAACACGTTGAGCTGCGCGAGGTGCCGCTCGAGCTCCTTCTGCACGTCGGCGCGCACGTCGCCGCGCGCGGCGATGGCGAGGATGTCGAGCAGGCTGCCCATGGCGGCGCGGCTGCCCCACTGGCTCTGCATTTCGTTGTGGTACAGCGCCTGGCTGTAGAGGAAGTCGAGGCGCAGGAACGTGCGCATGCGCTCGTTGAGCGGCTGCTCGAATATCAGCGGCGCGGGCGCAGACGCGGCTGCGCTCTCGTGCTGCGGATTGCTCGCTTTTTGGGCCTCTTCGGACATCGGGCTATTCTGCGCGACCGTGGCGCCCTCCGTAAACCGCATTGGCGCCTGCTCACGGTCTTCCGAGTTCATGTCCGGGCCTTATCTGATGCTTGCGCGAGGTACTGGCGGTGCAGTTTCTCGACCTGGTCGCGCAATCGCGCGATGTCGCCGTCGTTGTGAACGACGTCGTCGGCGACGGCGAGCCGCTTCTCGCGGGGCGCCTGGGCCGCGAGCATGGCCAGGGCTTCATCGCGCCTGGCGCCATCGCGAGCCATCAGGCGCGCGAGCTGTAAATCGGGATCGCAGTCGACCACCAGGACTCGATCGAAGCGTTCAGCAGCACCGGTTTCCACGAGTAGCGGAATGGCGACGATGACGT
This sequence comes from Steroidobacteraceae bacterium, assembly GCA_035765415.1. GTDB lineage: Bacteria > Pseudomonadota > Gammaproteobacteria > Steroidobacterales > Steroidobacteraceae > CADEED01. Next base: position 1,778 of record DASTXR010000114.1, on the reverse strand, counting down.
ACGGCGCGCGCGCGGCCTCGCAACGCTCGTCGGTCAATGCGCGGATGGCCGGATGCGTGAGCTGTTCGAGCCAGACTCGCAGGGCGGGATCGGCGAACACGCGCGAGCGCAGCTCGCGGCGATCGAGACTGCCGTCCGGCGTGAGCACCTCGGCGCCGACGCGCGCGGCAATCTGCGCGAGCAACGGGGATCCGGGCGCCACGACCTCGCGCGCGAGCAGGTCCGTGTCGACGACCGGCACGCCGAGCGCGGCAAACAGGTTCGCGACGGTGGTCTTGCCGCTGGCGATTCCGCCCGTGAGTCCGATGCGGAAGGCGCCACCCATGCGAGCTCAGCGAGCCTGCGCGTACAGGCCGAGATATCGGTCGACGGCCTGGTGGCCGAAGAGCAGCACCAGCCAGCCGGCCGCCGCGAGGAACGGCCCGAAAGGGATTGGCGTCTCCAGCCCCTTGCGCTGGCGATACAGCACGTAGAGGCCCACCACCGAACCGACGAGCGAAGCGAACAGGATGATGGGCAGCAGCATGCGCCAGCCGAACCACGCGCCGAACGCGGCAAACAGCTTGAAGTCGCCGTATCCCATGCCTTCTTTCTTCATGATGAGCCTGAAGATCCAGTAGATGCTCCAGAGCGAAAGGTAGCCGGCCATTGCGCCCACGATGCTGTCCGCTGGCGTCACGGGCGCGGCGCCGGGCGCCCACACGGGGTGAGTGGTGCTCAGGAGCAGGCCGATCCACAGCAGCGGATAAGTGAGTTCGTCCGGCAGCAACTGCGTGTCGAAGTCGATCATGGTGAGCGCAATGAGCGACCACGTGAAGAACAGCGCGCCGAGCGCCAGCGTGCCGAAGCCAAACCGCCAGGCGATGACGCCCGAGGCGATGCCGGTGAAGAGCTCCACTAACGGATAACGCGCGCTGATCGGCGCCTTGCAGTTTGCGCACTTGCGTCCAAGCGCGAGCCAGCTGACCACGGGAATGTTCTGCAGCGCCGTGATGGGCGCCTTGCACTTGGGGCAGGCCGAGCGCGGCGTCATGAGATTGAAGGCAGGCAGCGCCGGCGGAGAGTCCGGGTTGGCCAGCGACGCGCATTCGGCGCGCAGCGCGTTTTCCATCATCACCGGCACGCGGTAGATGACGACGTTGAGAAAGCTGCCGATCAGCAGCCCGAGCACGACACAGCAGCCGATGTACAGCGCGGGAATGGCGGCGAGCGGTTCGAATAACTCCATGATTCGGTCTGGTCAGTACGCTACAAAAAGAAACGCCGCCCCACTTTGCGAAGAATGGGCGGCGTTTCCGGTGACTTCAGCGACGTGGCTTGGCGGGGTCCTTACACCACGGCGCCCAGCTTGAAGATGGGCAGGTACATGGCGATGACCAGGCCGCCGACGAGCACGCCGAGGATGGCCATGATGAGTGGCTCGAGCAGCGACGACATGCTGTCGACCGCGTTGTCCACTTCGGCCTCGTAGAACGTGGCCACCTTGCCGGACATGGCGTCGAGCGCGCCGGCTTCTTCACCGACCGCGATCATCTGGATGACCATGTTCGGGAACAAGCCGGTGTTTTCCATCGCACGCTGCAGGCGCTGGCCGGTGGCGACTTCGTCGCGCATCTTCAGCACCGCGTTCTCGAACACGATGTTGCCCGTGGCGCCGGCGACCGACTCCAGGGCTTCGACCAGCGGCACGCCGGCGGCGAACATGGTGGACAACGTACGCGCGAACCGCGCGACGGCGGACTTGTACATGATGGGGCCGATGATCGGGAACTTGAGCA
>DASTXR010000113.1:0-12088 GCA_035765415.1 Steroidobacteraceae bacterium | reverse complement strand
CAACATCGCCCCACCGACGATGCCGAGCAATGCTTCCTGTTTTCTGCCTAATACTTTTTGAATTGCCCTTCTGAGATCAGATTGCAAAAAATTCCCGTTGCCAGGCAACTGAGTATTCCTCGCCATAGTGAGATGCTCCCGTCTTTAGTCTTCCAACTACTGACCGCCCTCTTTACTCCGGCGAACCCTTGCTCCTTCTCGCTGAACGCCCCCAGCCTTGCGCGCAACCAGTCCCTTCGCATGAGTCCCCCTCGGGGTCGGATACTAAGTGACTGTTGCGCGCGGCGTAACTGTATTTTCGCGGTATCCACGCATATAAACGCGCAACGGTGGTTAGAGCGCCACAGCGTCGCAAGCCATGTCTCTTGTCCGTCGCAACGCAACACGAGACACGAAGGGCGCACTGTTAGGGGGAAAAAAGCAAAAGGGGCCGGTAATCACTTACCGGCCCGATGTCTCGAACGAGACAGGAACAAAAAAGGCGCCGGATCGAAGGCGTGGATCGATCCGGCGCCAGCCCCGAGAGAGGGTCAAGGGGCAACAACGGCGTTCAGAACTTGTAGCGCGCTCCCAGGAACACCTGGCGCCCGGTGTGGGTGTAGACCACGACGCGATTCGCATGCGTGTCGGTGAACTGATCGTTCGCTTCATCGGTGAGATTGAGACCCTCGAGCGATATCGTGAGGTGATCGTTCACTTCGTAGGACGTGGACAAATCGACGTTGAGTGTCTCGTTGGTGCCGTCGGCGTCCTGGATCGTCGGCGCATTCGCCGCGGGCACGGCCGTCAGATAACGGTCGCGATACGACGCGGAGGCACGCGCGCTGAAGTCGTTCGCCTCGTAGTACAGCGTTCCGTTCCACGCGTGCTTCGAGAGGTTCACCAGGTCGTTGCTGACCGGCGGTGTCGTGCCGTTCATCGACGTCACGTAGTCGATCTTCGAATCGACGTAGGTGTAGTTGAGCAACACCCCGAAGTTGCTCCACGCGCCCGGCAGGAACTTGAACGGCTGCTGGTAGTTGATCTCGAAACCCTCGAGCGGGCCGCCCGGCGTGTTGACCGGATTGCTGAAGGCGAACACTTCAGTGCCGGTGAGCGTGGTGCCGGCTAACAAGTCCATCGGGTAGCCCGACTGGTTGAACGGCATGTTTTCCACCAGCGTCTGCACGAAGGTCTTGATGTCCTTGTAGAACACGGCTCCCGACAGCAGCGCGCCTTCATCGAAGTACCACTCGAGCGCGAGGTCATAGGTGGTCGCGCGCGTCGGGTCCAGGTACGGATTGCCGGTGGCCACTCCGAGGTTGCCGACGAGGCTGGTGGTGCCGCCCGGGGTAACCTGGCCGAGCGCCGGGCGCGTCATCACTTTCGCGGCAGCCAGTCGCACCAGGAAATCCGGCGTGACTTCACCCACGAGATTGAGGGAAGGCAGGACATCGGAGTATTCGTGTACGGCCGTGAGCAGCACGGGGGCGCCGCCGGCGGGCAGGTAACCCTGCGAAGTCTGCTTCGTGCGCGAGTAACGCACGCCGAGATCGCCGCGCACCGGGATTCCCCAATCGAAGTTGAAATCGGCCTGTAGATAGACGCCGGCATCCTGCTCGGTCACGCTGCGGTTGTTGCCGCGCGCGGCGGCGTTGTTGATGTCGCCCAGCGCGAACATGCCGGTGTTGCTGTAGATGTCGAAGGTGCGCGCGAATGCATCGAGGTCCGGCATGAGCCAGGAGCGATCGATGTCTGCCGGCAGGTCGAGCCCGGAGCCAAAGCCCGTCAGCAACGTGGTGAGGTCCGCCAGCGTCGTCCCGGCCGGCAACGCGGGTACGGTGGTTTCCGAGGCGCGGCGCGACTCGAAGGATACGAAGTCATATTTCTTGTAGTCGGCGCCGAACTTCAGCGCGAAGGAATCCGTCGCGGCGAACTTCACGTCGATCTTCCCGACCTGGAAAGTGTTGTCGACGCCTTGCGGGCGAATGCGAATCTCCGACGAGCCGCCGGGGAAGGTGCCGAACGTCCAGTTGGCCGGGTCGTTGACGTCATAGCCGTAGTCGAACGCGGGCAACCGGTCGTCGCCGCGAAAGTCCCACGAATAACCATTGGTGTTCGGACGATCGAGCGTAATGGTGGTCTGGATCGGATTGTTGAAATCCGATCGCGAATAGCCGGCGAGCTCGCTCATCGACCAGCGGTCACCGAGCTCGTGCGTGGCGGTCAGCGTGTAGGAACCGAATTTCGTCGCGAGCTCGTCGTAGCGGGATTCGGAGCGGATGTCGACGCCATCGAACAACCCGTACACCAGCGTGCCATTGGAGGCGAGCTCGCCGCTCACGATGCGCGTCGCGGGTTTTCCGCCCTGCGCGGCGTTGCGGCTGAACGAAAACGCCTCGAGGTAGTTCTCGTCGCGCTTCGCGTCGTAGTTCGAATACAACGCGTCGAACGAAATCAGGTTGGCGCCATCGATTTGCCACTGCAACGCGCCCGTGAGCCCCAGGCGTTCCTGCTGGTGCGTGAGGCGGCCGTAGCGGGGAATACGCGGATGGAATGTCGTCGCGGCATTGGCCTGCGCCAGCGTCACGCCCATGGGCGTGGAAGCGGTGCTGAAACCACCGACGCTGCTGCCCGAATCCCAGCGCACCGTGCTGCTGCCTTCCTCGAACGCATTACGTTCCGAATACGCGGCCGAGAACAGCGCGCCGAATTTTCCGTCGCCAAAGGTGTTGCTGATGAGAAACGTGGCGCGCGGATCCACTTCGTCGGCGAGGTCGTTGTAGGCACCCTTGAGTGCACCCACCAGCGTCAGCCCCGGGTAGTCGAACGGACGCGCGGTGCGCAGATCGATCGTCGCGCCCAGCGAGCCTTCTTCGACTTCGGCCGACGAGGTCTTGCGTGCCGTGATGCTGTTGAACAGCTCCGAGGCGAACACGTTGAAATCGAACTGGCGATTGCGATTGGAACCGCCGGAGCTGTCGGTGCCGCCGGTGGTGCTCTGCGCTTCCATCCCATTGATGCGCACGCGTGTGAACTGCGGACCCAGGCCGCGCACGCTGATGTTCCGGCCCTCGCCCGCGTCGCGCGCGATGGAGACGCCGGGAATCCGCTGCACGGACTCGGCGAGGTTCGAATCCGGGAATTTGGCGATGTCCTCGGCGTGAATGCTGTCGATCGCGGCCGACGAGGCACGTTTGTCATCGAGCGCGGCATTGAGGCTGGCGCGAAAACCAGTGACCACGACTTCCTCGATCGCTTCCGGCGGGCCGGTCACTGCCGCCTCCTGCGCCTGTGCATCGAGCGCCATGCTTCCGGCGAGCAGGCCCAGGGCCGCGCGCACATGCCGTCGAATCAACCACTGACCATTCATCATTTTCCTGTCCCCCTGAGTTCGGCCGATGACACCGGTAGCAATCCGGCATGCAAACGGAGTTTGTGTTGGGCAATACGACGCCGTGCCGCGTGCGCGGCAAGGGCCGGATTCACCGTCCTGCAGTCAGTGACCGGGGACTTTCGGAAAAACTTACGGAGACCAGTCGATCGACTGGCGAACCATGCGTACGCCGTGCTGCACGGCCGCTTCGCTGGCGGCGATGACGGCTACCGAGTGATTGCCGACGGGCACGAGCTCGGCGTGATAACCCTGCTTGTCGGTAGCGTGACTGAGGAGGAAGCGATGCTCGGTGAGCAACAGCAATTGCGCCGGACCGTCCGGCGTCTGCACGAAAAGATGCGGCGCGACGACCCCGCGGACCTTGCACGTGCGCACCGTGGACACGGGAATCGCCGAGCTCAGGCGCGCGCCGGCCTTGGCCAGGGTCGTGCGCACCTTGTCCTCGCTCGAGCGCCTGTCGGTCGTCACCATGACGTTGCGCTCACCGTGCGCGTGCTTCACCAGCTCGGTGAAGAGGACGTCGCGTCGCACGTGCAGCCAGGCGCCGCCCGCGATCGCCATCGCCACCAGCACGCTCGCCGCGAGCGCGTACCAGCGCACCGGCGAGCGGCGCTGCTGCGCGAGCTCCCAGGGCTTGCGGTAGTTTGACGGCGCCGGCACGTCGAGCGCGCCGCGCACCAGCGAATCGATGCGCTGCATGTCGTCCGCGTATTTCGCGCATTCCGGGCAGGACGCGCGGTGCTCGAGCACGGCGGGCTCCGTGCGTTTCGGGTTGGCGCCAAACAGACGGCGAAACTCAGCGTGCTGCATCATCGTCCTCCTGCATCGACTCGTCGGGCCCGAACCCGAGGCGTGCCCGCAAACGGTTGCGCGCGCGGAACAGCCGCGTCGACACCGCACCTTCGTTGAGATGCATGTGTTCGGCGATTTCCAGCGTGGAATATCCCATGAGCACCTGCAATACCAGCGGCTCGCGGTGTTCTTCCTCGAGCTCGAAGATCGCCTTGCGCACGTCCTGCACTTCGTCCGGATCGCGATCGGGGGTGGCGGCGAGGCAGGTCGCCTCCGCGGCGGCGAGGTCGTCGATATCCACGGTGGGATGGCGCTTGCGCTCGTACAGGCGCGCATGTTCGCGTCGCGCGATGGTCAGCAGCCACGACCTGACCGTGGCGTCATCCTTGAGCGAATCGAGCGAACGCCATGCCCGCAGCAACGTTTCCTGCACGACTTCCTCGGCCACCTGGTGGCTGCGGCTCAACCACAGCGCGAAACGGAACACTTCGCCTCGGCATGGCTCGCACAACGCTTCGAAGCGCTGCTTTTTCACGCGATCGGAACCTGTCATTTCGGGAGACCGGTTCCAACGCAAAAAACTTGCAGAAATGCCGACAACGGACCCCCGGGCGTGAGGCGGGCATTGTAAGGGCTCGCCTCCCACTGCCAAGCGGCATCGCCTGCACGTATATTCGGCGGCGAAACGCAATGAATAGCGTACTCATCGTCGTCCTGCTTTGGCTGGTGCCTAATATCTGGGCGAGCGTTCGCGTGGCGCGGTCGGGCATGGCCCACGAAAAAAAGGCGCTGCTGCTGCTGGGAGTCTGGTTCATCCCGATTCTCGGAGTGACGATGGCGCTCATGTCGATCCCGGAATTCGAAAGCGTTCCGGCATCAGGGCCGCTGCCCAGGGCGGGCGAAGCGCGCGAACGGATCGCCGTCGCACCCGGGCAGATCGAATACACCGGTTGCGGATCATTCCCGGTGCTCGAACATCTGATGAACGGCAATGGCGTGCCCATTCTCGACTGGGAGGCTCTCGATCGATGGGCCGGTGGAAACATCGACGCGATCGAACGCGGCCGGCGCGCCTGGTTGCTGCATTTCCGGGACTCGATTTCGCAGGCGGCGCACCTGTACGAATCCGGGGACGCCTGGGTGTTGTCGACGTTCCAGCCGGCCACCGCCAGGGCGGCTGCCGCGTACGTCTCGGCCACCCGCCTGCGCATCGAAAAGCTTCTCGATGGCCTCGCGGAATTTCCGGCGGGCGCGCGCAGCATTCTCGTCGTACTCAACAGCCTGGACGACTACTACAGGTACGTCTCGAACTACCATCCGGATGATGGCGAGTTCGCATTCTCCGGTGGCATGTACATCAACCACGGCTGCCCGCACTTCGTCACCGTACACGGGAAGCTCTCGGAACTCGAACCGGTCATAGCCCACGAGATGACCCACAGCGCGCTCGCACATCTCGAGCTGCCGCTATGGCTCGACGAAGGAATCGCCGTCACTACCGAACACCGGATCTCCACGAGCAACCGGCACGCGCACGACGACGTGGAAATGATCGGCCGTCACCTCGAGTTCTGGAATGCCGAACGCATGCAGGAGTTCTGGACGGGCACTTCGTTCAGTCGCACCGACGATGGCAACGCGCTTTCCTACGATCTCGCAAGGCACATCGTCGGGCTTCTTGGCAGGGAATGGCCATCGTTCATCGCGTTCACGGCCAACGCCAGCCGTGATGACGGAGGCGCGGCCGCGGCGCTGGGACTGCTGAAGCTCGATCTCGGCGATATCGCGGCCGCCGCACTCAACGTGCATCGACAACCGGGCTGGAGCCCGGATCCGGCCGTGTGGAAACAGGCAGTCGGGAGAACCGCCTGATCGGCAACGGACCCATCAGGTCCGGCTGAAAGAAAAAGGCCGGCGCCCGAGGAGGCGCCGGCCTTTCCATATCGACTATCTACTGCGGGGATCAGCCTTCTACGGCCGCACCCTCGCCGACTCCGGCGCCGCCGTCATCGATGTCGGCGACTCCGCCGCCCACATCCATGAAGCTGCCGCGATCGTTGGCGTCGGCCTTGGCGCGGCGATGCTCGTGGGCAGCAAAGCCGGTACCGGCCGGGATCAGGCGACCGACGATGACGTTTTCCTTCAGGCCGCGCAGATCGTCCTTGAGACCGCGGACCGCGGCTTCCGTCAGCACGCGCGTGGTTTCCTGGAACGACGCCGCCGAGATGAACGACTCCGTCGCCAACGAGGCCTTGGTGATGCCGAGCAGCACGGGCTGCAGCGTCGCCGGGGTCTTCTTGTCGTTGGTCAGGCGATCGTTCATCAGGTTGGCGCGCGCGCGATCGAGCTGTTCGCCCTTTAGATAGGTGGATTCACCGATCTCGAGAACCTCGGTCTTGCGCAGCATCTGGCGAATGATCACTTCGATGTGCTTGTCGTTGATCTTCACGCCCTGCAGGCGGTACACGTCCTGGATCTCGCGAACCAGGTAGTTGGCCAGCGACTCGACGCCCTGCAGGCGCAGGATGTCGTGCGGGTTCAGCTCGCCGTCGGCGATCACTTCGCCGCGCGTCACGCCTTCGCCTTCGAACACGTTGAGCTGGCGCCACTTCGGGATCAGCTCTTCGTACTTCTCGCTGTCCTCACCGGTGATGACGAGACGACGCTTGCCCTTGGTTTCCTTGCCGAAGCTCACCGTGCCGCTCTTCTCCGCCAGGATTGCGGGGTCCTTCGGCTTGCGGGCTTCGAAGAGGTCGGCGACGCGCGGCAGACCGCCGGTGATGTCGCGGGTCTTCGACGATTCCTGCGGGATGCGGGCGATGACGTCACCGACCGACACGCGCGCGCCGTCTTCCAGCGCGATCAACGCGCCCGGGGGCAGCGTGTACACGGCCGGAATCTCGGTGTTCGCGAACGTCGCTTCCTTGCCCTTGGCGTTCAGGAGCTTCACCGTCGGGCGAAGATCCTTGCCGCCGCGCTGCTTGGAGTCGAGCACCACGGTCGAGCTCAAGCCCGTGACTTCGTCCACCTGCGTGGTGACGGTGAGCCCGTCGACGAAGTCCTGGAACTTGATGTGACCGCCCACTTCCGTGATGACGGGGTGGGTGTGCGGATCCCAGGTGGACACGACCTGTCCGCCCGCGACCTTGTCGCCTTCCTTCGAATTGATGACCGCGCCGTAAGGGATCTTGTAGCGCTCGCGCTCGCGGCCGAATTCATCGACCACGCCGATTTCGCCGGAGCGCGAAACCGCGACCAGGTGACCCTTCTCGTGCTGCACGGTCTTCACGTTGTGGAAGCGCAGAGTGCCCTTGTTGCGCACTTCGAGCGACGAAGCGGCAGCGGCTCGTGACGCGGCGCCACCGATGTGGAACGTGCGCATCGTGAGCTGCGTGCCCGGCTCGCCGATCGACTGCGCGGCCATGACGCCGACCGCTTCGCCGATGTTGATCTGGCGGCCGCGAGCGAGGTCGCGTCCGTAGCAGGTGGCGCACACGCCGTACCGCGTCTTGCAGGTGATGGGCGAGCGCACTTGCACCACGTCCACGCCTTCCTGCTCGATGAGGCGCACCATCTTTTCGTCGATGAGCGTGCCCACGGGCAGCAACACGGTGTCGGTACCGGGCTTCAGGATGTCTTCGACCACGGTGCGACCCAGTACGCGTTCGCCCAGTGCTTCGACCACGTCGCCGCCTTCGACCAGCGGCATCATGGTGAGACCCAGCTTCGTGCCGCAGTCCAGTTCCGTGACCACGAGATCCTGCGCGACGTCGACGAGACGACGCGTGAGGTAACCCGAGTTCGCCGTCTTCAACGCCGTGTCGGCCAGACCCTTGCGGGCGCCGTGCGTCGAGATGAAGTACTGCTGGGCGTTCAGACCTTCGCGGAAGTTCGCCGTGATGGGCGTTTCGATGATCGAGCCGTCAGGCTTGGCCATGAGGCCGCGCATGCCGGCGAGCTGGCGGATCTGCGCCGCGCTACCGCGGGCGCCCGAGTCGGCCATCATGAAGATCGAGTTGAACGACTTCTGCTTCTGCGGCTTGCCGCGCGAGTCGATGGCTTCTTCGACGCCGAGCTTTTCCATCATGGCCTTCGCCACCTGGTCGTTCGCACGGGACCAGATGTCGACCACCTTGTTGTAACGCTCGCCGTTCGTGACGAGACCGGACGAATACTGGTCCTGGATCTCCTTCACGTCCTTGTCGGCGGCCGCGACGATCTTGGTCTTCTGTTCCGGGATGACGATGTCGTCGATGCCGAACGAGACCGCCGAACGCGTGGCGTACTGGAAGCCGGTGTACATGAGCTGGTCGGCGAAGATGACCGTCTCCTTGAGACCCAGCGCGCGATAACACGCGTTGATGGTCGCGGAGATGATCTTCTTGGTCATGTCCTGGTTCACGAGATCGAAGGACAGTCCCTTCGGCAGGATCTCGGAGAGCAGCGAGCGGCCGACGGTGGTGTCGACCACGCGCAGCTTCTCGGTGAACACGCCTTCGGGGCTCTTCGCCCACTCGCGCACGCGCACCTTGACCTTGGCCTGCAGTTCGATCTGCCGGCCTTCATAGGCGCGGTGAACTTCCTGCGTGTCCGAGAACATCATGCCCTCGCCCTTCGCGCCCACTTTTTCGCGGGTCATGAAGTAGAGGCCGAGCACCACGTCCTGCGACGGAACGATGATCGGGTCGCCGTTGGCGGGCGACAGGATGTTGTTAGACGACATCATCAATGCACGGGCTTCGAGCTGCGCTTCGAGCGACAGCGGCACGTGCACCGCCATCTGGTCACCGTCGAAGTCGGCGTTGAACGCCGTGCAGACGAGCGGGTGCAGCTGGATGGCCTTGCCTTCGATGAGCACCGGCTCGAACGCCTGGATGCCCAGGCGATGCAGCGTCGGCGCGCGGTTCAGCAGCACCGGGTGTTCGCGAATGACTTCTTCAAGGATGTCCCAGACTTCCGGACCTTCGCGTTCGACCAGGCGCTTGGCAGCCTTGATGGTCGAGGCGTCGCCACGGATCTGCAGCTTCTGGAAGATGAAGGGCTTGAAGAGCTCGAGCGCCATCTTCTTCGGCAGGCCGCACTGGTGCAGGCGCAGCGTCGGACCGACCACGATGACCGAGCGACCGGAGTAGTCGACACGCTTGCCGAGCAGGTTCTGGCGGAACCGGCCCTGCTTGCCCTTGATCATGTCGGCCAGCGACTTCAGCGGGCGCTTGTTGGTGCCCGTGATGGCGCGGCCGCGGCGGCCGTTGTCGAGCAGGGCATCAACCGCTTCCTGAAGCATGCGCTTCTCGTTGCGCACGATGATGTCCGGAGCGTTGAGCTCGAGCAGCCGGCGCAGGCGGTTGTTGCGGTTGATGACGCGGCGATAGAGGTCGTTCAGATCCGACGTCGCGAAGCGGCCGCCATCGAGCGGCACCAGCGGACGCAGGTCCGGCGGCAACACGGGCAGGACGGTCATGACCATCCACTCGGGCTTGTTGCCCGACTCGATGAAGCTCTCGACGAGCTTCAGACGCTTCGACAGGCGCTTGAGCTTCGTTTCCGAAGACGTGCCGCCCATCTCTTCACGAACCTTCAGCAACTCGGCCTGCAGGTCGATGGACTTCAGCAACTCGAACACGGCTTCCGCGCCCATGCGCGCATCGAACTCGTCGCCATGTTCTTCGATGGCTTCGAGATACATTTCGTCGGTGAGCAGCTGGCCGCGCTGCAGCGGCGTCATGCCCGGATCGATGACCACGAAGGCTTCGAAGTACAACACGCGCTCGATTTCGCGCAGCGTCATGTCGAGCATGAGGCCGATGCGGCTCGGCAGCGACTTCAGGAACCAGATGTGCGCGGTCGGGCTCGCGAGCTCGATGTGGCCCATGCGCTCGCGGCGCACCTTGGCCTGCGTGACTTCCACGCCGCACTTCTCGCAGACGACGCCGCGATGCTTCAGGCGCTTGTACTTGCCGCACAGACACTCGTAGTCCTTCACGGGCCCGAAGATCTTCGCGCAGAACAGGCCGTCGCGTTCCGGCTTGAACGTGCGGTAGTTGATGGTTTCCGGCTTCTTCACTTCGCCGTACGACCAGGCACGGATCATGTCGGGCGAGGCCAGACCGATCTTGATGCTGTCGAACTGTTCGACCGGAGCGTGCTGCTTAAAGAGCTTGAGTAAATCTTTCATATCTTGTCTCTCTCCTAACGGCGCTCTGCGCCGCCAATCGGACGGAGTCGCTTCGACTCCGTTAATTTCCGGGCGCGAGCCCGTGGGGATATAGCTCCTTAATCCTGCTCGAGTTCGACGTTGATACCCAACGACCGTATCTCTTTGACCAGGACGTTGAAGGATTCGGGCATGCCCGCGTCCATCTGGTGGTTGCCGTCGACGATGTTCTTGTACATCTTCGTGCGGCCGTTCACGTCGTCCGACTTGACCGTCAGCATTTCCTGCAGCGTGTACGAGGCGCCATAGGCCTCGAGTGCCCACACTTCCATTTCGCCGAAGCGCTGGCCGCCGAACTGCGCCTTGCCACCCAGCGGCTGCTGCGTGACGAGCGAGTACGGGCCGGTCGAACGCGCGTGCATCTTGTCGTCGACCAGGTGGTTGAGCTTCAGCATGTACATGTAGCCGACCGTCACCTGGCGCTCGAAGCGCTCGCCGGTGCGGCCGTCGAACAGGTGCATCTGGCCGGACAGCGGCAGATCCGCGAGAGCCAGCAACTTCTTGATCTCTTCTTCCGAGGCGCCATCGAACACCGGCGTGGCGATGGGCACGCCCTTCGACAGGTTCCTGGCGAGGTTCACCACTTCCTGGTCGTTGAGCGAATCGATCTGTTCCTTCTGACCGCCCGTGTCGTTGTAGATCTGGTCGAGGAAAGCTCGGATTTCAGCGATAGCGGCCTGGGCCTCGAGCATCTTGCCGATCTTGAGCCCGAGACCCTTCGCGGCCCAGCCGAGATGGGTTTCGAGCACCTGGCCGACGTTCATGCGCGAAGGCACGCCCAGCGGATTCAGCACGATGTCGACGGGCGTACCGTCGGCGAGATATGGCATGTCTTCGACGGGGACGATCGTGGAGATGACGCCCTTGTTGCCGTGACGGCCGGCCATCTTGTCGCCGGGCTGCACGCGGCGCTTCACCGCGAGATACACCTTCACCATCTTGAGCACGCCCGGGGCGAGATCGTCGCCGGCCGTGATCTTGGCCTTCTTCTCGTCGAGGCGCTTCTCCAGCGCCTTGCGCTGGATCTTGAGGCGCTCCGAAGCCTGCTCGAGCTGGCTGTTCGCGTCTTCGTCTTCGAGACGGATCTCGAACCACGTCTCGCGGGCAATCTCATCCAGGTAGGTCGTTTCGATCTTGCCTTTCAAACGGTTCGGGCCGCCGGCCGCGACCTTGCCGACGAGCATGTCGCGCACGCGCGAGAACAAGTCGTCTTCGAGGATGCGCTGCTGGTCGCCCAGGTCCTTGCGGACGCGTTCGATTTCGGCCTTCTCGATGGACAACGCGCGCGAGTCCTTGTCGACGCCGTCGCGCGTGAACACGCGCACGTCGATGACCGTGCCGTCCATGCCCGGGGGCACGCGCAGCGACGTGTCTTTCACGTCCGACGCCTTCTCGCCGAAGATGGCGCGCAGCAGTTTCTCTTCCGGCGTGAGCTGGGTTTCGCCCTTCGGCGTGACCTTGCCCACGAGGATGTCGCCGGCGCGCACTTCGGCGCCGATGAACGCGATGCCGGCTTCGTCGAGCTTGGCGAGCGCCGCGTCACCCACGTTCGGGATGTCCGCGGTGATTTCTTCCGGGCCCAGCTTCGTGTCGCGGGCGACGCAGGTGAGTTCTTCGATGTGGATCGTGGTGAAACGATCTTCCTGCACCACGCGTTCGCTGATGAGGATGGAGTCTTCGAAGTTGTAGCCGTTCCACGGCATGAA
>DASTXR010000112.1:0-13935 GCA_035765415.1 Steroidobacteraceae bacterium | reverse complement strand
GTTTCGTGCCGCAGGGGCAGGAGCCATTGAGCTTCGGGTGCGTGACTCGACGGGCGCGTTCCGTGTTATCTATCTTGCAACGTTTGAGAACGCGGTCTATGTGCTTCATGCGTTTCAAAAGAAGACGCGCAAGACTGCCCGCCTCGACATCGACGTGGCTCGCATCAGATATTCCGAATTGATGAGGAGATACAAATTATGAAACGCAACCGCTTCGCGTCCGTATGGGACGCCATCGAAAACCCGAAGGATGCGGCGGGGCTCAAGATGCGCGCGGAGGTCGCCCATGAGCTCGTGGGTGAAATCGAGCGGCGTGCGTTGACGCAGAGCCGTGCCGCTGCGCTCCTGGGCGTCACTCAACCGAGAATTTCCGACCTCATGCGCGGGCGGCTCGAGCTCTTCTCGCTGGATACGCTGGTGGAAATGGCCGGTCGCGTGGGTTTCAAGGTTGACATCAAATTGTCGAAACGCAGGGCGGCCTGAAGCTTCGCTATCTCCTGCGCCTCGGCTCCGTTTTCGCCGGCCGGTTCAGATTCCGCTCGCGCAGCCACGCCACCACGGTTGAGACGCTGCTGAACCGGAACTTCGCCGCGGTGGCCGCGAGATCTCCGACCCTCACCGAATAACCGCCCAACGCATTGACGGCCTCGAATCCGTCTTCGTCGGTGACGTCGTCACCGATGAACAGCGGGATGCGCCCGACAAACGGCGGCTGCCGCATGAAGGCTTCGATCGCGCCGCGCTTGGAGAAGCCGCGCGGCGTCAGCTCCGTCACGCATTTGCCATCGCGCAGCACGAACCTTTCGCGCAGCTGATGCGCGAGCTCACCCATCACTTCCATCACCGCGCGCTCGTACTGGGGCGCCTGCCGAAAATGCACGGCCAGCGATGTGCCCTTGTCTTCCAGCAACAGGCCTTTGTAGTGCCGGATGAGCTCACGAACCACCTCGCGTGCCGGATCCAGGTGCCCCGCATCGATGTCGGGCATGGACACACTACCTTGCGAGTCACGGATCTCGACGCCGTGCTGGCCGGCGGCAGGCAACACCAGCGGCGCAAACAGGCGGTCCAGCTCGGTGATCGTGCGGCCGCTGATCAACGCCAGCGCGCCGTCTTCGCGCCTGGAGGCGAGCTGCAGTGTATTTCGCAATGCCGCGGGCACACGCACGGACCAAGGGGTGGCTGCGATCTCCAGCAACGTGCCGTCCACGTCGAGGAACAGCGCGATATTGGCTTGAGGGAGGAACGATCCACGAAGGCTCATGCGTCAAACATACCCAGCCCGAACTATTTTGTCCGCAGGACGCGGCTGCCATCCTGTCGCCACCGGATATGTCCCAAACTGCGGCGGAAGCACGGCTGGTGCAGTCGTTGCCTGCTACCATCCGCGCCCCCATGAAAACCCCTCCCGGCTTGCAGCCGCTCATCGACGATGGCGTCATCGACGAAGTCCTCCGATCCCTCAAGTCCGGCAAGGAAGCCACGGTCTACACCGTGCGCACCGGCACGCAGGTCCGCTGCGCCAAGGTCTACCGCGACATGGGCCAGCGCAGCTTCCAGAAGCGCGCGCAATACCAGGAAGGGCGCAAGGTCCGCGGCAGCCGCCAGGCGCGCGCGATGGCCAGGAGCACGCGCTTCGGCCGCAAGGAAGCGGAAGCCGCCTGGAAGAACACCGAGGTGGATGCGCTCTACAAACTAGTGGAAGCGGGCGTGCGAGTGCCGCGCCCTTTCGGCTACTTCAACGACACGCTGGTCATGGAACTGGTGACGGATGCGGCCGGAAATCCAGCGCCGCGCCTCGGCGAAGTGGACCTGACTCCCGAGGTGGCGCGGGAGTACCACGCGTTCCTGGTCCGCCAGATCGTGCGCATGCTGAGCATCGGCCTGATCCACGGCGACCTCTCGGAGTTCAACGTGCTGGTCGATGCGCAGGGTCCGGTGATCATCGACCTGCCGCAGGCGGTGAATGCGGCCGGCAACAACGCGGCCTTCGCGATGCTCGAGCGCGATGTGAACAACATCCGCGGCACGCTGGGACGCTTCGCGCCGGAGCTCCTGGCCACCGAATATGCCCGGGAGATCTGGGCCTTGTTTCAAGCGGGAGATCTTCAGCCCGAGAGCGTGCTCACGGGCGTGTTCGCGCGCGACGAGACAGTCACCGATCCCGATGCGGTGATGATCGTCATCGACGATGCGCGCGAAGAGAACATACGTCGCGAGCTGGGGCGGCAGGGCTAACAGGTAGCTCGCTGTGATATTGGAATGCGTATCGGCCGGATGCGCCGTGGCCACATAGGCATGGAAAGCTCGGGGCGCTGCCGGCCCGCCATGCAGGAACAGGACGACGTTCGAGCATCAATCCTGTTTTCCGGTGTCACGATTTTCGAACTCGCGTCCTGATATATCCTGATTCCGTGCCGGTCTTGGTCGACAGTGCGCACGAGCAGGAGTTTCGCCTAATATCCATCGACCGAAGCGCTCCTCAAGGCGAGTGTTCAATGGCGAGACCTTACGAACTGGTACCTGGGAACTGCTACTTCTTACTGAACTATTACGACGAAGATTTGAAGGTTCCCTTCATCCGCACCTATCTCTTTGAGCAGGAAGCGGAAGGGGAAAACGACGAGAAGTTGTGGTTGTTTCGCGAGCCGACGAGCGACGAGCAGCAGCCGGATGGCCCGGTCATCACGGCGGTTCGCGAAAACGAGCTCTACCAGGTCCTCGACCTCGACGGTCTCATCAAGTCGCTCGGCGAGCTCGTTCACCTGCATCCGTTCAAACCGCTGCCACAGACGGCGCCGGGTTCACCCAGGCTGCGCGACGAAATCCCGGAGCTGCGCGGAGTGGCGGAAAAAGTCCTGGAGATGGACGGCCGGCGCAGCGTGACGATGACCATCCGCTACACCGACGACGGATTTTCGATCGGGCGCAATGAAGCCGGCCTGTATGCGGGCTTCTTTGTCAAAGTGCACCTGGAAGCGCAGCTGGAACGTGAGATCAGGTCGATCTTCGCCGCACTCGGGCTCGAGCCCAGCCAGGACTATCTTTCGCAGCAGGGCCGGGTACGGGTGCTCGCCTATCCCATTCCCGCCGAGGAGGAATCTCTCGAGCTGCTGGCGAAGAAATTGTTAGTCGACGTCTATCGGATGCGGCAAAGCGACGGCCTCGACCTGAACTGGAGCGAGTTCGAATAACGCCGCTGGCGTCAGTCGATGCCGTGGATGCGCAGGCTGACGAGCTGGTCGACGGTCAGGTTCTTCAATCCGCGCGACTTCATGTCGGCGATGAACTCCGGCGACACGCCGTGAATGCGCATGGCGATGAGCTGATCGTCGGTGGCCTTGAGACCGGACGCGCGCACGTCGCGCACCATCGCCGGGGTGACGCCGTGGATGCGGAACGCGATGAACGCTTCGCTCTTGTTGGTAGTCAGGCCTTCCGCGCGCAGCTCGCGAATGAATTGCGGTGTGACTTCGTGGATGCGGAACGCGATGAGCGTGTCGGTTTCGAGCCCGGACAACTGCTCGCCCTTCACCTGCCGCGCGAAGTCGAGCGAAACATCGTGCACCGCCATCGCGAACTGCTTCTCGTCATCGATGCCGTCGAATCCGAGCGCGCCCATGGCCTGCGCAAACTTCGCATCGAGCACGAAGCGGAAGAGACCGGCGCCTTCGCCGTCCTTGAGATAACCCTCGCAATCGAAGCGGCCCGCATCCCGCGTGATGCTGAATTGCACGTCACGCTTGCCGCGCGCGGCGAGATCGACGCCCTGGAAGGCGCTCGTCGGCCAATTGGATGTGTGATGAGAACTGCCGCCGTGCATGCGATGCATCAACGCCAGTTGCACCTTGCCGGCTTCCTTCGACGGCTCAATGGTCCAATTGCCCCGGAAGTCATCCGCGGCGTGTGAAGGCTGAGAAAAACCCAGAGCCCAGACACACAACACGAGCGCGAGAGTGGTTGCCTTGAAGTTCATGCTCTTCTCCTTGCGTTTGCCGCGACTCAAAGGATGTCGGCGTTCTTGAGCTGGATCAGCTTCTCGATCGTCAGGTTCTTGAAGCCATGGGCGTTGACCTTCTGGATGAACTCCGGCGTGATATCCATGATCTTCGCGTGGATGAGCTCCCGCGTGTCCACCTCGTAGCCGGCGGCGGCGAGCATTCGCTGATATTCCGGCGTGACGCCGTGAATCTTCATCGCCAGCAGCTCCTCAGCATCGGGGTTGAAGCCGGCGGCGCGAATTTTCTGCACGTATTCGGGCGTGACGTCCTGGATCTTCATCGCGATGATTTCCTGTGCATCGGGATTGAAGCCGGCGTCGCGCATGCCTTTCACGTACGCCGGAGTGACGTCGTGAATCTTCATGGCCACCAGCTCCTGCGCGTCGAGGTCGTAGCCGGTGGCGCGCAATTCCTTGACGTAGGCCGAGTCGATGCCGTGAATCTTCATCGCGATCAGCTCGCCCGCGTCCGGGCTGAAACCCGCGGCGCGGATCTCGCGAACGTAGTCCGGACTGACGCCCTGTATCTTCAGCGCGATCAGTTGGTCCACATCCAGGTTGTCGAGGCCGACGGAATTCATGGCGTCGATGAATGACGGTGCGGGGGGCGCGTCCGGTGCACGGCGTGGTGCCGGCGCCGCCGGCGCGGCCGCAGCTGCCGGCGCAGGTCTCTGTGCGCGTTGGGGCCTGGCCGCGACCGCGGGTTTTGCGGCAGCCGCTGGTTTCGCAGGCATGGGCGCGGGTGCGCGTGGTTCGGCAACCGGCTTCGGTGTATCCACCGGCGAGACCACGGGCTCGGGCGAAGACTGGGCCATCGCCGGCTCCACCACTCCAATGGAAACGGCGCCCGCGACCAGCGCGGTAGCTAGAACCAGCGATGCGGTGACCATGCCCGCGGTGCGTGTGCCCGCATGATGGCTCCCGACACCCAGCAGCCGTGCCACGCGCGCGGCTACGGGGCTGCCGGTGACGGCCATGGCGAAGCTCGGTGCATCACGCCAGCTCTCCATGGTGGCGAGGGCGCGGGCGTATCCGATGGTTCCGCCGCAGGCGGCAATGGCCACATCGTCACAGCAATCTTCGCGATCGGCGCGAATGCGCCTGTTGAGCCACCAGACGGCGGGATGGAAGAAGAACAAGGTTTCGGCGATGACCTGGAAGAAATTGACGGCGACATCGAATCGCTTGATGTGGCCGAGCTCGTGCGCGATGACCGCTTCGAGCTGTTCGGGTGACAGGCCCGTGATCGCGCGCACTGGCAGCAGGACGATGGGACGGAAGAAGCCGATCACCGCCGGAACGCGCAACAGTCGGCACTCGCAGTAACGAATGGCGCGGCGAATCTCGAGGCGATGCTGCAGGGCTTCGAATCGCGCGACGAGGGCGGGCGAAAGCGAGATCAGATTGCGGCGCCGCAGGTGCTCGATAACCAGGAGCCCGAACGCAATTCGCAGCGCGAAGACGAACACACCGACCAGCCACGCGCGCGAGACCCAGAGAAAGTCGGCGTTCTGAAATGTGGCCGCTTGCCCTTCCATGGTTAGCTCGTCCATGGGAAGTGCAGGTGCCTCCAGGGTAGAGGCCGAGGCGGCGGCCGGCGCCCCTACAGCAGGGAATTCGACTGCGGAGGCGGCGGATTCGCCGATGAGCGAAAACGTGACGCCGAACGAAACCAGCATCAGCGCGAGCGCACCCAGCCCGACCAGGTAGCGAGTCGCCGGCTTGCGCAGCGCGAACATGAGCGATGCCGCGACGGCGGCAATGGCGGCGCCCTGCCACAGGAAGTGCAGCAACGACCACGCGAGCGTCTGCATGAATGAAGAAGTGGCGTTCATGGGAGTTTCCTTTCGTATTCGTCGAGCATGCGGCGCATCTCTTCGACTTCTTTCTTGGAGCCGCGGCGCCCGGACAGGGCGTGCTGCATGAGTTGGCTGGCGGAGCCGGCGAAGACTCGCTTGAGCACGTCGGCCGCGAACTGCTGCTTGGTTTTCTCGGCCGCCTGGTTAGCCGAGTACACGTGGGCGCGCTGGTCTTCCGTGCGAGTCACGAGGCCCTTCGAGGTCATGATCTGCAGGAACTTGAGCGTGCTGGTGTAGCCGACCTCTTTCTCCTGCGCCATGACCTCGTGGATTTCACGCACCGTGGAAGGCCCGCGCGACCAGAGAATCTGGAGGATCGCCAGTTCGGCGGGAGTGGGCTGTGTTCTTGAATCCTGCTTCATGGATCCGAGGCTACTACGAAGAATTTCGTACTGTCAACGAAGACCTTCGTAGGTGCGTAGCGGCAACGGCTTCGATTAAGCTCCCCGCGGTCAGGGAGGACTCGGATTAACGATATGAATAAGAACAAGAAACTCGTTTTGCCGGTGCTCGCGATCGCGCTCCTGACGCATTGCACGTCGCGCCCCTCGACGCCGGACGGCGCCACGCTCCTGGACGAACAGGTCGCGCTCGAACGCGAGGCGAAGGTCGATGTCGCGCGGCGCGAGATTGCGGTAGATGGGGACTCCATCGTCGTCGCGCTGGTCGACGAGCAGCTCACGGACGTGAAGGTGAACCTCACGGTCATCGACTCGGACGATGCGCCTGCGCCAGTCGAGGTCGAGAACAACCTGCGCGGTTCGGGCACGGAGATCGCTGCCACCGAAGCGCCGCGGGGTTCGCGAGTCGCCATCACGCTGACGGGCCCGAAGGATTCGACGGCGCCGGGCCGCGTGCAATTGAGAGTCCGGCGTTTCGATGCGCATCCGGAAGACGCCAGGTACACGACGCAGGTTGCGGCCTTCAGAGCCTGGTCTTCGGCCACGAACTCCAGCCTGCGTACCGACGCGATCAAGGCCACGGCGCTTGGCGACATGGACCGCGCCATCGCCGGACTCAGTGGTCCGCAAGGTGTCCCGGCGCTCGCCGCGATGGCACGCATGGTCAAGTCGAACATGCTGCTGTTCTTCCAGGTGGATTGGCGCGAAGCGCGCGCCGAGGCACAACGCGCGGCGAGCGCGTTTGGCGCATTACCCAGACCCGACACGCTCAACGAGTCGCGCTCGCGCCTCATCGAGTCATTGGCGCTGCTCAAGATCGCGGCGGATCGAAAGGCCACGAATCCCACGTCTGATGAAGCAGTGGCACTCGTGCGCGGGATCCTCGCGCGGCTCGTCGATCCGCTCTCGATGTTCGGCCCCATCGAACGCGCGCGGGCGATCACGGCGATCGGCCTCGTCGAATTCAGCATCACGAAACTCGATGAGGCGGACCAGCGCTTTGCCGAAGCACAGGCTATCTACAACGCCGCCGGCTACAGCGCGGGTGAGCGGGAAATTCGCTGCAATCTCGCCAATGTCCTGCTCGAGCGCGGCCGGTTCCGCGATGCGGCGCAGGCGTTCGTCGCACTGCTCCCGGAAGCGGACGAGATCGCGAACCCTTCGCTGCGCGTCTCGGTGTTGCTGGGCGCCGCGCGCGGCCAGTCGTTCTCCGGGCGCACCGACTCCGCCGCGGAATTGCAGATCCGCGGGCTGGCGGTGGCGCGCGAATACCAGTTGCGCGACCAGGAAGCGAGCGCCCTGCACGGGCTCGGCCACGTGTATGCGAATCGCGGAGACATGCTGCAGGCGGGCGCGTTTTTCGCCGAGGTGCTGCGTATCACGCGCGACGGCGCGGACGTGATGGGCTACGTGTGGGCACTCGCCTCCGCCGGCGTGATCGCACGTGAAGACGGCAACATTGCGCGGGCTCTCGAGCTCCACAAGGAAGCGGTGAGCCTCGCGTCGAATCCGATCGGCCAGGTCCGCACGCTGCGCGAGCTCGGGCTCGATTACCTGTTCGCGCGCGACTACCCGGCAGCCATCGCCGAGTTCCGGCGTTCGCTCGCGGTCGATCTGCACGACCCGACCCATCACGCGTACAGCGACGTGAAACGCAATCTCGCGCAGACGCTCATCGAAATCGAGAATCCCACCCCGGACACGTACAGGGAGGCAGCCAGGCTCCTCGACGAAACGCTGCAGAGCAGCCTGCGCGTGGGCGACAAGATGGGCGAGATCGGCGCGCATCGCTTCAAGGCCCAACTACTCGCGAACCAGGGCAAGACCCGGGAAGCGCTGGCCGAGTTCGAGCGCACGTTCGCCCTGGCGGATGTCTATCGCGCGAACAGCTCGAGCCCGGAGGCGCACCGGGCGACGTTGAATCACGTGCAGTCGGCGTTCCGCGGCTACCTGGATCTCGAGATGAAATCCGTGGTGGCGCGCGGCCCGGGCAAAGTCCAGCCCGCGTCGGAGCGCGAAGTGGCCGCGTTGCGCAGGCTCGAAATGGCGCGCGATGCCAACTTCGGCGCCGCTCGCACCGGCGAGCTGGATGTCGAAACTGCCGGGAAAGTCGATGCGTTGATGTCGCAGATGGCGATCAAGAGCCTGGCGATCGGCGCGATGCTCAAGCGCGAACTCTCCAGCACGGAGCAGAGTGAGCTGGCATCGCTGCAATCCGGCATGGCGGATCTCCACGCGGAGCTCGATCGCCTGCGCACGGCGGCCGCGGCGAAGACCGCCGTGGCGGAGAATTCCCGCGCGATCGCCGCGCGCGACTGGCGTCCGCTGGTCCTGGGCGGCGTACAACTCTCGTATGTGCTCGGCAATCATCACGCCTATGTGTGGTCGCGCAGCGATGACGGCATCTTCGTGTCGGTGCTGGCCAAGGCGCCCCATGAGATCGAACAGGAATTGATTGCGCTCGGCGCTCTCGACCGGCAACTGGCGCCAGAAAAGGTCGAGCGCGCGCTCGAGCAGGTCGCCGCGGTGTTGTTGCCCGCGGGCTTGCTGCCGGAAAACTCCACGGCAGTCGACATCGTTGCCGAAGGACGTATTGCCGGCGTTCCGTTTCCCGGACTGCGATCGGCCACGCAGACTCATCGCCGCCTCGCGGAAACACACGCCATCACGATGATCACGTCCATGTTCGCCGTCGACGAGCAGCCGCGGCTCAAGCAGGCGCGGCCCTTCAGGCTGGTGGCGCTGGCCAGTGGCAATGGCACGCTGCGTTCGGCCGCCGTGGTCGACGCGGCGCCGAAACTCCAGGCCGCCACCAAGGAAATCCGCACCGTCGCCGACCTGTTCGTGGCGCGCGACAGCAGCGCGAAGGTCAAACTACTGCTCGGCGCGGAGGGCAGCGCGACGACGCTCCACTCGATCTGGGCGACCGGCGCCGACGTGGTGCACTTCGCCACGCACGCGCTCGCCGATTTGCGGCAACCGCTGGCATCGCTGCTCGTGTTGCCGGCCACCGACGCTTCGGGCGCGGCCACGTATCTCACTGCCGGCCAGGTGGAAGGTTGGCGGGGCGATGCGGAGCTCGTGTTCCTGAGCGCCTGCGAAAGCGCCATCGGCCCGCCACGGTTCGCGAGCGGGATGCCGGGCCTGCAGCGCGCATTCCTGCGAGCAGGCGCGCGCGGTGTCATCGCGACGCTGTGGCCCATCGAAGACGTGCTGGCCCAGGAATTCTCCGCGGATTTCTACCGGCGCTACACCGACGGAAAGTCCGCCGCCCAATCGCTGAGCGAGACCCAGCGCGCCTGGCTCATGCCCAGGAAGGGTGCCGACGCCGCCGAACAGACGCGTCGCCGCATCACCGCGCTGGCCCACGGGTTCTACGCGCCCTGACTTTACAAAACTTTACACACGCGCGAACGGCGCGAAACCGAAGGCCGGCATGCTGCTTCCGTCGCAAACAAACGGAGTGCAACCCATGACCGAACTTCCTTCCAAACACAACCGGCGCCGCGTCGGCCTCATCGCTATCGCCGCCTCGATCGCGGCCGTCGCCGGCGGAGCGCTGGTGTTCGCGCACTCGGGTGGCGGCCATCACGGGCCCATGTCCGGAAACTCGGCCCGCCATCACGAGCACATTCAGGCGATGCTGGGCAGGATCGGCGCCACGGATGCGCAGAAGGCGCAGATCGAAGGCATTCTCGAGCCGGCCCTGGCCGACATGAAGGCCGCGCACGAATCGCATTCGGCCGCGTTCAGGCAGTTCCACGAGGCGATGGCCGCGCCGAGCATCGACCGCGCGCGCCTGGAATCGCTGCGCGCGGAGCAGATCAAGTCTTTCGACGAGATCTCGAAGCGCCTCGTGACGGCGCTCAGCGATGCGGCCGAAGTGTTGTCGCCGGAGCAGCGCGCGGCGCTCGCCAGGACGATCGAGGAGCACCATCGCGGCTAGCTTGCCGCAAGTCGGCGGGCGCAATATGCGGCTCATGTCTGCCCGCGTGCTGCTGGTCGAAGATGATGCCCGCCTTGCCTCGATGGTCGCCGACTACCTGGGCGAGGCGGGCTTTCGGCTGGGGCTTGCGGCCACCGGCGCCGAAGCGATGCGCCTCGTCGCCACGGAAGATTTCGACGCCGTCATTCTCGACCTGATGCTGCCCGATGCGGACGGCCTCGATCTTTGCCGCGGCATCCGCGCGAAGTCGGACATTCCGCTGCTGATGCTGACCGCGCGCGGCGACCCGCTGGACCGCGTGGTCGGGCTCGAGCTCGGCGCCGACGACTATCTACCGAAGCCGTTCGAGCCGCGTGAGCTGCTGGCGCGACTGCGCGCCATCCTCCGGCGGCGCCACGCTCCGGGCTCGGCCGACGTGCTGCGTTTCGGGAGGCTCGAAATCGACAAGGGCGCGCGCGAAGTGCGCGTCGACGGCCAGCGAAGGACCATGACCGGCCATCAGTTCTCGCTGCTGCTGACGCTGGCGGAGCGCGCCGGGCGAGTCCTGTCACGCGAAGCGCTCATGGACCTGACGAAGGGCGAGTCTCTGGAAGACTTCGACCGCTCGATCGACGTTCACATCTCGCGACTGCGCGCCGCGATCGAAGACGACCCGAAGCGACCGCGCCGCATCCTCACGCTGCGCGGCGCCGGGTACGTGTTCGCGAAAGAGCAGGATCGTTGATTGCGCAAGCTTCATCTCAAGTTGTACCTGGCCATCGTCGGAACGCTGGTGGCCTTCCTGATCCTGATCGCGATGGTGTGGCATCACCTCGCGCCGCCGCGCATGGCGCTGGGCGGCATCGAGAGCGCCGCAGGCCTGGCGGCGGTGATGTTCGATGAGCGCAGGCACGATCCCGAAAGCACGCGCGAAGTGCTCGTGGCACTGAGCTACCAGTCGAACTCCGACGTCGCGTTGTACGACGCGCAGGGAAAAATGATCGTGAGCGCCGGTCGCCATGTGCCGAAGCTGACGCCGGACCGGATTGCGGATTCCCACTGGATGATGACGCGCAATGGGCCGGTGTTTAACCGCCGGCTCGCCGACGGAAGCCATCTCATCGTGCATCCGCGGCACCGCATCGTGGCGTTTGGCCTGCACATGGGACTCGTGCTCACGACCATCGCGGCGTTGCTCGCATTGCTCACGTATCCCCTCACGCGCGGCATCACCGCGCGCCTTGCCAGGTTGCAGACCGGCGTGCGCCAGTTCGGCGCCGGCAATCTTGCCGCGCGCGTGAAAGTCGAAGGCCGCGATGAAGTGGCCGCGCTGGCGAACAGTTTCAACGAGTCCGCCGAACACATCGAGAAACTCGTGCGCGCGCACCAGATGTTGCTGGCGAACTGCTCGCACGAGCTGCGTACGCCGCTGGCGCGCATTCGCATGGGAATCGAACGCGTTCCGGGCACGAGTCCCGAGGCGAACGCGGAACTCGCGCGAAACATCGCCGAGCTCGATGCGCTCATCGGCGAGATGCTGCTCTCCAGCCGCCTCGACGTGTCGAGCGGCATCGAACGCGCGGAGCCGGTGGATCTGCTCGCACTCGCGGCCGAAGAAGCCGCGCACTTCGACCTGCAGGCCAGCGGCGAAGCGCTGATCGTGAAAGCCGATGCGCTGCTGCTGCGCCGGCTGGTGCGCAACCTGCTCGAAAACGCGCGTGTGCATGCCGGCGGCGCCACCGAGATCCGCATCGAGGGCGACCCGCAATTCGCGCGCATCGTGATCGAAGATGCCGGGCAGGGTGTCGCATACCAGGATCGCGACAGGATCTTCGAGCCTTTCTATCGTGCCAGCACGGCCACGCGTTCCAGTGGCGCAGGGCTCGGGCTCGCCATCGTCCGGCAGATTGCGCATGCGCATGGCGGTGCCGTGGCGCACTCGCCACGCGAGGGCGGCGGCAGTCGCTTCACGGTGACGCTGCCACGCTGATCTCCTGATTCGTGCGCCAGGTGCGGAACCCATTCGCGAGCGCGCGCCACTCACTGCCGTAAAAACTATCAAGGCAGGAGCCTCATATGAAACTCTCATGTTTTCTGGCCATCGCGGGCCTGGCTGCGGCGGGGACCGCGGCTGCGGGCGGCGGTGGCAACTCATCCATTCTCTTCAGGTTCGATCACGGCACCGGCAACCAGGTGTTCCGTTCCGCGGCAGGCGTTCCTACGTTGAACACCGTCGCTGGCGTGGCGCCGGGCGGCGCGCCCTGGGGCATCACCTCTCTCGATGCCACGATCCGGACGAATGGCGACATCCGCGCGCGAGGCGAGGGTGTGGTGCTGCTGGGTGGCGATGGGCTCGGCACCCGCGCGGGCCCGCGACAGGTCATGCTCTCGCTGTTCTGCCGCAACGTGCCCGTGCCGCCGGCAGTATCGGCGCCGCTCATCCTGACGCCGTTCAACTCCGAGCCCGTCGATCTGGATGAAGACGGCGATTTCGCGGTGCGCGGCAAGCTCACCGACGCGACGGGCGCGACCCCGCCGCTCAATTGCGGCGACACCGTGGACAACCGCCCGGTGTTGCTGATCCGTTCCGTGACTCCGGCGAATCCGACGACGGGCACGCCGGCGACTCCGGGTGCCTGGTTTGCCGCGGGTCTGCTCGCAGACAAGCATCGCGGACATGGTGGCAGAAGCGACGACTGAGACTGATCTCGCGCCTCGAAGGCCAGCGCTGGCGATGGATCGCTGGCGCTGGCCGAATTCGACGCGTTGCTCCTCGAGACCAAAGTATCGGTACGCCGCAAACGAACGCGCAAACTTCCGGAATTCCTGTCAGCGGATTCCGCGCCTGCACCGCTAGGTATTCACGCCGATAGCCGCTCAGGCTGCCAGCCCCTAGCCTTGGGCGCATGTCCGCCAAACCCAACGAGATTCGCCAGGCGCACTTCTTTCCCCCGCAATCCGTAACGCTCCACAGTGGGCGCGACATGCCGCTGCTCGGACTCGGCACCTATCAGCTCAAGCATCACACCGTCGAGGCGGTGACGCAGGCTCTCGAAGCCGGCTATCGCATGTTCGACACCTCCGGCGATTACCACACGCAGCGCGGCATCGGCGAAGCCATCAAGCACAGTGGCGTGGCGCGCGAGGAGATTTTCCTCGTGACCAAGATCGAGGAAACCGACGATTCCTTCGCCGCGACGCAGGCCAACCTTGCCGAGCTCAAGCAGCCCTACGCGGATCTCGTGCTCATTCATCGCCCGCCGCAAGACGACGTCGGCGAATCGCTCTGGCAGGGGCTGCGGCGCGCGAAGCGTGTCGGCCTGGTGAACGACATCGGTGTGTGCAACTACTCCATCGAGCAGATCGAAGAGCTGGTCTATCGCACCGGCGAGCTGCCGGCGGTGAACCAGATCGAGTGGAGCCCGTTCGGCCACAGCCCGCGCATGCTCGACTTCTGCAGCGACAACGGCATCGTCATCCAGGCATGGAGCCCGCTCACGCGCGCACAGCGGCTGAACGACGACAAGCTGGCCTCCATGGCGGCGCGATACGGCAAGAACCCGGCGCAGCTGCTGATCCGCTGGAACCTGCAGCTCGGCGTGGTGCCATTGCCCAAGGCGAATCACGTGCAGCACCAGCGCGAGAATCTCAACGTGTTCGATTTCGAGATAAGCCCGTCGGACATGCACAAGCTGCGCACGCTCAATGAGCACTATTCGGCGATGGGCTCTCTCCCGTACGTCTGATCCG
>DASTXR010000111.1:0-44294 GCA_035765415.1 Steroidobacteraceae bacterium | reverse complement strand
AACTGTGGTTTCGTTGTAAGTGGTGGGCCTGCTTGGATTCGAACCAAGGACCAAGGGATTCACGTTCTCGAGGCGTTTCCGCCCCGCGTGGACTATCTCTTCACCCTCGAGTGGTCTAACTAACCACCCGGTGGGGTGCGGGACGCTCTAGCCTGTCATCAAGGGCGCTACGAGCCCTCAGGTAGTCTCTGCACCTTCCGAAGCTGCCGCCCCGGCTTGGCTCAGGATCGCCATGCGCGCCTTCTTTCAAAAGCCCGCGAAGGTTTCCCTGAATTCATCCCGTCCACTGCGCGTGTTCCCACGCGCAGGCACCTATATAGATGAGTCCCCTGCACTAACCGCTGTGCTACAGGCCCGACCGGGCGCGATTGTACAGGGGATGAGTCAAATGCGGCTTGTCTCCAAAGTGATATCACTCTAGTATCACTCGCGAATCGAATCAATCAACGATTGGGAGAAGAAGATGAGCACGCCCGGCGCTACGCAGGAAGTCGACTTCAAGAGTTACAACGGCTACATCCCGTTGGCGATTGCGGTCCTCGCATTGATCGCGATACCCATCGGCGGGCCGTTCCCGCCCATCAAGATCGTGGTTTGCGTTTTCACGTTCCTGTTCCTCGTCAAGGGCGTGTACATCCTGCAGCCGAACCAGTCGGCGCTGATGATGCTGTTTGGCGCCTATCGCGGCACGGACTATTCCACCGGCCTTCGCTGGGCGAACCCGTTCCTCAACAAGAAGAAGGTGTCGCTGCGCCTGCGCAACTTCAACAGCGAGAAACTGAAGGTGAATGACAAGCGCGGCAACCCGATCGAGATCGCGGCGGCGGTGGTCTGGAAAGTCAAAGACACGGCGCGCGCGGTGCTCGACATCGATCACTACGAGCAATACGTGCCGGTGCAGGCCGAAGCGGCAGTGCGTCATCTGGCCAACGAATATTCGTACGACGCTCACGACGACGACCAGGCTGAGCTCACGCTGCGCGGCGGCGGCGACGAAATCGTGGTCCGCCTCAAGCGCGAGCTGCAGGAGCGTTTCGAGAAAGCGGGCCTGCACGTCGAAGACGCGCGGCTGACGCACCTCGCGTACGCGCCGGAAATCGCGGGCGCGATGCTGCGACGCCAGCAGGCCGAGGCGGTCATCGGCGCCCGCAAACAGATCGTGCTCGGCGCGGTCAGCATGGTGGAGATGGCGCTGAAGGGGCTCACCGAGCGCGGTGTCGTGGATCTCGATGACGAGCGCAAGGCGGCGATGGTGTCGAACCTGTTGGTCGTGCTGTGCGCCGAAAGCGAGGCCCAGCCCGTGATCAACGCCGGTTCGCTGTACCAATAGGGTGGCGGCGTCTTGAGCGAACCGCCCGCACGAAAAGCGTTCCTGCTGCGCCTCGATCCGGCGGTCGCCGCCGCGATCGAGGCGATGGCAGTTCAGGAGCTGCGCAGCGTCAACGGCCAGATCGAGTGGCTGTTGCGCGAAGCGCTGGCGAGGCGCGGCCGCGAAATTCGCACCGCATCGCGAACCAACGCACGCAGGCCGCGCAAGGACGAGTAGCTAGGTCGTGGCGGCGGAGGCCACGGAGACGCAGCCGCCGGACTTGGCTCCGCTCGAAGTCTCGCAGGCGCGCACGACGCGCGCGCGCAGGTTACCCGCCACCTTTGCACGCTCGGCCGACGTGTTCCATTCGGTGAGCTTCGCGTCGAGCTTGTTGAGCCGCGACAGCGTGCGACGGTGAATGCGGTTCGGCCCGTCGAGCTCGGCGATGACCTGGCCGCCCACCTTCTCAATGGTCGCGAGATCGTCCGGCTTCAGGCGCAGCAGGCCGTCGAGATAGTTGTATCCCCACTGAAAGCGCGACGCGGGGCCCTTGGCCTTCGCGTATGCCTCCGCCAGCAATTCCACGCTGCGATCGATGTTGCCGAGATGCTCTTCCACGTCGGCGAGATCGCCGATGTAGTAGTGCGGCGTGTTCGATGTTGCGGCTTCGAGCGCCAGCAGATCGCGGGCGCGCTCGTAGTCGTCGAGCGCCATGTAGATGTTGATGGCGGAATTGACCACGCCGGCGCGCACGTAGGCGTCCTGCTTCACGGCCAGCATCTTTGCCGAGGTGTTCAGCGCCACGACGCGCACGTCGGTTGGAATCTTGCCGTCAGCCGCATACGCCTTGGCCGCGGTGATCTTCATGAGCTGCGCGGCCAGCTGATCCGCGGGCGCGAATTCCTGGTTGGCGGTGGCGGCATCGGCGATTGCCATCCAGCGCTCGCGCAGCGTGGGCGCGAGTTGCGGCAGAGTCTGGCGCGCGGCGAGGAAGAACTCCGTGCGCAACCCGCGCAATGCATCGGCATTCGCCAGCGAGAGATCCTTGTTGGTCAGCAGTTCGTTCACGCGCACGATGGCCACGGTGAGCGCCTTGTCGGCTTTGCCGCCGCTCTTGAGTACATCCTTCTGCTGAGTGGTGGCCTGCTCCGCGGCACGTATGTGCAGGCGCGCACGTTCCTTCGTCAGGTCCGCGGGACAGGTGCGCGCGGCGTTCTCGAATGCGGTCTGCAGTTTCGCGGCCGGGAAAACGCCGTCGTCCTCGAGGCCGAACGCGTGATACGCGAGGCGGCGGCAATCGTCAGCGGCCAGCGGCGCGCCGCCCTTCACCGCCATCTCGATCACATCCTTGACGGGACGCACATCGCCGAGTGCGTTGTCCAGCACTCCGGCATACAGCGAAAGATCCATATTGCCCGCGATGCGCGTGATCTCGGTGCGGTCGGCCTTGAACACCACGACGGTGGGGTAACCGGTGACGCGGAACTCATCGCCCCACTTCTGCGCATCGGGCAGATCTCCATCGAGATAGACCGCGACGAACAGCTTCGATTTCTCGATGAAATCGGGACGGTTGAAAACCGCCGACTTGAGCTGCTTGCACGGCGGGCACCATTGCGCTCCCCAGTACAGCAACACCGGCTTGTTAGCCGCCTTGGCCGAAGCGAACGCGGATTCGACGTTGCCGTTGAACCAGGCGATGCCCGGCGCGTCGGCGTGCACGTCCGCGAGATTCACACCTGCGGTGGCCTTGGCTTCAGCTTTTCGCGCCGATGTCGCCGCGGCGTCGCCGCGCCCGCAGGCGCTCAGCAGGCAAGCCAGGACCAGGGTGGTAAACGCAATGCCTTGGCGCATCCCGAATCTTTCCTTCGTCAGAAATTGGTCGTCACGTTAGCATGCGCCACCATGAAACGACCCGCCTTTGAAGCCGTACTTTCCGCGCGATTGTCACGCCGCACTGTCGTCGTGGGCGCTGCCGCCACCGTTGGACTCGCCGCCTGTGCGCAGATTCCCACAAGAGGTAAATCGGCCGGCCAGCCCAGCGTTTTCAACGGTATCGCGCCGCAAAATCTCGATGCCTTCACCATCGCCGAGGGGTATCGCTACAACATCGTGGCGCGCTGGGGTGACAGTCTCGTAACCGGCACCGCCGATTTCGATACGCGGCGGCTCGCCGCGGACGACTGGCTCAGCAGCACGGCGATCGCCAACCAGGAACGCCAGTTCGGCACCAACGCCGATGCGGTGGCCTATTTTCCGCAGGCCAGCGGCCGCGCCGCACGCGGCCTGGTATGCGTGAACCATGAATATGTGAATGGCGAGCTCATCTGGCCCGGGCATCGCGGCACCGGCATGAAACCGGATGCGAGCAAGGCATGGCTGGACAAGCATCCGGGGGCCGTTGCGTTCATGCAGGCGGCGCACGGCGTCACGGTCATGCAGCTTCAGCGCGATTCCGGTGGCTGGACTCGCCAGCTTTCTGCGCGAGAGAACCGCCGCATCACGGCGAACACGCCCATGGACATTCACGGCCCCGCGCGCGGCCACGCGCTCATGCGCACGCACGCGGATCCCACCGGCACTCGAGTGCTGGGCACATTCGCCAATTGTTCCGCGGGCAAGACGCCCTGGGGCACTTACCTCACCTCCGAAGAAAACGTCGACGACTATTTTTCCGGTGGCCGGACTCTGCGTGAAACCAGCAAGGACGCTTCGCTGCACGACGCCTACCGCCGCTTTGCGCTGCGCGAACACGGCTTCTACTTCTGGGACCACCAGGACCCGCGCTTCGACGCGCGCGTCGAGCCGCATGAGCCGTTGCGTTTCGGCTGGATGGTGGAAATCGACCCGCACGATCCGAAGTCCATTCCGCGCAAGCGAACAGCGCTCGGCCGCTTCCAGCACGAGGGCGCCAACACCATCGTCAGCAAGAGCGGCCACGTGGTGGCTTACATGGGCGATGACGAGAAGTTCGAGTACATCTACAAGTTCGTGACGCGCGATCGCTTCGATGCGAAGAATCCCGCGGCCAACCGCGACCTGCTCGACCATGGAACACTGTACTGCGCGCGTTACGACGCCGACGGTACCGGCGAATGGCTGCCCCTGGTCCACGACGAAAACGGCCCGCTCAATTCGCGCGCCGGCTTCGCCAACCAGGGCGACGTGGTCATCAAGGTGCGCGCCGCCGCCGACTTGTTAGGCGCCACGCCCATGGACAGGCCCGAAGACGTCGAGCCCAGCCCCATCACCGGACGCATCTACATTCCCTGCACCAAGACCACCGAGCGCGGGACCACGAGCGACACCGACTGGTCGGGCCGCAACATCGACGTGGGTCCCAACGCCGCCAACCCCCGCCCCGACAACAAGTCCGGGCACATCATCGAGATGGCCGAGGCCGGCGACGACGCCACGGCCACGCGCTTCGAATGGAACGTGTTCCTGCTCGCCGGCGATCCGGCGGTGGGCCGTTACATCGTCGATGCCCGCGAGCTGGCCGCCGGTAGTTTGACGGGCGCCGACACCTACTTCGCGGGCTACCCGCATCGCGCGGAGCAGACCCAGGTGCACTGCCCTGACAACCTCGGCATCGACCCGCAGGGCAGGCTGTGGATCGTCACCGACTCCGACAATCGCGGCCATCCTAATAACGGCTGCTTCGTGGTCCCTACGAGCGGACCACAACGGGGACATCTCAAGCAGCTCGCCAGCGGGCCCACGGGCTGCGAAGTCTGCGGCTGCGAATTCACGCCCGACGGCCGTACGCTGTTCCTGTCGATTCAGCATCCGGGCGAAGGGGGCAGCTTCGAGAAACCCCGCAGCCACTGGCCGGACGGCAACGGGCTGCCCGCACGGGCCGCCTTGCTGGCCATCGAGCGCGAAGACGGGGGTACCGTTTAACTTTAGTTAGCGGAACGTGAAGCCCGTTCAGGTGCGATTCAATTCGCCTGTCTTAGAGTTTGCACCATGAACACACGGTCTCTCCTCCGGATCCTCACGGCCCTCACGGTACTCGCCTCGCTCGGCGGCTGCGCCAGCCTTTCCAAGAGCGAATGCATGAACGCCAACTGGGAAGACGTCGGCATTCGCGACGGCGCGAACGGGCGGCCCGAGGAATATCTCATTCAGCACTCCACGGCCTGCGCGAAGGTGAACGTGGTTCCGGATCGCGGAGCCTACCTGCATGGCCGCGAGCAGGGACTCGAACGCTTCTGCGTCCCGCACCGCGCCTATCAACTCGGCGAATACGGCAACGGGTTCGACCTGGGCATCTGCCGCAACTTCGACCAGGAACGGCTGCAGGATGCGTACGAGAAGGGACGCGAAGTGCACGTCCGCAGCGATGCGTTGGGCTCGATCGACAGCGAGATTCGCGACATCAACCTGCGCCTCGAAGACAAGGACAAGGAACGTCCGCTCGAAAAGAAGGAGCGCGATGCGCTGATCTTCCGGCTGGGCATGCTGACGGTGCAGCGCGTCGAGGCGCAGCGCGCGTACGAAGAAGCCCGGTACCGGGCGCGCGACCTGTAACCTCGAGCTTGTCAGGCGTTGGCCGCCGGCCGCGCAGGCCGGGTTTTGCGGACCTGGAGTTGTCATTCATCGTCGGGTTCCTCGGTCAGGCCGGGTGCATGTTAGCCCACCGAGGATCAGCCGCGCGGCTTCGCCCGCCGCGTCGGCTCCGCTTCCAGCGGATTCTCCGGCCAGTAATGGCGCGGATACCTTCCGCGCATGTCCTTGCGCACGTCGACATAGGCGTTGCGCCAGAAGCTCGCCAGGTCCCGCGTGATCTGCAAAGGCTTGCGCCCGGGCGACAGCAGCGTGAACGTGACCGCCACGGTGCCGCCGCCGATACGCGGCGTGGCGGCAAGGCCAAACACTTCCTGCATGCGCATGGACGCCAGCGGCGCGTTGTCGTCCAGGTAATCGATGCGCGCACGCGAACCGGTTGGCAGCCCGATGTGCGTCGGCGCGAGCTCTTCGAGTTTGCGCTGCTGTTCATAGGTCAGCCGCGCGCGCAGGGCGTCGAGCAGCGGCACACGCGTGAGCTGCGACCGTCGTGTAACGCCGTCGAGAAACGGCTCGAGCCACGCCAGGTCCTGCGCCAGCGATGGCCTGGAAAAATCCGGCCAGCCGGCGAGATCCTTGCGCTCGAGTTTTCGCACGAATTCGCAGCGCGCCTGGAAGTCGCGCGTGTCATCGTCCCAGGGCAGCGAGTCAATGCCCATCGACCGCACGCCCTCGAGCATCGCCGCGGCGCTGGCGGCGCGCGGCACATCGTTGAGCGGCTTCTCCTCGACCAGCAACTCGTCGAAGCGGATCACGCGTCGCGCCACGACGGTTTCGCTGCGCTCATCCCACGCCAGCTCGTCGGCACGGTGCAGGTTCGCGGCAAAGTGTTCGAGCAGATCCGCTTTACCGAGCGGCGCCGCCAGCCGGATCTGTGCTTCGCGTTCCCGATCGTCGAGGTCCACGGCGACGATGAATTCTTCGCGCGCGATCGACTCCGCGGCGGCGAACAGCGCCCCACGGCCATTACTCATCTGGTAACGCGCCTCGGCGCCGGGCCGGCGCCGTGCAATGCGGTCGGGGTATGCGAGGCCTAACAACACGCCGGCATCGATCTCCCCACCTCCGCGCGATGCTCCCGCGAGCCCTAGCTGCTGTTCGAACGAGCGCTGGGTTCGCCGCACGCGATCGAGCGCGCCGCGGTCGATGTCGGCCGCGCCGCGACGCAACGCTTCGAGCCGTGTGCGGATGTCGCTGTCACGCGTGCGCGGACTGCCTGCCGCGCCCGCGCGCAGCAGGTCGCGATCCGACAGCAGCGCGGCCAGTTCCGCGGCGAGCGCGCCGGCCGACAGCTCGCGCGCTTTCAACAACATGTGCGCGAGCCGCGGATGCGCGGGAAATTCCTGCATGGCGCGGCCATGCGCCGTGACCTTGCCGGCGGCGTCCAGCGCGCCGAGGCGGCGCAGCAGGTCGCGCGCGCTTGCGAGCGTGGCGGCCGGCGGCGCATCGAGCCACCGCAGCGAACCGGCTTCGGTTCCCCACACCGCAAGATCGAGCGCCAGTGGCGCGAGATCGGCCACGCACACCTCGGGTGGCGCGAATGCGGCGAGACTGCGTTCGGCGCCCTCGCCCCAGAGCCGGAAGCACACGCCGGGCGCAGTCCGGCCCGCGCGTCCCGCACGCTGCTCGGCGGAGGCGCGCGAGATGCGCTGCACCTCCAGCCGATTCATGCCGCTCGCCGGATCGAACAGGCTGCGGCGTTCGATGCCGGCGTCGACGACGATGCGCACGCCGTCGATGGTGAGACTGGTCTCCGCGATGTTGGTGGCGAGTACGATCTTGCGCCGCCCCGCTTTCGCTGGCCGCAGCGCGGCGTCCTGGTCCTGCGCCGCCAACTCGCCGAACAGCGGCAGGATGTCCACATCGGGTGCAATGCCTGCCAGCATCCCCTGCACGCGACGGATTTCTCCGGCGCCGGGCAGGAACACCAGCATGTCGCCGGGCGCCTCGGCGAGAGCGCGCTTGACGGCGCGCACCACGCCGAGCTCGGGTGAGTCGCGTCCGCCCGGCAGCATCGGCATGCCACTGCCCACGTGGTGGATCTCGACCGGATGTACACGACCGGCGGCCGTCACCACCGGCGCGTTCCCTAACAACTTCGCGACGGCGGCGCCGTCCAGCGTCGCCGACATCACCAGCAGCCGGAGGTCGGGCGACAGGTTGTCCTGCGAATCGAGTGCGAAGGCGAGGCCGGTGTCGGCATGCAGGCTGCGCTCGTGAAACTCGTCGAACAGCACCGCCGCCACGCCCTCGAGCGCCGGATCGCTTTGCAGCATGCGCGTGAAGACGCCTTCGGTGACGACCTCGATGCGCGTGCGCCTGCTCACGCGCGTCTCGAGACGCATGCGATAGCCCACGGTTTCGCCGGGCGACTCGCCCAGAGTGGCCGCCATGCGCGTCGCCACCGCGCGCGTGGCCAGGCGCCGCGGCTCGAGCATCACGATTTTTCCGCCGCGCAACCACGGCTCATCGAGCAGCGCAATCGGAACAACGGTGCTCTTGCCTGCGCCAGGCGGCGCTTCCACTACCGCATTGCGGTGGTGGGTCAGCACCTCGCGTAGCGCGGGCAGGATTTCATCGATGGGCAGGCCGGATTTCACGAAGCGCGAATCATACCGCGCGGTCCTTTGCTAACATCCGGCACATGCGCTGGCGCCAAAGCAGACAGAGTCAGAACGTCGAGGACTATCGCGGCCGGCGCACGGGTGGCGGCGGCGGCGGCATGAAGTTCGGCCTCGTCGGTCTCGTGGCCATAGTCGGCGCCTACTTCCTCGGCATCGATCCGCGGCTCGTCATGGGTTTGCTGGGTGGAGGCACCGGCGCACCCGCGTCCGAGCAACCCGTGGACCCGGGCGCGCCCACCGACGAAGGTGGTCAGTTCGTCGCACACGTGCTCGGCGATACCGAAGAAACCTGGAGCGCCATTTTCGCCGAGGCCGGCCAGCAATATCCCGCGCCGCGCCTGGCGCTGTTTTCCGAAGGCATCAACACCGCCTGTGGCTCGGCCACGTCCGCCGCGGGGCCTTTCTACTGCCCGGGCGACAACAAGGTTTACATCGACCTCACGTTTTTTCGCCAGCTCGAAACGGACTTCGCGGCGCAGGGTGATTTCGCCAAGGCGTACGTCATCGCACACGAAGTCGGCCACCACGTGCAGACCGTGACCGGCATTTCGGAAAAGGTTCGCGCCGCCCAGCAGCGGTCATCGGAAAGCGAGTCCAACGCTCTGCAGGTGAAGATGGAGCTGCAGGCGGATTGTTACGCCGGCATCTGGGCGCATCACGCCGACCGTGCTCGCCAGCTCGTGGAGTCCGGCGACATCGACGAAGCGCTCGGCGCCGCTTCGGCCGTCGGCGACGACACCATTCAGAAACGCGTGCAGGGTCACGTCAACCAGGAATCGTTCACGCACGGTTCCGGAGCGCAGCGCCAGCAGTGGTTCCGCAAAGGTTACGGATCGGGACTCGTGCAGGACTGCGATACCTTCAAGTGAAGCCTGCGCCCACGGCCACCGGCGGCTGCCAGTGCGGCGCCGTTCGTTACGCGTTCTATGCTCCGCTCGAAAATGCGCACGTGTGCCACTGCCGCATGTGCCAGCGCGCCACCGGCGGCATATTCGCGGCGCTCGCGGGCACGGCTCCGACCAACTTCGCGTGGACGCGCGGCGAGCCCGCGTTTTTTGCGAGCTCCAATCTCGCCAGTCGCGGCTTCTGCGAGAAATGTGGCACGCCGCTGTCCTTCAGGTACGACACGCCGAGTGCGCGCATGTACGTCACCATCGGGTCGCTCGATCGCCCCGAAGACGCACCCATCGTCAAACAATTCGGCATCGAGAGCCGCCTGCCCTGGGTGAAATTCTGCGAGGACGTACCCGGCGAGCGCACCGGCGAAACTCCGGACGGCCAGGAATTCCTCGCCGGCATGCAGAACCACCAGCGCACCGACCGGGATGTATGACCAGCGGCTACTCGGGCACGCCTCTTTCGAAGAAGCTGGGCTTCAAGCCCGGGCAGAGCGTTTGCGCGCCCGGCGCGCCGCCCAACTACCGCAAGTTGTTGGCGCCGATGCCCGACGGCATGGAGTTTCAGACTCGCGTTTCGAAAACCACGGACATCGTGCACTTCTTCACCACGTCGAAAGCCGAGCTCGCGAAAAATCTCGTCGCGTGGCTGAAGATCCTGGGTCCCGACGCCGTCATCTGGGTGTCGTGGCCGAAGAAAACCGCGAACGTGCCCAGCGACGTCACCGAAGACACCATTCGGGCAGTGGCGTTGCCGATGGGCCTCGTCGACATCAAGGTGTGCGCGGTGGATGAAACCTGGTCGGGGCTGAAGCTGGTGCTGCGCAAGGAGCTGCGGCGGAAGTAGTCAGCCATGCGCCGCGCGCAGGTCCTCGGGCGCCTGAGTTCGGTCGCGCATGCCGTAGTCGCGCAGCACTTCGCACACGCGCAGCCGATAGTCGGCAAACAAACTCTCGCGGCCTTCAGCCTGGGCCGATCGATGAGCGGGGATGCCGCGCCATGTCTTCACCGCCGCCTCATCGCGCCAGTACGACAACGACAACAGGACTCCGGGGCGGGCCAGGCTCTCGAAACGCTCGATGGAGATGAATCCGTCGATCTTCTCCAGCTGCGGACGCAGCGCCGCGGCCAATTCCAGGTATGCGCCCATGCATTGCGGGTTCGGCTCGACCTCGAACAACACGGCAATCATGGCCCGGTTCCATCCACCGGCTCGATGAAGGTTCGCTGCTCACGCAGGATGATTTTCTTCGCATGCGCGAACGCGAAATTCTCGCGCGCTTCTGAATCCGCCTTGAGCCGCGTGCGGTAGGTTTCGTAGGCGGCTAGCGAGTCGAAGCCCACCAGTCCCCAGGCTTCGTAGTTAGTGCCCTCGTGCGGCAGGAAGTAGCCGAGCAGCCTCCCGCCGCAACGCGGAATTATCTGTCCCCAGCGCCGCGCGTATTCGGCAAATACCTCTCGCTGGAGCGGGTCGATCTCGTATCGGATCAGGCAAACGATGCGCATGGCGGCGAGATTAGCCGGTTCCTTCGTCGCCAAGGTTCGTCTACGATCGAACCATGAGTGATGGACCGAACATCGCCCGCATTGCTGCCCTCATCGGTGATCCTGCGCGTGCCGAAATGCTGACGGCACTCATGGCCGACCGCGCGCTCACGGCAACCGAGCTGGCCGGCATCGCCGGCGTCACCAAGCAGACCGTGAGCGCCCACCTCGCCAGGATGCGCGAAGCAAAGCTCGTCACCGTCGCGGCGCAGGGGAGGCACCGCTATTTCCGCCTGGCGGACCGCGACGTGGCGCGTCTGCTCGAGTCGCTCATGGGCGTTGCGTTCCGCACCGGCAGCGTTCGCTTGCGTTCCAGCCCGCGCGAGCCGGCGCTGCGCAGGGCGCGCGTGTGTTACGACCACCTCGCCGGAGAACTCGCGGTGTGGGCATACGAAGCCCTGGTGGCGCGCCGTGTCTTCCGCGCCGATGCGGACGGCTTCGAGCTCACGCGCGCAGGCGCCGCCTGGTTCACCGATTTCGGCATCGACGTTTCGCAGATGCGCATGCAACGCCGGTCGCTGTGCCGGCCCTGCCTCGATTGGGGCGAGCGCCGCCATCATCTCGGCGGCGCGCTCGGCGCGGCGTTGTTGCAGCGGTTCTACGCGCTTCGCTGGGGAAAGGCGCAAAACGGCTCGCGCGTCGTAAATTTCACGCCGTCGGGAGAAGCCGAGCTACGCCGCCGTTTCACGCCTTGAGCTGTACCAGGTCCCACAGCGTTCCGTACAAGTCCTTGAATACGGCCACCGTGCCATACGGCGCCTCGGCAGGTTCGCGCGCGAATTCGATGCCCTTGGCCTTGTAGGCGTTGAAGTCGCGCCAGAAATCGTCCGTATACAAGAAGAGAAACACACGGCCGCCGGTCTGGTTGCCAATTCGGGACACCTGCTCGGGATTCGCGCCGCGCGCCAGCAGTAGTTTGGCGCCGCCGCCGTCGCCGGGTGGTTCGATGACCACCCAGCGCTTGTTCTGTTCGGGCACGAAGCTGTCTTCCACGAGCTTGAAACCGAGCTTGCCGACATAGAAGGCCAGCGCCTCGTCGTAATCGGCCACGACCAGCGAGATCAGACCCAGCGTTTGTTTCATTCGTCAGCTCCGGTGCGTGGCGCGCGATGCGGTGGCAAACTCGCGGCCATGAAACTCTCACAGCCCGTCCCCATTTTGCGCATCTTCGACGAGGCCGTCGCCAGGGAATTCTACGTCGACTTCCTGGGATTCAAGGTCGACTGGGAGCACCGGTTCGCGGAAGGCATGCCGCTATACCTGCAGGTCACGCACGGGGATTGCGTTCTGCATCTGTCCGGGCACTTCGGCGATTGTTGCCCCGGCGCCGGCATGCGCGTGCCGGTCGATGACATCGACGCGTATCAGCAATCGCTATTGGCCAGGCAGTACAAACACTCGCGGCCGGGTCCGGCTCAGCTCATGCCCTGGGGTTCGCGCGATCTCACGATCGCGGACCCCTTCGGCAATCGCATCACGTTCTTCGAAGCCGCCAAGTAGCTCTGGCCCCATTTCCAGGAAATGGGGACTGTCCCCATTTAGGGTTTGACGGGGCTCAGGCCGCCCCACGGCTTCAGCTTGTTGAGCGCGGGAACGATGGCGCGGCGCATCTTGAGGAAGTCGATCGAGCCCATCTCGCGATAGATCACGTCGCCTTTCTCGTCGACGATGAGTGTGTACGGCAGCGCGCCCTTCCATTTCGGATCGACCGCGTCGTAGAGCTCGTCCTTGTTGTCGGTCGCGAAGATGTAGTTCTTCATCGACGCGTGCTTGTCGACGAGGAACTTCTTCACCGCCGCTTCCTGGTCCGGGAATTCCGCGGCGATGGTCACCATCTCGAACTCGCGGATGCGGAAACGCAGGTTGTGTTCCACCAGCTCGTCGAACTCGGTGATGCACGGCCCACACCACGTGGCCCACACGTTGATGAAGCGGATCTTTCCGGAATCCTTGTTCTCGCGAATCGCCTTCAGCACGGCGGCATCGGCCTTCTGCAGGGTCACCGGCTCGGCCGCCCATTTCTTCTTGTAGTTAGCGTAGTCGGTCACCTTGTCGGCCCACTTCACCGAACAACCGAAGACCTTGGTGGTGGTCACGGGCGGCTGTTTGCCCGCGAGCAGCGCATCCAGCGCCGCGCGCGTATCGTGTTTCGTCGCCGACGATTCCCGCTCCGAATCGTCGATACGCCCTTCGAAACGAAGTTTGCGCGCCTTGTCGAAGATGAACACGTGCGGCGTGGCCACCGGTCCGTAGGCCTTCGACATCGCCTGCGTCGGCCCGTCGTCCAGCCACACGAAGTTGAATTTCTGATCGCGTGCGCGTTCCTGCATCTCCTCGAAGGAGTCGGACAAGTCGCTGTAGGCGAGCTCGTCGAGGCGCACCGCGGCGGCGTGATTCGGGTTGATGGCGATCAGCGTGACGTTTTTCGCGCGGTAATCGAACACCAGCTTCTTGATGCGTTCCTGGTAAGCCTGCGCCGTCGGGCAATGCGGGCAGGTGAACACCATGACGAGAATGTCCGCGTTGGCGAAGCTCTGGTCGGTGTAGGTGTTGCCATCGATACCCGGCAGCGAGAACGGCGGCATGGCCGAGCCGATCGCCAGTGTCGGCGGCTGTTCGGATGCGCGCCCCGGCCCGGCAAACAACATGACCAGGGCCAGGCACAAACCAGACAGGATCGAAGCAGAGCGTGTCAGCGACATGTTTTTTCCCCCTCACGAAGCCCGGGAGAATAGCCGAAGGCAGGGGCCGGCGACGCCAGGCACAACTTAAGTCTCAGTTCGGGACACTGCGTCGATACCTGTCACTCCCGCAGGCCCCGGGGCCTGCCCATACTCCGCGCCCTTCGAAATCGGCAAGAATCACCGGGAGTCCTGTTCATGTTGAAGTTCATCGCCGTCGCGGCCAGCCTCATGCTCGCGAGCGCCGCCTCCGCCCAGCAGTCACTCCAGTCCCTGCACGCGCGCGTGCCCGCGCCCCCCGCAACCGCGGCCGCCGCCCCTGCCTGGCTCGTCAGCCCGGAACTCACTGCCTTGCGCCAGCAGATCAAGGATCAGCGCGCGTTCATCGAAAAGCTGATGAAAACCGCGGGCGCCGCGGCAATGCCGGCCGCCGGCCAGACCAGCGGCATCGACTTCCAGCGCGCCCAGCGCGATCCGGAATACGCCAGGCAACTCCAGGCGAAGATCGCGGCCATGAGCCAGGAAGAACAGATGAAGGTCGCCATGGAGTTCTCGAAGGCGCAAAGCGAGCACGCATTGAAAGACGTGCAGGCGATGGCCGGCGACCCGGATGCCGTGCAAGCCGCCGCCGATCGCTATCCCGACTACCAGGCGAAGCAGATGACCGGCAAAGGCATCACCGTGCAGTACGCCGCCGTCGACAAGGCACGCCAGGACGTCAACACGCGCGCAATGCAGATCTCGGACAAGGCCGTGAAGGCGCTGAAGTGCAGCGACGGTGAAGGTTCATGCGCGGCCGCCGATTCGGCCGCGGACAAGGCGACGCTGCGTGCCGCGTACACGCAGATCATTGCCGACTACGACAATGCGCTGGTCATCATTCGCCAGCAGGTGGAAGCGGCGCGCAAGGCGCGATTCGCGGACATCGCCGCGGCCCAGCGCGATCTCGAACCCGCGCAATACGGCGCCGCCGCGCAGAGCAGCACCAACCGGCAACTGCTTGCCACGTATCACAACACCGTGCTGATCGAGATCGAGCAGCTGCTCGCGCTGTCCGAGGACGCCGCGAAGTGGGCGGCCGTGCGTTACAAAGACCGCTCCATCAACTTCAACAGCATCGACTAATGGGGACACTCCCCATTTCCTAGCAAAAGGGGCCGCACCAGATCGGGTGTCCGCCCGACGTGTTGCCTGCGCTCCGGTTACTCTTGCCTCATGGCAGCGCTGCAAACCCTCGCCGTCGCGAACTACCGTTCCATTCGCTCGCTGGTCATGCCGCTTGGCCAGCTGAATCTCATCACCGGCGCCAACGGCAGCGGCAAATCCAGCCTGTA
Source organism: Steroidobacteraceae bacterium (assembly GCA_035765415.1). Classification (GTDB taxonomy): domain Bacteria; phylum Pseudomonadota; class Gammaproteobacteria; order Steroidobacterales; family Steroidobacteraceae; genus CADEED01. The sequence continues at coordinate 29,336 of DASTXR010000111.1, read as the reverse complement.
CCGCGCTTTGCGCCTGCTGGCCGAGGCGGCACAGGGTGGCATCGTGAGTTCGCTCGCGCGCGAAGGAGGGCTGTCGTCCACGCTGTGGGCCGGGCCCGAGACGATATCCCGTGGCATGAAGCGAGGAACGGTTCCTGTGCAGGGCGGGCCGCGCAAGGAGCCCGTGCACCTTCGCCTGGGATTTCAGGGCGAGCACGTGGGATACGCGATCGATCTCGGCCTTCCTGTTCCATCGAGCAGCGCCTTTACGCAGGACCCGGAGATCAAGCGGGAATGTGTCTGGGGCGCGCCGGCGTTGCGGCCGTCATCCTTGTTAGCCGACCGCCGCGGCCCGGCAGTCCGGCTGCGGCGCGCCGATGGCGAATGGGACGAGTCGGTCGCAAGACTTCCCACCTTCGAAAGCATGCTCTCGGTGATATCCGACCCGGATCGCGCGCCGGAATTGCTGGCGCTCCGTGAAGAGGTGCGCTCCTGGCGGTTCTACGATCACTTTCGCGCCGATTCGGATGCGCCCGCACGCCACACACAGATTGGTACGCGCACTCCGGTGCTGGCGCACGACGGCCGGGATCTCGCCGCTGCCCTGCAGACGATTCGCGAAATCGGCGATCGGGCGGCACTCGACGCCGCAGTGGACGACGCCTTCCCCGGTGCGCGCGTCGACATCGCACATGGTGACGGCCAGTTCACCGTGCTGTTCACGCAGCATGGGCTGCTTCGGCCGCTGACGGCGGCGGAGCTGTCGGACGGAACGCTGCGCTACCTGCTGTGGATTGCGGCGCTGCTCACGCCGCGGCCGCCGTCACTGATGATTCTCAACGAGCCCGAGACCAGCCTGCATCCGGACCTGTTGCCGGCGCTCGCGCGGCTCATCGAGAAAGCATCGGCGCACACGCAGGTTTGGGTGGTGTCGCATGCTTCGCGCATGATCGCCGCGCTTCGGGAAGCGAAGCATTGCAATGCCGTCACGCTCACCAAGGAATTGGGCGAGACAGCGATCGACGGCCAGGGGATGCTCGACGCGCCGCCGTGGAAGTGGCCGGAGCGCTGACCCAGGTCCGGCCCCTTTTGCTAGGAATAACGAGTGGGGACAGACTTAAGTCTGTCCCCACACATCCATGTCCCCATTTAAACGAAGCCGAGGTTGGTGTTGGGGAAGTTGCCCACGTTGGGGAGGATGCCTGGCAGCTCGCCGGCATTGCAGCCGAACCAGCGCGCCAGCGTCGCGGCGAACTCATCGACCGACGTGCTGGGCAGCAGCCGGCCCTGCCCCACCTGGTCGTTGGTCTGAATGGAGACATGCGGCGCGGTGCCGTAGAAGCGCCGGCCATTCACCGCGCCGCCCATCACGAAGTGATGGCTGCCCCAGCCGTGATCGGATCCGTCGGCGTTCGAGCTCAATGTGCGCCCGAAGTCCGAAGCCGTGAACGTGGTGACCTTGTCGGCCACGCCAAGCTCGACGGTCGCGGCGTAAAACGCGCTCATGGCGTCGTTCACGCGCGTCATCAGGTTCGGATGGTCCTGCATGAGCAGGTTGTGATTGTCGAAACCGCCGAGCGACACGAAGAACACCTGGCGGCGCATGCCGAGCGTTTCGCGCGCGCCGATGAGCCGCGCGACGATCCTGAGCTGATTGGCCAGCGGATTGCCGGTGCCGAACGAGGTAACCGGGTTGACTCCCGCGAGCGCGCCATTCACCACGCCTTCCATATTCATCGATCTTCGCGTGACGATGGCGTACTCGTTCTCGAGCACGTGGCTGCTCTGGCGCGTGATGATGGCGTTGAGCGCATCCCGCAGCGGCGTATTCAATGCGGCGATGCGCACCGCACCACCGGGGCTGACCTGGTACTGCAGCGCGTCGCGCCCCGCGACGAACACGGCGTTGCCGGACGCGGAGATACACGTGAGCAGCGAGTTGTTCGTATTGCTCGACATGGCGATGTCGCCGAGCCGGCCGCCCCATCCCACCGTCGAGCCTTCCGTGCCGTTCGACTGCCAGACGGACTGCTGATCGTTGTGCGAGAACAATTTCGGCGGCAGTGGATTCGCCACGCGGTTCGTGCTCTGGTACTGCGCCAGCGTGGTCGGCTGGATCAGCGGACCCACGTTGAGCTGCACCGCGAGCCTTCCCGCGTCCCAGATCGATTTCAACCCCGTCAGCTGCGGCGCCAGCGCGTACTGCAGGTTGTCGGTGAGCACCTGCCCGTTGTCAGGCGTGAGCGCGGTCGGCGCCAGCGCCGCACGCGCGAGTGCAATGCCGGCCTGGTTTTCGCCTGCGGCTCCGGCGCGGATCTGGTGATAGAGCGCGTAGTTAGCCGCGTCGTAAGGCACGACGGTGTTGGCGTAGTCATTGCCGCCATACATGAAGAGACACACCAGCGCCTTGTAGTCGGTGTTGTCGAACGCAGCGGCTTCGCTGATGGCGGCAAGATTGATCGCGAGCGGCGTGGCGACGCCCATCGCGCCGAGCTGGAGGGCTCGCTGCAGAACGACGCGACGCGTCCAGAGCTCGCTGCTCATTTCTGCACCAGGTATTCAGGCGAGCAGAGGATGAGGAAACAGGCGGTGGCCAGCATGTCGAGCTTGAGATTCTCGGCGCTGGTGGCGGTGACGTTGAATGCGCCCAGGGTCGCCTGGAGCACCGACAACGTATTCGCCGACAACTGGTTAGCCGTGAGCCGCAGGTTCAGCCAGGCGACGACGGCAGGAACATCGTGCGCGATGAGCAGCAACGCGGTGTAGGTCGGGTTCACGTCGAAGTTGTAGTAGCCGTTGCGCGTCATTCCCTGCATGAAATTGATGTAACCGGCGGTCGTGGTCTCATTCAGGAGCTGGAACTCCGGCGCCTGCTTGCCGGCGGCGGCAATGGCCGTGTTAGGGGGCACATATCCCGGGCGATAGAAATTGAACACCGACGGCGAACGCAGCGGGCTCTGGCCGAGCGCCGTGTCGCTGCCCGAGAGGTCGTAGATTTCGTAGGCGCCGTTCGACGACGTGATTCCCACGGTGCGCGCCCACTGCACGAGGCGCACGACGGGCTCACGCAGCTTTCCCGACAGCGTGTCCGATGCCGAAGGCAGCGTGCGAGCTTCGGCGTCGGTGAGGATCGCGGTCCACACCGCTTTCATGTCGCCGCGCACCCCCGAGCCATTGTCGGCGAAGGCCGCGGCGACGCGGCCGACATAGGCCGGCGACGGATTGCTGGTGACCAGCCGCTGGATCATCTGCCGCGCGAAGAACGGTCCCGTGTTCGCATGATTGAACAGGCGGTCGAGCGCAATGCGCAGGGCTTCGGGACCCGGCGTGTTGGCCGGAATCGTCGTGCCGAGGAACGTCACCGCCAGGGTCGAGTGATTGTTCGGATTGAAGCGCATCGGGTTGGTCGCGAAACGCGTGTTGGGCACGTCGTAGTCGTGCCAGTCCACGTTCGTGAACCTGCCGCCATTCGAAAGATAGTCCCAGTCATAACCCGTGAACACGCGCGCGAGATTGGTGATGTCGCTCTGGCCGTAGGTCTCGATAGGATGGTTGTTGGCGTCGAGGCGCGGCGTGCCGTCGGCGTTGAGCTCATGGAGCCCGATGGTGAAGAGCTGCATCACCTCGCGCGCGTAGTTCTCATCGGGCTGCCGGCCGTTGGCGTCTTCCTTGAGGTTGCCCTTCGTGTTGAGGAAGAACCCCATGCCCGCATTCAGCGTGATCTGCTCGAGCAGCGTGCGGAAGTTGCCGTACGCATTCGCGCACAACACGTCCCAGTACGCGGCGATGACGTAGGGTGGATAGAAACCGTCGATCGGGCTCAGCGACACGACGAAGAATTCCGAGAGCGCAAACGCAAACCGCTTGCGCATCTGGTCCGGGCCGGCGAGCAGCTGGTTCCAGATCATGAAGTCGCCGAACTGCGGCCAGAAATAGCGCTGTTCGCTCGTGATGGAGTTGTGCCCGCGCGAGTCGAGCCAGGCGACACCGGTCTGCCCTGGCGCGACGGCGTAGGCAGAGGTCAGCCAGGCCGAATAGCCGCTGTTCTTCACCGCCGCGAGGTCGGCATCCGTGACCGCGAACTGCGCCTGCAGCAGGAAGCGCGCGGCCTCGGCGTCGGTGATGGTCACCGGTGGCGTGACGGGTGGCGTGACCGGCGGGGTCACCGGCGGGGTCACGGGCGGCGGATTTTGCGAGGCAGGCGGCGGGCTTCCGCCACCACCGCCACCGCCACAGGCGGTGAGCGCCAGCGCGGACAGCGCCACGGCGACGCCTGCGCCGGCGTTTTCGCCGGCATCGTCGCGCTCGCTATCGCTATCGAGTTCCGTCACGAGACCCCCTCGTTGGCGTGCCACGGTACCTTAGGGGTACGAGTCGGGGCAAACAGTGACCGGGTAGGGAAAATCGCGTGTCCGCAACTCTAATATCCGGTTCATGAAACGCCCGCGCGGCCGCCCCCGGCATGCCGACCTGCTGACGCCGTCGGAGTGGCGCACGGTGCACGCCGTTCAGCACGGCATGACCAACGCGGAGATCGCGCGCAGGCGCGGTGTCAGCGTGAATGCCGTGAAATATCACGTGGCCAATGCGCTGACCAAGCTGAACCTGCGCAATCGCAAGGAGTTGCGCGCCTGGTTCCGCGCGCCTGCGGGCAGCGCGCTGTCTGAACGGGAGGGAGGAACGATGGAAACGACAGGGACGCTTGGCCCCATCGGGCAGATCGCGCGCTCGGTGGGTGATGTTCGCGTTTCGGAAGCCTGGTACCGCGAAGTCCTGGGACTGCCTCATCTGTACACGTTCGGCGCGCTCGCATTCTTCGACTGCGGCGGCACGCGGCTGATGCTGAGCCAGGAGGGCGGCGCCGCGAAGGAGTCGATCCTCTATCTACGCGTGGCCGACATCGTGGCCGCGCATGATCGGCTCGCCGCGCGCGGTGTGAAGTTCACGCACGCGCCGCACATGATTCATCGGCATGCCGACGGCACCGAAGAATGGATGGCGTTCTTCGACGATCCCGATGGCAGACCCCTGGCGCTGATGAGCCAGGTGGGTGGTGCCGGGCACCAAAAGTCGTAGTTCGCCGCCGGCCGGCGCACCTTCATCGGGCACGACGCGGCGAACTACGATATTTGGTGCCCGGCACCATGCCGAGTCGTTAGACATATTTCCAGTTCCTTTGACGGAATCGCGTACGCCTGCGAATCGCGACACGGTTTTGCGTGGGACAGACGGCGCAATCTATGCCGCGCTTCGCGCCTCAACGCAGGGAGATTTCATGAACGCAACGAACGAACGCATGTCGGTATTCGGCCCGACGCTGCGCTTCAAGGGCGAGCTCAAAGCCCAGGAAGACATCAAGATCGAAGGCCGCATCGAAGGCACGATCCATCACCAGCAACGCGTGGTCGTTGGGGCGAAGGGCGAAGTCGTCGCGACGGTCAATGCCGCGAGCATCGACGTCGACGGCAAGGTGCAGGGCGACATGAGCGCCCGCAAGAGTGTCAAGGTTAGTCAGACGGCGGTGGTACGCGGCAACATCCGCGCCCCGAGCGTCAGCATCACTGAGGGAGCGAATTTCAATGGCGGAGTCACCATGGAACCGAATGCTGGGTCGCAAGGATCCTCCACCCCCGGCGCGAGCCGCTGAGCCGGAGAAAACCATGAGCAAGAATTTCGCTGACGCCAGCAAGATGGCGCCGCCGGCAGCTCCGCCGAAAGAAGTCGCCTCCGGCACCTGCGTGCTCGGCCCGACGCTCTATTTCAAGGGCGAGCTCTTCGGCGAGGAAGACCTGGAATTCCAGGGCCAGCTCGAAGGCTCGATCGAACACACGCGCAGTCTTTCCATCGGGAGAGAAGGCGGCGTGACCGGCAACATCAAGGCCAAGTTCGTGATCGTCGAAGGCCGAGTCGATGGCGACATCTACGCCACCGAGTCGGTAACGATCCGTGCGACGGCCAAGGTGAAGGGCAATATCTTCGCACCGCGCGTGGGCCTGGCCGATGGCGCCAGCTTCTCGGGCAGCATCGACATGAATCACAAGGGCGCAGCGGCGACCCGTCCGGCCACCGTGCAGGTTCCGCTCAGCGATCCGGCGGCGGAGCGACTGCTGACGAAGGCGATGGGCTGACAGCGCCCGGCGCAGGCCGCCCGGCCGGCGCCACCAGCTCGACGAGTTTCGCGGACAACGCGCGCAGGCTAGCCTGCGCGCCGTCCGCGGCCTTGTTGGCGAGAATCACCACCGCGACGCGCGCCTCCGGATAGAGGTCGCAGAAGCTCGTGAAACCATAAGTGCCGCCCGAATATTGCAGGCGGCGGCCCGCGGGCGATTCACCGATGATCCAGAACAGGCCCACGCCCTCGCGCTTGTCGGGCGTGCTCCACGTGGCGCGGTGCGCGAGTTTCACGGACGCGTCGCGTTCCACCATCTGCCAGGCCGCGTACTTCAGCAGGTCATCCGTGCTGTAGCGAAGCGACAAGGTCGCGTACTGCGTCGGCGCCGACAATGGCGGCAATGGCTCGTTGGCATCCGTATAACCGCGCGCCAGTAGTTTGGCCTGCGGCGACGTGCCGCTGCCCATGCGCAGCGGCTTCTCGATCTCGCGCGCCAGGATCTCCGCGAAAGCCTCGCCGTAGATTTTCTCCAGCACCACGCCGAGCAGCATGCTGGCGACGTTGGACTGCGACAGCTCGACTCCGGGAACGCGCCGAGGCGCCAGCGCGTGAAGCTGGCTCAGGAATTCGGCGCGTTTATAACGCTCCAGCACGCGCATGCGCGTGACGGCCAGCGGCTCGCCGGGCACGCTGCGCACCTGCGTCAGGTCGGGTATGAGGTCCATGAGCTGCGAAGTCAGGTTGGCCAGGTGCACCAGCCGGATCTTCTCGCCGTCGTTCGCGAGGTTCGGGTAGGGCTCATCGAGATACCGGGCGGCTTCGTCATTGAGCGAAGCGCGCCCTTCGATGACCGCGCGCGCCAGCAGCTGCCCGGCCATGGTCTTGGAGATGGCGCCGATCTCGTAGATCGTGTCCTTGGTAGGCGTCTTGTTGCCGTCGAGCTGCGCGGCGCCGAAGTTGAAGAAGTGCCGCCGATTGTTCTCGTAGATGCCGATGCTCAGGCCCACGCCGTCATGCTCGACCAGCCACGCGCGCCCCAGTTCGCGGACACCGGCATCGAACGGCACCGGCTCTGCGGTCATGCCCGCCAGGGGTGCGAGCAGCCCCAGCAGGAGAAGCGTGGTGCGCCGGATAGTCATGGGCGTGCATCGTAGCAAAGGGGGCAGCCCCCGTTTCCTAGCGAAAGGGGGCAGCCCTCCAGGAGGACTGACCCCTTTCGCTAGGAAAAGGGGGCTGCCCCCTCTACTGACTGTCGGCCGCCAGGACTAACAAGAGGTAGTCCATGGTGCCGCGACCGAGCACGTACTCGGTCTGCTGCCAGAAGAAGGGCCAGGTCTTGAGCTCGGGAAAATCCGGCCGGATGAGCGCCGTGCCCGAAGCGCTGCCTCCCGGAATGTGCGACCAGTCCGCGCGATTGAATCCGTACGCCGTAGTGAGGGAGCTCGCGCCCACTCCCGAAACGAACGACGCCGTATTCGACCCCGGGTGCACCCCGAGGATGAAGCTGAGCGCCTGCAGCGCATAGGTGCGCGGGAACACATCGGGGAACGACAGGTGCAGCATCCACTGGTCCCAGCCGAAACGCTGGATATTCCAGCCCGCGCCCCAGATGTCGGGCTTGTAGGGCACGCCGTACGGAGTTTCCTTCGCGAGCGCGTCCACTTTCAGGCGATAGGCCGCCACGGCATCGCGGATCGCCCTGGAATAGGCCTTGTCCTTGATGAGCGGCAGCGTGCGGCCCACCATCCAGCCGACGCGCTCGACGTTCGCCGCGATGGCGTCACGCTGCTCCAGCAGCAACGCGCGGTACTTCGTGTCGCGCGTGGCGATGAAGAGCTCCGTGGCGGCACCCACGCGCGCCAACGGCTCCTGCGGCGTGGCGCGGTCGTAAATTTCGATTGCCGCTTTGAGCGCCCGCGCGGCCAGCTCATCGTTGTAACCCTTGAGCGCGCGCGAAGCCGCGGCCAGCGATGCGGCCGTGAGCAGCTCCCGGCGCGGGTTTTCTTCGGTGAACACCCAGCGATCGTCGGGTGATCCTGGCAGGCCCACCTCGGGCGCGCCTTGCAACGGCGTCTTTCGCGGGTCGAACACGACGTTGTCGGTCATCAGCGCGCCATCGCCGAGGAACACGTACTGGCGCAGCGTGGGCTCGATGATGCCGCGGTACAGGCGGCCTAACGACTGGTAACCGCCCACCACCGACAACACGCCATGTTCGAGCTGTTGCAGCACGTCGGGTTTCCCGTCGGGCTGGTGGATCTCGGTAACCCGCGTCTTCTGGTCGATGCTGGTGTTGTCGTAGTCGACCTGGAACAGCTCCCAGGCCAGCGCCAGTCCGTAGACGGTGTCCGCCTGCGATTCCACGCGCATGTCCCAGTCGCCGGCATCGTGCCAGCCACCCACGGCGAGGCCGGGCACCGGCTCGCCGGGCTGGTAGTTAGTGAGCGTCGACGGCCCCTGCAGGTATCCATCGAAGTGGTTGTGATTCACCGGCGCCATGCGCGCGTCGTCGAGATGGCAGGCGCCGTGCCACAGCCGGTATTTCTCCAGCACTTTCATGTGGCACATCTGCGCCGGCAGGAAGTACTCCAGTGTCGGCTGCCACACCTCGCGCGCGAACACGTCGGTGCCGATGCGGAACGGATGACTGACCTGGTCGCCGTATTTCACGACGTAGAGCCCCGGCTCTTTCACCTCGCTGAAATCGAGCCGCGCGTACTGGTAGCGCAGGAAGCGCCCCCACTCGTCCGGCTTGCGATCGACGACCACCTTCACCTGCCCGGCCTGGCCGACGCGTTGCAGGATCACGTTCTCCCGCCGGGAATCCCGCGCGTCGAATTCGAGGATCACCTGCTTCGGCTGCGCCGGGTGATAACCCACCTGCGACACCTGGATGACCGGCGTGCGCAGCCAGCCCGCTTTCGCGTGCGGCGTGACTAACCACTCGATGGCCTGGCCGGTGGCGCCTTCGGGAACCAGCGAGCGCACCACGAACCACCCGTTGTTGTGGTTGCCGCGGCCATCGAGCAGTTGCAGCTCACCACCGCGCACGGCTTCGATCGTGAGGTGGTACAGCTGCGTCTCCGGCGCGACCTCGAGCTTTGGCCCCCGCGCGAGAACCGGCAGTTCGCCGGGGCCGCTGGGCTGACGCTGAAAGACCCCCTCGGTCTTCCCCAGCTGATACGACTTGCCGAACAGCAGGCCCGGAAAGAGCTCGAAATTGAAGCCCACCTTCCCCACCCAGTCCTTCGGGACGGGCGCATCGAAATCGACGATGACGCGAATCGACTCTCCGGCCGGCAACGCGCGCACGGTGTAGTTGAGCTTCAGATCCGGGTAGACGATGGGGTTGAAACCCTTGCGATCGCGCTCCGCATCGGGAAATGCGAGCGCCACGCGAATCTCCTGCGTCGCCGCCACTGCTTCGCGTTTGCCTGGCTTGGGGATCGGCGACCACTGCCCGGGCGAGGGCTCGAGGCGCACGTCGCCGTTCGAGGCGATGCGCTCGTCGTGCATGATGACGCTGAGCCCGCCCTGGTGGCCTTCGGGGTAGTAGTCCTGCCCGTACATCACGCTGATGCCGGGCCGTTCGAAATATTCCTGCGAATTGAGTTTGAAATCGTCAGCCGCGGGCGCGGCAGCCGGCAACAAGGCCAGCATTATCAGTCGACGCATCACCTTCCCCTTCGCAAGTGCGCGAAGGGTAACTCAACCTGTCGCGCGAAGACTCTCCGACTTCTGTTCCGCGCGGCGGCTCTGGATGAGATCGTGCACGAAGCGCAGCTTCTCCAGCACCTTCGACGACAGCACGAATGGATATGCGTCCTTGAGACCCATGCTGCGGTTGAGGCTGTTCAACGCGAGCGTGACCGCGTTCCAGTTCGAGGTGAGCGAATCGAAATCGCGGAATGCCACCGTGTCGGTGGAAATCTGGTCGCCGGTGCGTTCGGCCGCGGGAACGCGCAGCGACAGCGCGTGGCTCTTGGCGGTCTCCAGCGTGTCGATCATGTGCAGGTAGTGCGCCCAGGTTTCGGCCCAGTCTTCCCAGGGATGCATGGTGGCGTACGCGCTGATGCAGGAATCCGCCCAGTTGGCCGGGGCACCCTGTCCGTAGTGGCGCTGCACGGCTTCTTCGTAGTCCTGCGTCTCGTCGCCGAAGAGCTGGCGAAAGCCGGGCAGCGAAGCGCTGTTGCGGATCAGGCGGTCCCAGTAGTAATGCCCGATCTCGTGGCGCAGGTGGCCGAGCACCGTGCGATAGGCCTCGCCCATCTTCTCGCGCATGTTTTCGCGGAAAGCGGAATCGGCCTCGGCGATGTTCAGCGTGATGACGCCTTCTTCGTGGCCGGTGAGCACCGGCTCGCCGTTCGTGCTGCGCAGAAAATGAAACGCCACGCCTTCGTTCGGCCATTCCTGGCGCGACGACAGCGGCAGCTTGAGCTGGTACAGCGTGTAGAGCAGCCGACGCTTGGCGGCCTCGATGCCCGCCCAGGCGACCAGGTTGTTAGTGTCCGAGAGATCCGGCGCGATTTCCGTCAGCCGGCACGAGTTGCAGAACTGCTGCTGGCTCTCCGCGGGCACCAGCCAGTTGCAGGCGTCGTGGTCGCGGCCGTTCTTGCACTGCCGGTAGTGGCGCAGGCCCTGGTTCGGAAAGAACACTTCGTATACCGAGCCCTGTGACGAGCCCGTCTGGTGCTGCAGCGTCACGATCTTCGCGAGCTCGACGCAATAGCCCACGTTCATGCCGCATTTCATGCAGCGGCTGTTTTCGAAATACAGCACTTGCTGGCAGTTGTCGCAGGAGAAGAGTTTCACGCGGCCAGCATAGTCGTTTATGCGGCTCGAACACGAAGTCAGCCAGCGGGTGGGCCGGCAGGGAAGAAGTCTTACCGGAAATGGGGACAGTCCCCATTTCCTAGCAAAAGGGGCCGGACCTCGGCCCCGGCCCCCCCCGTGATCGATCTGCGCGGCAGCGGGGCCGAACGCCTGATCAACCCACGAGGGGCCCCGAAAGTCGGGCGCGGGCCTGTTTGCCGTAAGCCACTTCGACGATCGGTGAAGCCATGAGCGTGGTAACGGTCGCCATGATCACCAGCATCGATGGAGCGCATGGAAACGCGGTTGCCCGCGAAGCAGCGGACCGCCGAGCAGGGATGAACGCAGACACACGGTCAGGATAGTTAGAATCAGGCCGCCAACGCATATGCCATCGGGCATCGCCCCGGGCGGGCCAGGTTCGGTTTCAGGGCTTCCTGTAAGAGCCAGATCTTCTGAATAGCTAGGCCAGCACGGTGCACCGCGAGCGGGAGAAGACATCGCGCACCAAAGTAATTTCGGCGGTGATACGCTACCCGGCGCCGAACACCGAATGCACATGCGTCGCTTCGTGACGCCGCTCAACCACTCTGGAGAAGGAGACTCCTGATGAAAACCATGGAATGGTTGGCTCTAGCCTGGGCCACCGCATTGCTCGCAGGCGTGGCAACACCGACCGCGGCAACTACCTTGATTCGAGCCGACCTGGAAGCGCTGCAGCGCGACCACAGCATCATCGCAGTGGGGCAAGTGGTCGCCAGCCACTCCTATTGGAACGCGGACCGGACTTTCATACTCACGGATGTCCGCTTCGCGATGGAAGGCGCCGTGAAGGGGAATACGGATGGCCGCGAAATCGTGATCACGCTGATGGGCGGCACTGTGGGCAAGACCACCACCTTGATCGTTGCCGGTGCCGAGCTGGTCCCCGGCCGCTCCTATCTGCTTTTCCTGAATCGCGAGAATCTTCCCGGAGCTCGCGGTGTCGTGACGGTCCGCGAGCATTCTCAGGGAGCGTTTGACCTGGTAGAGACGCCTGCCGGCCGGCTTGCCATCAGCCAGGCGCGAGGCCATGCCCTCGTTCCCGACGCGTCCGGCCGGACCGAACCCGCCGGTGGACAGCAGGGATTGCCCCTCGACGCACTGATCGGCCAGCTCAAACAGCTCGGCACCACCCGAACGGAGATGAAGTGATGCGCCCCCTCCATCGTGCTTTCGCAATGCTGTGTGCGGTCGTCGTTGTGCTCGGGACCAACCCCATCAACGCCGGCCGCCTTATCCAGAACTCCACGGTCGGCCGCGTCACGTCGGGTGCACTGGTTGCTTGCAGCGACCCGGGCGGGTTTGTTCGCTGGCAGGCAGGCCAACACGACATCTTTTGGACGTCCGACGTTCCGCTGATCATGCAGAGGACGAACTCCATCGGCGCGGCTCTCCAGACCTGGACCAACGCTCCGGGGGTGGACTACCAGCTCCATCACACCCTGCCCCTCTTCACCGGGTTCGTCACCGACGGCATCAACACGATGTCGTGGGGTGTCGGTCAGGGCTGTTCAGGGAGTTGCATCGCTCTCACGGCACTGGTGCTCGATCCCGACCAGGTCATCGTCGAATCCGACATCACCTTTCGCTCGGATCTCCCCTGGACCGATTGGGGCGGGCAGTACGACGTGCAAGCGGTGGCGACACACGAACTCGGCCACTCGCTGGGACTGCATCACAGCGAGGTGAGCGCGCCATCCGCGACGCGGCCGACGATGAATGCGTCCTACTTCGGATCCAATGGACGGACTCTCGAGGACGACGACCAGGAGACGTTGCTGTGTTCGGCCCACCGATATGGCGGAGAGAGTCGGAGCATCGTCTATCGCGGCCACATGGCGAATGTGGGCTGGCAGCCGTGGGTGGAAAATGGCGAACAGGTCGGGAACCCGCTCGAGCCCCGCTACCTCCAGGCCGCCCGCCTGTTCGTTATGGGTATACCCGGCGTGGGAGTCTGCTACCGCGCCCATGTGCAGAGCCAGGGTTGGCACGACTACGTATGCGACGGGACGATGGCGGGAACCACGGGCCAGAGCCGGCGCATGGAGGCGATTGAGATTTTCCTGACCGGAGCTCCGGCCGGGTGCAGCGTCCAATACAGCGCCTACGTGCGAGGCGTGGGATGGCAGCCGTGGGTCTCCGACGGCGCGACGGCCGGCACGACGGGAGAGAGTCGCCCGATGGACGCGCTGGCGGTCAACCTGTCGGGCTGCTAGCGGACCGGATCGCGACTAACAAAGAGGGGCCAGAGTCGAATCCGCTGTGCCTTGCGGTGCCGGCTCTGGCCCCATTTCCGGGAAGTCGGGTCTGACCCCACGCCTCAGCTCCACGCCGCTTCGCTGGCGTCGCAATACTGCTTGATGAAGTCGCCGTGCAGCGGCAGCCCGTTGACCACCTGCGCCACCTGCGCGCGGTACTTCGCCATGTATTCCTTGGCCTCGCGGTCGTCGACGCGCGCGATGTGGTGGTAGCTCACCGGCTCGATGTGCTGCCCCATCATCACCGAGATCCACGAATCGACGGTGAACAGCTCGCCATCTTTCTGGAACGCGTGCCCGCCCTGGCGGAAGAGCTCCACGCGCTGCCGCAGCGACTCGGGAATCTCCATCTCGCGGCACATCTTCCAGAACGGCGCGTCCTCGCGCTGGTTGTAGTGATAGTGCATGCAGACGAAATCGCGGATGCGCAGGTCCAACCCCTTTTTCCGGCAAATGGGGACCGTCCCGCAGGGCGGTGCGGGGCCGACATTCGTCGGCCCCCGCTATTCGTTTAGTAGCGCGGCCAACCCTGATCGTCCCAATTCAAGTTGCTGATCAACAGCGTTGCATTGCCATTGTTTTGGGCATCGTAAGCATGACGCACGATGACACTCGTGCCCGCGATGTCCTGGCCGCCCGGCCCTCTCCAGCGATCATTGCCGCCGTCGAGCAACGTGCCGCCGCCGCTCATCATGTTCACCCCGTTCTTGTCGGTGTACGGCCCGGTGATGCTGGTCGAGCGGCCGTACCGGATGTTGTACGTACTGTTGACACCCTGGCAGCACGTGCCGAACGAGACGAAGAGATAGTAGTAGCCGTTGCGATGGATGATCGCCGGCGCCTCGATACCGCCGCCACGACTGGCAATCGAAAACAGCGAGCCGGTGGGCTTCATGTTGCTGCCGAGGCGCGTCAGCTTGATGCCGGAGTTCCACGAACCGAACGACAGCCACGGCGCGCCGCTGGCGTCGATGGTGAGATCGGGGTCGATGGCGTTGTAGTCGTTGGACGCCGTGGTGCGGATCACCAGGCCGTCATCGCGCCAGTCGCCGGCGGCGATGCTGGACGCGGAGATCAACCCGATCAGCGACACCTTCGAACCGAACGTGGACACCGAGTAGTACATGTACGTGCGGCCGTTGTAGACCTTCACGTCCGGCGCCCACACATCGTTGCCCGACTGATTGGGCACGTAGGTGCGCCACCAGCTCAGGCCGTTCGGCAGCACCGAGGGCAGCGGATCCCACTGCAGGCCGCCGTTGCGCGACACCTTGCCGTAAATGCCGACGCCGGTCTGGAACTGCCACCACGTGCCGTTTTCATTGATGAGCGTGGGATCGTGCGTGCCGAGATTGCCCGTGATCGGCCAGTGATACGTGGTGCCGCCGGAACCCGACATCGGGACCACCGATGCGGCATTCGAATTCACCCAGACGTTGTCACTGCTCTGGCGCGCCTTGATCCAGAAGTAGTAAGTGACGCCGTTGGTGAGGCCGGTGGCCGAATAGTTGCGCGCGGTCGCGCTCACCGTGGCGATGCGAACGCGCCCGGCCGGATTCGAATCCGTATCGCGGTAGACCTCTTGCGCGTTGACCGCGCCGTTGGTCACCGTCCAGGTGAGGTTTGCGGAAGCAGCCCCCGGTGTCGCATTGAGCGTGACCGTGGAAGCGTGCGCAGAAAAACCGGCGGCCAGCAGGGCCGCGAAGACAAACATCCGTGTCATGGATCCCCCTTGTAGGCAGGGAGACTAGCCAGCGGCGCGGGCCGCACAAATGCCGCTTCAGGGATGTGTGTGCAACAAAACCAACATGGGAGCGCTACCCCGGAGGGCGCCGGCCATCAGATCGGCATGCTACGTATCAACCGCAGGTCGCCGCCGCCTGCCAGACCGGCAGGGTCTAACTATCGAAGCCCGCTACTTCGACGTCTTCAGTTTCGAGTCGCTCTCGCGCGCCTCGATCTGCGCCAGGATCTCCGGGCGAACGTGCGCCTCCAGTTCGAGCGCGATCGTCCACGTGAAGAACACGCTCTCGCCCCACCGGTCGAAGTTGGTTACCCGGGACCAGTCGTCACCCGCATAGGCCTTGGTCCTTCTCGCCAGCGCGCTGAGCAGTTTTCTGCCCAGCCCGAGCATCACAGGGCAACGCGCGCTCGGCGACTCCCGGTATTGGCGGATTGCCTGGGCGCCGATGTTGTCGACGGTGGCGAGTGCCCGCTTGCTGTCCTCGGCCGACATGTTCCAGTAGCGCGTGAACGTGACATCCCTGATTGCCCGGTAACGCAGGTCGCTCTGGTCCGAGCTCTGAAGGTCGTTCCCGCAGACGTGCAGCAACGCGCCAACGTGGCCGAGAAACTGCAGGTCGAATTCGCGCAGTGCGTTTTCGTAATCCGCACGTTGTGCGGCAATCTCGACCGGCGCGGTCTCCGGCGAATCCAGTCGCTGCTGCTGGTCGCGGGTCGGCGGGCCGCTCGCGGTCTGGAACGTGGTGACGAGTCCGAGGAAATATTGCATGTCCGCGAGCACGGGCGCGGGCAACACGAAACTCGCGCGGCAGGCCGCGGCTTTCGTGCTGTTGCAGTACTCCGCCGTGTTGACCAGCACTCTCAGCCGCGACAACAGCTCCGGAAACGCGGTCGAGAAAAAGGCGACCTCAGGGACCTTCTGGGGCTGCGCCGCCGGCGACAGCGAGCTGGCAAACATCGCGAGCAGGACCGCGAGCCAGCCAGGCCGCAACGCGCCCCGCGCCAACCGGCAAGTTTTCGAATGAACGGGCGTCACCTTTTCAGGCTGTGCGCAGGAACTGCTCGTGAGTGGGCAGGTGCTCGACCATGCCCGCGATGGCGGCCTTGGCATTGCGCAAAGTCTGCTCGATCTGCGCGTAGTCGAGGTTCTCCACGCGCGGACAGTGCCCGTGCGGCCGGATGCCCATGCCTTCGAACACCGACTGCCAGCTCGACGCGCGGAACAATTCATCCACGCCCTCGCGCATGGCGCCATGCGCCTTGAACAACTCGATGCGCTCGCGCAGCGTGTCGGGCAGCGGAATGTTGCGGCACCACTGCCAGAACGGCGTGTCGTCGCGCGCGGTGGCGGCGTAATGCAGCACGATGAAATCGCGCACTTCCTCGAAGTCGGCAATCATGCGCCGGTTGTACTCGCGCATCAGCGCGGCGTCGCAGTCCTTGTCGGGGAAATAACGCAGGAAGAAATCCATGCCGCGCGCGATCAGGTGGATGGACGTGGCCTCGAGCGGCTCGATGAACCCGGAAGCCAGGCCCAGCGACAGGCAGTTGTGTTTCCAGAACTGCCGGCGATGGCCCGTGGTGTAGGGAATGAGCCGCGGCTCCTCGATGCAGGCGGCATCCAGCGAACGCAGCAGCGTGGCCGTCGCCGCGGCGTCGCTCGCGAAGCGGCTGGAATACACGTAGCCGTTGCCGACGCGCTGCTGCAACGGGATGCGCCAGCTCCACCCCGAGGCCTGCGCGCTGGCACGCGTGTACGGCAGCAACGGGCCCTTGTTTTCGGTCTTGCAGACCACCGCCCGGTCGCAGGGCAGGTAGTTTGACCAGTCGACGTTCTCGACACCCAGCGTCCTGCCGATGATCAGGCTCTTGAAGCCCGTGCAGTCGATGAAGAAATCGCCTTCGATCTTCCTGCCGCTGGCGAGAGTGACGTTTTCTATGAAGCCGTCGGGCCGCTGCCCGACTTCCACCACCTTGCCCTCGGTGCGCCTGAGGCCACGGTCCTCGGCGTACTTGCGCAGGAACTTGGTGACCAGCAGCGCATCCACGTGCAGCGCGTAGTTAGCCCCGCCGATGGGCGTGTTGCGCGCCTTGGCCGGGTGGAAGAACCGTCCCTGCTCCGCCATGACGTTGCAGGGCGAAAAATCCTGCAGCGCGTCGGTGTTGCCTTCGGCGCGCGCCTTGAGCCAGCACTGGTAGAAATCGTGATTGCCGATCGGCTTGCCGATGACGCCGAAAGGATGGAAGTAGGAATCGCTGCGCTGGTGCCAGCCGACGAACTTGATGCCCAGCTTGTAGGTGGCGTCGGTGGCGCGCACGAATTCGGCTTCGTCGATGCCGAGGCGCTGGATCAGACCCACGAACGGCGGCACGGTGGACTCGCCGACGCCGATGGTGCCGAGCTCTTCGGACTCGACCAGCTCGATCGCGCACAGCTCGCGCTTCAGGTGCTGGCACAGCATCGAGGCGGCGAGCCACCCGGAGGTGCCGCCGCCGACGATCACGATTTTGGACAGGGGCCGCATCACCAGTTCCGGTTTTCCACCATCAACCCAGGCACCTCCTGGACGCGGGCTGTATTGTAATTCCAGTACGCGGAGCTGCTCGCCTGAATAGCGCGTCGCAGCAGGTCGATGGCCTTATGTCGCGGAAAGCTTACACGCCAGGCCAGCGCCAGGCTGCGCCTGGGGGCCGGATTCACGAACGGCCGCGTGACCAGCAGGTTCGGGGCATATAGCGGAGCCTCGGCGGCGGTCTGCGGAAGGATGGTGACTCCCAGGCGCGAGGCGACCATGTGGCGCAGGGTTTCGAGCGTGGCTCCCTGCGTGAAGGTGCGCACCCCGGCGCCGGTCTCGAGATGCGGATCCAGGTGCGGGAACGCCGCCAGGATCTGCTCGCGCATGCTGTCGCCCTCGCCTAACAAGAGCAGCTCGGACGGCAGCAGGTCCTGGGCCGTGATCGCGACCTTCGCCGCCAGCCGGTGATCCGCCGGCAGCAGCGCGACGAAGGGTTCGTCGAACAGCGGCTGGGTGACCACGTCCGCTTCGACGAAGGGCGCGGTCACGAGGATGGCGTCCAGGTCGCCGCTGCGCAGCTTGCTCGCGAGCTCCGAGACGCTGCCTTCTTCCACGTACAGCGACAGCTTGCTCGTGGTCTCCTGCAGCAGCGGGATGAACTGCGGCAGTAGATAGGGGCCGATGGTGGGCAGCGTGCCGAGCGCGATCGGGCCTTCCAGCTGGTCGCGATCGGCGTCGGCGACATCCTTGATGGCGGCAGCCTGCTCGAGCACGCGCGAGGCCATGGCCACGATCTTCCCGCCGAGCGGCGTGGGCAGGATCTTCTGCTTGCCGCGCTCGAACAGCACGCCGAGTTCTTCTTCGAGTTTTTTCACCGCGATCGACAGCGTCGGCTGGCTCACGTGGCAGCGCTCGGCCGCGCGGCCGAAGTGCTGCTCCTGCGCGAGGGCGACGATGTAGCGGAGCTCGGTGAGGGTCATGGCGCGAGTCTAACGCGCTTCCCCTCAAGGGCGGCCGGGCGCGGGTCCTTCGACCTGACTCGTCGATTCCCGATACTGGTCGACGCTGCCATCGGGCTTGTACGTGACCATGATCCTGCGGATCCGGACCTGGTCGCCGAGATACTGGTACGCGGCCAGGATCACCACCCGGTCGCCCGCATACGTATATTCACGCAGCGGTTTTCGGTAACCGGGGCTCGCGGGATCGTTGTCGATCTCCTTGATCACCTTGCCATTCGAGCCCGCGACGAACTCGATCATCGCGTTGTCGGGCGACACCATCAGCGCGGCCAGCCGCGGGTCGGAAACTACCGGCCGCTGCAGCGGGCCGCTGCCCGAAGCCGAAGCCGTCGCGGCGGCGCCGTCGCCTTCCGGAGCCCGGGACTGCGACGGCTGGCCCGCGGCCAGGGTCTGCGGTGCCGGATCCCGCGCGAAATACAACACGCCCGCGAATACGGCCACCACCGCAATTCCGCCGGCGACCAGCGTCACTTTTTTCACAGCGCCTCAGCTCCGTTCAACGCGCGACGAACACCACGTCGTCGATCCGCGCGGCGTCGGTAGCTTGTCCCGAGTACGTGAAATTTTCATAGCGCCATTCGATCTCGTGGACGCCGGCGGTGAGATCGACGCTGTAGCGGTTCCACGTCGAGTTGTACGAGACGTTCATGCGCTGCACACCATCGACGTACACCCGCATGTAGTTGCAGCAGTATGCGGAATCCACGCGCGTCCAGAAATACAGATCCCCGGCGACGAACACTCCGCGGAACCGCACGGAACTGGTCTCCGACTGACTCAACGTGCCGGACTTGAAGCTGGCCGTTCCGCCGTGGACAAGCAGCGAGTCGAGTGCCCAGGGCGCGGCGCTGCCTGCCGGCGTGGTCCATGCCGCAAGGTTCGGAGTGCCTTCGAAGGTCTGGGTGTATGTGGTTAGCGGCTGCGGCAGCCCGGCTGGATCATTGGGATTGCCGCCGTACAGAACCTCATCGAAGTCGGTGTAACCGTCATTGTCCGAGTCCATGTCCAGCGGATCCGAATGATGCGTGACGACTTCGGCGTAGTCGCCCAACCCATCGCCATCGGTATCTGCTCTGCGCGGACTGGTGTGATGCGTGACGATTTCCGCGGAGTCGGAGAGCCCATCGGCATCGGTGTCTGCCAGCGTCGGATTCGCGAGATTGAGGAACTCCGTCTGATTCATGACGCCGTCGCTGTCCAGGTCGGTCAATGCATCGGCCGCGTTCGAATCGCTCATGCCCGCTCCGCCCACGGCATAGAGCAGCTCCCACCAGTGCGGGATGGTGTCGCCATCCTGGTCGTAGAAGGGCAGCCGCAGGAATGCCGTGGTGTTGTTCACGGTGTGCAGCAGGTATGCCTCCGAGGTTCCGAACACGATGCGGATGGGCTGGCCCAGGTATTGATAGGTCGCAAGGATCGCGCGGGTACTCGCCTCGCGGATCTCCACGCGATCGGTGGTATCGACGTCGATCAGCAGGTTGTCCTTCCAGTGCCCGTCCTTGATCTGCTTGCCCAGCGAGGCCGTGCGCGTCAGCGTCGCGCCCGTCCGCGCGTAGATATCTCCGCTTCCGAGCAGGATAGACGACCCGTCCGACGTCACGCGGATCGGCGCGTTGGCGGAGTAGCCGTTGTACGGCGCGTCATGGGTCGAAGTGATCAGGCCCGTCGCCTGGTTGATCTCGTCATAGCGAATATTGTTGGAGCCGATGCCGTAGATGCGGGACGTGGCCGGATCCCACGTGGTCTCGGTCGTGGAGCCATAGTAGTAGTAAGAGGACTGGGCGGTGGTTGCGCCGGCGCTGTTGAGCACGTAGCTGACATTGCCGCCGGTGGTCGTCTGCACCCACAGGAAGTTGCCGGCATTTCCCAGGTTGAACACGGGCTGCGGCATCGTGGCGAACGCCACTTCGGCGGAACTGCCGTTCACATCGATGTAGCGGATCGCGCCGGTGGCATACCCGAGATACAGCCGCTGGTGGCCGGTCGAGTACGCCATCGTGGTCGGGGACAGCGTGCTGTAACCCAGGTTGCTGCCGACGACATAGGGGCGCAGGTACGCGCCGGTGGCGATCGACCAGCGGTACACACGTTTGTTGGCCACGCTCAGTAGATAGACGATGTCGCCGTTCTGGGCGATCAGGTCCGGCGTGTATTCGGGAAGCGTGGCGGCGTAGTTGCAGACGCCGCCGCTGCCGTGCGCCGATTGCCAGCATGCGGATTCCGTCGGGAACGCGTCGAGCAGCAGCCCGGTGGTGCTGTCGCCCTGGGTTCTGCCCGCATTCCATGCGTCGGGATAACCGTCGCCATCGGTGTCGACCGACGCCGCGCGATCCAGCGGGAATGCATCCGCCGTGTTCGCCACGCCGTCGCCATCGCTGTCGCTGCTGGGCGCGTAGCTGTGGAACTGGACATTGTTGTTGTTGACGACCAGCACGGCCATCGACGTATCCGAGCCCACGACGCGCAACGCGTCGCCCGTGAACGTCCGTTGCTCGAGCACTGTCAGGCTGTTGCTGCCCAGGCGGCGCAAGGTCGTCTGACTACCGGTCGTCGTGAGCGTCACCACAGAGCCGTCGGCGAACCAGCGCGCGTCCCTGATCGTCGTGCCCAGCGAGCCCAGCCAGCCGAGGCCATTCCGGGCGTGGAAGTCGCCGTTGCCCAGCAGGATGTACTGGCCGTCGTCAGACACGCGCGTCGGCGGCTGAGGATAGAGAGAGCCGTAATGCGAGGAGCCACCGCTTGCGCCGAACTCACCCGTGGCCTGATCGATCACGTCGTAATACAGGTAGGAACTGATGTAGTACAGGCGCGACGTGACCGGATCCCACGTGTAGTCGTTGGCGTAGTAGTAGCTGCTGCCCTGATCCGTGATGACGCCGCTGCTGTCGAGCACGTAGCGCCCGTTGTTCGAGTAATAGTTGCCGACCTGCGCCACGAGGTAATCGCCGGCGCTCGTCAGGCTGGTCACGCCAAACGGCAAACCGGCAAATGCCACTTCGGTGGCGCTGCCCGCGTTGACATCGATGTAGCGGATCGCGCCCGTGCTGTACCCGAGATACAGGCGCTCGTGGTCGGGCGAGTACGCCATCTTCACCGGGGCCACGGTGGTGAAACCCTGGTTGATCCCGACGACATAGGGATTGAGGTACGCACTCGCGCTGATCGACCAGCGATACACGCGCCGGTTGGCGCCGCTCAGTAGATAGACCACGTCGCCTTGCTGCACCACCTGGTCCGGAACGTAGCTCGGGATGGTCGCGCCGTAGTTGCAGAGGCCGCCGCTGCCATGGCCCGTGAGCCAGCACGCGGAGTCATTCGGGAACGCGTCGAGCGCCAGTCCCGTGGTGCTGTCGGCCTGGGTCCTGCCGGCATTCCACGCGTCGGGATAACCGTCCTGGTCGGTATCGACCGACGCGGCGACATCCAGCGGGAATGCATCGGCCGTGTTGGTCACGCCATCGGCGTCGCTGTCGTTGCTGGGCTCGTAGGTATGGAACTGCACGGCGCCGTTGTTGTTGACCACCACCACCATCGAGGTATCGGTGCCGACCACGCGCAGCGCCGAACCCGTGAACGTCCGCTGCTCGAGAACCGTGAGGTTGGTGCTGCCGAGGCGACGCAGCATCGTCTGGTTGCCGGACGTGACCAGCGTGGCCAGCGAGTTGTCGGCGAACCAGCGCGCATCCGCGATCGGTTGCCCCACCGAGCCCGACAGCGTCAAACCGTTCTGGGCAAAGATGTCGCCGTTGCCGATGACGACATGCTCGCCGTTGCCGGACACGCGCACCGGCGGCTGCACGTAATAACCATAGTAGTAAGCCGAACTACCGGTCGAGGTGATCTGCCCGTTGGCCTGATTGATCACCTGGTAGTAGAAGGCGTAGGAGCTGCTGCAGCAGCTCACGTAGTAGAGACGAGTCGTGACCGGATCCCACGCGTAGCCGCCGGCATTGTAGTAGCCGGTGCTCTGCGCCGTGGTGACGCCGCTGCTGTTCATCACCTGGGTGCCGTTGGTGTAATAGCTGCCGGAGTGCGCCACCACGTAGTTGCCGGCGCTCGTCAGCCCGGCCACGGACGCGCCCGTGCTGGCGAAATCCACTTCGGCGGCGCTGGCCGCGTTCACGTCGATGTAGCGGATCGCACCGTTGCTGTATCCGAGATACAGGCGCTGGTGGTTGGGCGAATACGCCATGTTCGTCGGCGCCAGCACCGTGAAGTCCTGGGTCGTACCGACGATGTAGGGCTTCAGATAGGCATCCGCGCTCATCGACCAGCGATAGACACGCTGGTTGGCGCCGCTGAGTAGATAGATGACGTCGCCTTGCTGCGCCACCTGGTCCGGGACGTAGTTCGGGATGGTCGCGCCATAGTTGCAGGTGCCGCCGCTGCCATGCGCCGACAGCCAGCACTCGCCATCCTGCGGGAAGGCGTCCAGCGTCAGGCCCGTGGTGCTGTCGGCCTGGGTCCTGCCGGCATTCCAGGCATCGGGATGACCATCCTGGTCGGCGTCGACCGAGGCCGCGACATCCAGCGGGAACGCATCCTGCGCGTTCGCCACGCCGTCGCCGTCGCTGTCGTTGCTGGGCACGTAAGTGTGGAATTGCACGGCGCCGCTATTGCGCACCAGCACCACCATCGCAGCATCCGTGCCCACCACGCGAAGCGGCTCGCCCGCGAACGTGCGCTCCTCGAGCGTGCCGAGGTTCGTGCTGCCGAGATGCCGTAGCCGTGTCGCCCCGTTCACGGTCGTCAGCGTGACCACCGAGCCGTTGGCGAACCAGCGTGCGTCAGCCAGCGGCGCACCCACCGAGCCCGACCATTCGCGCGTGGCGCGGCTGAAAATATCGCCTCCGCCTACCAGCACGTACTGGCCGTTCGCGTTCGCGCGGATCACGCCGGTCATGTCGTAGTCGTCGTGATAAGGCGTTTCGCCGCCATACGTGACCTGCCCGGTCGCCTGGTCGATCACGTCGTAGTGCAGATCGACCGGATAGAGATTGCTGAAGTAATAGAGACGGGAATTGACCGGGTCCCACGAGGTTTCGGCGGAATATCCGTAGTAATACCCGCCGTTGTCGGTGACGACGCCGCTGCTGTTGAGGACGTAGCCACCGTTATAGGTGCTGGTGCCCACCTGCGCGATCAGGAAATTGCCGGCGCTCGACAGGCTGCTCACGCCGGACGCCATGCTGGCGAACTCCACCTCGGCGGGACCGTTGTTCACGTCGATGTAGCGGATCGCGCCGCTGCTGTAGCCGAGGTACAGCCTCTGATGGCTGACGGAGTACGCCATCGTCGTCGGCGCCAGCAGCGCGAAACCGCCGTCTATTCCGACGACATACGGATTGAGATAGGCGCGCGCGCTGATCGACCACCGGTACACGCGCCGGTTTTCGGAGCTCAGTAGGTAGACGATGTCGCCATGTTGCTCGATCTTGTCCGGCATGAAGTCCGGCATCGTGGCGCCATAGTTGCAGACACCGCCGTTGCCATGGACCGACAGCCAGCACGCGGAATCCTGCGGGAACGCGTCCAGCGTCAGGCCGGTGGTGCTGTCGGCCTGGCTCCTGCCGCTGTTCCACGAATCGGGATAACCATCGCGATCCGAATCGACCGACGCGGCGGCGTCCAGCGCAAATGCATCCTGCGCGTTCGCCACACCGTCGCCGTCGGTGTCGTTGTTGGGAACGTAGGTATGGATTTGCACCGAGCTGTTGTTGATGACCAGCACGGCCATTCTCGAATCCGTACCCAACACGCGGTACGCCTGCCCCGCATAGGTCAAGCGCTCCAGCATCGGCAGGCTGGTGGCGCCGCGATGCTGCAGCGTCGTGACATTGGTCGCGGTGGTCAGCGTGACCATCGAACCATCGGCGAACCAGCGCGCATCCGTCACCGGCGAACCCACGGAGCCCGCCCAGGTCAACGCGGGGCTGCTGTAGATATCGCCGCTGCCCACCAGGATGAACCGGTTGTTAGCCGACAAACGGATGGGCGACTGCATGGCGTACGAACCATGGTAAGGCGCCTGCCCGGTTGCGGTGATCTGCCCGGTGGCCTGGTCGATCACGTCGTAATACAAATCGCCGGGGTAATAATATTCGCTCGTGTAGTAGAGGCGCGATGCGGTCGCGTCCCATGCGGTGTCGCGTGATGAGGTGTAGTAGGTGTAGCCGCTGGCCGTGGTCCCGCCACTGCTGTTGAGCACGTAACGATTGCTGTAACCACCGCTGCCATGGACCACCAGGAAATTCCCGGCACTGGCGACGTTGCCGACGGCCATCGGCATGGTGGCGAACGCCACCTCCGCAAGGCTCGCCGAGTTCGGGTCGATGTAGCGAATGGCGCCGGAGCCATATCCCAGGTACACGCGCTGGTGGGCGCTCGAGTACGCCATGCTGGTCGGATTGCCCGCGCCCGAACCCACCGTGTAGGGGTCCAGGTAACGGGCTTCGCTGAGCGACCACCGGAAGACGAGCCCGTTGGCGCCGTTGAGTAGATAGACCACTTCCTGACCGTCGAAGGCCACGACGTCGGGCACGTAGTTCGGCAGCTCCGAGGTCACGTCGAAGCTGGCGGATATGGTGCCCACGGTCACCCGGGCGCGCGTCGACCTCGCATAACCCGTAGCCGCCCTGGCCCTGACCACCAGTGACTGGCCCGCGACGATGAACCCGGCCGCGCCGGTGAATGCGCCACCGGCCACCGAATATTCGCCATTCTCGATGGTGACCGGCGAGCCGGTGTTGATGCCGGCAATGGTGACGGCGTCCGAAGCGACCCACGCGCCACGCGTCCCGTTGCTCTTTCGCGCGAACTGGAATGCATCCGGTACCGCGTCCGCGGCCATTGTCGTCGCGGAGAACGTGGCCGACACGCCGCCCACGGTCAGAACCGTGCTGACCTGCGTCGAAAACAGGGCGGAGCTGTTCACGCGAACGCGGAGTGCCTGGCCGTTGGTGACGGTGCCCGCGGCCGCCGTGTAGGCGCCGCCGTTGATCGAATATTCACCTCCGGTGATCGACACCGGCGCGTTCGTGTTGATTCCGGAGATCACGATCTCGTTGGATCCGGCGGCGATCGACAACGCCGTTCCGGTCAGATTCGTGAACGTGAAGGCATCGGGCGTCGTGTCGGCGGCCACGGTGGTCGCGGTGAACGTCGCCGAAACGCCGCCGACGGTCAGAACCGCGCTCACCGGCGTGGAAAACTGGCCGGACCCGGTCACGCGTACCTGGAGTCTCTGGCCGTTGGAAACCGTGCCTGCGGCTGACGTGAAGGCGCCGCCGTTGATCGAATACTCGCCTCCGGTAATGGTGACCGCAGCGCTGGCACCGAGTCCGGAGATGACGACCTCATCTGAGGTGGCGGCGCCCGAAAGCGCGGTCCCGGTCTGGCTGGGAAACGCGAACGTGTTGGGCGTCGTGTCGACCGGGGGATCACGAGGGGAATCGGAGCCTCCGCCGCCGCAGCCGGCGAGGAAGACCAACAACGCGATGGCGACAAGACCTGAAACTGACCGTTGCACTCGTTCGCTCCTGACTTCGAGTTGCCAGCCGCGGGCGTGCCAGTCCGACTGGTCGAACTATTCGCGCGGTGCTCCCGTACTTATCTATTGATTGGTTTTTCCCGGGCGCGGGGATGATAGCTGCGCGAGATTGCGCGTGAAACCCTTAGAGCCGGTTTGCGGCTCCCATGACATAACCCTCGCGTGAGGCGCACTCCCGTTGGGTTATCTGTCACGTCGTGGCAAAACCTGCCACGGATGGCGCCGGGCGGCGCCGGCTCACGGCAAGGGGTTGATCCCCTCGCTGTGCACTATCCACTGCCCGTTCGGCGGAAAGCCGGGGTTCAGCTCGTGCACGTCGCTGCCGCCCGCGACCATGAGCGCGACGGCTAACAACAACGCCCCGTTCGACGGGAAGTAGGTTTCAGCGGCGCGCCGGTAGCCTGGCCCGTCGCTCGACGCATTCGTCAGCAGCTCGCTCACGTTCTGGTCGAGATGCACGCGAGGCGTCATGCCGGAGCTGCCGAAGTTGAAGTTCTTCGCGTCCCACAGCAGGAAATTCACGGCTTTCTCGGGTTCATCGAGGCGCGTCGCGGTCATCGCCAGCATGGGCCAGTCCCATCCCCAGGTCTGGCGCAGGTCCCAATCCTCGATGACGGCATTGAGCGTGCGACGCATGGTTTCGCGATCGGCGCCCCAGCCCGGCAGCAGTCCCAGCGCGGCAACGAACGACGGATGATCGCGGTTCGGGCATTCGGGCGCGGTGTTGCCGTTCGAGCACTTCTCCGAGCGCGCCCGCTCCCACAGGTCCTGCTGTGATTCGGCGGCGAGGTAGATGCCGTCTTTCTCCGGCAGCTTCGAGAGTCGGAACAACACGTTGTCCCACACCGGGTTCCTGGGCATGCCGAGCCGCTGTCGCCAGTCCTGCGCGGTGGCGAGGCCGAATCGCCAGTATTCGAGCTCGAAGGTGGGGTTCCAGGTTTCCAGCGGCTCGAAGTTCTCCTGCGCGGGAATCAACGGCGGGCCCAGCACGAAGCGTTCGGCCTTGCGGTCGTAGAACGGCCAGCTGGCGAGCAGCTCGGCGGTCTCGAACACCAGCTCGCGATATTTCTCCAGCGTCGCGCGCGTCGGCCGCGCCTTGTAGATCGTCTCGGCCAGGTAGATAGGGTGCGGCTGCTGCCACATGATGAAGGGGTTCACCTTGCTGGGGCTCTCGCGTCCTTCGGGCCCGGTCATCTTCGGCCACCAGGCGCCGCGCACCTTGTGCGCCTTCGCGCGCGCCTTCGCGGCGGGCAGCTGGCTGAAATAGAAAGGCATGCTGCGCTCCAGCAGCTCCGGCCTGCCCCACACGGCGAAGTGCGCCGCGTGCCAGGCATGCATTTCGAGATGGAACTTGCCGTTCCAGCTGTTGGAGAAGAGCCCCTCTTCCTGCGGCGGCAAACTACCCGCGCTGTTGACGGCGGTCAGGTACTGCGACATCACGATGCGCCGCTCGAGCTCGCGCGCGCGCGGATCGCGGCTGCCGGTCAGGTCCACGACGCCACCGTGCGTCCAGAACTTTGCCCACCCGGCGGCCACGGCGTCGCGCGCCAGTTCCGCGACCGGCATCTGCGCCGGCGCGGGGCCGGCGGAGAACTCCACTAACAAGGTGACCTGCGCCGAGCCTGGCGCGGTGAGGCGGTACGCATGTGTCGCGGGCGCGCCGATGTCCAGCTCGCGGTCCGCGGTCACGCGCACCGAGTAACGAGTGTCGTCGAGCAGGCGAGCCAGCGTGAGGCCGCCGGCGCTGCGCGCGATCTCCTGCGTCGAATGTGCCGCGGGATGTTCGAAGTCCGCGGGATCCGGATTCAGTTTCACGGACACGCCGGGGAAGCGAAGGTTGAAGCCCAGCCGGCCGTCGGCCAGCAGCGTCGAACGAAGCCGCACGATGAGAAGATCGCGCTCCGGATGAATCGAAGTTTCGACTTCGACCACGGTGCCGTCGAATACGAAGCTGCTCGAAAGCCGCCCCGTCCACATGTCGAGCGTCTGGCGAGTGGCGGAGAGATCGCTGAACGCCGCGGCACTGCCATCGGTCTTCGCCAGGTGAAGACCGAGCCTTGCGAGCGAGAAGCGGTGCGGATTTTCGCGCAACCACTGGATTTCCGGCTTCTTCGCCTGCTCCCAGTCGCTGAGGTACGGATACTTCTGGTTCCGGCCTCGCACCTTGATCGGAACCTGCGCGTGCTCGAGCGTGAAGTTCTGCGGGTTCGGAAAGCTGTGCCACGCCCACTGCGCCTGGGTCATCAGCGGCACGAGCGCGGAGTATTGCTCCGGAAAGCTCTGCAGCCCGGTGATGTCGGCCGTGAACGCCAGGTTGCCGTTGCCGACCATGAATGGCGCGGACTTGTCGACGGCCGTGATCGTCGGGTTGTGGCGGGTGACCAACGCATGCCGATCGATCGGCGCGGCGTGGGCGATTCGAGTCGCGACCAAAGTCGCAAGCAGGGAAAAAACTGCGAGGCGTAAGAACATGGCGGAAGTATGCGTTGAATAATTCTGCGCGGCGTGCGCGCCCATGAGCGCAGTTGATCGGATTTGAGGTATCGTCTCGCCAGATCGTACGTCACGACCAACGTGGGGGACATATAAATGAGTGAGTCGACGATTGACCGGCGCGCCCTTCTGAAAACCGCCGGCGTCACCGCCGTGGGATTCGCGGCCAGCTCGCTTGCGGCCGGGCGCCGCCGAAAGTACGTGAACGTCGGCGTGGGCTCGCGTTCGCGCATGTACCTCACCGCCATCACCAAGACCTTTGCCGAGGGCAATGAGCTCGTCGGCATCTGCGACACGAACGCGGGGCGCCTCGACGTCGCCGCCGCCTTCGTCGCGCCCAACGGCGCCAAGCCGAAGAAATACGCGGCCGCCGACTTCGACAAGATGCTGAAGGAACTGAAGCCCGACTGCGTCGTGGTCACCTGCCCCGACGCGTTTCATGACGACTACATCGTGCGCGCGCTGGATGCCGGCTGCGATTGCATCACCGAGAAGCCGCTGACCACCACGCCTGAAAAGGCGCAGCGCATCCTCGACGCCTGCAAGCGCAACAACCGCCACGTGCGCGTGTTGTTCAACTACCGCTATTCGCCGCCGCGCACGCAGGTGAAAGACCTGCTCATGAGCGGCGTCATCGGCGACGTGATGTCGGTCGACTTCCACTGGCTGCTCAACACCGTCCATGGCGCGGACTATTTCCGCCGCTGGCACAGCCAGAAGGAAATCTCGGGCGGTTTGATGGTGCACAAGGCGACGCACCACTTCGATCTCGTGAACTGGTGGCTGGGCTCCGACCCCGAGATCGTGCAG
>DASTXR010000110.1:0-6525 GCA_035765415.1 Steroidobacteraceae bacterium | reverse complement strand
CTTGTCATCGGACCCTCCAACGCGCGGCCGCTCAGCCGCCTTTCGCGTCATCCTCGAGGTCATCCACCTCTTCTTCGGTGACGCCGAGCTGCTCCTCATCGGCGCCCTCGCCGGTGCCGTTGCGCTCGCGGGTGTCCTCGTCCTGATGGTGGCGCTGCAACACTTCGATGCCGTCTGATCCCGGGACGTCTTCCGGGGCGGGCCTTTCCTGGTTCATCGCTGCTCTCCTCGTGGACTAACTGCAACCAGAGTGCAGCCTATGGGGATGGCGCCCGGCTTTCCTATAGGCGCTGTCCGCCTATCGCGCGTCGTTATCCGCCCTACATCGTCTCCAATTCATGCACGCCATCACTCCCTATGCTTCGCAACCATTTGCGCTGCTCACGCTCTTCTCCCGCGGTACTCAAGAGAATCAAGGCGACGCTCGATGGCTAAAGCCAAAACGTAACATCGGCAAAGAGATTCTGAACGGGCTGAAAGAACTGCGCCGCGGCGAGCATGGGCGAGTTACTTCAATGCCAGATGTTGCCCATATTCGTGAATCAACTGGCCTCTCACAGGCGCGCTTCGCGCAACTTCTCGGTGTCTCGCCACGAACTCTGCAGGACTGGGAGCAAGGGAGGCGCGTGCCGTCGGGTGCTGCTCGCACCCTGTTGCTGGTCGCTGCGCGAGACCCCAAGGCGTTGCTGGCAGTCGTATAGAGGACGGCACTTGGTGTACTTGTATTGACGCGCTACATCGCCGCCGGCATCGACACGTGCTCATGGCCGACTAACCACTGTCCATTGGCCATCTGGAAGCACGTGGTCACGCGCACCCAGTAGTCCGCCTTCTCTCCATTCTTCCTCACGCCCTTTACGTGGCTCAACGAGTGGCAGAAGGCATGACTCTCGCTCATCGAGACGCGCAGGTCCTTGGTCTCGTACTCGATGGGACCGAGCATCGAGCCGAACCACCGTTCGAAGTTCTTGCGGTATTCGGCCGAGCCGCGGACATCGAGAGGCGGCGTGACGTCATACACGACGACGTCCGGCGCGTAGTGCGCCATCAGGGCATCGATGTCCTTCTCGCGTATCGCTTGTACCAGCGTCTTCAGGCGTTCGCGGATGGATGCGTCGGTTGGGACTAGTTGCAGCGTGGCTGGCATGACGTCCTCCTTGACCTCGCGGTCCGCGGCCCGCGCGGCTGGCTGCCGCGCGGGTCGCTCGGGTTACTGCTTGCCGGGGTCAGCGCGTTCCGCCTTGTTCGTGCTGCTCACCTCGTTCTTTTCGATGAAGCCGTCGCTGTTCTTGTCATAGGCCGAAAACTGTTCGGTCACGTTCGCGTTGACGGCGGCCTCTTCCTTCGAAATGCGCCCGTCGCTGTTTGCGTCGAGGGATTCGAACGTGGCGCCCGGCGGTGATTCCTGCGCAGGCTGTGGCGGCGCGGGCGGCGGCGTTTGCGCAAACGCGCCAGCGATAGGGAGCAACGATGCAACGGCTCCCGCGATCAATAGTCTCGATGCTTTCATGGTGTGTCCTCTGTTGCTGAACTACGTTTGACACTGTTCAGAGGCAATGGGTTCGCGTGGGTTCCCGAGTTCGGAGATATCGAGCCGGTATTGCACCAAGCGCCGCACCATTCGCGAATGTTGCAACGCTGGTGCTCGTTGGGTGTAGGACTAACTACCACGTCGCTGCATTGCGCTGTCGGACACCCTGATGCCGTGCATCAGCGAATTCTTTCATCCCTGCCGGCGGCCGTTTTGACGCCGGGGCGCATTCCGGCCCGCTTCCTCGTTCCGCCGATTCGTCAATCAGCGTTTTTTTGGGCGTCGAATGTCGCGCGATTCTCTGCGCGCATTCCAACACACGAGGTAATTGCGACGCGCTTCACACATGCCGAGACCTGACCACATTCCGCTAACATGCGCGCATGCAGGTCACCGCTTTCTATTTGCTGAGCCTGGTATTCGCCTGCCTGGCCATGTTGCTGTGGCAGCTTCCGGAAGGATTTCGCATCGGCGACGTGACGGCGGTGCGCGAGGCCTACCACCGTGTGGGGCTCGTCTTTGGGTTCACGCCGGCGCTGGCCGCTCTCATCATCGCGTTCGCATACGATCGCGGCCGCGGCGTCAAAGAATTGCTCGGCCGGTTGTTCGTGCTGCGATTCCCCGCCGTGTGGTGGCTGGTCGCGCTGGCCGTTCCGCTGCTGCCGCAGTGGTTGGGGGTATACCTGTGGTCCGCGGCTTTCGACGAGCCGTTACGTTTCCCGTCCTTCACGCAATGGTTGGGCAGTTTCCTGTCGCTGGCGCTCATCAATGGCTTGTTCAGCCTCGGTGAAGAGCTGGGCTGGCGCGGTTTCATGCTGCCGCGGATGTTGGCGCGGCACGGCTGGGTGAATGCCGCTTTGATTACCGGAGTACTCTGGTCGATCTGGCACTTTCCCTTGTGGGGCCTGGCAAACTACGCGCTCTCGGGCTCAGTGGTGCACACCATGCTGGAGCTGCTGCTGACCACGCTCACAGCCACGTCGGTCTCCGTGATCATCACCGCAATTTTCCTGCACACGCGGCAAAGTCTCATCCCGAGTCTTCTGCTGCATGGGGCGAGCAACGCCAACATGAACCTCATCTATGCAGGTACGAGCGAGCGAGCACTCACCAGCATTCAGCTGCTCGCGATCCAGACGGCGTTGTTCACGCTGGCCGCGCTGCTGTTTGTGCTGGTGTTCTGGCATGTCGACAGCGGTCGCGTGAAACCATAGTTTGATCGTATCGGTCTAATCCGCAGCCACCTTCAACTCCGCCACTGTCAGTTCCTTGACGGCGTGCGCCCAAGCCTCCACCTGGTAGTCCGGCTTCTTCGCCTTCGTGCCGCGCTCATCATCGAAGCCGCAGATCCATCGCGCGACGTGCTGCACGTTCACGGTCCAGCCGTTTTCGGCATCGGTCGCGGCGCCCGCGGGATCCTGGCGCACGCGCTCGGCGCGCGCACACACGGGCTCATCGGGATCGAACAAGCCACGCATGGTGCTCATGACTTCCTTGCGCTCGAGCACCACGAAGTCGGTTTCAGACGCGCGCTTGAACATCGAACTATCCGGCATGCTGGCCACATGCGGATTGGCGAGCCGGATGTGCGGCGCGAACATCCAGTGCGTGCCGAACCCACCACGCGAACGGAACGCGACCGGCAGCGGCAGGTAGTGCACGTGCAATTTGGCGCCGCGCGCGCCGACGAGGCCGCGCACGTCATCCAGCAACATCTGCGTGAGGCCGGCGTTGAGCCGCTCCTTGGAGCCGCCGGTGGCGGCGCCGATGCCGCGGTCATCGCTGTAGTCGTAATCGATGGCGGAAGCCTCGAACGCGAGCACGTGGATGTCCGAAATCTTCGCGCCTTCGGGCAGGTCCTGCACGCTGCCGCGCAACGCGTACAACGCGGAGACCAACCCGAGGTTTTCGGTGGCGCCGCCGTCGGTGACGAAGTACGAGCGCGGGCAGGTCACCTTGTCCTCGGTGAACAACCGCACGCGCGCATTGGAGAACACGGGCGGGAAGTTGGCCGTGAGCGCGGACGCGGCGGCGAGCGGCACGGCGTCGATGTTGACGATGCTGTACGGCAGCCACATGTCGGGCGGGTCGTCGGACAGCCCGGTCTCGGGCTGCTTGGGCGGCTGGGGAAAGCCGCTCACGTTCTTGAGGTTGGTGAAGACGAGGCGGCCACCGGCGAGATTGGCGTACGGGCGCGCGACCTCGACGCAATTCTGCGTGCGCGGGCCGGCGATGCGCCCGGCCATGAGCTGCGAATCCTCGTACGGATGTCCGCTCACGGCGGAGTTGAGAATGAGCGTGGGTCCCTTGATGGCGCCGAACGTGCGCGGATGCGCGGCAAACGCGCGATGCTCGAGGCTCTCCTGCAGCAGCGCGCCGAGCGACGTGGTGCCGGCGATGCGCAACTCACCGATGCCCTCGAGCACGTCCTGGATGTAAGGCGCGGAGACCACGGACACGTATTCGTCCCAGGGATTCACGCGGCCGCCGGGCACGGGCGCACCGGGCCGGGTGGTAGTTAGCTCCTCGAAGCGGCTGGCGAATACGGCGGCGGACACGCCGCCGCCCGAAACCCCCGACAGCAGCACGATGTCGCGCGCGCGGTCGATCTGCGCGACGCCTTCGAGCGCGACGGCGGTATACACCGCGGCACGCGTGCCACCACCCGACGCGGCAACTACGATCGACGGCCGTCCTGCCGCGCTCTGCGCGGTGAGACGTGCGCCGAGCGCGTCGACCACGGGTGCATCGTAACCGGGCAGCACGGTCTGCTCGCTGACCATGGGTTTGACGGCCAGCGGCAGCGGTATCGCGGCGTCAACGGCCACGGCCATCAGCACGACGAGTGCGATGTTGATGAGGCCGAAATACACGCGGACGCGGCGCTCGATATCGTGCGCCATGTCGATGCCCTGCTGCTGTTTCGCACCGAGCGCATAGAAGAGCTCGGCGAACCCGAAGGTGCTGAACGCGACACCCTTGTCCTTTTCTCCGTTGCGCGCGTCCTTTTTCATGAACCAGCCGAGCGCGAGGAAGCGGCCGGTGCTGTGCAGCGCGACGTATCGGCCGTTCCGCTCTGCCCAGCATCGCGCTTCCGGGTGCGGGTTGAACTGGAGGCTGAGATAGCCCTTGCGAGACAGCTTGCGATCGCCGAGCAGCCCTAACAACTCGTCGCCGACCCAGTGGTTGATCCAGAACTCGAAGAACCACGCGGCCACGTACAGCATGACCATGATGATGAACAACACGCCGGTGGGTGTGGCATCGAGCACGGTGGTCACGTACTGGAAGTTGGCCAGGCGCGCGATGCCGATCAGGATGACCAGCAACGAGACGACCATGGGCGTGCCGACGAGGAACCAGCGGTCGATGTGGATGAGCATCTGCGCCCAGCGCGCGGACAGCGTGGCATACATGAGCAGCACGGCGCTGACCGCCGCGAAACCCAGCACGAGCCCGACGAGCATGGTCGACGGCGCCATGAACGCGACGAACGCCGGCAACAGCAGGAAATGCAGCAGGTGGCCGAAGACGCCGGTGACGGCCGCCGAGAAGAGGCGCAGCCACGACACGTCGGGCAACGGGCGCTCGTCCTGCAGCAGATCTTCGCGGTGAAGCGCGCCGGCGAAGAGCTGGCAGGTATCCACGGGCACTTTGCGGAACATCCACCACGCGAGTACGCGCGCCGCCGCCGCGACACCGAGCAGAATGCCTAGCAACACGAGGTACACATGGGGATAGAAGCCGCCCGCCGCCTCGCTGGGCGTCCCCGGCGTGAACTGCCACCACAGGAGGGCGACGACCGCGACTAACAACGCGGTGCTGGCGAAGAACACCAGGACAGCGCGACGCGCGCCCCAGTGCCGCCAGATGAAGAAGCCGCCGACGACCAGCAGGGCGAAGGCGGCGATCTGCGCGTAGACCAGGCCCTTGTTCGGCTCCTGCGTGCAACTGGCGGGATCGAGCGGGATGTAACCCATGGTGAGGCCGGTGACGAACACGGGCGCCACGAGCAACACCGTGCCGGCCATGAGCGTGAGGAACGCGACCAGGAGGCCAATGCGCTCCCACCACGAAAGAAAGACGCTTGCGACACCCAGGTTCACGACGTTGCCGGTGAAGTGCTCCGCGAAGGTGCCCGCGAAGGCGCGCAGCCATTCGGACTTGAAAGCCTTGGAGTCGACTAACTTCTGGAGCCTGGCGCGAAGCGCCTGCTTCTCGGGGTCGGAGGCGCAGATCTGGTCCGCCTGTGCCTCAGCATTACGCGTGAGCCGCCAGGTGGTGGCGTTGAGCACGACGAAGAACGCCACGACGGCCACCGCGATGAGGAAATAGCCCGTCCAGGTGCGCGCCGCTCCCGCGAAGCCGAAGTCCGCGACCGAGCACATGGCATCGAGCGTGGGCCCGAACACCGCGAACAGGCTGACCAGCACGAAGAGCACGAACGCCATGCACATCCACGCGGGGCGCAACACGAGCGGATTCGGGTTGTCGAGGCTGACGTTGCCCACGCGATGGAGGTCGAATTCGGATCGGCGCCAGATGCTGTCCAGGATGAAAGGCACATCCTGGAACAGCGCCCGCCGGATGGGACCCGGTCCTTTGTTCTTATTGCTCATCGCATCTCCCTTGCGCCCGATGATTCTCTGTCGGGTGTGCGGATATTCTTACAATGTCTCAATCGGCGCTGCAATTACGTCTGTGTAGACGAGCCCGCCAAGTCCGGCGGCCGCACTCTCTGGAGCGTCCGTGACCAGGATTTCCCGGGCTGCCTGTGGCCCCCTCGACGCGTGGCTGCTGGCGTTGTTAGGGGCCTGCGCGCTCAGCGTGATGAGAACGCGCGCGTCCACCAGCGCTCGCAGAGCTTCGGCCACTCGCCCACCGGCAGCGCGGCTTCCCTGAGTGCGAACCCGTGCGGCGCGTCGGCGAACACGTGCAGTTCCGCCGCGCCGCCCTTTGCCTGCAGCGCCTTGTGCAGGCGGTAAGCGTTCTCC
>DASTXR010000109.1:0-17043 GCA_035765415.1 Steroidobacteraceae bacterium | reverse complement strand
AAGGGGTCAGCCCTCCCTCGAAACTCCCATCGCGGACAAGGTGGAGGACTGACCCCTTTTGCTAGGAAACGGGGGCTGCCCCCTTTCATCCAAGCCCGCACGCGCGGTAGGCGTTCTTCTCGAGGTCGCGAAACTGCTTTGCCCTGGCCTTGGCCTGATCCGAGTCGCGGAAGATTCCTCCGCCCTCTCCCGGCAGCGCCGCATACCTCGCAAACGTGGAGACTTCGACGAAATCGTCGTACGCCAGAGTGTTCGCGATGTCATCGATGACACACGAACATTGGTACACCTGTGACAGTTTTCCGCCGTTCCTCGCCGCACAGTCGAGTACGTAATCGACGCGCGCCTGCGTGGGATAGTTATGCGCCGGTGGCGCGCCATGCACTGGCGCAATGAGGCCAGCCGACAACGCGGCGCCCAGCAGCAGGGCGCGCAACCGCGCATGGCACGGCCGTTGCAGTAGCAATGTGCCTAGTAGTTTGGGGGATCTGACATGAAACATCTGCATCGCTCCTTTCTCGTCACAGCGCTCGCTGGCGTGTGTTTTACCGCGGCAGCCACCGATCTCGAGCAGGCCATGAGCGATTCGAAGAATTGGGCAGCTCAGGCCGGCGATTATGCCAATCATCGCTACAGCAATCTCAGCCAGATCAACGCATCGAACGTCGGACAGTTGCAGGTCGCATGGACCATGTCGACGGGCGTGCTGCGTGGTCACGAGGGATCGCCGCTGGTGATCGGCGACATGATGTACGTACACACACCGTTTCCAAACAATGTGTACGCGGTCAATCTGAAGGACCAATCTTACAAGTGGAAATACGAGCCGAAGCAGGACACCCAGGTCATTCCCGTGATGTGCTGCGACACGGTAAACCGGGGCCTGGCATTCGCGGACGGCAAGATCCTGCTGCAACAGGCGGACACGACGCTGGTGGCGCTCGATGCGAACACCGGCAAGGTCGTCTGGACCGCGAAGAACGGCGATCCGAAGATCGGCGAGACCAACACCAACGCGCCGCATGTATTCAAGGACAAGGTGATCACCGGAATCTCCGGTGGTGAATTCGGCGTCCGCGGCCGCCTCATCGCCTACGACCTGAAAACCGGCAAACCCGTCTGGACCGCGTGGAGCACGGGTCCCGACAAGGAGTTGCTCGTCGATCCGCAGAAGACCATGACCTGGACGAACGGCAAGATGGCGCCGATCGGCACGGATTCCTCGATCAAGTCCTGGAAAGGCGACCAGTGGAAGTTAGGCGGCGGAACGACCTGGGGCTGGTATGCCTACGATCCGAAGCTGAACCTCGTCTACTACGGCACCGGCAATCCGGGCACCTGGAACCCCTCGCAAAGGCCCGGTGACAACAAGTGGTCGATGACGATCTTCGCGCGCGACCTCGACACCGGCATGGCGAAATGGGTTTACCAGATGACCCCGCACGACGAATGGGACTTCGACGGCGTCAACGAGAACCTGCTGATCGACATCACGTTCAAGGGAAAGAAAGTGCCCGTGGTGGTGCACTTCGATCGCAATGGATTCGGGTACACGTTGAATCGCGAGACGGGCGAGTTGCTGGTGGCCGAGAAGTACGATCCCACGGTCAACTGGGCTACCAAGGTCGACATGAAGACCGGGCGCCCGATCGTCGACAAGAAGTACTCACCGGCCACGACAGGTCCGGACGTAAACGTGAAAGACATTTGCCCGGCCGCGCTCGGGTCCAAGGACC
Organism: Steroidobacteraceae bacterium; assembly: GCA_035765415.1. Classification (GTDB taxonomy): domain Bacteria; phylum Pseudomonadota; class Gammaproteobacteria; order Steroidobacterales; family Steroidobacteraceae; genus CADEED01. The sequence goes on along the minus strand of DASTXR010000109.1, from coordinate 15,307 downwards.
AGCAGCCCGCGAGCTACGACCGCAAGTCGGGCCTGATCCTGGTTCCGACCAATCACGTGTGCATGACTTACGAGCCGTTCCAGGTCGAGTACACCGCGGGGCAACCGTACGTGGGCGCCACGTTGACGATGTATCCGCCCCCCGGGAGTCACGGCGGCATGGGCAACGTCATTGCATGGGACCCGGCGCAGGGCAAGATCATCTGGTCAAAACCCGAACGCTTCTCGGTGTGGTCAGGTGCATTGACGACGGCCGGCGACATCGCGTTCTACGGCACGCTGGAAGGCTACATGAAGGCGATCAACATCAAGGACGGCAAGGAGCTTTGGAAATTCAAGACTCCGTCGGGAATCATCGGCAACGTCTTCACCTATCAATACGAGGGCAAACAATACGTCGGCACGTATTCCGGTATCGGTGGCTGGGCGGGAATCGGCATGGCGGCGGGCCTCACGGGAAACACCGAAGGTCTCGGAGCCGTGGGCGGTTACAAGGATCTCGCGAAATACACCACGCTCGGAGGATCGCTGTTCGTGTTCGCGCTGCCGGGGCAGGCTGGCGCGCAGGCGGCGGCGCGTTGAAACGAATGCGTCGGGCGATTGCGTTGCTGCTGACGATCCTGCCGCTCGCGAGCATCGCCGCGGAGGACGTGAAACTTTATGAGGTGAAGGACGGCAACAAGGTCGACGCGAAGACCCTCATGGGATGGAAGACCTGGCGCGCGCTCGCGTGTGAGCGTTGCCACGGCGCCTCCCAGGAGGGTCTCGTCGGCCCACCGCTGGTCGAGCGCCTGAAGACGCTGACGAAGGAGGAATTTCACACCGTGATGCTGAACGGCAAGCTGGACAAGGGAATGCCGTCGTTCAGCACGAGCCAGATGGTCACGCAGAATTGGGAAGGCCTGTACGCCTACCTGAAGGGTCGCTCCGATGGCGCGATTCAGCCCGGACGCTTGTCGCCGCTCGAATAGCCCGCATCGCACCGGCGGTCGGCGCGCGTTGCTCGCCGGCGCGGGGCTGGCGTGCATGCTGCTCGCGGCGCATGCGCAGGATTCCGCGGCGGTGCTGCGGGTCTGTGCAGACCCGGGCAACATGCCGCTGTCGAACAGCCAGGCCGAAGGCTACGAAAACAAGATCGCGCAGGCGCTCGCGCGCGACCTCAAACGCCAGGTCGAGTTCACGTTCTTTCCGCAGCGCATGGGTTTCGTGCGCAATACGCTGCGGCAGCGCGACGAATCGACCCAGCAGTTCAAATGCGACGTGATCATCGGCGTGCCGAAAGGCTTCGAGCTCACGGCCACCACGCGGCCGTACATGCGGTCCACCTATGCGCTGGTGTTCGAATCGCGCGACGAATTCGCGCGGCTCCAGGCGCCGGAGGATCTGCTGACGCTGCCGCCTGCGCGGCTGCACGCCCTGCGCATCGGCGTCTTCGGCCGCTCGCCGGGCGCCGACTGGCTGCTGCGCAATGACCTGCTCGATCACGCGGTCTTCTACACGCCGCAGAGCGGCGATCCGGCGGAAAGCCCCGCGCTCGTCGTCGAGCGTGATCTCGCGGCCGGCAAGATCGACATGGCCATCGTGTGGGGGCCGATCGCGGGTTTCCTCGCCGGTCGGCATGCACAAGCTCCCTCGTGGCGCGCGCTGCCCTTCAAACCGGATAGCGAGATCAAGTTCGACTACGAAATCTCGATGGGCGTGCGCTTCGGCGAAAAGGAATGGAAAGACACGCTCGACCAGTGGATAGACACGCACGAGCGCGAGCTGCGGGCGATCCTGGCGAGTTACCGCGTGCCTTTGCTGGACGCAAACGGGAATCTGATCGTCAAAGAGGAGGAACGAACATGAGCGCAATAGCGATTCATCCGATGGTCGACAATGGCGTGAAACCCGGAACCGGGGGCTTCGCGGGCGGCACGCTGCACTGCCGATGCTCGGACAAACAGGTGAAGGTGCGCATCAATGGCGATGTCGCCTTCAACCACGTTTGCGGCTGCACCAAGTGCTGGAAACCCGAGGGCGCGCTGTTCTCACTGGTGGCCGTCGTCCAGCGCGACAAGCTCGAAGTCACCGAGAATGCGCAGAAGCTCAAGGTCGTGGATCCCAAGGCCGCGATCCAGCGTCAGGCCTGCACGGGCTGCGGGGCGCACATGTACGGCCGCATCGAAGACAGGAACCATCCGTTCTACGGGTTCGATTTCATACACGTCGAGCTGTCCGACGACAAAGGCTGGGCAGCTCCTGAGTTCGCGGCGTTCGTTTCTTCGATCATCGAGTCAGGCTTCAATCCGTCGGAGATGGGCGCGGTGCGCTCACGCCTGCGCGAGCTGAAGCTCGATCCCTATGACTGCCTGTCGCCGCCGCTCATGGACCTGATCGCGACGCACAGCGCCAAGGCGAAGGGAAAACTCGCTGCGTGAATGGAATGGGGACATTCCTGATTTGCTAGCAAAAGGGGACGCGCCTCCCCACCACCATCCGCACGCGAAAGTGTTCGCGTGAGGCGCGTCCCCTTTTGCTGCAAATCAGGAATGTCCCCATTTCTTAGAATGTCGCTCTGACACCCACCCAGGCGCCGAACGGCGGTCCCGCACCGAAGAACCTGGGATCTTCGAACCCGGGGAATACTTCACCCGGGTCGCCGAGAAGTCCGAAGGACTCGTACTCGGCGTCGAACAGATTCTCGATGCGGCCGAAGAGCCGCAGTGTCTCGCTCACGCGATACTCGGCGCGCAGGTTGACCACGGTGTAGGAAGACGTTTCGGGCAGGAGGTTCACTTCGTCGCCGCGCAAGTGGACGCCGGAACGCAACGACGCGTCGGCGCCCAGGCCGATGCGATCGTTTAACTCGAATTCGATTCCGGCGTTCAGCTGGTGGCGAGGTATGCCCGGAATTTCCGCGCCCGGCGCTACCTGCAATTCGGCATCGCCTGCCGCCGCGGGATGGTTCGGGCTGTTGATGTTGAAGGCGTCTTCGAAGGTTGCCGAGACCAGGCTGTAACTCACGGACCATTGCACGCGGCCCGTCGGCTGGCCCAGCGCGAGCTCCAGGCCGGCGCGCCGCGTGTCGCCGACGTTTTCGAAGAATCCGACGTTCGCCTGCGCCCCGCCGGTAGTTTGAAACAGGATGTCGTCGTCATTGACGATGTGGAAGGCGCCGGCGTGCCATCGCATGCCGTTCGCCAGCGTGCCGCCGGCCCCTGCTTCGAAGCTGTTGGCGACCACCTCATCGAGCGGCGGATCGGCGAGGAACGCGTTCGGCAGGTTGCAGGGCGCGTCTTCGCTGGCGCACGCCAGCTCGACCGGCGTCGGCGCACGCGTGGACTGCGCGATATTTGCATAGACCGTGGCCGCGGGCCTCACGCGCCAGGCGATTCCGAGCGCGGGATTGAAGCGGGCAAATTGATGGTTGCCATTCAGCTCGGGGCTCTGGCCGCTTCGATCGGTCAGGCGGACACGCGTGTCATCGTAGCGGCCCGAAGCCGTGAGGCTCAATCGCTCGGTCACATCGAAGGTGTCCACGAAATAGAGGCTCCACGTCGTGAGCTCGCTGTCCACTTGCGTGCGGAATTCGTCGGCGAGGATTCCCGTACGCGAGGTGCCGCGGTTCTCGAGCAGGCTCGCCACTTCCACCACGGAACCGAAAGACGTGGCGCCGTCGCTGAATGCCATGCCTAACATGAAGTCGTTGCCGCGGCCGGCGCCGAGATCCGCGTCAAGCGCCAGCTGCAGCGATGCGCCAACGCTCTCCTGCTTGCGGCGCCCCACGTTGTTGATGGCGTCCAGCTCCGTGCCATCGAGCTCGGCACCGATGGGATCGCCTCCCGGGTCGAGCACCGGCGCGATGCCCGCATCCATGTCCGCCTCGCACTCGCCGTCTCCGTTCAGGTCCTCGAAGTCCTCTTCGACCAGGAACTCATCGGCCCCGAACTCACAATCCTCGAAGATGGTGCCGTCGCCGTTGAAGGCATCCGTATCGATGGCGCGGAAATAGGCGTTGCCGGCCACGCGGAACGCGCTGGTGACGTCGAACGAGCCCTCCACGATCAACTGCGCGAGCGAGTTTTCCGTGATGTCCGGATGCGTGAAGACCTGCGAGCGGTCGATCTGCAGCAGCTCCGCCGGCGCGGCGCCATTGCCTCGCAGCTCGCTGTCGGCAAACGCGGCGCTCACATCGAGGCGGGATCGATCGCCTTTCATGCTCACCGACCCGAAGAACCTCAGCGCTTGCGAGTCGGAAAAATCGCGCCACCCGTCTTCTTCGAAGTAGTCGATGTTCGCGTAGTAACCCCAGGCGCCGGCGTTCCGGCCATGCTGAACCGCGGCGCCACCGCGCGAAAACGAGCCGCCATACGCTTCCGCCGCGGTTTGATCGAAGGTGAATCCATCCTTCATTTTCAACGAGAGCGCGCCGCCCAGGCTGTTGAGCCCGAAGACGGGATTCGCCCCGGCGAGGAGCTGCACGGACTGCACGGCGGACAACGAAATGAGATCCCAGCTCACCGTGTCGCCGAAGGGCTCGTTCATGCGCATCCCGTTCTGGTACACCGCGAGACCCTGCGGCAGACCGAGCAACGGTGAGGCCGTGAAACCACGGAAATTGAAATCCGGTTGCAGGGGATTGTTCTGCGCGTGGTTGATGTTCACGCTCGCGAAACTGCGATTCAGAAAATCCGTGAGGTCGAGGGATTGCGCGCGCTCGATCTCGTCTGCCGTTGCAATCTGAACGTAGGACGGGACGCGATCGCGCGCGACCGCCTTCGTGCCATAGGCCGACACGATGACGACGGGCTCGAACGCCTGCTCTTCTATACCGCTCGCAGGCGCCTGTGCACCAGCCATTCCGGCGCAGCCTGTGGCGAACGCGCCAAACCACAGTCGAAGCACTACGTCTCTTGTTGCAGCGCGCTTCGCTGATTCGATCGTATACCCGGACGGGCGCGTGGCAACCATGACGACGGCTTCTCCTGGTGTCATCGGCGATCGCTGCTGAAGCGGAGGCGCAGTGATTACCGCGTCTCGCGCCGTACTTTGCGCCGGGTGCCAGCGCCACGCAAATAGCAGGGACCTTCCGACGACGATCGCGCGAGGCTAGCTACGAGAGCTTTTTCCGCTTTCCCCGGCGGTTCCGGGATGGAGTGCGTTATCGGTAACCGAACAGCGGCGGGAACAAGGCGACCACCAGCGCGGCCCAGATGGAGTACGCGGGCAGATAGGCGATCTGCCATCGCTCGATCGCCGCGAATGAGCCACGGTGGCGCAGGAAGCGCGCATAGAGCCACGCCGACCCCGCGAGGCTGACGAGCAGGATGAGATTCTCTCCCAGCGCCGCCACGCGATTGGGAGTGAAGCCGAATTCCGAGATGCGCGCGCTGATGGCGGCCAGCGCCACCGCGTCCGCCACGAGCGCACTAACTACCAGCGTGAGCTGCAGCGCGTCGAACACGTCGGGCGGCGCCTTCGTGTCGCGCGCCGAAGCGGCATACAACGTGAGCGCGACGACCAGCGCCAGCAGCAGGTCGAAGGCGATCAATACATCGCGCTGGACGTCGATGGCCCGGCCCGTCAGTAACATGGTGGCGAGGAACACCAGCAGCACGAGCGTGAACAGCGGCGTGAACAGGCGGGTCAACACCGGCGCCATGTTCTCGATGACGGACTGCTTGGCTTCCACCAGCCAGGACCCGACGATGACCGCCGCCATCGCTCCGCAGGGAACCAGCCAGCCCGAGGCCAGCCATTCGGCCTTGATGCCAATGGCTGCGAACATCATCAGCGTAAACGCGGTGAGCACACCGCCGCCGAGGCCTATCAACACGTAGTAGATGAACAGCTCGCCCGAGAATCGCACGAAGTTCATGCGGCCGCCGCTCGTGAACCACCCTCCTCCCACATAGGCGATGCCGACGACCAGCCACAAGGCGATGGGCAGGTGCAGCGCCGTCAATTCCGCGGTATCGCTGCCAGGCGCGAATGGAAAAACATTGGCGAAAAGACCCGCGCAGACGAACGCCAGCAGCAGCCAGACGCAGGTGATGGCGTCGAGCCTGCGCTTCCACGCGAAATAGCCGACGAGCAGGGGCAGCACGAACAGGCTGAGGTTGCGAGCGTAGAAGTCACCCGCCTCGGAAATCCGGAAGCCGAACAAGGCCGGGATCTTGATGGCCACCGCCGAGAGCGCGGCGAGCACCAGGACGACGAATATTTCGCGGCGCGACGCGGCGTGATCGGCGTCGGGGGGAATGACGAGCTGCTTCCACAGGCGTTCGGAATGCTCGCGCGCGAATTCGAGCGACAGCGCGTCGACGCTTCCCAGGCGTTTGACCGCGATCAGGAAAGCTTCGTCGCTCGCGAGGCCGGCGCCACTGAGCTCTCCCACCTGGTCGCGCAAATGGTCTTCGAGCTCCGCCACGTCCGGCCCGTTGATGGCCCGATGGCGGAGCAGATATTCGCGCCAGCGCGCGATCTGCTCTTCCAGTTGCGTGTGTTCGGCAGAGATGCTCATGCTTTGGTTACCTTTATCCAGACGCCGCGCAGGGTTTCATCCACCACCTGCCACTGTTGCTGCTGTGCCTCGAGCTGCAACCGGCCGGATTTCGTAATGCGGTAGTACTTGCGCTTGCGCCCGCTGTCCGACTCACCCCACCTCATCGATACCAGGCCCTGGCGCTCGAGGCGGTGCAGCACTGGATAGAGCATGCCGTCGGTCCACTGCAGGTGGCCCGCCGACAACGCGGCCACGCGCTTGATGATCGCGTAGCCGTAACTGTCGCCCTCTGCGAGGATTGCGAGCACCAGCGGCGTGGCCGATGCGGCAACCAGGTCTTTGCCAAGTTCCATACGTAGCGGCCTTATACATTGAGATTCTATGTATAGGCAACCGCAACGTGGATATCGCATCCAGGACGCAGGCTGGTGCGTATTAGAGCCACCGAAAAAAGGGACTTTGGCGGCAATGATCACAGACGCGCTGGCAAGCAATGCGGTTGTTGCGGATCGGATTCTCGATCCGCTGGCTTTTCTCGTCGAACAAATGCGCCAGGGGAACGAGCAGGCGCTCGAATCCCTGTACGACGCCACGGTGGGGAAGTTGTATGCCCTGGCGTCGGCGATCCTGCGCCAGGCGCAGGACGCCGAGGAAGTGGTGTGCTCCACCTATTCGCAAGCCTGGGAGGCCGCCGCGCAATTCGATCCGCAGCGCGCCAGCGCGCTCGGCTGGTTGCTGATGATGTGTCGCAGTCGCGCGCTCGACCAGTTGCGCAAACGCAAGACGCAGCGCGTGTCGCTGGCCGACGACCGTCTGCGCGAGACCGAGGCGAACTGCGAACCGCCTGAAGAATTACTGTCGCTCGTTCAGCAGAGCAGCCGCGTGCATGCGGCGCTCGCCGCGCTGAGCGAGGAACGGCGGCAACTCGTGTCGCTGTCGTTCCTGCGGGATCTCACCCACGCGGAAATCTCCGAGCTCACCGGATTGCCGCTCGGCACCGTCAAGAGCCATTTGCGGCGCGCGCTTTCGCAACTGCGCGCGCATCTCGAGGCCATGCCATGAAGAAGAAATCCGGACACCCTTCGCCCCCGGTGGAAACCCCCGTGGAGGTGACCGTGTTTGCGCAGCTGGCCACGGCCATTCCGTCGCGCGAATTGCCCGAGCAGCAGCGTGAACGCATGCGTCAACGCGTCATGCAATCGATTGCGGACGGCGCACACGCCGCCCCCACCATCGTGCGTGCGGCCGGCAGCGAGTGGATTGCGATCTCGCCGCTCGTCAAGGTGAAGGTGCTGCGCGTCGACGCAAGCGCGGGAAATCAGACTGTGCTGGTCCGGGCCGAGCCCGGCGGATCGCTGCCGCGGCATCGGCACCGGCACGACGAGGAGTTCATCGTGCTCGAAGGCGAGTGCCGCATCGGCGATCTTCACCTGCGCGCCGGCGACGCCACATTTGCGGCGGCCGGCTCCTGGCATGACGAAATCACCACCGATACGGGCGTGCTGGTGTTGTGCCGCGGCGAATATCCGGCGCCCTCATACGCGTGATGCAGTGAGCGACCCCAATGTGCGACCGTTCGTTACACGCGTCTGCGAGGCGGATACGAAACTCGCTCTTGCGGTCTTCGAGCAACTCGCCCGCGAGCTGATACCGGCCGCCATCTCGAATGTGCGGCGCAAGCGAATGCGGCAGCGCGTGCGCAACCCGGCGTGTCCGCGACCGCCTATCGATGCTTGATCTTGTCCTGCGCCGTCAGACCGGAGACCACTTCGATATTGATGCCGTCGGACAGACCCGTCTTGATCTCGCGCTTCTCGAACTGCTGCGGCGCCTTTTCCACTTCGACGAAGGTTGTCTTGTCTTCGATGATGAGGTTTCCCTCGTTGATGGCCAGCGCATCCTCGCGCTTGTCGAGCACGATGTCCGCGTTGGCGCTGTAGTTGGAACGCAGGAACAGCTCCTTGTCCAGTTGCACTGCCGCGCGGATGGTGAACTTGATGGTGCCCTGGTCGGTCACGCCTTTCGGCGAGATGTATTCCAGCGTCGCCTTGAACGGCTTGCCTTCGAGCGCACCTACATTGAGGATCAGCTCCATCCCCTCGCGCAGCTTGCCCACTTCCGATTCGTCGACCAGCCCTTCGAAGATCATGTCGTTCATGTCGGCCAGCGTCGCGAGCGTGGTGCCCGACTGAAAGGTGCTGGACTCGAGGATGAACGCGCCTTCCTTGAACGGCAGGTCGAGCACGGTGCCATCGATGGTCGCAGGAATCATGTTCGACACGTTTCCCGAGTTCTTCGATGACCCCGTCTTCAGCAACAGCAGCGTGTCCTCGGCCGACGACACTGCTTCCTTCTGCAGGTCGTAGTTGGTGGCAACCTGATTGAATTCCGAGTCCGAGATCAGTTTCTGCGCCAGCAGTTTCTTGTTCCGCTCCAGTTCCAGCGTCTGATTGCGCAGGTTGATCCTGGCCGACAGCACCTGCGCCTCCGCCGCGCTCACGTTGAGCATGCTCGGGCGCAGCGAGATGCGCGCGATGATGGCACCCTTCTTCACGGTCTGGCCGGCCGCCACGTAGAGCTTTTCGACCACGCCGGACACCTGCGCCTTCACCTCGACTTCGCGGCGCGGGATCACTTTGCCGGTGGCCACCGTCTTCTTGATGATGGTCATTTTTGCGGGGCTGTCGACCGTGAAGACGACGGGCTGGACCTGCGATTTCCGGTACAGGAAAACGAAGGTGCCGATGAACACCACCGCTATCACGCCCAGGATGAGGAACTTGATGATTCGTTTCATTCTTCTACTCGTCTTGTAATGCCACTATGGGATTCACCGAGGCAGCCTTGGCCGCGGGCATCAGTGAAGCCAGCAAACCCGAGACGACCAGCACGACCAGCGCGATGATCGCCGTCTGGAACTCCACTTCCGGAGTTCCGAAAAACCCCGCCTTGCCGCCGCTCGCCTCGAGCGCCTGCGCAATCGAGCCTATCAACAGCGCTCCGACCACGAGGCCGCTGTAGCCGGCGACCACTGTGATGAACAGCGACTCCTGCATGATCATGGCGACGATCGAAGTCGGCGTCGCTCCGAGCGCCTTGCGCAGCCCGATCTCGCGAGTGCGCTCCTTCACGACGATCAGCATGATGTTGCCCACGCCCACCGCGCCCGCGAAGATGGTGCCGATGGCCACCAGCCAGCTGAACACGTTGATGCCGGTGAACAGGCCCTGCACCTTGTCGTATTCGTTCTGGAGATTGAAGCTGCCGAAGACTCCGCGATCGTCCGGCGACACCTTGTTCAACTGCGCGATATACGCCTTGACGTCGTTTTCCGCGACACTGGCGTGCACGCCGGCTTTCGGCACGAAGGCAAAACTGCCGATCCGGCCCACCTGGTTGAACGCATATCGCAGCGTGTCGTTAGGTAGATAGATGCGCTGGTCTTCCTGCTGCTGGTTGCCTTGCTGCAGTGATTCGAACACGCCGATGATCTGGAAAGAGATGCCGTTGATGGTGATGTCTTCACCCAGCGGGCTTTCATCCCTGGCGAAGAGCTGGTCCCGGACGCGCTTGCCGATCATCGCGACCTTGCGGCGCTCCTGCTCATCCAGCTCGTTGAACGGGCGCCCCGCCACGACTCGAAGCGCATTGAAATTTTCTATGCCCGCGAAGCCGCCCTGGATGCTGAACGCGCCGTTCCTGGATTTGCGGACGGTATAGGGCGCGCTGCCGCCCCAGATGCCGACAGAGTTCTGGCCCTTGATGAAACCCACGCTTCCGACATTCTTCGCGACCGCCTCGACGTCACCAGGCTTCAGCCCGATCTGGCGGCCGATGGGCATGCCCTGGTAAGGGATCTGCGTCGGGCCTTGCGACCAGATGTACACGGTGTTGGTGACGCGCGGGAATCCCTCGTTCACGCCGTTCTCGAGACCTTTGCCCGCGCCTAACAACACCGTCAGCATGAAGATGCCCCAGAAAACTCCGAAGGCGGTGAGCGCCGTGCGCAGCTTGTGCCGCCGCAACGTGTTGAATATCTCCTGCCATTTCTCGATGTCGATGAACATGGTTGTCAGTCGGCCCGCATCGCTTCGGTGGGCGTGATCTTTGCGGCGCGCAATGCAGGCATGAGCCCCGCGAGGATGCCGACACCGACCAGCAGGAAGAGCGCGGTGATGGCGGCCTGGAAATCGACGCTGGGGTTCAGGAAGTACGGCAGCTTCGCGCCCGTGCTGCGCAGGCCGAACGCCACGAGCTCGAGCAGCCCCACTCCGACCAGCAGCCCCAGGTAGCCCGCGACACCAGTGACCAGCAGGGACTCGAGCAGCAAAGTGCTGACGATCTGGCCCGGCGTGGCGCCCAGCGCCTTGCGGATGCCAATCTCCTTGGTGCGCTCCTTCACCGTGATGATCATGATGTTGCTGATGCCGACGATGCCGGCCATCAGCGTGCCCAGGCCCACGAACCAGATGAACACGTTGATGCCGATGAACAGGCCGTTCACTCGCGTGGCAGGCTCGGCCATGTTGAAGGAGTTGATGCCGCGCTTGTCTTCCGGCGACACGTCGTGCCGCCGCTTCAGCAGCTCGAGGACCTTCTTTTCGAGCTCGAAGCCGTCGACGCCCTGTTCGGGACGCAACCAGATATTGCTCGTGGTCTCTCCGCCACCGTACATCTTCTGCATCGTGGTCAGCGGCATGAGCACGCGCTCGGAGTTCTGCCCGCGGTCGCCCTTGTCGTGGAACACGCCCACGACCTTCATCACCACGTCCCTGACACGGACGTACTGCCCCACCGGCTCTTCACCCTTGGCGAACAATCGATCGGCAACCGCGCTGCCCAATACGACGACTTTCCGGAATTCGTCCTGATCCAGTGGATTGGGTTTGCGACCAAGATTGAACGGGACGTCTTCCTTCACCCTGAAGTATTCGTCGGGGATGCCGAGGATCTGCGAGCTGCTGTTCTTTCGCTGGTAGTTGATGGTGCCGTTATCCACGAACCGTTCCGCGGAGATGACCTTGATGCCGGGAATCTGGTCGCGCACGGCCTGGATGTCGGCGAGCCTGAACTGGATCCTGCGTCCCGGCGCCATTCCGCGATACGCCACGCTGGTTTCGCCGGTCCAGATGATGACGAAGTCCAGCACGTCGGAACCGAAGTCTTCGTATATGCCGTTCTGCATGCCGCGGCCCGCGCCGAGCAGCAGCACCAGCATGAAGATGCCCCAGAACACCCCGAAAGCCGTGAGCACGGTGCGCAGCTTGTTCTGCCGCAGCGTGAACAGGATTTCCTGCAGGCCGTCGAGCATGACTAGCTAGCGGCGGCGCGCGTCTCTGCGAGCTCGCGCGTCGTTGCAGTCACGCCATCCTTGAGGATGATCTGCCGTTCGGTCTGATCGGCGATGTCCTGTTCGTGGGTGACGATGATCATGGTGTTGCCGCGCCGGTGGATGTCCTTGAGCAGCGCGACGATTTCTTCAGTGGAGTGGCTGTCGAGCTGGCCGGTGGGCTCGTCGGCCAGGATCACTTTCGGATCGGCGACCAGTGCGCGCGCGATGGCCACGCGCTGCTTCTGCCCACCCGACAACTGGTTGGGCATGTACGACCTGCGATCTGACAATCCCACCATGTCCAGAAACCGTTCGGCACGGTAGTTGCGCTCCTTTCGGCCCACGCCCTGGTAGTAGAGCGGCAGCGCGACGTTCTCCGTGGCGTTCTTGAACGGCAGCAGGTTGAACGACTGGAACACGAACCCCAGCAGCTTGTTGCGCAGTCGCGCCGCTTCGGTTTCCTTCAGATTGTTTACCGGGTGGCCCGCCAGGACGTAACTGCCCCGGTCGAAGCCGTCGAGGACCCCCAGGATATTCAGCAACGTCGACTTGCCCGATCCCGACGAACCCATGATGGAGACCAGCTCTCCCTCCCGGATGTGGAGGTCGACGCCCTTGAGCACGTGCAGGGATTGATCCCCGGTGCGGTAGAACTTGTGGATGTCGTGCAGTTTGATCATGTTTTTCAGGACACCAGCCATTGCAGACGCGTTTCGGGGCGTTTGGGTTGCAACTCCGACCGAAATATTTTCAGTTTGCCGCGATGAAGGCGTCTATCGAGCGAGCCAGCGTGAGCATCGGGACGCCGCCCCCCAGCACCAGCGCGTCGTTGAACTTGCGGAGGTTGAAACGCGTGCCCAAGGCCTTTTGGGCTTTGGCGCGCAACCGGTTGATCTCGCTGTGGCCGACCTTGTATCCACAGGCCTGGCCAGGCCAGGCGCAGTACCTATCCACCTCGCCGGTCACCTCTTCAACGCTGGATCCGTTGGTGCTGGCAAACCAGTCGATGGCCTGTTTGCGCGTCCAGCGTTTCGCGTGCAGCCCCGTGTCGACCACGAGGCGGCACGCGCGAAAGGCAATCGACTGCAGGTACCCCAGGCGCCCGAAAGGATCCTCGTCGTAGACGCCCAGCTCGTTGGCGAGCTGCTCGGCGTAGAGCGCCCAGCCCTCGGAATACGCGTTGAACGCCAGCAACGAGCGGGCCAGCGGTAGTTTGAAGGTGTATTCACCCTGCCACACGTGGCCGGGAAGCGACTCGTGATAGGTGAGAGTCGGCGTGTTGTAGGTCGTGAACACACTCATGGTGTGCATGTTGATCCAGAACTTGCCGGGCACCTTGCCGTCGATGGTGCCCGGTCCGCCGTACGCGCCCGGCGCTCCCGGCTCCACTTCCGGCGGCATGCGCTTGATCTCGAAGTTTCCCGGCACCAGCGTCGCGAAAGCCCGTGGCAATCTCGTGCGCATGTCGGCGACGCGCTCATGGAGGAAGCTCATGAGTCTTGCGCGACCGGCGTCGCTTTCCTCGAATCGGAAGCGTTCCTGTTTGCCGAGCGCGGTCATGCGCTCGCCGACAGTGCCCTGGCTCATACCCTGCTTTTTCAGAATTCCGTCCATCTCGGACTGCAAGGCGCGCAATTCTTCCTGGCCACGCTGATGAATCTCTTCGGGCGTCATGCGAGTGGTCGTTGCCGCGCGCAGTGCCCAGGCGTAGTACTCGTCGCTGCGCGGCAGTTTCCAGACGCCGGCATCGCTGTTGGCGCGTTTGCGATGCGCCTCCAGCTCCGCGATCTGCCGATCGAGCGCCGGCGCAACCTTGCCGCTGGCGAGCTTCGCGGCCGATGCCGCGTAGTTGCCAGGCATGTTTGTAGTGCGCTTCTCCAGCGAGGCGACCAGCGACCAGTCCGCCACGTTACCCGTGCGCGCGAGCTTGAGCTGGTTCAGCGTCTTGTCGAGCAGGAAATCCGGCGCGATGACGTTCTGCGCCGCGGCGCTCTTCAGCCGCCCGGTCTCGCCGTCGATCTGGGCCGCATAGGCCTCCATGCGGGCGAGATAGGCGTCCGCGTCCGCCGGACTCGCGACCGTGTGCTGCTCGTCCAGCAATCCCGGGATTTCCAGGAAGGCGCCGGTGTTCTGCGCCACCACGTACGGCGCATTTCGCCACGACCAGTTCGAGTTGAGCAGCGCCACGTCGCCGTAGGGGAATGCAAAGCCCTCGAGCGCGAATTCGTGCGCAGTGCGCACGACATCGACGTCGATGCGCGCGGCGCTGCCCAGCGCGGATACGTCGATGGCCTTCAGGCGTTCGAGACGTTGCGCCACTCGTTGCGCGATCGCCTTCTGCCCCGAGCTCGAACGATCGGCCAGCCTGGACTTCAACGCCGCGCGCGCGCCATGGTCGATGCCGAGCTGCGTCGCGCTTTCGGGATAGTCGACCAGCAGTTCCTCGGTGATGGCCGCAAGCAGGCTCTCGGCCGCGGCATCTTTGTTAGAGGCGGCAGTCACGGGGGAAAGATTGCTCGCGGCAAGGGCGGCGCCCGTACCGATGACGAAATCGCGGCGGGTGGGGTGCATTAGGGGGCTCCTGACAATGGCCCATGGTAACGCCCGTGAGCCCCCCGGCCAGCGCAGATTGCGACCCCTCGTTAGGCTTCGTCTTCGCCTTTGCTGCCGAGCTTGCGATACAACCGGACGATGAGTTCTTCGGCGACGAGCATCACGACGACCACGACGATGAGCGTGATGATGCCGTGGAACCGGCCCTCGAACCGCACCTTGTCGCCGAACACCTGGACCAGCGCCTCGAGGATGACGAACTTCGATCCGAACAGGATCAGCCAGGCGACGAAGTATTTGAGGAAAGTCATCCAGCCGCCGCCGCCGCGCGCCTTGAACCAGTCCATGACCCAGTGCTCGCACACGATCGTCAGCTTCAGCAGCACCTGCAACAGGATGGCCGCCAGCAGCGAGATGGTGAACGTGTCGACGAAGACTTTTCCCGAGTACTCGACGAACAGGTTCAGCACCACCAGGTCGATGAGGATCGCCGTGAAATAGCGCACGAACAGGCGCTGCCTGTTCGAGGGTGCTTCCGCCGATTGGGGCATGAGCGCGTCGCTGGACATCGCAATTCTCCGCATCAGGACCGAAATGCATTCGGCAGTCTGAGCGTACGCGAATTGCGGGATTGCGCAGTTGGCCCAAGGGCGTACACCGGCTGTCACCGGTGCCAGGACGAAAACAGCGGGTCAGCCGGCGAACTACGCCTGCATTCTTCAGGGCCCTTCCGTGATGAGCAGCAGCACCCGGCTTGCGGGGCCAAGCCGGTGCATCAATCGCAGGTGCCTGTGGGACGCGACATCCAGCAACCCCGCGAGCCCGGCGGCGCCAGTGGGAGTTGTTTCGATGCCCGCGTCTGCGCGCAGCACGTTCGGTGCCGACCGCAGCCGCTCTTCATCCACCAGGACCGATACGGCGCCTGCCGATCGCAGG
>DASTXR010000108.1:0-16995 GCA_035765415.1 Steroidobacteraceae bacterium | reverse complement strand
CGACTTTGGGCGCCCGGCACTACCTTCGCTACCTCCGCGCGCTCCTGGCTCCCCAACGCCAAAAAACCGTCGCGCATTGCCGCCATTGCGTGACGCCGCTCACGCTTCGGGACGTGGCACGCGCGTTGCACGATGCATTGCCGTCGCAACCACATTTCCGCGTGAGGATTCACCATGGCGCCACCGGCCGCAACCAACGATGAACTCGACGAAGAAGGCGCAGAAGCCGGACCCGCCAAGGGCGGCAACGGCGGCCTGATCATCACCATCGTGCTGCTCCTGGTGCTCGGCGGCGGCGGATTCGCCGCGTACAAACTACTCGGCGGCAAGGACGACGCGAAGGGCAAGGACGCGGCGAAGGAGCAGTTGCTGCCGGCGCGTTACGTCACGCTGGATCCGCCGTTCGTGGTGAATTTCCAGGCCGAATCCGCCGTGCGCTTCCTGCAGATCACCATCGGCATCATGACGCGCGACCTCGAGATCGAGAAGATCATCAAGGACAACGATCCGCGCATCCGCAACGACCTGCTGCTGATCCTCGGCAACCAGAATTACGACACGGTCTCCAAGCTCGAAGGCAAGGAAGACCTGCGCAAGCGCTGCCTCGAAAGCGTCCGCACCGTGGTGCAGGAGTCGGGTGGCGACGGGCTCAAGGTCGAGGCGCTGTACTTCACTTCATTCGTGATGCAGTAGGGCGCGCCCATGGCCGGCCAGGAAGTTCTCAACCAGGATGAAATCGACGCGCTGCTCAACGGCGTCGACCAGGGCGCGGTCAGCACCGAGCCCGCGCCGAATCCGGGCGAAGCGCGGCAGTACGACTTCAGCCGCGAAATGCGCATCGTGCGCGGCCGCATGCCGACGCTCGAGATGGTCAACGAGCGCCTCGCGCGCCAGTTGCGCGTGAGCATCTACAACCTGCTGCGACGTACGGTCGAAATCGCGGTGGGGCAGGTGTCCATGAAGAAATTCAGCGAGTACACGCACTCGCTGTCGCTGCCGGTCAACCTGAATCTCGTGAAGATCAATCCGCTGCGCGGCACCGGGTTGTTCGTCATCGATCCGAAGCTGGTGTTCGCCATGGTCGACAACTTCTTCGGCGGCGTCGGCCGCCAGGCGAAGATCGAAGGCCGCGAGTTCACCGCCGTCGAGATGCGCGTGGTGCACATGTTCCTGCGCAGCGCCTTCAACGACATGAAGGAAGCCTGGACGCCGATCGCGAAGATCGACGTCGAATACGTGAACTCGGAAATCAATCCCAATTTCGCCGGCATCGTCACGCCCTCGGAAGTCGTCGTGGTGTGCCCGTTCCAGATCGAGCTCGACGGCGGCGGCGGCGCGCTGCACGTGGTGATGCCGTATTCGATGATCGAGCCGCTGCGTGAAGTGCTCGACTCCGGCGTGCAGAGCGATCGCGCCGAGCAGGACGAGCGCTGGCTCAACATGCTCAAGGACGGCCTGCAGGACGCGGAAGTGGAGCTGACCACCGTGCTGGGCAACGGCAGCGTCGCGTTGTCGAAGCTCGTGGATCTCAAGCCGGGCGACGTGCTGCCTTGCGACTTTTCCGGCAAGGCCACCGTGCTCGCCGATGGCGTGCCGCTGTTCAAGGGCGCGTACGGCGTGTCACGCGGCCAGCAGTGCGTGCGCTACGAACAGAAATACCGGCGCCCCGGCGCACAGAACAACTCGAGGAATTGAATCATGAATGCGAAGAGTGAGGCGGTGATCGAAGAAAGCCAGGACGTGAACCTCGAGGTGATCCTCGACGTCCCCGTGACCCTGTCCATGGAAGTGGGCCGCACGCGCATCCCGATCCGCAACCTGCTGCAGCTCAACCAGGGTTCGGTGGTGGAGCTGGATCGCGCCGCCGGCGAGCCGCTCGACGTGTTCGTCAATGGCACGCTCGTGGCGCACGGTGAAGTCGTGGTGGTCAACGAGAAGTTCGGCATCCGCATCACCGACGTGGTCAGCCCGGCCGAACGCATCCGCAAGCTCAAGTAATTCCGTGGACGCACCCTTGTTTGCCGCGCCCGCCGCGAGCGCCGCGCCGAGTTCGGGCGGAGGCCTCGTCGAGGTGACACTGGCGCTGCTCGCCATCGTCGCGCTCATCGCCGGCCTCGCCTGGGCGCTCAAGCGCATGCGTGGGTTCGGCACGGCCGGCCACGATCGCATCCAGGTGCTGAGCGAACGCGCGCTGGGCCCGAAGGAGCGCTGCGTGCTGGTGCGCGTCGGCGCCACGGAAATCCTCGTCGGCGTTGCCCCGGGCAGCGTGACGACATTACATGTCTTCCCCGAAGGCGCTATTACTCATTCCGTGGCAGAGGCCTCGCCCGCACCGCCGGCCACGCCGCCGGGCGCGCCTTCGTTCAAGGACCTCCTGATGAAGAGCCTGGGCAAATGAAGCCCGGACCCATGAAGCGAGTCGTTCAGCTGCTCGGGTGGTTAGGCCTCTCGCTGCTGCCGCTGGCGGCGTCGGCCGCCGAAGCCGTGGGTGCCGGCCTCCCGGCCGTCACGGTCACCACGGCGGCGGGCGGCGGACAGACCTATTCGCTGACGCTCCAGGTCCTGATCCTGATGACGGTGCTGTCGCTGCTGCCCGCCATCATGCTCATGATGACGGCGTTCACGCGCATCGTCATCGTGCTCGCGATTCTCAGGCAGGCCATCGGCGCGGGCCAGAGCCCGCCCAACCAGGTGCTCGTGGGCCTGGCGCTGTTCCTGACGTTCTTCGTGATGGCGCCGGTGATCGACAAGATCAACACCGAGGCCGCGCAGCCTTATCTCGCCGGCACCATCGAGACCACGGTCGCGCTCGAACGCGCCATCGTTCCGCTCAAGGGATTCATGCTCGAGCAGACGCGCGAATCCGACATCGCCACGTTCGTGCGCATTTCCGGCGGCAAGGGTTTCGCGAAGCCGGCCGACGTGCCGTTGAGCATTCTCGTTCCGGCCTTCGTCACCAGCGAGCTCAAGACCGCATTCCAGATCGGCTTCCTGCTGTTCATCCCGTTCGTGATCATCGATCTCGTGGTGGCGAGCGTGCTCATGTCCATGGGCATGATGATGCTCTCGCCGGTCCTGATATCGCTGCCGTTCAAGATCATGTTGTTCGTGCTGATAGATGGCTGGGCGCTGGTCATGGGCACGCTCGCCCAAAGCTTTTTCAGATAGGGGCCGACCAGATGACTCCCGAACAGGTGGTGACAGTGGGACGGCACGCGCTCGAGACCACGCTCATGCTCTCGGCGCCGCTGCTGCTCACCGCGCTCGCCGTGGGCCTCATCGTCGGCATCTTCCAGGCCGCGACGTCCATCAACGAGATGACGCTGTCGTTCATCCCGAAACTGCTGGCCATGGCGGCGGTGCTGGCCATCACCGGCCCGTGGATGCTGCGCACGCTCATCGAGTATTCGCGCAATCTCATCGAAAGCATTCCGGGGCTGGTGGGCTGATGAGCATCGCGCTCACCATCGGGCAGATCGAAGGCTGGGTGGCGCAGGGGTTCTTCCCGTTCGCGCGCATCGGCGCGTGCCTCATGGTGGCGCCGGTGTTCGGCGCGCGTTTCGTGTCGCCGCGCACACGCATCATTCTCGCGGTGGCGATCACCGCGCTCGTCGCGCCGATGATTCCCACGCCCGCCATCGCGCCGTTTTCGCCGCAGGGTTTCGTCGTGGTGTTCCAGCAGCTCCTCATCGGCGTGGCGCTGGGTTTCGCGCTGCAGATCGTGTTCGACGCGCTGGGGCTCGCCGGACAGTTGCTCGCCAACAGCATGGGCCTGTCGTTCGCATTCAACGTCGACCCGCTGCGCGGCAGCAGCACGCCGGCGCTGGGCCAGCTCTACATCATTCTCGCCACGCTCACGTTCCTCGCGCTGGGTGGCGACACCGCGCTGATCGAACTCCTGGTCGCGGGCCTGTACGCGTTGCCCGTGGGGACCACCGGTCTCGGCCAGGAAGGTATCTGGGGGCTCATCCTCTGGGGTGGCCAGTTGTTTGCCGGCGCCATCGCGGTTGCGCTTCCGGGCATCACCGCGCTGCTCATCGTCAATCTCGCGTTCGGCGTCGTGAGCCGCGCGGCGCCGTCGCTCAACCTGTTCGCGGTCGGTTTCCCGGTTTCTCTCGTCGTCGGGCTGCTCGTCGTGCTCGCCGGCATCGGGCCGATGCAGGAAAGTTTCACCACGCTGATGGCGCAGGGCTTCGACTTCCTGCGCAGCCTGCACAACGCGAACGGAGGGCCATGAGTCATGGCTGAGTCCGGGTCCGGCGCAGAACGCACAGAACAAGCTACACCGAAGCGCCTCGAGGAGGCGCGCAAGCGCGGCCAGGTTCCACGCTCCATCGAGCTGTCGATGGCGGCGGTGTGTATCTCGGCCGCCGCGGCTATCTACACGCTCGGCAGCGGGGCGGCTGGCAGGTTCGCCGATCTCATGCGCGACCTGTTGACGCTGAGTCCCGCACAGGCGGTGGGCGAGGGCGTGATCTGGCCCGCGCTCATGGATGCCGGGCTGCGTTCGCTCGTCATCATCCTGCCCATCCTCGGCGCCACGTTCGTCGCGGCGCTGGCGGCGCCGCTCGCGATCGGCGGCTGGAATTTCTCCGGCGAAGCGCTGATGCCGAAATTCTCGAAGCTGAACCCCGCGGCCGGCCTCGGCCGCATGTTCTCGGCGCGTGGCACCGTGGAGCTCGGCAAGGGCATCGCCAAGGTGCTGGTGGTGTCGGCCATCGCCTGGGTTCTGCTGCGTGGAATGACGCCACAGATGATGGGCCTGTCCAGCGAGCCGCTGCACGGCGCCATCGGCCACTCCGCCGCGCTCGCCGGTTACTCCTTGCTGGTGCTGTGTTTCGGCCTGGTGGCCATCGCCGCCTTCGACGTGCCTTTCCAGCTCTGGCAGCACGCGCGCGACCTCAAGATGACGCGCGAGGAAGTGAAGGAAGAATACAAGGAGAGCGAAGGCTCCCCCGAGACGCGCAGCCGCATCCGCGAAGCGCAGCGCGCTCTGGCGCGCGGTCGCATGATGCAGGAAGTGCCGAAGGCCGACGTGGTCATCACCAACCCGACGCATTTCGCCGTGGCCATCCGTTACGACGAAACCCGCATGCGGGCGCCGGTGGTGGTGGCCAAGGGCACGGACCTGCTCGCGGCGCGCATCCGCGAGGTCGCCGCCGAAAACGGCGTGCCGCTGGTCGAGGCGCCGCCGCTGGCCCGCGCGTTGTATCGCAGCGTGGAGCTCGGGCAGGAAGTGCCGGCCGCCCTGTACGTCACCGTGGCGCAGGTGCTGACCTACGTCTACCAGCTCAAGGCAGCGGTCGCGCGCGGCGCGAAGCCGCCGCCGCCGCCGGTCATCCACTGAGCCCGCACTAACTACCGATGGCCACCGACAACACAACCGCCGGACTGCCCGCAAGCCTGATGCGCATGGGCATCGGCGTGCCCATCGGTCTCATCTCGATCCTCGCGATGATGATCCTGCCGCTGCCGCCGGTGATGCTCGACGTGCTGTTCACGTTCAACATCGCGCTGTCGCTGGTCATCGTGATGGCGGTGTTCCAGGTCAGGCGGCCGCTGGAGTTCGCGATCTTCCCGACCGTGCTGCTGTTGGTGACCCTGCTGCGCCTGGCGCTCAACGTGGCCTCGACGCGCGTGGTGCTCATGCATGGCCACGAGGGTTCGCACGCGGCCGGCAAGGTGATCGCCGCGTTCGGTGAATTCGTGATCGGCGGCAACTACGCCGTCGGCGCGGTGGTGTTCATCATCCTCACCATCATCAACTTCGTGGTGGTGACCAAGGGCGCGGGCCGCGTCTCGGAAGTGTCGGCGCGTTTCGCGTTGGACGCCATGCCCGGCAAGCAGATGGCCATCGACGCGGACCTGAACGCCGGCATCATCACGCAGGATGAAGCCCGCGTGCGTCGCGCCGAAGTGCGCGCCGAATCCGATTTCTACGGCTCCATGGATGGCGCCAGCAAGTTCGTCCGCGGCGACGCCGTCGCCGGCATCCTCATCATGGTCATCAACATCATCGGCGGACTGCTCATCGGCACGATGATGCACGACCTGCCGATGGGTGAAGCCACCAAGACCTACACGTTGCTGACCATCGGCGACGGCCTCGTGGCGCAGATTCCCGGCCTCATGCTCTCGGTGGCGGTTGCCATCATCGTCACCCGCGTCACGCGCGAGCAGGACATGGGCGGCGAATTGCAGAAGCAATTGTTCGGCCAGCCGAAGGCGCTGGCCGTCGCGGCCGCGGTGCTCGGCATCATGGGCGTGATCCCCGGGATGCCGAACCTGGCGTTCCTGTCGGTCGCCGGCCTGTGTGCCTTCGGCGCGTGGCGTCTCGTGAAGAAGCGCGAAGCGGCGGCGCTCGCGCCGGTCGCGGAAGCGGAACCGCCGCCTCCGCCGCCTCTGCCTGAGAACCAGGAGTTGTCCTGGGAAGACGTGCGTCCCGTGGACGCGGTCGGCCTCGAGGTGGGTTACCGCCTCGTGCCGCTCGTCGATCGCACCAAGGGCGGCGACTTGTTAGCCCGCATCCGCGGCATCCGCCGCAAGCTCACGCAGGAGCTCGGCTTCCTCGTGCAGGCCGTGCACATCCGCGACAACCTGGAGCTGGGCCCCAACACCTACCGCATCCGGCTAGCCGGTGTGGCCATCGGCGAGAGCGTCGTACATCCGGACCGCGAGCTCGCGATCAACCCCGGCCGCGTGTTCGGCCCGGTCAACGGGCTCGCGACCCGCGATCCGGCATTCGGCATGGAAGCGGTGTGGATAGAGCCCAACCTGCGCGAACACGCGCAATCGCTGGGATACACCGTGGTGGACGCGGCGACGGTGATCGCCACGCACCTGTCGCATCTCATTCAGTCGCATGCGCACGAGCTGTTCGGCCACGAAGAAGCCGAGCAGCTCCTCAAGAATCTCGCCAAGTCCGCGCCGAAGCTGGTCGACGAGCTGGTGCCGAAAGTACTGCCGCTGGCCGTGGTCGTGCGCGTCATGCAGGGGCTGCTCGCGGAGCGCGTGCCGATCCGCAACGTGCGCGCCATCGTCGAAGCTTTGGCGGAAGCCGGTTCGCGCTCGCAGGATCCCGCGGTGCTGCAGGCGCAGGTCAGGGTTGCCCTGGGCAGACAGATCGTCCAGGACATCGTCGGCCTCGCCGAAGAGTTGCCCGTCATCACACTTGAGCCGGAACTCGAGCGCCTATTGTCAAACGGACTGGCCAATTCGGCCGCGGGCCCGGGACTCGAGCCCGGGTTGGCAGAGCGTTTGCAACGTGGATTGTCAGAGGCCGCTCAACGTCAAGAACGTGGCGGTGAACCGGCGGTACTGCTGACGCCGCCGGCGCTGCGTACTTCGCTGGCGCGGTTCTTCAGGGTCAGCGTGCCCGGGCTGCATGTGCTTGCCTGGAACGAGGTGCCTGACAACCGCAAGGTCCGCATGGTCACGTCGGTGGGCGCGCGTTAGGAGTGGAGTAGAGAATGAGAATTCAAAGATACCTGGCCAAGGATATGCGCAGCGCTCTGGCGCAGGTGCGCGACGCCATGGGGCCCGAGGCGGTCATCCTTTCTTCCGGCACCGTCGGCGACCAGGTGGAAGTCGTCGCGGCGATCGACGTGGAGATCGCGCGCGAGCACGCGGCGCCTCGCGGCGCCCCCCAGGTCACGCAGCGCGAGAACATCGAGCCCGCGCCCGTGCGCCGTGCTTCATCGCAGTTATCCGAGGCGCTGGTGCCCAAGGCTGCGTCTCCCGCGGAAGCCGCGGCGCCCGCTGCACATGCAGAGCACAGTTCACTCGCCAACGAAGTCAAAGACATGCGCCGCATGCTCGAATCCCAGCTGGCGACGCTGGCGTGGAACGACATGTCGCGGCGCTCGCCGCTGCAGGCGGCGATGCTCAAGGAACTCGCGCAGCTCGGCATCACGCAGGATCTCGCAGCCTCGCTGGCGCGCAAGATTCCCGCCGACCTCACTTTCTCCGCGGCGCGCCGCTTCGCGCTCGCCACCATCGCGCGCACCGTGCAGGTGACCGGCGATCGCTGGCTCGAGACCGGCGGCCGCATCGCCTTCGCGGGCCCCGCCGGCGCTGGCAAAACCACTTTGTTAGCCAAGCTCGCCGCCCGCTGGGTGCTGCGCCACGGACCGCGCCGTGTGGCGCTGGTATCGGCCGACGCGGTGCGCATCGGTGCGCACGAGCAGATGCACATGCTGGGACGCCTGCTCGGCGTCACGGCGCACACCGTTTACGACGTCGCGGAGTTGCCGGAGCTGCTGGACGCGTTGTCCGGCCAGCAGCTGGTGCTCATCGACACCGCGGGCGCGAGTCCGCGCGACCCGGACCTGGCCCGGCGCCTGCGCCTGATGAACCAGGCCGAGACGCGCATCGAGACGTCACTGGTTATTCCGGCGAGCATCCAGTCCGGCGCGATCGAAGAGGCCATGAAGCTGTTCGCGGTGGCGCGTCCCAGCTCCTGCGTGATCACCAAGGTGGATGAGGCCGTGAGCCTCGGGGGCGTGTTGTCGACGCTGGTGCGTCACAAGCTGCCGGTGGCTTACATCAGCGACGGCCAGCGCGTGCCGGAGGATCTGCATCCCGCGCGCGCACACACGCTGGTGAGCCGCGCCGTGGAGATCGCCAGCCGCAGCGGTGCGACCGCCGACGACGAAGTCATGCAGCGACGTATCACGGGAGTGACCCATGGCCGTCGATAAAGCGACTGCGCGAACCGAGCAAGTGCGCGCGAATACACCGGTGCAGGTGATTGCCGTCACGGGCGGCAAGGGCGGCGTGGGAAAAACGACGATAGCCGTGAATCTCGCGTCATCGCTGGCCGAGCGTGGCAAGCAGGTCATGCTGCTCGACGGCGACCTGGGACTGGCCAATGTCGATGTGTTCCTCGGGCTCACGCCGCGACTCACGCTCGCCGATGTGCTCGCGGGCAATTGCACGCTCGAGGAAATCCTCATCGAGGCTCCGCAAGGATTCAAAGTGGTGCCGGCCGCGTCGGGCATCGCCGAGCTCGCCGAGCTCGACACGCTCTCGCATGTCGGACTGGTGCGCGCCTTCGGCGACATCACCGCCAAGGTCGACATCCTGATCATCGACACGGCTGCGGGCATCGCCGGCAGCGTGCTGCAGTTTTCGCAGGCGGCGCAGCAGGTGCTGGTGGTTCTCTGTGATGAACCGGCATCACTCACCGACGCCTACGCGCTCATCAAAATCCTTAGTCGGGACCATGGCGTGAAACAGTTTCGCGTGGTCGTCAACGAGGTGCGCGGGCGCGGCATGGGGCAGGCGCTGTTCCAGCGTTTCGAACGCGTCGCCAGCCGGTTCCTGTCCGTGGACCTCGACTACGTGGGCGAAATCCCCGAAGACGCGTTCCTGCGCCGCTCAATCCGTGAACAGCGTCCCGTTGTGACTGCGTATCCGAGCGCGCCGGCCTCCGTGGCGCTCAAGACGCTGGCGCAGCGCGCCGATAACTGGCCCGTGGCGGATGGTCCCCGGGGCAACGTGGAGTTCTTTGTCGAACGCCTGATCAGGCGCCCCGCGGTGCGCCTCGAGGTTGTCCGATGACCGGCGTCAACGCATACAGCCAACGCCCCGGCGCGCGGGAAACCGAAGCGCTGGTGATGCGCCACGCGGAACTGGTCAAGCGCATCGCCTATCACCTGGCGGGGCGCCTGCCTGCGTCCGTGGAGGTGGACGACCTGATCCAGGCCGGGATGCTCGGCCTGCTGGAAGCGGCCTCGAACTACTCGGAAGGTCGCGGCGCGAGTTTTGAAACGTACGCGGGCATACGCATCCGCGGCGCGATGCTCGACGGGCTGCGCAAGCTCGACTGGGCGCCGCGTTCGGTGCACCGCAAGGCGCGCGCGGTCGCGAAGGCGATCCGCGAGATTGAATCGGAAATCGGGCGCGAAGCGCGCGACGTGGAGGTGGCCGATCGCATGGGCATGAAGCTCAGCGAGTATCACCGCATCGTCGAGGATTCGGCGGGCTGCCAGATTTCGAGTCTCACCACCGACGAGGGTGAGATGACGCTGACCGACTCCAGCGCGGATCCGTTCCGCGACGTGGTCGACGAGGATTTTCGCGCGGCGCTGGCGGAAGCCATCGGTGGGCTGCCGGAGCGCGAGCGGCTGGTGATGTCCCTGTATTACGACGATGAACTGAACTTGAAGGAAATCGGCGCGGCCTTGCGGGTGAGCGAATCGCGCATCTGCCAGATACATGGCCAGGCGCTGGTACGACTGCAGGCGCGACTCGCCGGCTGGCGCGATCGCCTGTGATGTGGCCCGTGATGTGGAATCGATGAGAGGAGATATAAAGTGAGCAGCAACCTGAAATTTCTCGTGGTCGACGATTTCTCGACCATGCGCCGGATCGTGAAGAACCTGCTGCAGGAGCTCGGCTACAACGACATCACCGAAGCCGACGATGGCAACACTGCGCTGCCGCTGCTCAAGGCCGGTTCGTTCGACATCCTGATCACCGACTGGAACATGCCGGGCATGCCGGGGCTCGACCTGCTGAAGGCCGTGCGCGCCGACTCGAAACTCGCCAAGCTGCCGGTGCTCATGCTGACGGCCGAAGCCAAGCGCGAGCAGATCGTCGAAGCGGCGCAGGCCGGCGTGAGCGGATACGTGATCAAGCCGTTCACGGCGGTCACGCTCAAGGAAAAGCTCGACAAGATCCTGGCCAGCCGCGCGGCTGCCTGAGCCCGCCATGAGCCATCCGGACCCGGAACAATTTCGCGCGCAGGTTGCGGCGCTCCAGGGCGCGCTCGACGGCGGCGACGCGGCCGGATTCCGGCATGCATTCGAGGCATTGTCGGCGCAGATGGACTGCGGCCTGTTGCCGGAACTGAAGCGCATCACGGCCACCGCGCAGTCGGCGCTGGCGCGTTTCAGCGCCGAAGCGCGGCTCGACGTGCTCGCGGGCCACGAAGTGCCGGATGCGCGCAAGCGCCTCACGCACGTGGTCAAGCTCACCGACGAAGCCGCGCATCGCACGATGGATCTCGTCGACAGCTGCGGACCGCTGGTGGACGAAGCGGCGCGCGGTGCGGCGTCGCTGCTCGACGCGTGGAGGTCATATGGCGAGCGCGACCTGGCGTTCGCGGCGCAGTGGCCCGAAAGCGCCGCCACCTATCTACAGCGCACGCGTGCGGATTCCGAAAGGTTGCGCGCCAACCTGACGGAACTGCTGATGGCGCAGGGCTACCAGGACATCACCGGGCAGATCATCCGCAGCGTCATCGCGCTGGTGGACGAGCTCGAGCAGGTGCTCGGCAAGCTGGTTTGCATTGCCGATGGCAACGAAGTCACCAGCATGCAGCGCGCGTTGCCGGCGAAGCTCGACTGGGAGCGGGGCCTGGGGCCGCAGGTCGCGGGAATCACGAACGGCGATGCCGTGTCCGGACAGGACGACATCGACGCGCTGCTGTCGCAGATGGCGGCGGACAAGTGATCTAAGACGCGTCATGGATATCCTGACAGCTGTTGGATTCGTGCTGGCGCTGGTGGCGGTGCTGGTCGGGGCGGTGCTCAAGGGCGCGGGCCTCTCGGCGTTGCTGTCGTCGGCCGCCTTCATGATCGTGGTGGTGGGCACGGTGGCCTCCATCTTCATCCAGACGCCGCTGCCGGTGTTCAAGCATGCGATGCGCCGCGTGAGCTGGATCTTCCGGCCGCCGCCGATGCAGGCCGAAGCGCTCATCAAGAAGATCGTCAACTGGAGCAACATCGCGCGCAAGCAGGGGTTGTTAGGCCTCGAGCCGATGATCGAGCGCGAGCAGGACACGTTCGTGAAGCGCGGGCTGCAGCTCGTGGTCGACGGCGGCGAGCCGGAGGCGATCCGCGCGATTCTCGAGGTGGAAGTGGGCGTGCGCGAACACGCCGACAATCGGGCCGCCAAGGTTTTCGAGGGCATGGGCATCTATGCGCCCACGCTCGGCATCATCGGCGCCGTGCTCGGCCTCATGGCCGTCATGCAGAACCTCGCCGATCCGTCGAAGCTGGGTCATGGCATCGCCGCGGCGTTCACCGCGACGGTGTACGGCATCGGCCTCGCCAACCTGTTCTTCCTGCCGATCGCCGGCAAGCTCAAGGGCATCGTGGCCGAGCAGACGCAGGTCCGCGAGATGATCATCGAGGGCATCGTGTCGATCGTGCTCGGCGAGAATCCTCGCGCCATCGAGTCCAAGTTGAACGGGTTCTTGCACTAATGGGGGCAGCCCCCTTTTCCCAGCAAAAGGGGTCAGTCCTCCCTTGCCGACAGTTTTGTTCCAAGGGTCGGGCCGTGAGGCCTGACCCCTTTTGCTAGGAAAAGGGGGCTGCCCCCATGCGCAAACGCAAACACGAAGAACACACCAGCCACGAAGCCTGGGCCATTCCCTATGGCGACCTGGTGACGCTGCTGCTGGCGTTCTTCGTGGTGATGTACGCGATCTCGTCGATCAACGAAGGCAAGTTCCGCGTGTTGTCCGATTCGCTGCAGGCCGCGTTCCGCGGTGCGCCGAAGACGCTCGAACCGGTGCAGGTGGGCGAGAAATCTCGCGGCTCCGGCGCCGACATCGCCGTGTCGATCGTGCAGCAGGCCACGCTGGATGGCCAGCCGCGCCAGCTGATGCAGGCGATCACCATCGCCGATCAGATCGGCAACGGACAGCGCAAGAGCCCTGACAAGCTCGGCGCCGACGGCAAGGTCATCGTGCCGCCCGCGCTCGGCCGCGTGGCCGATGAAATCGAAAAGGCGCTGGCGCCGCTGGTTGCCGCCGACATGATCGCGGTGCGCCGGCATTCCACGTGGGTGGAAGTGGAGATCCGCACCGACATCCTGTTCGCGAGCGGCGTCGCGAAACTCTCCGAAGACGCATTGCCGGCGCTCACCGTCCTAGCCGAAACACTCGCCAAGTATCCGAACCCGGTGCGCGTCGAAGGCCACACCGACAATCGACCGATCAACACGTCCACGTTCCCGTCGAACTGGGAGTTGTCGGCCGCGCGCGCCGCGAGCGTGGTGCACCTGTTCGCCAGGGGCGGCGTGGATCCCGCACGGCTCGCCGTCATCGGGCTCGGCGAGTTCCGGCCCGCGCAGCCCAACGACACCATCGACGGCCGCAACGCGAATCGTCGCGTGCTCATCGTCATCCTCGCCGGCGATCTGCCGCCCGAAGATGCGTTTGGCGAAGACCGCGGCGTGGCCAGCGAGCCCGCGCAACCCGGTGAGTCCGCACAGCCCGAGGAAGTCGCGTCGCAGCCAGTGGCGCAACCGGCCGCGCCAGTCACCGCAGGTGTGCCGGTCGCGGCCGCCGCGGCCCAGGTGCTGCCGACTCCGTCACCGAAATAGCGGCAATTGCCGGCCGCAATCGTGCTGGCACGGTTCCTGCTCCATCTCTCGATGCCGGCACACGCCGTCGACTCTTTGACGCGTGAAGCCTCCGGCGCATGACAGGAGCTCGTCTATGCACTTCGAATCGGAATTCTGGATTGATGCCCTGCGCGCGGCGTTGCCGCTTGCAGCTTTCTCCGGCTTCGCCTGGGCGCTGCTGCGAACGCGCCGGCAGGCCGAAGAAGCTCACGCGCACGTTACGGCGCGTCTCGACACCGCGCTCGTCGAGATCCGCAGATTGTCAGGGCAGCTGATCGCGCTCGGCGGCTCCATCGAGTCGATGGAAGCGCGAGTCATCGAGGCGCAGGTACAGGCGCAGGCGAGGGCGCTAACACCGGTTGCGCGTCCCGCGCCTGCCGCACCCATGGCGAACACGCGTGGTTACGAAACCGCGATCCGTATGGCACGCAGTGGCGCGAGCGTCGACGAGATCGTGGCGAGCTGCGGCACCACGCGCGCGGAAGCCAAGCTGCTGAGGCGCCTGCACGAGTGCGGCGAACCCCGTAGGGCCGACGCTGAAGCACAGAAAATCGCTTGAGAGTTGTGATGAATATCCCCTCAACGAGCCGTGCCTTACGGCCGACAACATAGTGCGGGCGCGGGATGCGCGTAAACCTGGTTTGACTTAACTTCATGAAAGACACGCGCAAGAAATCGCGCTCCAAAGCGGCGGGCTCACACCGCGTCCGCGCCGTGGCCGCCGTCCCGGCGGTTGCCGCAGTTCCTGCGGTTGCAACGGCAGTCGCCGCTCCCGCTGTCGTGGCCGCCGCTGTCATTCCGGCAACGCAGCCGGCTCCCGCGACGGCGCAACGCCTCGGCCGCGTGATTCTCGGCACGTCGTGCACCATCCAGGAAGCGGAGGCGGTGCGCGCCCATCTGCTCTCGCAGGCCGCGTTGCCAGGTCCTTACGAGATCGACGGCGGCAGCGTCGAGCTGGTGGATACCGCCGGCATCCAGCTCATCGTCGCGTTCGCACTCGACTGCCTCGAGAAGGGCGTCGCCTACAAGTGGACCGGACGCTCGGCCACGCTCGAGAAGGCCATCGAACTACTCGGCGTCAGCCCGTTGCTGGAATACCCGGCATGACTCTCGACCTCACGCAATTCCACGAAATCTTCTTCGAAGAGAGCTTCGAAGCGCTCGACTCGATGGAGGCGGCGCTGCTCAAGCTTTCCGCCGGTGAAGTCGACGCCGAGCTCATCAACACCATCTTCCGCGTGGCGCATTCCATCAAGGGCGGCGCCGCGACATTCGCCTTCAACGAAGTGGCCGGCTTCACGCACGTGCTCGAGACGCTGCTCGACCAGTTGCGCGCCGGCAAGCGCCAGGTCCGCCCGGACATCGTCGACGTGCTGCTGCGTTCGGGCGACGCCATGCGCGGCATGCTCAGCGCCACGCAGCGCAAGGACGCCATCGACACCGCGGGCGTCGCCAAGCTGCGCGCCGAGCTCGATCGCATCATGGGCGAGAGCGGCACGGCCGCGGCTCCCGTGGCTGCCGCATCGCCCGCGAAAACGCACGCTGCGCCGGACGCACCGGCGCCGACGCCCGGCTGGCGCATCAGGTTCGTACCCGGTCCGGACCTGCTTCGCCATGGCAACGATCCGTTGCGCATCCTGCGCGAACTGTCGACGCTGGGTCACCTGAAAGTCTCGGTGGACGCCGGCGGCATTCCTCCGCTCACCGATCTCGATCCGGAAGTCTGCCGTCTTCGCTGGAATCTCGAAGTCGAGGGCGAGATCGAACGCTCCGCCGTACACGCCGTGTTCGAGTGGGCGGAGAGCGAATGCGAGCTGACCATCGAGCGCATCGGCGGCGAACCGTCCGCACCGGCAGTGGCGGCTCCGTCCGAGTCCGCCGCGCCCGTCGCGGCCGCTGCAGCGGCGCCCGAAGCGGTCCCGCCCAAGGCCGAAGTGGCCGCGCGCAACGCCAACCCGGACGGCGGATCGATTCGCGTCAGCATCGAGAAGATCGATGAGCTGTTGAACTCCGTGGGCGAGCTCGTGATCACGCAATCCGTGCTGAGCCAGCTCGCCGCGCCGCTCGAAGGCCGCGAGGCCGGTGAGCTGCGCTCCGCGCTCGCGCAGCTCGAGCGCCACATGCGCGCGCTGCAGGAAAGCGTCATGCGCGTGCGCATGTTGCCCATCAGCTTCGTGTTCAACCGCTTCCCGCGGCTGGTGCGCGACCTGGGCCAGCGCCTCGGCAAAAAGATCGAACTGAAGGTCACCGGCGACACGACCGAGCTCGACAAGACCGTGCTCGAGAAGATAGGCGATCCGCTGGTGCACCTGGTGCGCAACTCCATCGACCACGGCATCGAGATGCCCGATGTGCGCCTGGCCGCCGGCAAGAGCGAGCATGGCACCATCAGCCTGCACGCCTATCACAAGGGCGGCAACGTCATCGTCGAAGTGAGCGACGACGGCGGCGGCCTGCGCAAGGACAAGATCCTCAGGAAGGCGCTCGAGCGCGGCCTCGTCACCAACGACGTCGAGCTCTCCGAGGAGCGCATCCTCAACCTGATTTTCGCGCCCGGCTTCTCCACGGCGGACGTGGTCAGCGACGTCTCCGGGCGTGGCGTCGGCATGGACGTGGTCCGCCGCAACATCAACGAGCTCGGCGGCCACATCCAGATCTTCTCGACGGAAGGCAAGGGCAGCACCATCCGCATCCGCCTGCCGCTCACGTTGGCCATCCTCGACGGCCAGCTGGCGCGCGTCGGCAAGGAAGTCTACGTGGTGCCCATCGTCTCGATCGTCGAGACCATCCAGGTCACGCGCGAGCGCGTGTGCGCGGTGGCGAGCGGCGGCCAGGTGTTCCGCCTGCGCGACGACTATCTACCCATCGTGCGCCTGCACGCGCTGTTCGACATCGAGCCGGATCATCACGACCTGCTCGACGGGTTGCTGATGATCGTCGAGGCCGACGGCAAGCGTGTCGGCCTGTTCGTCGACGAGCTCATGTCGCAGCAGCAGGTGGTCATCAAGAGCCTGGAAACCAACTTCAAGCAGGTCACGGGACTCGCCGGCGCCACCATGCTGGGTGACGGCCGCGTGGCGCTGATTCTCGACATCCCCGGCGTCATCACGCGCTTCCAGGCACCCGAGGAGCGCGGCGTTGCGAAGCCGCAGGCCGCATGAGCCGTTCTTCAACGAGCATGGCCAACGCCAGCGGCGCCCTCGAGGCAGCCGACACACAGCAGTTCCTGACGTTCAAGCTGGCCGGCGAGGAATACGGCGTCGGCATCCTGACCGTGCAGGAAATCCGCGGCTGGAGCAGCGTCACCAAGGTGCCGCACACGCCGGCCTGGCTGTTGGGCGTCATCAACCTTCGCGGCGTGGTCGTGCCCATCATCGACCTGCGCCTCAAGTTCAAGTTCGCGAGCGCGGAGTACAACGAGACCACGGTGGTGATCATCCTCACCGTGGCGACTCGCGTCGTCGGCGTGGTCGTCGACGGAGTATCCGACGTCATCACGCTCGGACCCGCGCAGATCAAGCCCGCGCCGTCGCTGGGCGCCGGCGCGGACACGCGCCACATCATCGGATTCGGCACGCTCGATGAGCGCATGCGGATCCTCATGGACGTGGAGAAATTGATGGCGGGCGCCGACATGGG
>DASTXR010000107.1:0-56185 GCA_035765415.1 Steroidobacteraceae bacterium | reverse complement strand
GCGACGGGGGACCGTCGCTCACCCCTCGCTGCGCTCGGGGCCACAGGCGCTGCGCGCCTGTGTCCAGCTTTGCTCCGCAAAGCTGTCGAACTCGTCTCGATTCATGCACGTGAGTTCGAATCTCACCCGCGATGACGGTACAAAGAATAAATGGCGGAGAGGGTGAGATTCGAACTCACGTGCCGGAATTACCCGACCATCCGATTTCGAGTCGGCGCCGTTATGACCGCTTCGGTACCTCTCCGCACCTGTGGACGACCACTCTTAAATTAGGGCCGCCCCCTGCGGGGCGCGTATTCTAGCCGAACGATGCACATAGCCAAGGGGCGGAAAATCCTGAAAAACCGGCGGGCATTCCTGGCCCTGGGGTTGGTGGCTTTGGGGGCATCCCTTCCGGTGTCGGCTGCCGAGCACCCGCCTCCTTCGAAACCCAAGCCAAAACCCGCCTCGAAGGCCACACCGGCCACCAGGCCGCCGACCCAGCGCGCTCGGCTTCCGAGGCGCCTGGCCGCCGATTTCCGCAGCCACATCGAGACGCGGCTGCCGCACCTGCGCTCGTCCTTCGAGGCCGCGGGCCGGGATACGGGTATCCGCTGGCGGTCGCTCGCGGCACTCGGTTACCAGGAATCGCGCTGGCGTCCCGCGGCGGTGTCGCCCCGGGGTGCGCAGGGCGTGATGATGCTGATGCCGCTGACCGTGACGAAAATGGGCGTGAAAAACGTCTTTTCGCCCGATGAGAACATCATGGCGGGCGCGCGTTACCTGGCGCTCATGAAAGAGCGCATCCCGAAGCGCATTCGCGACCCCGACCGCACGCTGCTGGCGATGGCCGCGTACAACATCGGCATCGGCCATCTCGAAGACGCGCGCATCATCACGCAGATGCGCAAGAAGAACCCCGACAGGTGGTCCGACGTGCGCGCCAACCTGCCGCGCCTCTCGGAGCCGGCATGGTATTCGCGCGTCAAACGCGGTTATGCCAATGGCCGCGAGACCGCGCAGTTCGTCGAGCGCGTGTCGCAGTTCGCGGCGATTCTCGAAGCCTCGGTGCCCGACAACGTCGTCGCGCGCGACTAACTACTTTATCTCGCGGATCTTGATGCTGCGGAACGCGACTTCGTCGCCGTGATCCTGCAGCAGGATGCGCCCCTTCGGCGCTTCGCCAAACCCCGCGGTCGACTTGAACTTGCTGGCCGCGACGCGCGTGCGGAAGTCGTCCGAACCGCGCTTGAACTCCAGCACCTTCACGCCGTTCAGCCAGTGCTCCACGGTGCCATCGGGCCGCGCGACGATGCGCGCGTGCTGCCAGGCGCCGACCTTGGGGGCGATGCCCACGTTGGTCATGAGCTTGGCGCGCGGATAGATGTCGTACAGCGAGGCGATGGTGCGATTGCCATCGATGCCGAGCTTCGCGTCGGGGTGACGCTCGTCGTCGAGGATCTGGTACTCGAGCCCGAGCGGCGCGCCGCTCACCGGGTCGCGCGGCGAGGTAAGCAGGTAGAAGATGCCGCTGTTGGCGCCGGCGGACACCTTGAACTCCATCTGCAGCTCGAAGGCGGAGAACTCCTCGTCGGTCATGATGTCGCCGCCGCCACCCTTGGCCGCGACCGCGAGCACGCCATCGGCGTATGACCAGCCCCTGGCCGGAAAACCTTCGCCGTTCGCGCTGCGCCAGCCACGCGTGCTCCTGCCGTCCCACAACAACCGCCAGCCCTGCGTCTTCTCGTCCGCATCGAGATTGTTAGGCAGGTTGTTGCGGATGAAGATGCCCATGGGCGGGCTCGGCTTCAGGTGCTTCGTCTGCACCTTGAGGTTCTTCCAGCTGGTGGTGCGTCCGGCCTCGTCCGCACTGTTGATGCTGTGAACCTGCAGGCCGAAGAAACCTTCCGGCTTCGCGTCATCGATGACATCCGCCGCCGGTCCGCCGTTGATCCACACGCGCAGGCGCGGACCGATGGCCTCGATGCGGTAGTGATTCCACTCACCGAACTTGTAGAGCGCCTTGGCCGGCGGGTGCAGCTCACCGGTGTAGAACCAGCCTCGCTGGGCCTCTTCATAGAGGCTGCCGCTCCACTGCCGGGGCGAAGGATCGATGTCCGCCTGGTAGCCGTGCACGCGCCCGTTCTCGAATTCCGGTGTGCTCAGGCTGCGAAACTGCACACCGGAGTTGGTGGGCCCGACATCCTGGCGTACGTCGAACTCGAAGATGAAATCGCGGTAGTTCTTCTCGGTGACGAGGAAGCTGTTCGGCACGCCGGGCCGCGAGGAGCCGACGATGACGCCGTCGACCACCTGGTAGTCGGCGCCTCCGCCCAGTGTTTTCCAGCCGGCCAGCGTTTTGCCGTCGAAGATAGCGTTCCCGCCATCCTGGTCGGCGCCGGCCGCAGTCGCGGCCAACACCAGCAGGGCCAGCGCGCAAAAAGACTTCCTCATCCCGATCCCCTCGTTTGAATCCGCTCGCTTGAATCAGCCGGCCTTGAGCGCTTCGATCTGAATGGCCAGCTTCACGTCCATCCTGAAGCCG
The DNA here is from genome assembly GCA_035765415.1 of Steroidobacteraceae bacterium. GTDB lineage: Bacteria > Pseudomonadota > Gammaproteobacteria > Steroidobacterales > Steroidobacteraceae > CADEED01. Next base: position 53,661 of record DASTXR010000107.1, on the reverse strand, counting down.
AACGCCTTGCCCCAGTTGATGCCGAAATCTTCGCGGTTGATGGTTCCCACGGCATCGGCACCGCAGACCTCTATCTTCTTCATGGGGTGCGCCATGCACTTGAACGACCGGATGGTGAGCGTCACGGGCTTGGTGACGCCGTGCAGCGTGAGGTCGCCCTGCACTTCCGTGGGCGCGCCGTCCTTGAATTTGGCGAGCTTGCCCTTGTAAGTGGCCGTGGGGTACTTCGCGCCGTCGAGCATCCCCGCGTCGCTTCCCTTGAGGTGCCCGTTGAGTTTGTCGTGGCCCGTATCGATCGAGGTCGTATCAATGGTGATGTCGACAGTGCCGGTCTGCGCTTCGCGGTCGAACACGACCGTGCCGCTGTTCTGCTTGAATTTTCCGCGCCACACCGACAGGCCGCCGAAGTGGTCTGCCTCGAAGCTCGGATAGGTGTGTTCGGGGTCCACGTTGTATGTGACCGGCGCGGCGAACGCGGCGGAGACAGCTGTGGCGAAGACGACGCAAATGAGGGGGCGAATTGAGGTGTGCACGGCGGAAATCCTCCATGTGGCGGGCAGCGTGAGGGAGCGCGACGCTAACACAACGAAAGAGCCGGACGCATCGCCCCGCGGCTAAGTCGGATTCCGCCGACGCGCCTCGAAGAAGGCATTCAGAAGCCGCGCGCTCTCTTCCATGAGCACGCCGCCAAAGACATCCACGCGATGGTTCATGGACGGCATGGTGAACACGTTGGTGGTGCTGCCCGCGGCGCCGGCCTTCGGGTCCCAGGCTCCAAACACCAGGCGCGCGATGCGCGCATGCACGATGGCCGAGGCACACATGACGCAGGGCTCCAGCGTCACGTAGAGCGTGGTTCCATTGAGCCGGTAGCTGCCCAGCGCCTTGCCGCCGGCGCGCAGGGCTTCGATCTCGGCGTGGGCAGTCGGGTCGTGACCGGCGATGGGTCGGTTTGCGCTCACCGCGAGTACGGCGTCGCCCTGCACCAACACGGCGCCTACAGGCACCTCGCCGGCCGCTTCCGCACCGCGCGCAGCCTCCAGGGCGAGGCGCATGAAATCGATATCGCTGCGTAACGGCATGACGCCTTGGGAGAAGTCCTTAGTGACTTAACCCTATCAAACTACTACTGTTTTGTGTCGCTCGATCGGAGGGCTCGTGTCATGAACAGCGCTGAACGAAACACCCCGGCGACAGACATTCTCGACAGGGTCGGCCACCCGCATCAGCACGGTGAAACCGCCAGCACCATCGCCAACGACATCGACATCGCGATGTCGCCCATCTCGCTGTACGCGGATGCGCTGCTCGAGCGTGAACAGCTCGATGTGCGGGCGCGCCAGTACGTCACCAGCATCCGGCGCGCGGTCGATGACGTGGCGCTCGCCGTCGCGCGCCTGCGCGATCTCGACCGGCCCCGTGTGCAGGAACCGGACATAGCCGACCAGCGACGCACCGCGGCACCCATCGCCCGGAGCCTGCGCGTACTGCTCATCGATGACGATCCCTCGCTGATCGAATCGATGCGCAGCGCCCTCATCGACGAAGGCCACAAGGTGAGTACCGCGGGGGGTGGCCAGTCGGGCATCGATTCCTTCCGCGCGGCGCGTGATGCCGGGATGCCCTACGACATCGTGATCACCGATCTCGCCATGCCCGATGTCGACGGCCGGCAGGTTATCGCCAGCCTGCGCGCCATTTCGCCGCGCACGCCGATCATCCTGCTCACCGGATGGCGACACCAGCTGGCCGATCGTGTCGAGCGGCCACCGAATGTCGACCGGTTGCTGGGCAAGCCGCCGCGCATTCGCGAGCTGCGCGCCGCGCTGGCCGAGCTCACGAGCCGGCGTGCCGAGGATCGCCTGGCGTAGCTCGGCGCGCGGTCAGCACCGGGACCCGCGCGTTTGCGGGAATCTGCCGTGCCCGCCCGCTCCATCTTCCGACAGTGACCCGCTTGCGAAACCACCACAGTGGTTCGCATGGCGACCATTCGCATCGGCATTTCGGGCTGGCGTTACGAGCCGTGGCGCAGGATCTTCTATCCACCCGACCTCGCGCAGCATCGTGAGCTCGAGTTCGCGTCGCGCGCGTTTCCCAGCATTGAAATCAACGGCTCGTTCTATTCGCTGCAGACACCCGGCAGTTATGAGGCGTGGCGCCGGGCGACGCCCGCGGGCTTCGTGTTCAGCGTCAAGGGCCCGCGCTTCATCACGCACATCCTGCGGCTCAAGAACATCCGCAAGCCGCTCGCGAATTTCTTCGCCTCCGGCGTGTTCAACCTGCGCGAGAAGTTAGGCCCCATGCTGTGGCAGTTTCCGCCCTCGCTGCGTTACGACGCGGGGTTGTTCGAGACTTTCCTGGCGCTGCTGCCGCGCGATACCTCGCAGGCGTTGAAACTCGCGAGGTCGCGCGAGAGCCGCATGCACGGCCGCTCCTGCCTGCAGATCGATGCCGAGCGGCCGCTGCGCCACGCCATCGAGATCCGCCACGCGAGTTTCGCGACGCCGGATTTCATCGCGCAACTGCGCCGGCACCAGGTCGCGCTCGTGGTGGCCGACACCGCCGGGAAGTGGCCGTATCTCGAGGACGTCACGAGCGACTTCATGTACTTGCGCCTGCACGGCGATGAGGAACTGTACGCCAGTGGTTATTCCGAGGCGGCGCTCGACCGTTGGGCGCGGCGGATTCGTGCGTGGACGCGTGGCCGCGAGCCCGCAGATGCGCAGCGCGCAGCCGATCGGTTGGCACGCTCGCGACCGCTCGATGTCTATTGCTACTTCGACAACGACGTCAAGGTGCGGGCGCCATTCGACGCCGACCGGCTCATGCACAAGCTCGCGGTTTCGCGTGCGGATGAATCCTTCCGGTTTCCATCGCGCCGCGTGCTGCGGAACATCCGCCCGGTCAAACCATTGCCGCCCTTTCGCTGGCGCCGGCAGCGCGTCAGGCCGGCACCGCGAGCGCGATCACTCCGGCAACGATGAGCGCCGCGCCGGCGAGCCGCCAGGGACCGGACTCTTCGCGCAGCAGGCGTGAGCCAAACCACGCCCCCACCAGCGTCGACAGCTCGCGCGCCGGCGCAATGTGACTCACGGGCGCCAGCCGCATCGCGAACAACACGAGGATGTAGCCGAGCGGCCCGAGCACACTGACGATGATGATGGGCTTGCGAAAGACGCGCGCCTCGAGACCTACGCGTCTGCGGTCGGCCCAGGCACGCGGCGCGAGCACGACCATGCGAAACAGGTTTCCGGTGAAGTCGACGACGAATGGCGAGATCAGCAGCACCTTCACCGCCCAGCCATCGTTGAGCGTGTACGCCGCGATGAACGCGCCGGTCATCAGGCCGTAGAACACGCCGACGCGCGGCGCGCGCCGGTGGTGACCGACGATCCCGGCCACCAGCAGGATTCCGCTCACGATCAGCAGCAGCCCGGTGACCGACTGGGCCGTCAGAGCTTCACCTAACAACCAGCCCGCGCCGATGAACGACAGCAGCGGCCCGGTGCCGCGCGCGATCGGATACACCACCGACAGGTCGGAATGGCGGTACCCGGCCTGCAGGCTGAGCGAATACAAGAGATGCAGGACCGAAGTCGCGGCGAGCGCCAGCCAATGACGCGTTTCGAACACCGGTTGTTCGACGATGACCACGGCCAGCACCACGGGCCCGTAGACGAGCACGGACCCCGCCGAGAACAGCCAGACGAAGTGGCGGGATTCGGCGGCGTATTTGGCGGAGAGGTTCCAGCAGGCGTGCGTGAAGGCGGCCAGCAACACCAGACATAGTGCGGCGAGGGTCATTAGGCGACGGGGAATCCGCTTGTTAGGTGGGAGTTCACATATCCATAAGCGTGCGCGTATCTCACTTGACGGAAAACAACATTGACAGTCGCTCCACTTAAGGGGGAACATCAAAAACAATCAAATACGATCATAAGTAATCGTATCGTCGAGCAAATGGAATCTATGTGGCGGTCTCAACGGCCACAGGTCTTAGCAAATAAGTTTGCCGAACCAGCGGCATACGATGAGCGGAATGCGTTTGTCCGCTTTTCGTCACAGGACAGGAAAACGCGCAAATACTTGCACTCAGGAGAGGGGCAACATGCGGAAATCATCGCGCCAGCGCAGTTTCGGTAGCCGTCCAGGCGATCGGTTCATTGGATCTTCGGCGGGCCTCGCGGCTCTGCTACTGAGTTCGTCACCTATCGCCACGGCGCAGAATGGCGACCAGGCGCCGACCGCGTCGCCCGCGCCAGTTGCGGCGGACACACCGGTTGCGGCTCCGGCGCCAGCTGCGGGGGATGCGCCACCTGCAACGAATGCTGCGCCCGCCGCGGCTGACGCGCCGTCACAGACTGCGCAAGAATTGGAATCGGTGGTCGTCGTCGGCACGCGCGCATCCCAGCGCACGTCGATCGAACGCAAGAAGCGCGGCGCGACAGCGGTGGATTCCATCGCCGCCGAGGATGTCGGCAAGTTCCCCGATCAAAACGTCAACGAAGCGATTTCCCGCATCGCGGGTGTTGCGCTCGATCGCGGCGACAACGGCGAGGGCCAGGGCATTTCGGTGCGCGGCAACGGCCCCGAGGCCACGCGCGTCAGCATCGACGGCATGACCGTTCTGAACACCAACGGCGCGCTGGCCAATGGCGTCAACGCCGGTGGAGGCCGCGCGGCCGACCTGCGCGAATTGCCGTCCGCCATCATCAAGACCATCGACATCTACAAAGGCACGACGGCGGCCATGACGGAAGGCTCGCTGGGCGGTTCGGTGGCCATCGAAACCCGAAACGGTCTCGACTTCGACAAACCTTACTTTTCGATCTCCACCGACGGCCAGCAGAACTCCATCAGCGAAAATCTGACGCCGAGTGGTTCACTCATTTTCGGTCGCAAGTTCGGGGACGACCGCTTTGGCGTGTTCGCCAACGTCAACTATTCGAAGTTCGAAACTACGACGGATATTCAACAGCCGCAGACGTCGGGTAATGCCGGGCCGTTCCGCAACGCCGATTTCGATCAGTCGCCGGAAAAGACCTTTACCTACAATCCGGCCCTTGTTGATCCGACCGCGACGGCCGGGAATTTCCGTGTTTTCGGGCCCGGCGGCGTGCCGGTTTATGCGTCGAGGTCGCCCATCGACATTCTCACGAGGTCAGCGGCAGCCGCGTCTCCGGCGGCCTGCCTCGCGGAGTTTCCGGCCCTGACCCAGCAGCAATGGGACAACATGCCGGCGGGCGACAACGTCCTCGGCACCGTCCCGACATCCGGCGCAACCATCGCGGCCAATCGCACCGCGGCGCAGAATGAACAGCGCGATGCACTGCAGACCTGCCTGAACCAGTGGAACGACTACGCACCGTCGCTCATTCGTTCACTCCCGCGCCGGACCGAGGAGGAAAGGTACTCGGGCGATTTTCGTTTCGACTTCCGGGTAACGGACGACATGACGGTCTATGCCGCTTATCAGACGGCGAACCGCCACACCACCAGCGTCGACAACACGCTCAACCTCGGCAGCCCGGGCTATAACCTCGCCGGCTCCTTCACCCAGGCAGCGATTGCGAACACCTCGAACCAACTGCTCACGCCACGCGCGGTCGCTACCGGACTCGGCGCCGGCTACTACTCAACCGGCCTGTGCGGCGCCCCCACCGTCACCGGGACGGGCGCGCAGCAAGTGACCACCGGTTGCGGCGTCGCAAGCAACATGACCAACGTCGTGGTCGATGACACCCACCACGTCACGTCGTTCCACCTGGCCGACGGCAACGCCAACATCGACGCCATCAACTACGACACGGAGATCGAAACCTGGAACTGGCAGACCGGCCTGGAACTCAACCGGGAGAACGTCAAAGTCGAGCTCATGTATGGAGATTCGGGCTCGACCTACCAGCGCGCCCAACTTCGAACCGCCGTGGGCTACACCTACGGTGCGGTTGACGCACACATCACACCGTCCGGTCTGTGGAGTTACACCCTGCCCGAAGGGCTCGACCTCGCGAACCTGCCGTATGCAGCTCTGAATCCCGTCATCAACCGGCCGGTGTCCAATGCCAGCACGGTGCAAGCGGGTTCACCGGCCTACACGGTCGCCCAGGCGGCGCAATGGGGCAACAACTTCACGGTCACCTGGCGTCCGGCGATGTCGGATGACTCCGAGAAGCAGACCAAGATGGATTTCACCGTCGACGTCGAAGAGAAGCTTCCGTTCATAACCAGCTTCGAGGCGGGCATTCAGCGCCGCGATCGCGAGGGCAATGGTTGGGGCGGCGGTGGCTACACGGTGCGGCCGGGCACCGGCAACGTGGGCGCCGCGGGGTACGTGGCACCTGTCGTGGTTCCGACCGAAAACCTCACCGTCAACTATCGCTCCTGCATGCCGACGGCGACTTCCACCCAGCCCTGCCAGTACGGCTATGTTCCAGGGACCACGGTCGGCGCCAATAACAGCCCGGTCGCGAATCTGAACAACGCACTGTTCGGCACGATGACGTTCACGCCCACCGACCTCGGTGCGCTGATCTCGAGCGCCCTTTATACGAAGGACTACCCGTTCCTCGGGGATTATCCGGACAAGGGCGACATCATGACCAGTTGGCCGTATATCAATCCGGCCATCATCGCCGCGGGCATTCCCGAGCAGGTGTTCGACTATCACTGCATGAAGGAGTGCACGGCCAATGACGGCACTGTCTATCAGCAGCCGCACTTCGCCTACACCGAAGTCACCGATGCCGCTTACCTCATGTTCAATTTCGAACAGGCACTGCCGTGGGAGATGGTTTTCAACGGCAATCTCGGCACGCGCCTGGTCATGACCAAAACCGTATCCACGGGTTTCATGACACTGGCCCACACCGCAGTGACCCCGGCTTACGACCCGGTCATCGCTCCCAACGCCGTGGTCAACACGTCGGTCGCGATGAATACATCGCTCGAGAGCGATACCAAGGATTGGCTGCCGGCCGGGAACGTCAATCTCTGGGTCATGCCCGACGAACTGGTGCTTCGCTACTACCAGGGCCGGGTGATGTCGCGTCCGCCCGCGGGCAATCTGCTGCCTTCGGGAACATGCACCATCGACGAACGCAACAGTGCCGACGTCAACGGGAATACCGACAATCCGAACACCTGTACGGGACGCGTCGGCAATCCGGGCCTGCAACCGTTCAAGGGCGAGAACAAGAACCTCACGCTCGAGTGGTATCCCAATGAAGACCTGATGTTCTCTGTCGCGCACTACCGCAACAAGATCATCGTCGGCGCTCCGATCAACGCAAACATGCCCGCCTCGAACCTGTTCGCGGGCAGTCAGAGCGCGATCGATCCGGTGACCGGGCTGCCATTCTCGGACTACAGTTTCACCTATCCCTCCTACGTCAACGGCTTGTCCGGGACGCAGCTGGGCATGGAATACACGGCGAAAGTCGCGTTCACGTTCCTGCCCTGGATCTTCAGGCACACCGGCGTGGATTTGAACTACTCCGATCTGGACTTCGAGAATTTCGCGACTTCGCAGGATCTGATGACCGGCGAATACAATCCGCCGCAAGGTCAGCGCTCGTACTTCAAGAACTTCACGTTGTGGTACGACGACAGCCGGTTCTCGGCGCGCCTGGCCTACCAGGGCCAGTCCGAGTTCTTCGACTTCATCTCGTCCTGCTCGAACGCCATCAACAATTACCCGACGGCGTTCGCGCAATGCCCGGGCCAGACGATCCGTACGCCCTACAATCCGGGCGGCACGAACTATCGAGAGGCCACGGAGTTCATCGATCTGAAGCTCGGTTACCGCTTCAACGATCATTGGAATGTCTTCCTGACGGGACGCAACGTTACCCGCGAGGCTACCTACAAGGTCACGCAACCCAACAATGTCTATTCCGACGGGTCGCCGACTCTTGAAGCGTTCAGCTATGGCGGCGCGCGTTGGCAGTTCGGGGTGACCTGGGAATATTGAAGGCACAACAACCGCAGCAACGTTGAGACAGAGCGCGCCGGGCCCCCGCCCGGCGCGCTTTTTTTTGGCTTACCCGAGCATGCGCGCCACGAGTTTCTTCGGCGCGAGCACGCGATAGCTGTCGCGCATCAGCTCATCGAGCTCGTCCCAATCGGTATCTGAGTCGAGCACCGCACCGGCGATGTTCGGAAACCAGACCGGACGGAAATAGGGCGCGCGCGTGAAACGCGCGGCGGCGCAATGCTGCCGCGAGAGCCGGAACGTGCACACGATTGCGGGGCCGTTGGTCGCCGCAGCCTTCGCGTACGCCGGCGGCCAGCCGTTCTCGATCGCGAGCACGTGGGCAAAGTTTTTCTTGTTCACGCACCAGCGGATTCCCACCCAGGCTTTTTCCTCGACGACTTCCGGAAGGTCGAGGCATACCAGGCGAAGTCTCGCGAGAGCGTCGTCGAAATCGGATTTGGCGCGAATTCCCACAGCCGGGAAACATTACCGCAGGTAACCTTCGCAGATGAATATGCGATGGGCGACTTTCCTCTTCCTCCTGTTGCCGACATTGACGCATGCCGAGGTCGGCGACTGGTACGCCACGGTGTACGGCGCTCGCATTTCCACGCAGCCCGGCTGGGAAGACATCATCATCGATGCGCCAGGCACCGAGTTCGTGGACTCCTATCTCGCCACCATCGCGGTCTCGCGCCAGTACGCGGAGCGCAAAGGCGGCGCGCTCGCCATCGAGGCGGAAGGCCAGGTGGTCTACCATTTTCACGACCAGACGCTCTGGGAATTCAACGCGATCCCGATCCTGTTGAGATGGCGGCGCTTTCCCTGGAGCGAACGCTTCAACTCATCGGCGGCCTTCGGCCTCGGATTGTCGTACGCGACCGAATTGCCGCCGGTCGAAGTGGCGCTCGAAGGCGAAAGCCACCAGTTGCTGATCTACTGGGTCATGGAACTGACCGCAGGTCCGCGCGCGGCGCCATGGGAGATTTCCCTGCGCCTGCATCACCGGTCGGTCGCGTACGGGCTCATGGGTGATGACGGCGGCATGAACGCCGTGGGACTGGGGCTGCGCTACCGGTTCTGAACTTCGCTGGCCACGAGCGCCATGAGTTCCTCGGCGCCGAAGACCGGCAGCGGCTTGCCGTTCACGAAGAACGTGGGCGTGCGTTCGACCTTGAGGGCATTCAGGTCCTTGGCTTCGATGTGCAGCATCTCATCGACGCTCTTGGCCAGCGCATCCTGGCGCGCCCTGCCCATGTCGAGGCCGGCTTCACTGGCGATGACCCACGCCTGCGCCGGGTTCGGCGCGGTGTGTGATGCCCACTCCTGTTGACGATTGAACAAGGCCGAGAGCACCTCGTGGACCTTGTCCTGTGCGCGAGCCGCCTCCAGCAGGCGGATGGCTTGCAGCGAAACGGGATGGAAATCCGCATAACGCACCACCACGCGCACGTCCTCGGGATAGAGGAACAGCAACTGCTCCACCACGGGCGCAAATGCCTTGCAGGCCTCACAGGCGGGATCGAGCACCTCGACCACGGTCACGCGCGCGTTCTTGCGGCCGAAGACAGGCGAATGCGGTTGCACCAGCCGCGCAAGCTGATCGTGAGTGAGCGGAACCGGAGCGGCTTCTGCCGCGGGCGCGGGCGCGACCGGCGCGGGCTCGGCGGTTGCAGGCGTCGAAACCGCCGCCGGCGCAGGCGGTTCGCTGCGCGAACACGCGGCCAGGGAAGCCACGCCGATCAAGACAGCGATAACTGCGACTCTTTCCAATCTCAGGTTCGATCTCATGGCTCTCCGGCGTGCCAGGCCCGCAGGTTGAGGAATTCCCGGCGCGTGCGCGGACCGTGGGTCGCATACGAAGGGTTGGGTCGCTCTGAATACTCGGCTTTCGATTGCGCGACCTTGTCGCTTTCCGTGAACTTCCGCAGCTCGTCGGCCGCAAGTTTGTAGGGTCTGGTGGCGTTCAATCCGAAAACCTTGGCGCGCAACCGCGGCGTGACTTCAGGGTAAGCATACCGGTCACGCAGCGCCTCGGAGATCTGAAATGTGCGGAATGCCTGGATCTGGTCCTGTGGCGAGCCATACCAGATGGAATCCGTGCCCCAGAGCACGTTGTCCTCGCCGACGTACTTGAATAGTTTGCCCATCGCATGCGCTGCCGAGTCCGGGTCGCGCATCGACAGGAATCGCCACGTCGAACCGAGCTCGGCGTAGACATTGCTGTTGCGCCTGATGCCGCTGGCCACGAGCGAAGTCACCAGCGCGTCGATGCCGTCGGTGCGCTGCGCGTCGTAGGGCCCCTCGGGTTTGCTCGAGACGAAACCGGAGTGATAGATGAGGAAATTCACGTCCGGAAAACGCTTCGCGATCGGACCGATGTCGCGGCAGGTGGAGTGTTCGTAGCTCTTCGGGCCGAAGTCGAGGCCCTTGTGAATGCAGATGTTGCGCACGCCCAGAGCGCGGGCTTTTTCCACGAAGGCGATGCCGACGTCATCGGTCATCCAGAACCCCGTGCCGCCAGGCCCCCACTGCGTATACGTCTTGAAGGCGACGACGCCGAATTGAGCGAGGCGCTCCATGTCTTCAATGTCGCCTTTCTGATTCGGATTCACGCGGCCGTGCAACAACAATCGCTTCGAGCCTTCCATCTTCGCGACGATGTCGCGCGTGGCGATCGCCTCCTCGATCGTGAGCGGCTCGTCCTCGCGCGTCGAGGGAACGAAGCTGAGCACCATGAGATCCGTATCCGAGTCGAGGAACACGTCCTTGATGAACTCGTCCGGGCCGATGCAGTTCAGGTAGCTGCGCTCGCCGGGTTGTTTGGCGAGCTCGCATTGCGTGTTCGGCATGCGCAGCGGCCTGGCATCGGGCGGCAGACGTTTCGTCCATGCGCCGGTCGGATTCACGAAGTGACCCTGCACGTCGAAGATGAACTCGCGTTTGCCGAGTTGCGATGCGGCGACTTGTTCGTCGAGCTTCGCCTCGTTGGCGATCTCGAAGAATCCGCCGGCGCGGCCCGCGCGCGCATGCGCGGCGTTGAAAGCCAGCAGCGTGGATGCCGCGCCGCAGGCCGTGGTTAAGAACTCGCGGCGTGAGCGGCCGAGCTTGCGCGCGAGCTCGCTGGCCCACTCATGGGCCAGGTGGTTCGCGTGGTGCAGGGTCTTTGATAGGGGAATCGGCGCGAACTCGCCATTCGTGGTGGTGTCGAGCTTGACCGGCAGCCGCTGGCCGTCCGGATCGAGATCCGGCATTTCCGGGATGAGGCTGGACATGTGTCGATCCTCCATGAGACGCCGCTGACGCAGTGTGCCATCCGGTCGCACGGCGCAGCCAGCGTTATGAAGTCTGACGCCACGTGTGGATTCCGTGCTCACCACGGCAGTGATAGTTTTTGGACATGGAAACCCAGGAACTGTATCGCGGGCGGCTGATCGATCACCTGCAACTGGTGGTCAAGGATCTCGCCGCCAGCAAGCGCTTCTATACCGCCGTGTTCAAGGTGCTCGACATTCCCCTGGCCGGAGAAGGCGACGACTACTTCTGGGCCGACGAACTATTCATCTCGACCAGGGAGAGCGAAGCGGCGCAAGGGCAGTTGACGGGACGAACTCATCTCGCGTTTCAGGGCAAGAGCCGGGAAACGGTCGAGCAGTTCTACAAGGCCGCGCTGGCTGCGGGCGGGCGCGACAACGGCGCTCCCGGCGAACGTCCGTATCACCCGGGCTACTTCGGCGCATTCGTCATCGACCCTGACGGCAACAATATCGAAGTCGTGTATCACGGGCCCGCGAAGAAATCCGCGGAGTCCGTGAAGATCACCTTCGCCAGCGGATGACGAAACTCGTCATCGCGCTGATCCTGGTTGCCGCGATCCTGATCGGCGGACTCGTCGCCCTGCTGCGCGGCCGGCGTGATCCCATGGGATCGCCGGAAGTGCTGGAACGCGCGAAGCAGCGGAATCGCGAGCTCGAAGCACAGGAAAAACTCGAGGACGAGCGTTAGAGGCGGCGACCATCCTGCCGCAACAGCTTCTCGACGGCCTGACCCAGCGCCAGCACATGGCGGTCCTGGCCCGCGATGCCGGCAATCATCAGTCCCGTGGGTGCTTCGCCCGGCTCGTGGCAAGGGATGGACAACGCGCATCCATCGAATAGATTGACGAGCGCCGCGTTGCGCAGCATCCGGCCATTGAAACGGAAATAGCTGTCGTCGCTGGCCACCACTTCGGCGATGGTGGGCGCCGTGTCGGGCGTGGTCGGCATGAGCAGCGCGTCGAAGCCGCGCACTGCCGCTTCCACGTCGAGCACGAATCGCCGTCGCTGCTGCAGGAGCTCGATGTAGGCCGCGGCACTGATTGCCTCTCCCGGGCGTATGCGGACGATGACGCGCGGGTCATAGTGATTCGCGCCGTCCTTGATCCACTGGCGATGCCACCAGAACGCTTCCGCGCTGCTGATCGCGCCGCGTGGATTGATCCCGGCGGCACGTGCGAACTCGCCCAGCGGCAAATCGACGATGGTCGCGCCTGCCGCCGACAGGCGCGCGATCGCCGAGGCGAAATCCCGTGCCACCGCCGGGGACAGTTCGTCCATCGCCACGGTCCGCGGCACCGCGAAACGCATGCCGCGCAGTTCGACGACGGGTAGTTCGGTGACCGGCGTCGAGCACAGAACCTGGTCGAGCAGCGCGCAGTCGGCAACGGTGCGCGCGATCGGCCCCGCCGAGTCCAGCGTCAGCGACAACGGCAACACACCGTCGAGCGGCACGCGGCGCGCCGTGGGTTTGAAACCCGTGAGGCCATTGAGCGCCGCCGGGATGCGCACCGAACCACCGGTGTCCGTGCCGATGGCGGCGGCGGCCATGCCATCCGCAACGGAAACCGCGGCGCCCGATGACGAGCCCCCGGGAATGCGGGCCGCGCCACGATCGAAAACGTTGCGCGGCGTGCCGTAATGGGGATTGATGCCGAGGCCCGAATACGCGAACTCCGTCATGTTGGTTCGCCCGATGAGCACCGCGCCGGCATTGCGCAATCTTTCGACCACGACCGCGTCGCGCGCCGCGGCCGGCGCTCCCGCCAGCACCTTCGAGCCCGCGAGCGTGGTGACGCCCGCCTCGTCGAAATTGTCTTTGATGGAAATCGGGATCCCGGCAAGCGGCGGCAGACTCACACCCTTGCGCCGCCCCGCGTCGATGCGATCGGCTGCCGTCAGCGCCGTGTCCCGGTGCACGCGGATGAATGCGCGCGCGCCCTCGCCCTTCGGAGCTTCGATGGCCGCGAGCGATCGTTCCACCAGTTCGCGGCTGGTGACCTGGCGCGCGCTCAACTCGCGGGCCTGTTCGAGAAGAGTCATCGGGACACGCTCACTGCCCATGCGGGCAAAAATTTTGGTTCCAGGTGCCAGGCCGGCCATTGCGCCGGCGCCAGCCCGGGCAGCGTCGCGCAGGAATATTCGGCGGCTGTTCGATTTCATCTGGCCTCGCGATCCCCGGGCCCGCAGAATAACGCGCACATGAACCCGGCGAATACCTCCGACGACGTTGCAGTGGCTCCTTATCCGATCGGCACTCCGGGCAAACCCTGGAATGCGCCTGAACGAGCGCGCTGGCTTGCGCAACAACGCAAGCTGCGCAGCTTTGCCGACGACGTCGTCGCACGCATCGAAAACCTCGTCGCGTTCGAGGTGCAGGAGTACGGACAGCTCGACTATCCGCCTGACCACTATCGCCTGCTCGCGGTGCGCAGTCGCGGCTGGCGAGACGAACTCCCCATCGCGCTCGTCACGGGCGGCGTGCATGGCTACGAGACGAGCGGCGTACACGGCGCGTTGCAGTTCCTCGAGCAACGCGCGGCGGACTATACGCAGCACATCAACCTCATCGCTGTGCCCTGCGTGAGCCCATGGGCCTACGAGCGCATTCATCGCTGGAACGCGAATGCGGTCGATCCGAACCGGTCCTTCAGGGAAGACAGCCCGGCTGCCGAGTCCGCGGCGCTGCTGCGCCTGCTCGCGCCTTTGCGCGGGCGGGTCCTGCTCCACGTCGACCTTCACGAGACCACCGATTCGGACGAGAGCGAATTCCGGCCCGCCCTCGCCGCTCGCGACGGCAAACCGTTCGAGCCTGGACTCGTCCCGGACGGGTTCTATCTAGTGGACGACAGCGAGAACCCGCAACCGGATTTCCAGCGCGCGATCGTCGATGCCGTCGCCAGGGTCACGCACATCGCGCCGGCGGACGAGAAAAACCAGATCATCGGCTCGCCGCTGGTCGCGCCGGGCGTGATCGAATATCCGCTTCGCGCCCTGGGCCTGTGCGCGGGCATCACGGGCGCGCGCTACACGACCACCACCGAGGTCTACCCCGACAGTCCGCGGGCGACTCCCGAACAGTGCAACGAAGCCCAGGTGGTGGCGACGTGTGCGGCGATCGAGTTCGCGTTACGGGCGCAATAGCCGCCCTCAGTGGCCTCCCTCCACGTGGATGCCGGCATCCGCGAGCGCTTCGCCCAGCGCCACTTCGATGCGGACCGCTTCGCTGCGTTTGATGTGTTGCAGGTGAAGCGTCGGCCCCGTCAGCACCTCGATGCCGCGCTTGAGAACACTGCCGGCGGCCCGGATGCCGGCCTTGTGCTGATCGAAGCGTTGCGCCGGGGAATATCGGCTCATGCCGACATACACGCCGTGGTCGTCGCCGCGCCGATCGGAATAGTCCAGCAGTATTAGATAGATATTCGAGCGGCCGCTCCTGGCGGCGGTGAAGCGGGCAGCGACCTCGTACGCGGTGGGCAGCCAGCTGACGTAGCGCATGGGCAGCCATTCAGGCACCGACGCGGCCGCACGCTTCCACAACAGGTCGAGAGCCGTCTCGATGTGTGCGGCGAAATCGCCGCGCATCCAGCGCTCGTGGATGCAATGCGCGCCGGCGATTCCGTCGCCCGTGGCAAGCGCAAGCTCGAATGCCGTGGCGAGCTCGCGGTCTGAGCGCGCAGCCAGCGGCCGTTGGCCCGGACTTGCGTTCACGGCTGACAATGGTGTTGGGTCCCCACGCGAAGATTCTATAGCGCTGCTGGTTGCGCTGGATCACGCCTCGTACGAAACCGTTTGCTAACATCCACGCATGTTAGGAGCGGCGGGTGATGAGCCGGAAGGGAGTCGGATCTTGCAGTCCAGAGATTTTTCGCACGCGGTTTTTTACGTTCTCCTGCTGACCGCCGCATGGCCTTTCGCCACGGCACAGGCGGCATCGCCCACCGAAATGCTGGCCGAGCTCGAGGCCTCCGTCGTCAACGAAGACGAGGAGGCGGCGCAAGATCTGTGGAAGCGGCTGGCACCCGGCTTCGATAGCCTCTCGAAAAACGACCAGGGGCGATTCCTGGTAGTCCAGGGGCTCATCCAGGAGGACATCCTGCGCGACATCAACAGCGCCGACGAATCCTTCAATCGTGTCATCACCCTGCTCGATGCGTCGCCGGAGCCCACGCAGGCCCTGGCCGATGCGTACTACGAGCGCGCCTACATCAAGTACATCCGCACCGGCGATACGGCGGTGTACTGCCCCGATCGCGAGAAGGCCGTGGCGCTCACGCGAAAGTTGAATACGCGCGCCAAGCTGCCCAAGTACCTGACGGCGTTGTCGTTCTGTTATTCGGATTCACCGAAGCGCCTCCAGCAGGGGCTGGCCGTGCTGAACGAGGCATTGACGCTGGCGGAATCCATGCAGCTCGGTCCCGCGGAGCGCGGGTTGATCTACAACGCCACGGACATCCTCTATCGCAAGAACCAGCTGTACGCCCAGGCATACGAGTACGCCGCGCTCGCCTACGCCCAATGGAAATCCATCGGCGCCCTGCCCAGCATGAACAATCAGCAGCACAACCTGCTGACCAATGCCATCAACATGGGAGACCTCGACAAGGCCGAGCTCCATGGCAAGGAGTTGTTTGCCCTCGCGGACGCCGCACCGGAGTACAAGGATTTTCGTTTCTTCGCCAACCTCGACACCGGCCTGGTCGCTTTCGCGCGCAACGATCTGCCGCGCGCCATTCGCCTGTTCGAGGAGGCGCGCCGCGAGGAACGCAACACCGAAGAGACAGCATTCATTGCGGCCAATCGCGCACAGCTGGCCGCGGCCTACTTTCTGCACGGTGACGTCGATGCCTCATTTCGCGAAGCGGCGGCCGTGACCCAATTGCCCGGGTACGCGTCGCTCAATCCGGACCAGAAGCAGTGGCTGCAGGCCTTGCAGCAATACAGTGGCAAGCGTCCCGTGCAGGCCATGCAGACCCTGTTCTCGCTCTATCGCGCGCAGCAGAAGAAGCAATGGGATTTCCTGGCCAACACCTCGCTCGACCATGCCCTGCGTCACAACAACCGCGTTCAGAACTACGAAAAGCAGTTGCTCGAGAACCAGGTGCAGATCCAGCAGTTGAAGCTGGATGCGCAGCAGCGAGCGCAGGAAGCGTCACGTCTTTACCTGCTGCTTGCCGCGGTGGTCGCCATCAGCCTCGCGTTGCTGGCCTGGGTCTTGTGGCGCTCGCGTCGCCGCTTCAGAACCCAGGCGCAAACGGATTCGTTGACCGGCATCGCCAATCGCCGCCACTTCCTCGATCGCGCGCTCGAAGTCGCCCGGAAAGACCGGCCTCAATCACAGACCGCTTCGGTGCTGGTGCTGGATATCGACTACTTCAAGCTCATCAACGATGCCCATGGACACCAGGCGGGCGACGCCGCCATCCGCCACGTTGCCACGCTGGTGAACGCGAGCCTGCGTAGTGGGGATGTCTTCGGTCGCATAGGCGGCGAGGAGTTTGCCGCGCTGCTGCCCGCGACCGATGACTCCACGGCGAGGAAGGTGGCGGAACACATCCGGCAGGTCATCGAGCAGACGCCGCTGAATCATCACGGCGAGCAGATCCCTCTCACCGTGAGCATTGGATTGATGAGCGGCCCGCTCACCGGCGACAACATCGAATCGCTGATCCAGTGCGCCGACAAAGTCATGTATCGCGCAAAGAATGCGGGCCGGAACCGCAGTCTGACGCACGCGGATCAATTCCCGGACACTGGTGTTGCCGCTTCCGCCGTCGGCTAGGTCAGCTCCCGAACCAGGTCAGCACCCCGGCAATGGTGGCGGTCATGAAGGTTGCGATCGAACCGCCGAGCACCGCACGCAGGCCAAATCGCGCCAGGTCCTGGCGGCGCTCCGGCGCGAGACCGCCGATGCCGCCGATCTGGATGGCGATCGAGCTGAAGTTGGCGAAGCCGCACAGCGCATAGGTGGCGATCAGGCGGCCCTGGTCGGTCAGCGCCACGCCGGCCACCTTTCCGTTGACGATGTCGCCGAGCTGCAGGTACGCCACGAATTCATTGATGACGATCTTCTGGCCGATGAGGCTGCCGACCACCTGCGCGTCCTCCCAAGGCGTGCCGATCACCCAGGCCAGCGGCGCGAGTAGGTAGCCGAAGATCGTGGCGAGATCCGTGGGCTTGCCGATGGCGGCCGCGAGGCCGGTAACTTCGCCCAGCCAGGTCAGCGGCCAGTTGAGCAACGCGATCAACGCGATGAAGGCCAGCAGCATCGCGCCGATGTTCAGCGCCAGGCGCCACCCGTCGCCGGCGCCGGACGCGGCAGCGTCGATGACGTTGGCGGTGTTCTTCTCCACTTCCATCTTCACCGTGCCGCGCGTGAGCGG
The DNA here is from genome assembly GCA_035765415.1 of Steroidobacteraceae bacterium. GTDB lineage: Bacteria > Pseudomonadota > Gammaproteobacteria > Steroidobacterales > Steroidobacteraceae > CADEED01. The sequence continues at coordinate 35,989 of DASTXR010000107.1, read as the reverse complement.
CTCGCCGGTTTCCGGGATGAGGATCTTGGCGATCACCAGCGTCGCCGGCGCGGCCATGATCGACGCCGCGAGCAGGTGCTTGGCGTAGAACACCTGCTGAACCGGGTCGCCGCCCCCGAGCATCCCGACATAGGCAGCCAGCACGCCGCCGGCGATGTGCGCCATGCCGCCGATCATCATCGTGATCAGTTCCGACTCGGTCATCTTCGCGATGTAGGGGCGGACGGTCAGCGGCGCCTCGGTCTGGCCGATGAACACGCTGGCGCAAACGCTCGTGGTTTCGGCGCCGGAGACGCGCATGACCTTGGTGATGACCCACGCCATGGCGCGGACCACCGCCTGCATGACCCCCAGGTGGTAGAGCACACCCATCAACGCCGCGAAGAACACGATGGTGGGCAGCACCTGGAACGCGAAGATGAAGCCGAAGGTCTTTTCGTCCATGAGGCTGCCGAAGATGAACCGGCTGCCTTCGCCGACGAAGCTCAGCACCTTCACGAACCCGCGGCCGATCGCGTCGAACACGTCCTTGCCGCCCGGCACCAGCAGCACCAGCGCCGCGAAGCCGATCTGCAGGCCGACGCCGGTGGCGACCAGCTTCCAGTCGACGCGGCGCTTGTTGTTCGAAAACGCCCACGCGATGCCGATGAGCACCGCCAGGCCAAAGAGGCCAAAGGCCACCTTCGTAATGCCTTCCACTCAGTTCTCCCCAAGTTGTTATCGTTCGAAGAGGCGGGGTTAGTCTACGCTGCGGCGCTCACTCGAACAGGCTCACGATGCTCTGGTACTTCTCGATGTACCAGCGGTTCTCGTTGTTGTACCTCGGGATCGGCACCGGGCGTACCGAGGTGCCTTCCGCTTTCCAGACACAGGGACACTTCACCGAATGGACGATGGGTTGCTCCGGCGGGCGGCTCAACTCATCGAGTTGCACGTTCATCCGGTCCAGCACGCGGTAGAGCTTCGCGACGTTTCGCGGCCCCCCGTTGTAGGCGGCAACCGGAAAGATCCCCAGCACGACGGGATTTTTCCGATAAGCCTCGCGAATGTCCGCACGCATCCCCGAGACCTCCAGATCGAGAAGGCAGATCGCCGCTTTCATGGCATTCAGCAGATTCGTCGCGCCGCGCTCGAAGTTGGGATCGAGTCTTGCGCCGGGGCAACGCCGGACCACGAGCGAGTAGGTGCCATTTCCCCGGCGATTGGTGAACTGCATCGGCCCCAGGGCTTTCGCGACCGATACGCTGTACCGGTATGCCTCCCCTTCCTTGAGGCCGTACTGGCTCAGCACCTCGTCGAAAGCCACCGCCTGCTTCTGCACGTAGTCCCGGTCATCCGTCTGCTCGATGACCGCCAGTGTCGTGACGACCTGCGGAGGAATGGCATCGGCGAGCAGTTCCCCCGGGAAGGCCGCGCTCGGCACCTTCGCGGCACGCAACTCCTCGAGCGCCTTGCCGGCCGTGGCGATCAGGAATTCCTTCCCGCCGCTGACGAAACCCGGATCGAAGGTGTCCTCGGTGAAGGGTAGATAGACGATCGGCTTCGCGGTCTCGACGACCTGGGCCCACCGCTTGCGCTTCACGAGGTTGTTGTCGAACACCGGGAACTTGCGGCCGTAGACCTTCATGGGCTCGCCATCCGCGGAGAACGAGAACATCAGCCGCTCGGCGCCGGTGCCCTTCACGTGCCGCGCGTCGATGCCCGGCGTGAGCATGCGAAACGGTAGTGGCTTCCTGCCAGGTTTCCACCGGACCGGCGGACGGGGCAGCTCGATCTGGGCGACGGTCCACTGCTGCTTCGCCTCGCTCCAGAGCGCAAAGGCGACGGGCCGGCCACGCAGCGTCTGCCGCTTGCCCTTTCCTGTCAGCACATACTTGAGATCGACGTCATTGAGGAGCGCCTGCCCTTCCGCGACGAGGTCGTGGATTGCCTCATGACGACTGCGGATGCGGCCCTGGACGACGACCTCGGCCATGCTCTCGTCGGCCTGCTCGGTCTCGGCAACGGCAAGCGGCACCTCGCCTTCCTGCTGCTTCGATTCTTCCGCGGCGACCGAAGACGGCGCCTCGGGCGCGGGCGTGGGGTCCGGCGCGGCGTCGATCACCGTGGGCTCGGCTTCCTCGTCGGCGCCGCCGGTGGTCGCGCACCCCGCGAAGGTCAGTGATACGAGTAGCAGCAGGATGCGAAGCAAGATTTCCTCCGGATACTGACCGCGACTTCCGGCCACGCCGTCGAGAATAGCCCCAGAGAGTTCGGTTCGCGAAACCTGTAGTCGCATCACCGCCCAGCGCCGCGGTGCAACTCATTCTGCGTTCGACGCAGGCTCACTTCGGCCGGACGGCCCGCCTCACTCCCACTCGATCGTCGCGGGCGGCTTCCCCGAGATGTCGTACACCACGCGCGAGATGCCCTTCACTTCGTTGACGATGCGGCGCGAGCACACGTCGAGGAAGTCGTACGGCAGCCGCGCCCAGTGCGCGGTCATGAAGTCGACGGTTTCCACGGCGCGCAGCGCGACGACGTAGTCGTAACGGCGGCCGTCACCCATCACGCCGACCGAACGCACGGGCAGAAACACGGCGAAGGCCTGCGAGGTCTTGTCGTACAGGTCGTGGCGGCGCAGCTCTTCGATGAAGATGGCGTCGGCCTGGCGCAGCAGGTCGGCGTAGTCCTTGCGCACTTCGCCAAGGATGCGCACTCCCAGGCCCGGACCCGGGAACGGGTGGCGATACACCATCTCGCGCGGCAGGCCGAGCTCGACGCCGAGCCTGCGCACTTCGTCCTTGAACAGCTCGCGCAGGGGCTCAACCAGCTTCATGCGCATGTTGGCCGGCAATCCGCCCACGTTGTGGTGCGACTTGATGACGTGCGCCTTGCCGGTCTTGCTGCCGGCCGATTCGATGACGTCGGGGTAGATAGTGCCTTGCGCGAGCCAGTCCACTTCCGTGAGCTTGTGCGCTTCTTCGTCGAACACCTTCACGAACAGCCCGCCGATGATCTTGCGCTTCTTCTCCGGGTCGGTCTCGCCGCGCAAAGCCTCGAGGAAACGCGCTTCGGCATCGACGCGGATCACCTTCACTCCGAGATTCTGCGCAAAAATCTTCATGACCTGGTCGCCTTCGTCGAGGCGCATGAGGCCGTGATCGACGAACACGCAGGTGAGCTGGGGGCCGATGGCCCTGTGCAGCAGCGCGGCGACCACCGATGAATCGACGCCGCCGGAAAGCCCGAGCAGCACCTTGCCCTTGCCTACCTGCGCGCGCACGCGCGCGATGGCGTCTTCGATGATGTTGCCGACGCTCCACAACGGCGCGCAGCCGCAGATCTCGCGCACGAAACGCTCGAGCAGCTGCTTGCCCTGCAGCGTGTGTGTGACCTCGGGATGGAACTGCACGGCGTAGAAACGGCGCGATTCGTCGACCATGGCCGCGAGCGGCGCATTGGCGCTCTGCGCCACGGCGGTGAAACCGGGCGGCAAAGATTCCACGCGGTCGCCGTGACTCATCCAGACGTCGAGAACGGCGCGGCCTTGCGCGTCCTGCCGGTCGAACAGCCCGTCGAGGAGCTTGTTAGGCGAGATCGCCGTGACTTCGGCGTAGCCGAACTCGCGGTGATTGCTGGGCAACACCTTGCCGCCGAGCTGCTGCGCCATGGTCTGCATGCCGTAACAGATGCCGAGCACCGGCACGCCGAGCTCGAACACCGCCGGCGGCGCGCGCGGCGGCTCCTGGTCGGTGACCGATTCGGGGCCGCCCGAGAGGATGATGCCCTTCGGCTTCCACTTGCGGACGTCGTCGCTGGTGACGTCCCAGGGCAGGATCTCGCAGTACACGCCCTGCTCGCGCACGCGGCGTGCGATGAGCTGGGTGTACTGGGCGCCGAAGTCGAGGATCAGGACGCGCGAAGAGTGGATGTCGGTCTGCGGATTCATCGGACTCGCGGCGACGCTGTTCATCAGGAGACTCGGTAGTTAGGTGCTTCTTTGGTGATCTGCACGTCGTGCACGTGGCTCTCGCGCATGCCGGCGCCGGTGACGCGCACGAACTTCGGGTTGGTGCGCATGGCGGCGATGCTGGTGCTGCCGGTGTAACCCATGGCGGCGCGCAGGCCGCCCGCGAGCTGGTGCAGGATGGAAACCAGGCTGCCTTTGTATGGCACGCGCCCCTCGACGCCTTCGGGCACCAGCTTCTCGAGCTCCGCGGCGGTGTCCTGGAAGTAGCGGTCTGCCGAGCCGTGGCGTTCGGCCATGGCGCCGATCGACCCCATGCCGCGGTACGCCTTGTACGAAGCGCCCTGGTAGAGCTCGACGTCGCCGGGCGACTCCTCGGTGCCGGCGAACAGTCCGCCGATCATCACGCAGTCGGCACCCGCCACGATCGCCTTGGCGATGTCACCGCTGAAGCGGATACCGCCGTCGGCGATGACCGGGACCTTGTTCTCGACGGCCGCGGCGACGTTCGATACCGCGGAGATCTGCGGAACGCCGACGCCGGCCACGATGCGCGTGGTGCAGATGGAGCCGGGCCCGATGCCCACCTTGATGCCGTCGACGCCGGCTTTCACGAGATCTCGGGCCGCTTCGGCGGTGGCGACGTTGCCGCCGATGACCTGCAGGTCGCCCCACTTCGCCTTGATGCGCGCGATCATGTCGAGCACGCCTTTGGAGTGGCCATGGGCCGTGTCGACGACGATGACGTCGACGCCGGCTTCTCGCAGCGCGGCGACGCGCTCGATGGTGTCCTGCGCGGTGCCCACGGCCGCGCCGACGCGCAGGCGGCCCGACGGGTCCTTGCATGCGCGCGGGAATTCGGTGGCCTTCTGGAAATCCTTCACGGTGATCATGCCGCGCAGTTCTTCGTCGCTGTTGACCACCAGCACCTTCTCGATGCGGTGCTTGTGCAGCAGCAGCAGCACTTCATCCTTCGGCGCGTTTTCCCGCACGGTGACGAGGCGCTCCTTCGGCGTCATGACCGTCGAGACGGGCGCGTCGAGCTTCACTTCGAAACGCAGGTCGCGATGCGTGACGATGCCGACGACCTTGGAACCCTGCACCACCGGCACGCCCGAGATGCCCTTCGACCTGGTGAGCTCGATGACCTGGCGGATGGTCATGTCGGGAGCGACGGTGATCGGATCGCGAATCACGCCGCTTTCGAATTTCTTGACGCGCGCGACCTCGGCGGCCTGGCCGGCAATGGTCATGCTCTTGTGGATGATGCCGATGCCGCCTTCCTGCGCCATGGTGATGGCGAGGCGTGCCTCGGTGACGGTGTCCATGGCGGCGGACACGAGCGGAAGATTCAGGCGGATATCGCGCGTGAGGCGCGTCCCCAGATCGACTTCGCGAGGCAGGATTTCCGAGTAAGCCGGCACCAGAAGAACGTCGTCGAACGTCAACGCTTCTTCGAGAATTCGCAGGGGAGAGGGGGGTTGGATAGGCATGCGGGATTGTACGCAGGTGATTCCGGCGGGTAAACCCGGGGGCTGCCCCCATTTTCCGTCTTCGGAAAATGGGGCTGCACCCGTCCCCGCTACCCTACAATCCGCCCGTGAATTTCCCCCTCTTCCCTCCCGACGCTCCACGCATCCCCGCCCCCACGCGCACCGAGCGCGACGTCTACAGCGTGTCGCGCCTCAATAAAGAAGTGCGGCTGCTGCTCGAGTCCGGCCTGCCGCTTTTGTGGCTGGAAGGAGAACTCTCGAATTTCGCCGCACCCGCTTCTGGCCACTGGTATTTCTCGCTGAAGGACAACACGGCGCAGGTTCGCTGCGCCATGTGGCGGCAGCGGAATTCCCAGGTCCGTTTCCGGCCGAAGGATGGAATGGCGGTCCTGGTTCGCGCGCGCGTCGGCCTCTACGAACCCCGCGGTGAGTACCAGCTGCTCATCGAGCATCTCGAGGAAGCCGGCGAAGGCGCGCTCAAACGGGAATTCGAGAAGCTCAAGGCCAGGCTCTCCGCCGAAGGTTTGTTTGCCGTCGAGCGCAAGCGTCCTCTGCCCGCGGTCCCGCGCAGGATCGGCGTGGTCAGTTCACCGACCGGCGCGGCGATCCACGACATATTGCGAGTGCTGCGCGCACGTTTCCCCGCGGCCGGGGTGCTGCTCTACCCCACGGCCGTCCAGGGCGCGGCCGCCGTTCCGGAAATCGTCCGGGCCATCGAAGCCGCATCCCGCCGCAACGAGTGCGACGTGCTGATCGTCGCGCGCGGTGGCGGTTCGCTGGAGGACCTCTGGTGCTTCAACGATGAGCGAGTGGCGCGCGCCATCGCCGCCTGCCGCGTGCCGACGGTGTCGGGCGTGGGTCACGAGGTCGACGTGACCATCGCCGACTTCGTCGCCGACGTGCGCGCGCCCACGCCCTCCGCCGCCGCTCTCGCCACGGTGCCCGACAGGAATGCATGGCTCGAGACGCTGGCCCAGATCGAACGGCGAATTGCCGGCGCCATGAGCCGCGCATTGCGCGCGCAGGGGCTCGCGCTCGGCGCGCTCGCGCAGCGCCTGCAGATTTCGCATCCCGGCGCGAAACTCGCGCAGCACGCGCAACGGCTGGACGACCTGGAACAGCGCATGCGGCTCGCGCTGCGCGCCAGCGTGTCGGGCAAGCAGCAGCGGCTGGAAACCCTGAGCACGCGCCTGTGGCGCGAGAATCCACGCCATCGGCTCGAAGCGTTGTGTGCGCATGCGGCCTCGTTGCGCCAGCGGCTGATGTCGGCCTGCGCCAATACCGTGAATGCGCTCGATCAGCGCCTCGCACTCGCGTCGCGCACGCTGCATGCGGTCAGCCCGCTCGCGACGCTCGGGCGCGGTTTCGCGGTAGTGAGTCGCGTGGACGACGGCACGTTGCTGCGCGACGCGGCGCAGGCGCCGGCCGGAACGCAGATCGAGGCGCGCCTGGCGAAGGGGCGACTGCGCGCCACCGTGGTTTCGCAGATCAAGGGTGACGATGACTAACTATCTTGCGCGGCTCGCGCTCCTGGGCCTGCTGAGTGTCACGCCGGCATTCGGCGAAACCTTCATCGCGCCGCGCGTCGCGACGGTGCCTGGCGGCGTTGCCACGTTCAAACTGCCCGGGACGCCCGATCGGGTTCCCAGGGTGGTCTTCGACGGCAGGCAGGTCATGGTGGTTCGCCACGAGGATTCCTGGCTCGCCATCGTCGGCATTGGCCTGAGTGTCGAACCCGGCGAATACCACGTCGACGTGCAGATGCCGGGAGGCGGCGAGCAGAAACTGCCGTTCACGGTGAGCGACAAGAAGTATTCCGTGCAGCAGCTCAAGGTGCCGCCTAACCAGGTGAACCTCTCGCCCGAGGACGAAGCGCGCGTGGCCACGGAGCAGCAGAAGGTGCGCGCGGCGCTCGACAGCTTCTCCTCCGTATCGCCGGCGACGCTGCGCCTCGAGCAGCCCGTGCCGGGGCGGCGGTCGAGCTCGTTCGGCCTGCGGCGCATGTTCAACGGCGAGTCGCGCAACCCGCATTCGGGCATGGACATCGCCGCGCCTGCGGGCACGCCCATCAAGGCGCCGCTGGCGGGCCGCGTGGTCGACGTCGGCAGCTATTTCTTCAATGGCAATAACGTGGTGATCGATCATGGCCAGGGGCTCCTGACCATGTATTGCCACCTGTCGAAGATTCGCGTGGAAGTCGGCCAGGAGTTGAAGCGCGGTGAAGTGCTGGGTGACGTGGGCGCCACGGGGCGAGTCACGGGACCGCACCTGCACTGGGGCGTATCGCTGAACGGCGCGATGGTGGACCCGGCGCTGTTCCTGCCGCCGCCACCGGCGAAGAAAAAGTAAGGCCGGCTTTCACCGGCCTTACTCGTTCGAGGTGCGTCCCCTTTTGCTAAGAAATGGGGAGTGTCCCCATTTCCTACCAGTTCATGTTGACGGTGTATCTGCCGTTGGTCGCACCCGTGCCACCGCTGAAGTAAACGACGCGGACGTAGCGCACGAACGCGCTGGTGCCGGTATTCGTCACGGTGACCCTGTCGACTGCGCCAGTGCCGAGCTCGCTGCTGCCGATCAGCGCGCCGTTGCTGTTGTAGACGTACAGGTCGTAGTCAGACGACGCGTTCGGCGTCAGCGTCGCAACCAGCGTGCCTCCCGCGGGCAACGTCAGGCGGTAGTAGTCGGTGTCGCTGGTGCTGCCGATGGTGCCGTTCACCGTGGTGTTGTCGGTGGAGATCAACTGCGAAGCCGCGCGTGAGTTGTTAGGCTCGACTTCGTTGATCGTGGGACCGGGGCCGGGACCAGGCCCACCGCCGATGGCTGCATCCACCGCGGCGTTGGCATTCACGATGCCGGAGCCGCACTGCGAACACGCGGCCGGGAAAGCGCGCGCCGTGCTCTGCAGGATGGACGTCACCTGGTCGGGCGTGAGCGTCGGCTTGACCGACAGCATCAGCGCCACCACGCCCGAGACATGCGGCGTGGCCATCGACGTGCCGTTGTACAGCGCATAACTGTCCGCGCCCGGCCCCATCGAACCCGCGTTCAGCGTCGACAGCACGCTGTTGACGCCGCCGCTGCCGCCGGGCGCCGCCACTTCCACGGTCGCGCCGAAGTTCGAGTACGACGCCTTGCCGCCGTTACGTCCCGTCGCCGCGACCGTCACCACGCCCGCGCAGTTCGCCGGCGTGAAATTGGCCGCGTTGGCATTGCTGTTGCCCGCCGCGACGATCACCGACGCGCCGTTGGAACGCGCGATGTTGACGGCGTTCTGGGTGGTCGCGCCGCAGGCGCCGCTACCGCCCAGCGAAATGCTGAGCACCTTGGCGGGGTTCGCGTTCGCCGGAACGCCGGCGACCGAGCCGCCGGAAGTCCAGACGATGGCGTCGGCGATGTCGGAGGTGAATCCGCCGCACTTGCCGAGCACGCGGGCCGACACGATGCGCGCGTTGAAGGCAACGCCCGCCACACCCAGCGAATTGTTGGTGCGCGCGGCAACGGTGCCGGCCACATGCGTGCCGTGCCAGCTGCTCGCCTCGAACGAAGCCGGATCGCCGGGGCCGCACTCGCCCGGGTTGACCCAGTCACCGGGATCGCTGGCGTCGCTGTCACGGCCGCCGCCGTCGTTCGCCACGAAGGTGTCGGAGATGAAGTCATACCCCGGCAGGAATGCGCCGGAGAGATCGGCATGGGGTCGATGGCCCGTGTCGATCACCGCGACGACCACGCCGCTGCCCGTGGACTTGTCCCAGGCCGTGGGCGCGTTGATGCCGCCGGTGGCTTCGAAGTAGTGCCACTGTTCGTTGTAGCGCGGGTCGTTGGGCGTGAGCGTCCTGCGCAGTATGCGATCGGGCTCGGCATATTCGACGTTCGGATCGCTGGCGACGATGTCGCGCGCCAGTTTTTCGGCTTCGGCGACCGACAGCCGGCGATCCACCTTCAGCACCTGTGAACCGAGCGCCGTGGTGCGTACGCGACTCAGCCCCAGGCCGAAGCGCGCCGCGGACATGTCCGTGCCGCGCAATTGCGAGTCCTGAACGGCCGCGGTCGCGGCCGCCGGGGTATTGCGGTACTTGACGATGATTCGATCGGTGAAGCCCGCATCGGCGGCGAATGCCGCCACCGGTGCGCACAACATGAGCCCGATGAGGATCCTGCTAGATAGGCGTGTCATAAATCTCCCTTGACGATTGGTTTGGCTGGGAGATTCGGCAGAAGCCAGGTGAGCGTGGACGACGGGCAAAAGAGCTCCCGTCGCGAATCTGCGCGTTGCAAAGGTGCATCCTGCACTGCTCCCTGTTCGGCGACTGCGGCCTCGGGGCCGTGACGCTCAACTAACTTCTGCAGAATCCACCCGGGGTCGCGAAAGACCTTCCATGGTCGACCTGCGCGTGGAGCCAAAGCTAGGACGGCGCGGCGAACAATTCAAGCGTTCGTGGATCGGCGACACGAGAAAATGTGGAGAATCACCGTTTCCGACGAGGGCTTGCGCTTTGCGGCACAGGGGAGTATTCGCGCGCGCGGGAGCAGCTGGCAAAAAATACTATCTACCCAGGGCTTGCGCCCGCATCGGCAAACGCCGCCGAAGCGGCGGCGCCCATGAAATTGCCGCGGCTCAGCGGCCGCCGGGACGTTTCTTGGGATTTTTGGCGCGGTTCTTCGTGATGCGCCGGTCGCGCCGTTCCTTCTGCGAAGTCTTGAGACCGCGCTTTTCCTTAGGCTTGTCCTTGAGGAACGGATTCACGTCGCTGCGGAAATCGACCATCACGGGCGTGGCGAACAGGTCGAACTCGTCGCGAAACATGTTGGCGAGATAACGCTTGTAGGACTCCGGCACATGGGCGGCCTGGCTGCCGTGCACGATGATGCGCGGGGGATTCCTGCCGCCCTGGTGCGCGTAGCGCAGGCGGATGCGGCGGCCGCGCACGATGGGCGGCTGATGCTGCACCATGGCTCTCTCCATCGCCTTGGTGAGCGCCGGCGTCTTCATCTGGCGCATGGCGGCTTCGTAGGCGCGGATCATGGAAGCGACCAGGTCGCCGACGCCCGTGCCATGGCGCGCGCTCACGAAATGCATGGGCGCGAACGGCACGAAATCGATCTTGAGCGACAGCAGGCGTTTGATCTCTTCGCGCTGCTCGGGCGGAATGTTGTCCCACTTGTTCACGGCGAGGATCAGCGCGCGACCGCGCGACAGCGCGAGGCCCAGCACGCTCGCGTCCTGCTCGCCGATGGAATCCTGCGCGTCGACCACCATGACGACGACGTGCGCCTCGGCGATGGCCTGCAGCGTCTTCGACACCGACAGGATTTCGATTTCGTCGTCTATCTTCGCGCGGCGGCGCACACCGGCGGTGTCGATGAGCGTGAAGTCGCGGCCATCGCGCTCGAAAGGCACGAGGATGCTGTCGCGCGTGGTGCCGGCCACTTCACTGGTGATGAGCCGTTCGTCGCCGATGAGGCGATTGATCAGCGTGGACTTGCCGACGTTGGGACGGCCGATCACGGCGATCTTGATGCGGCCGTCTTCGGGCTCCTGGTCCTGCGCCGGCGTGGGCGGAAAACCGGCGAGCACGATGTCCATGAGCTCTTCGCAGCCGAAGCCGTGGGTGGCCGCGATCGCCTGCGGCTCGCCGAGTCCGATGGTGTGGAAGTCGGCGCCGGCGAGCCCGGTCTCGAGGCCTTCGGCCTTGTTCACCGCGAGAAACACCGGCTTGCCCGAGCGGCGCAGCTCGCGCGCGAAGAATTGATCCTGCGGCGTGAGGCCGGCGCGCGCGTCGGCGACGAAAATTAGCCGGTCCGCTTCGCGAATGGCGTGTTCGGTCTGGATACGCATGAGCGCGTCCATGCCGCTCGGGTTTTCGACCAGGCCACCGGTGTCGATGCAAACGTATTGCACCGGGCCTAACTTCCCGTAGCCGTACTGGCGGTCGCGCGTGACGCCCGGCACGTCGGCCACGATGGCGTCGCGCGTCTGCGTCAGCGTGTTGAACAGCGTGGACTTGCCGACGTTCGGCCGCCCGACGATCGCGATGACCGGCAGCATGGGGGAGCGGGTTCGGGAGGCTGAGCCGGAAGCTCAGCCGCCTGGCGCCGCGGCCGGTGCGGCTTCCGCGGCAGGCGCAGCTTCCGCGGGCGCTGCGGCGTTCGCCGCCTGGCTCGCCACCGGTGTGCCGTGCAGAGCGACGATGTCGCCCTGATCGGTGATCACGTAGAGATTGCCATCGACCTGCAACGGCGGATTGGTGACGCGATCGCCGCCACTCTTGACGCGCCCCGCGAGCAAGCCCGTGGTGCGGTCGATCCAGTGGATATAACCCTCGAGGTCCGCGACCGCGACGTAGTCGCCGACCACGGCCGGCGCGGACAGGCTGCGCCGCTGCAGCAGGTCGTTGCGCCACACTTCGATGCCGCTGCGGCGCTTGAGCGCCACCACCTCGCCTTGCGACGTGGACACGTACATCTGGTCGTCGTCGACGTCGACGCCGCGATAGCTGGACACTTCGCGCGTCCACCAGACCTGCCCGGAATCGAGCGCCAGCATGGCGGCGCGGCCCTGGAAGCCGGCGACGAATACTTCTTCGCCCAGCACCTTCACGGCGGCATCGATGTCGTTGAGACGTTCGAGCTCGGTGCGGCCATGCGCGGGCGACACCGGCGAATCCCACACGGTTCCGCCATCGGCCAGGCTGACCGCGAGCACGCGTCCATTGTCGAAACCGGAAATGGCGAGGTCGCGCGCGACGACGGGCGCGGCGGTACCGCGCAAGGTGAGGCGCGGAATCTGTTGCTCCGCGGACCAGAGCTCATGCCCGTCAGCGATGGCGAGCGCGCGCAACTTGCCGTCGACCGTACGCACGACGACTTCGTTGTCCGACACCGCGGGAGCGGAAAGAATTTCGCCCTTCACGTCGGCCTGCCAGCGCTTCGCGCCGTTGTCGGCGGCAAAGGCCAGGACCTGGCCGTCGGCCGATCCCACGGCGACGATGTCTGCGCCGATGCCGGTGCCACCGGCCAGCGCCAGCTTGGTCTCGACGCGCCAGATCTGTTTGCCGCTCTTGAGGTCGAAGGCCGCGACGTCGCCGTCACGGCCCGCCGCGAAGAGCTTGTTGCCGGCGCTTGCGAGCCCGAGCCCCAGGCGCAGCTTCTTGCCACCCCCACCCACGCTGGCGCCCCAGAGTTTCTGGATGCGCACCGAGGGGTTCTTGATGTCCGTGAGCTCGGCGGGTTTCTCGACCTTCTTGTCCTTCGAGTCGCACGCGCCGAGCGCCAGCACCGTGGCAAGAAGGACTGCGCTAAGTGGCTTCATCCAGTTTCCCGTCATCCAGTCTCTCCGGGCGATGCCGGCGGCGTGCCGCCCAGGTCGCGGATTTTCAGATCGAGCAGCTCGAAATCGAGGCGACCGTTGTCTTCCGAAGTGCGGGCCGCCAGGTATTCCTTCAACGCGCCATCACGATCGCCCTTGGCCAGCAGCACGTCGCCGCGCGCATCGGCGATGCGCGGCCCGAACTCGCCGACGTCGTCCACCTTGAGCGTGGCGAGGGCTTCGTCATATTTGCCCTGCGCGGCCTGCACGCGCGCCAGGCGGATGCGGGCGATCATTTGCAATTCGTCGTCTTTGGCGTTGTCCATGACTGACTTGAGACCGGCGGCAGCCTTGTCGAGTTCATTCGTTTCCACCTGGACACGCGCGGCGATCAGCGTTCCGAGCGAGGCATACGGCGTCCACGCGTATTCGCTGTTGAGCTGGTCGAGCAGCGTCATGCCGCGCGCCTTGTCGTTGCGCGTGAATGCGTCCACCAGTTCCTCGTAACGCGCCGAGGCGGTCTCCGCCTGCGCTTCGCGCTTTTCCTGGTACCAGCGCCAGGCGCCCAGGCCGCCCACACCGATCGCGATGCCCGCGATGATCCAGATTCCATTCGTCTTGAGCCAGCCCTTGGCTCGTTCCATTTGTTCGGCTTCGCTGTAGTCGCTCACGTCGATCTCCTCAAAAACTCTTCGACCCGGGCGGAAAGCTCCGCGACGGGATGTTCTGTCTGGGTGGTTTCGGCCCCGCGTAACGGCTTGAGCGCGATTACGCCGCGCGCCAGCTCGTCGTCCCCCACGATGACCGCCAACCGCGCCCCTGACTCGTCGGCGCGGCGGAACTGTGTCTTGAACTTGGCCGATCCGCAATGGAATACGACGCCGCGGCCGGGCAAAGCGTCGCGCAGGCGTTCCGCCAGCGTCAACGCGGTGCGCTGGGCGGCATCACCCTGCGCCATGACGAACACATCGGGGGCGGGGGCGGCCGGCGACTGTCCTGCCAGGCGAACCAGCTCGACCACACGTTCCACACCCATGGCCCAACCGATCGCCGGGGTGGATTCGCCGCCCATTTGCGCGATCAACCCGTCGTAGCGGCCGCCGGAGCACACCGCGTCCTGGCTGCCGAGCGCATCGGTGATCCACTCGAACACGGTGCGCGAGTAGTAGTCGAGGCCGCGCACCAGTCGCGGATTCACGGTGTAGGGAATGCCGAGGGCATCGAGACCGGCGCGCAATCCGGCGAAGTGCGCCCTGGACTCGTCATCGAGGTGATCGGTGAGCACCGGTGCATTGGCGACGATGGCCTGGGTGGGCGGGTGCTTGCTGTCCAGGATGCGCAGCGGGTTGCCGTCGAGGCGGCGCTTGCCGTCTTCGTCCAGCGCGTCGAGGTGCGCGCGGAAATACTCCTGCAGCAGCGAGCGATACGCCTTGCGCGATTCCGGCGTGCCGAGCGAGTTGATCTGCAGCTTCACGCGCGTGAGGCCTAACAACTTCCACAGGCGCGCCGTCAACGCGATTATTTCGATGTCGACGTCGGGACCGGCGAAACCGATGGCCTCGAGGTCGAGCTGGTTGAACTGGCGGAACCGGCCTTTCTGCGGCTTTTCGTGCCGGAACATCGGGCCCTGGCACCACAGCTTCAGGCGCGCGCCGCGCAGCAGGCCGTTGGAGATGGCGGCGCGCACGATGCCGGCGGTGGCTTCGGGGCGCAGCGTGAGGCTGTCGCCGCCCTGGTCGGTGAAGGTGTACATCTCCTTCTCGACCACGTCGGTGTATTCGCCGATGGCGCGCTTGAAGAGCTCGGTGTGCTCCACCACCGGCACGCGGATCTCCTCGTAGCCGTACGCGTCCATGACGGCGCGCGAGCAGCGTTCCACGTGCTGCCAGAGGCCGATGTCGGCGGCAAGTACGTCTTTCATGCCGGTGACCGGCTGGATATTGCGGCTCATTTTGACTTTGTTAGTTAGCGGGCCCGCGAAAGCGAGCCGGAGCGATTCACGACGAAACTGGCGCCTTCCCCGTCGATGGCGCTGTCGGGTATCTGGCGCGACTGGCCGTCGACCTCGACGGTCACCCCGGCGGCGTTGCCGAGGACCACGCGCAACGGACCGCGACCGCTCACGCTCTGCACGCTGCCGGCGCTGGCCACGTCGTAGAACAGCCGTTGGCCGCGCGAATCGTAGACTTCGACCCAGCTGTCGTTGGTGAGGTCGAGCTTCAGCCGCGTTTCGCGCGCGGGCGCCGGGGTTGCTTCCGCGACAGTCGCGGGCTTGGTGGCGGCGCTGCCGGCGCCGGCCGTGGCGGGCGGCGGGGTCGCCGTGGCGGATGGCGGCGGACTGACCGGCGTGCTCGACCCCATCGCGACCGTCGTCGCTGCCCCAGGCGCCGGGTTCCCGGTGTTCGCCTCGACGTCGGGCTGAACCACCGGGGTCACCAGCGCCGTTGCGTCTTCCGGTTTGGATCGCGAACCCGCCAGCACCCACCAGATGGCGGCGAGCAGGACAGCCGCGCAGGACAGTCCGAGGAAGGGTGTGACCAGCCGGCGCGGATCGGCGCGCCGCTCGGCCTGGGGAATCTGCGTCAGGTCCGGCGGCGGCGGATGCGCGGTCGCGTCGCGCGCGGTGTACAGGCCCACGAGCTCGGTGCCGGCCTCGCCCACGAAATCGCCGTAGCGGCGCAGGTGGCCGCGCACGTACACCGATGCGCCGAGCTCGGCGAAACGATCGGCCTCCAGCGCCTCGATGACCTTGGAGTCGAGGTGCAGCTTTTCCGCGGCGGCCGCGATCGACAGGCCGGAACGTTCGCGACCCGCGCGCAGCCGTTCACCGATCGAACGCGGCGCAGCTGGAATCGCGGTGGCGGCCTTCTCGTCCATCGTGCACTAGCTACCGCGCTTGAGGGAGCGCGTTTGCGGCGAATCCGGGAATTCCAGGCGAAGCGTGCGCGAGAATTTCTCTTCGCCCATCTTGTCCTTGGCGGCGCGCGCCACGTTCACCGCGGCCAGCAACACCTCGGGGTCGGGGCGGAACGCGCCGAGATAGGTGTCGACCACCTTGCGCGCCTCGACCAGCTGGCCGCGCTCGACGTGCAGGCTCGCGAGCTGCACCGTGGGTTCGTTGTAGTTAGGCCGCACCTTGATGGCGCGCACGAACATCTGCTGCGCCTCGTCGAGGCGCTTGGCGCCGCGCAGGCACACGCCGGCGTTCGAGAGCGCCACTTCGGGCGTGCGGTAGTACTTGTTGGTCGCGACCGCCGAGAAGCGCTCCACGCCCTCCTCCACGCGGCTGTGCTGGCACAGGTAGACGGCGTAGTTGTTGGAGATGTCGGGATTGTCGGGCGCGAGCCGCAGCGCTTCGTTGAAATGTTTGTCGGCGAGCTTCGGTTCGTTGACGCGGTCGTACAGCAACGCGAGCGAAGTGTGTACGTCCGGATCCTTGGGGTTCTGCCTGAGCGAGCGCTCGAGCTTTTCCTTGGCGAGCGGGTAATTGCCCTGCTTCAGGTAAGCGACGCCGAGCTGAACGTTGGTCTTGGCCGCCGCTTCGGTGGGATCTTCCTGCTTGCGCGGCTTGCTGCCGTCGTCGGTGACACAGCCGGCGAGCAGGCAGGCCGCCAGGCCAACCAGCAATTTAGTGTTCATGCGCGCACCTGCAATCCGAAGGTTTTCGAACCCAGCCGCACGATGGTGCGGTCGGTGACCTGGCCCGCGAGTTGCCCGCAGGCCGCATCGATGTCGTCGCCCCGCGTCCTGCGAATGGTGACGATGATCCCGCGCTGCATGAGTTCGTCGCGGAACTTCTCGATCGCCGGCGCGGGTGAGCGGCGATAGTTCGTTCCGGGAAATGGATTGAAAGGAATGAGATTGAGCTTGGCCGGCTTGTCGCGCAGGAGCTTTGCCAGCTCGCGCGCGTGCGCCGGCTGGTCGTTGACGCCATCGAGCATCACGTATTCGAACGTGACGCTGCGGCCGTTCTGTTCGTCGAGATAGTGCCAGCACGCTTCCAGCAGCTCGGCGATGTTGTGCTTGCGGTTGATGGGCACGAGCTGGCTGCGCAATTCGTCGTTGGGCGCATGCAGCGAGACGGCCAGCGCGCAGTTCACTTCCTCGGCCAGCTTGTAGATCTGCGGCACGAGGCCGGAGGTGCTCAGCGTGACGCGGCGGCGCGAGATGTCGAACCCCAGGTCATCGAGAAAGATGCGGATCGCCGGCACGACGGCGCGAAAATTCGCCAGCGGCTCGCCCATGCCCATGAAGACGATGTTGGTGATGATGCGATTGTCGCCGACCTGCCAGCCCAGCTCGCGGTTCGCCAGCCAGACCTGGCCGACGATCTCCGCGGTGGTGAGGTTGCGGTTGAAGCCCTGCTGCGCGGTCGAGCAGAACGAGCAATCGAGCGCGCAGCCCACCTGCGAGGAGATGCACAACGTGCCGCGATCCTCCTCCGGGATGTAGACCATCTCGAAAGCCTGGCCGTTGCCTCCGGACAGCAGCCACTTGCGGGTGCCATCCGAGGCGGTCTGCGTTCTCACGATCTCCGGCAACGCGACTTCCGCGCGTTGCACGAGCTCGGCGCGGAAATCCTTGGCGAGGTCGGTCATCGCCGTGATGTCGCCCTCACCGCGCTTGTACAGCCAGTTCATGAGCTGGCGCGCGCGGAAGGGTTTGCTGCCCATCTCCGCGACGAACGCCTCCAGCTCGGCCTTCGGCAGGCCTAACAAGTTGGTGCGCTGGAGTCCATCGGTGGGCATCTGGGTTCAGTGATGAGCGAGGATCACCCTCGCGGACAAAGCTCCGTCGTGCGGAAGAAATACGCGATCTCGATCGCGGCGTTCTCGGCGGAATCCGAACCGTGCACGGTGTTCGCCTCGATGCTCTCGGCGAGGTCGGCGCGGATGGTGCCCGGCGCGGCCTTCTTCGGATCGGTGGCGCCCATGACTTCGCGATTCTTCGCGATGGCGCCTTCGCCTTCGAGCACCTGCACGAGCACGGGACCGGAGGTCATGTACTTCACGAGGTCCTTGAAGAACGGACGCGCGGCGTGCACGGCGTAGAAACCTTCGGCGTCACGCTGCGACAGGTGCACCATGCGCGCGGCGACGACCTTGAGGCCGACTTTTTCGAAGCGGCCGATGACCTGGCCGATGAGGTTACGGGCAACGCCGTCGGGCTTGACGATGGACAGAGTGCGCTCGAGCGCCATGCGAATGATTCCTTGTGGGGGTCTTGAAGGCGCGCGATTGTACCGGCTGGCAGGCTTACCTGCGAGTAACCCGCTGAAATTCCACGGCGAAAGGAACTTCGAGAGGCCTTGCTACACGTTGAAAGATTCCCCGCAGCCACACTCGCCCTTGATGTTCGGGTTGTGGAAGCGGAAGGCCTCGTTCAGGCCCTGTTTGACGAAATCCACGGTGGTGCCGTTGATGAGCGGCAGGCTCTCGGGATCGACGAACACTTTGACCCCGTGGTCTTCGAAAACCAGGTCCCGGGCTTCGGCGTCGTCGGCGTAGTTCACGACGTAGGCAAAACCCGAGCAGCCGGTCTTGCGCACACCCAGACGCAGTCCCAGACCCTTGCCGCGCGAGGCGATGAAGGTCTTGACGCGTTCGGCTGCGGCCGGAGTAAGCGAAATAGCCATTTTGTGAACTTTCCTGGCGCGCTAGGGCTTCAACGCCGCGCGCAATGCATCTTCGACGATCAGCAACCGGCCGAGTTTCTCGGCCGGGACTTCAAATTCCTGCGCCCAGCTGGCGGGAGATCCGGGTATTCCGGCGTCGAGACTCCGGCCTTCCATGACCTCACATAACCAGCCGACCACCGCCACAGTATGGGGGCAACCGTAGGCAGTGAAACGGGCACTTTTCACAGTCCCGTCGGCAATTTGCAGCTCGAAAAACACGGCGGTTCCATCGGCCTGCCTCCCCGCCCGCCCGTGACGCAGATCCGGCGGGACATTGTCCTCGGGGAATGCCGGAACGCGCGGCGCGGCCGCGAAGTAGCGGCGGGTCAGCGGGTTCAGGGTGCGCACCAGGAGGCTGTCCGACGGGCCCTCGGCGCCGGGCGTCCGATCGGCCTGCTCGCTCCCGGGTTCGGCGGTGCCCGCCAGCGTGCGCAGGCGCGCCACCTCGGCGCGAATGTCCGTGGCCGCCGCATCCACTTCCGCGGCGGTGGTGAACCTGCCCAGCGACACGCGCAATGAGCTCTGTGCGAGCTCGGCGCTGCGCCCCAGGGAGCGCAGCACGTAACTCGGCTCGCGGGTGGCGGAGCTGCAGGCCGAACCCGTCGAGAGCGCGAGCCCCGAAAGGCCCGTGATCAGGCTCTCGCCCTCGACGCCGGCGATCGAGACGTTGATGAGCCCCGGAACGCGCTGGTCCTCAAGTCCCTGGAGTCGGGGTCCGTTGAGCATGGCGCCCGGCATGGATTCGAGCTCGCGCCACAGCCGCGCCGCGAGGTCGCGCGCGTGGGCCGCATCCGCGGCTCCCTGGGATCGCGCGAGCTCGGCCGCGACACCGAGACCTGCGATCTGGTGCGTCGGCAGAGTGCCGGAGCGCAGTCCGCGCTCGTGCCCGCCACCGAACTGGATCGGCGCGATCCGGGGCCGGGCGCTCTCGCGCACGTACAGCGCGCCGATGCCCTTGGGGCCATAGAACTTGTGCGCCGTCAGCGACAGCAGGTCGACGCCCAGCGACTCGACGTCGACTGGCAGTTTGCCCACCGCCTGCGCCGCATCGGTGTGCACGAGGACGCCCCGCGCGCGGCAGATCTGCGCGATCGCCGCGATGTCCGAGATCGCACCGGTCTCGTTGTTGACCAGCATCAGCGAGACTAACAGCGTGTCGGCGCGCAGCGCGGCGCGCACGGCTTCGGGCGGCACACGGCCGCTGGCATCCGGCTCCACGAGCGTGACCGCGAAGCCTTCCTTCTCGAGCTGCTTGCAGGTGTCGAGCACCGATTTGTGCTCGGTGCGCGAGCTCACGACGTGGCTGCGGCCTCCGCCGCGCAACGCCGCGCGCGCGACGCCGAGCAGGGCCAGGTTGTTGGCTTCCGTGGCGCCTGACGTGAAGATGATTTCCCGTGGACTCGCACCGATCAGCGCGGCTACCTGCGCGCGCGCCGCTTCGACACGTTGCCGGGCCGCGAGCCCGGGCCCGTGCGTGACCGAGGCCGGGTTCGCCTGGACATGCGCATCCGTCAGGCATTCGAACATCGCCGCGGCGACGCGCGGATCCACCGGCGTGGTGGCGGCGTAGTCGAGGTAGATAGTCACGTCACGCCTTGCCGGCCGGGCGCCGCCTGCTCTGCACGGAAGTCAGGAAGCCGCGCAGTATGTTGACCTCGTTCTGGTCCATCTCGCAGCGCTGGAACAGCCGGCGGATGCGCGTCATCAGGTGCGTGCCGCCCTGGGTGCGATCGCGAAAATCCACTTCGTCCATGACTTCCTGCAGGTGCGCATAGAAACGCTCCATGTCCGCCCCCGCCGCCAGCGGCACCGGCGATTCGGACAGCGGACGGTCGCTCGCCGGACTGCCCGCGGCGCGGAACAGCTCGTAACACACCAGCTGCACCGCCATGGCGAGGTTCAGCGACGGATATTCCGGGTTCGCGGGAATGCGTATCAGCAGGTGCGCGAGCGCGAGCTCTTCGTTGGTGAGGCCGGTGCGTTCGGCGCCGAACAGCACCGCGGCGGGCCCGCGCGCGCTCATGTCGAAAATGCGCTGTGCGGCTTCGTGCACATCGAGAGCGCGGAAGTTCTGGTCGCGGGGTCGCGACGTGGTGGCGGCCACGAAGCCGCAGTCGGCGACGGCGTCGACCACGCTGTCCACCACGCGGGCTCGCCCGAGCAGATCGTCCGCGCCCGAGGCTCGCGCGGTGGCCTCCGCGTGCGGAAACGCCTTGGGGCGCACCAGCACCAGCTCGGCCAGCGCCATGTTCTTCATGGCGCGCGCCACGGCCCCGATATTTCCCGGATGCGAGGGCTCGACGAGCACGATGCGAATGGCGGTCAGCGGCATGGCCTGTATCATAGCGACCCTTTTTGGAGCCTCCTCCTAGATGCAGCCCCTACTCAATATCGCGGTCAAAGCCGCGCGCCGCGCCGGTGACATCATCGTTCGCGCCATCCCGCGCCTCGAAGCCGTCCAGATTGAAAGCAAGGGCCGCAACGACTTCGTCACCGAAGTCGACAAGGCCGCCGAAGCGGACATCATCCAGACCATCCGCCGTCTGCACCCCGATCACGCCATCCTCGCCGAGGAAAGCGGAGCCTCGGGAGAAGGGGACGTCGTCTGGATCATCGACCCACTCGATGGCACCACGAACTTCATGCACGGCTTCCCCACGTTCGCCGTGTCCATCGCCTGCCAGATCCGCGGCCGGCTGGAACACGCGGTGGTATTCGATCCCATGCGCCAGGAGCTCTTCACCGCCTCGCGCGGCGATGGTGCACAGGTCGAAGGCCGCAAGATGCGCGTGAGCAAGCAGATCACGCTGGAAGGTTCGCTGATCGCCACCGGGTTCCCGTACCGCACCGACGCGCCCTACCTCGATGAATATCTCGCCATGCTCAAGGCCGTGATGCTCAAGGCGTCGGGCCTGCGCCGTCCGGGCGCCGCGGCGCTCGACCTGGCGTACGTCGCCGCTGGCCGCGTCGACGGATTCTGGGAGATCGGCCTCAAGCCCTGGGACACGGCCGCGGGCACGTTGCTGATCACCGAAGCCGGCGGGCGCGTGGGCACCCTCTTCGGCGAAGACTACAAGCAGGGCGGCCACGTGATCGCGGGCACCCCCAAGGTCTTCGCGGCGCTGGTGGCGGAGCTTTCGCCCCACGCACCAGCGAGTCTTCGCGAAGCCTAACTAGCGGGCGTCGTCGGGGCCTCGGGAGCCTGGTTGCGCATCGGGCTGACGCGGTACGGGTAGATGAAATACACCACGACCGTGATCAGCAGGAACCACGCGAACCACACGCGGATGGCATGTTCGACGCCAATCCACGCCAGCACGAAGCACAGGATGACTCCGATCGCCGGAATGACCGGATAGCCCCACACCTTGAAGTGACGCGGCAGATCGGGACGCTTGGCGCGCAGCCAGATCACCGAGAAACACACCAGGCCGAAAGCCACCAGCGTTCCGACCGACGTGAGGTCGCCCAGCTTGTTGATGTCGTAAACGGCAGCGGCGAGCGAAACCAGCACGCCGACGATGAGCGTGTTGATCCACGGCGTCTTGAACTTCGGATGCACCTTGGCGAGCGTCTTCGGCAGCAAACCGTCGCGCGACATGGAATAGAACACGCGCGTCTGGCCGAACATCAGCACCAGCACCACCGACGACAGGCCGGCGATCGCGCCGATCTTGATGCACTTCGCCAGCCAGCCCCACTGCGGACCGAAGGTGTCGACCGCGGTGGCCACCGGCGCAGCCACGTTGAGCTTGGTGAAGGAAACGACGCCCGTGAGCACCGCGGCCGTGAGCATGTAGAGCACGGTGCAGATGATCAGCGAGCCGAGGATGCCGATGGGCATGTCCTTGCGCGGATTCTTGGCTTCCTGGCCGGCCGTGGAGACCGCCTCGAAACCGATGTAGGCGAAGAACACGATGGTCGCGGCGCGGATCACGCCGTCCATGCCGAACTGGTTTTCGACGCCCGTGGGTTCCGGAATGAACGGATGCCAGTTGTCGGCGTTCACGAAGAACGCGCCGACCGCGATGAAGGCGAGGATCACCGACACCTTGATGGCGACGATGATGTTGTTGACGAGCGCCGACTCGGAAACGCCGAGCACCAGCAGCATGGTCACCGACAGGACGATGAACACCGCGGGCAGGTTGAACAGCGAAGTGACGATGGACGCGGGATCCACCGGCACCACGGTGGCCAGCGGCAACTGCACGATGGAACCGGCGGGAACCGACAGTTGCGTGCCGGCCGCGAGGTCGCGCAGATGCGCGGTGGCCGGGTCCATGACCTTGGTGGCTTCCGCCAGCACAGCCTGGCTGTTGGCATTGACGGCGATGTCCAGCGAGTTGATGAGCGCGTAGCCGCCGGTCTTGGCCTGGTCGATGACGTCGTACGGGGCCAGCGCCGTGGAGAAGGCACCGGTGATCGTGGCCTTGCCCTGGGACAGGAACTGCACCACTGAACCATCGGTGAGTGTCGCCGTGACGCCGTTCAGGCTCACGAGCGGATCGGTCATGCTGAACGTCGAGGCCTTTGCGACCACGAGTTTGCCGACGGCCTGCGTGAGCTCGGCGGGAATGTAGAGCCCGATGTCATTCAGGAGACTGACTGCGTATCCCGACCATCCCACCGCCACCACCGAGGCGGCGAGTGCGTATTCGAGCAGCAGCAGCGCACCCATGATCCACGCGCCGAACTCGCCCACCGTGGTGTATGCATAGGTATAGGCGGAGCCGGACACCGGCAGCATCGACGCGAGTTCCGCGTAGCAGAGTCCGGCGAAGGCGCACACGACACCGGCGATGACGAAGGACAACATGACCGCGGGGCCGGCGTACAACGCGGCGGCGGTGCCGGTTCGAACGAATATGCCGGCGCCGATGATGCAGCCGATGCCGAAGAGGATGAGATGAATCGGTCCGAGCGTTCGCTTGAGTTCACCGCGGTCGAACTCGGACTGGACCTGCGCAATCGACTTGGTACGCCAACCCATCGGGGACCCCGCATTTTTGTAATGGCCGGATTGTAGGGAGGGCGCCCGCGTTAAGCGAGCAGGATTACCGCACCTTTAACCGCCCTGCTCTTCGTCTTTCCTGTTCCGGCGCGAATCCATGAGGCGTCGCAGCCGGATATTCACCATTTCGACGCCCACGGAGAACGCCATCGCGAAGTACAGGTAACCCTTCGGCACGTCGAAGTGGAAGCTTTCGGCGACCAGCACCACGCCGACCAGAATAAGGAATGCCAGCGCCAGGATCTTGATGGTCGGGTGACGCTCGATGAACGCGCTGATCGAGCCCGACACCCACATCATCACGCCGATCGCCAGCACGATGGCGCCGACCATGATGGGCAGCTGGTCGGGCGTCGCCAGGCCGACCGCCGTGAACACCGAGTCGAGCGAGAACACGATGTCGATGATCGCGATCTGCACGACGATGACCGTGAAGCTCGCGAACACGCGTGCGCGCCGCTCGTCTTCGACGCCCTCGAGCGTGCCGTGGATTTCGGTGACGCTCTTGGCCAGCAGGAACAGGCCGCCTAACAACAGGATGATGTCGCGGCCGGAGAACTCCTGGCCGAGGATCGCGAACCACGGCTTGGTCAGCCGCGTGAGCCAGACGATGGAGAACAGCAGCGCGATGCGCGTGAGCATCGCCATCGCCAGGCCGGTGATGCGCGCCGACTCGCGCCGTTCCGGCGGCAGCCGGCTCACCAGGATCGAGATGAAGATGATGTTGTCGATGCCGAGCACGATCTCCAGCGCCGACAGCGTTATGAACGCTATCCACGCCTGCGGATCGGTCAGCAGCTCCATCACGGCGCTGAACCCGCCCTGTTACGGAAGCTCGTCAATCGGGTCTTTGCGCACCGTCGGGAACAGGTGTTCGGCCTTGAGGCCGCAGGACAGCGCGATGGCGCTCGAAATGTAGATGGACGAGTACGTGCCGGCGATGATGCCGATGAGCAGCGCCTCGGAGAAGCCGCGCAGCGCCGAGCCGCCCAGGATGAGCAGCGTCACCACGACGATGGACGTGACCACCTTGGTCATGATGGTGCGCGACAGCGTCTGGTTGATGGCCGCGTCGAGCGTCAGGTCGGCGGCCAGCCGGCGATTCTTCTCGAAGTTCTCGCGAATGCGGTCGAACACGATGACCGTATCGTTCAACGAATAACCGATGACCGCGAGGATGGCCGCGACCACGGGCAGATCGAACGGAGTCTGCGTGACCGAGAACACACCGAGCACCAGGATGGGGTCGTGCATGACCGCGAGGATGGCGCCGAGCGACAGCCGCCAGGTGTGGAACCGCAGCATGATGTAGATGCCGATCAGCACCAGCGTCACCGCCAGCGAGACGATGGCCGAGTAACGCAGCTCGTCGCCGACCTGCGGACCCACCACCGCGAGATCGCTGATGACGACCTTCGGATCGATGCCGGCGAGGATCGCCTGGAACTTCGGCCGCAGGACTTCGGCGGTTTCACCCGTGGACTGCAGCCGGATGGTGACGTCACGCGTCGAACCGAAGGTCTGCACCTGCGGCTCGTGGTAGCCGGCGGCTTCCACGGTGGTGCGGATCGTGTCCGTCTTGGCGTCCTGCGAGAAGGTCGCCTCGACGCTGATGCCGCCGGTGAAGTCGATGGCGAAGTTGAGTCCCTTCGCATAGAACGACACGAACGAGACGATCATCAGGACGGCCGAAAGCGTGTACCACACCTTGCGTGTGGCCATGAACGGGAAGCTGGTCTTCTTGTGAAAAAATTCCACGGTGCTTGTCCTTTATCGAGTCTGCCGGCCTCAGCCGATCGCGAGCCTGGTGACCTTGCGCTTGCCGCCAAACATCAACGTGAGCAAAGCGCGGCTGCCCATGAGAGCGGTGAACATCGATGTGAGGATGCCGAGCGACAGCACGATGGCGAACCCTTTGATGGCGCCGGTGCCGAACACGAACAGCACCACGCCTGCGATGAAGGTGGTGACGTTGGAATCGGCGATTGCCGAGAACGCCTTCTCGAATCCGGCCTTGATCGCGGCCTGCGGCGAAACGCCGTTGCGCAATTCTTCGCGTATGCGTTCGTAGATGAGCACGTTGGCGTCCACCGCCATACCGACGGTGAGGATGATGCCGGCGATGCCTGGCAACGACAGCGCGACGTGGAGCATGGTCAGCAACGCGCCCAGCAGGATGACGTTGGCGATGAGCACGAGGTTCGCGACCACGCCGAACACCTGGTAGTAGATGATCATGAACGCGAACAGCGCGAGCATGCCGACGACCAGCGCGCGGATGCCCTTGTCGATGTTGGCCTGGCCGAGCTGCGGGCCGATGACGCGTTCGTTGGCGATGGAGATCGGCGCCGCCAGCGCGCCGCCGCGCAGCAGCAGCGCGATCTCGCGCGCCTCGTTCATGGTGAGGCCGGTGGTCTGGAAGCGGTTGCCGAAGACGCCCTGGATCGTGGCGTCGTTGATGACCATTTCTTCCTTGATTTCGCGGTCGACGGGCTTGCCATCGACCGTGACCGTCTCGCGCCGGCGCTCGATGAACACCACCGCCATGCGTTTGCCGAGGTTTGCCTTCGTGGTCTTGAGCATTTCATCGCCGCCGGCGCTGTCGAGCGTGACGTCGACCTGCGAACCCTGCTGGCCCGTGGTGGCTGTGGCGTTGGTGAGCTGGTCGCCGGTGACGATGACATCGCGCTTCAGCAACACCGGCCGGCCGTCGCGATCCTTGTAGAGCTTGGCGCCGGGAGGCGCGCGACCGGTCGCGGTGAGCGGCCGGTAGTCGACCAGGCGGTATTCGAGCGTGGCGACCTTGCCGAGGATGTCCTTCACCTCGGCGGAGTTCTGCACGCCGGGCAGCTGCACCACGATGCGATCCTGGCCCTGCTGCTGCACGATGGGCTCGGACACGCCGAGCTCGTTGACGCGGTTGCGCAGCGTGGTGATGTTCGAGGTGAGCGCGAAGTTGCGCCGCTCGCGCACCTGCTGCTCGGTCATCACGCAATCCACCGCCGTGCCTTCGGCGACGTCGGCGTCGCGGCAGCCGAGGTCGGGCTGCGCTTTCTTCACGGCGGCGCGCACCGCGGCGCGATCCGCTCCCGCGGGCAGCAGCACGCGCAGGCCGTTCGGGATGTCCGAATCGACCGTGAGCGTGCTGATGTCGGTGTAGGGAATCTTCTCGGCGCCGAGCACGCGGCGGAAATCCTGGTCGTAGGAGTTGAGCAGGCCTTCGACGGCCCCGTCGACGTCCACCTGGTAAAGTAGATAGAGACCGCCGCGCAGGTCGAGCCCGAGCGGCATGGCGCGCAGGCCGAGTGCCTGGATCCAGCGTGGCGCGCGCGACGCATACATCATGGCCGTCACGTAGTCCTTCGTGAGGCCGGTCTTCTCGTCCTTGACGATGTCGCGGCCCTTGAGCTGCGATTCGTTGTCCGCGAAGCGCACCGTGACGTTGCCGTCGTCGAGTTCGACGCTGGTGAAGGCGACGCCCGCGCCCTTGAGCGTGGACTCGATGACCGGGACCTGCGTGGCCTCGATGGGAGCGCGATCTTTGCGCGCTATCTGCAGCGCGAAGTCGTCGCCAAACAAGTTAGGCAGGGCGAACAACAACGCCACCGCCAGCACTCCGCCGACGAGGATGTATTTCCAGCGCGCGTACTCGAGCATGTAAGACCCTCAGGCTCCCTTGAGCGTGCCCTTCGGCACCAGCGAGGTGACGTGGAAACGCTGGACCTTGATGCGCACGCCTTCGGAGATTTCAAGCGTGATGAAGTTGTCGGTGATTTCCACGATGCGGCCGACGATGCCGCCGGAAGTGACGACCTCATCGCCCGTGGCGAGCTTGGCCAGCATGGCCTGGTGTTCTTTCTGCTTCTTCTGCTGCGGCCGGATGAGCAGGAAGTAAAAGATGACGACGAACAGGCCCATCATCACGAACATGGACAGTCCGCCGCCCGGAGGAGCGCCGGCAGGAGCCTGTGCCATGGCGTCGGGGATCAATGAATTCATGGTGTTATCTCACGCGTGACGAAAAAACTGCGCTGCCCCAAGGCAGCGCGGCCGCGTATTTTGGCCGAAAAATAAATTTATGCCACTTCAGACTCTGCGGGCTCCTGCGGCTCGCGGACGTAATCGCGAATCACCGCCTCGATCGAGCCGGCTTCGATGCCGGCGCGCAGTCGCCGCATGAGCTCCAGGTAGTAATGCAGGTTGTGGATGGTATTGAGCCTCGCGCCGAGGATTTCGTTGCAGCGATCGAGGTGGCGCAGGTAGGAGCGCGAGAAATTCCGGCAGGTGTAACAGGCGCAGGCGGGGTCCAGCGGCCCGGTATCCGCCTGGTGGGCGGCGTTGCGGATGTTGACCACGCCTTGCGACGTGAACAGATGGCCGTTGCGCGCGTGCCGCGTGGGCATGACGCAGTCGAACATGTCGATGCCGCGCGCCACGGCGGCGATGATGTCCTGCGGCCGCCCGACGCCCATGAGATAACGCGGCTTGTCGGCGGGCATGTGCGGCAGCAATCCCTCGAGCACGCGCAGGCGATCCTCTTCGGGCTCACCCACGGCGAGCCCACCTACCGCGAAGCCTTTCCACGGGAGTTTCTGCAGCGTCTCGAGCGAAGCCAGCCGCAGCGGCAGATGCATGCCGCCCTGCACGATGGCAAACAACTCGCCGGGCGGCGGATTCCCGGTTCCGCGACCGTAGTAGTAGTTATGGCTGCGAGCGGCCCAGCGCATCGAGCGTTCCATCGAGTCGCGCGCCTGTTGTTCGGTGGCCGGATAGGGCGTGCAGTCATCGAGCGCCATGGCGATGTCCGAGCCCAGCGCCAGCTGCGTGTCCATCGAATCCTCGGGCGTCAGCCGCACGGCGCTGCCATCGATGGGCGAGCGGAACTGCACGCCTTCTTCGGTGATCTTGCGCAGGGATTCGAGGCTGAACACCTGGAACCCGCCGGAATCGGTGAGGATCGGACGCCGCCAGTTCATGAAGCCATGCAGGCCGCCGTGCGCGCGCAGGATCTCGTTGCCCGGCCGCAGCATCAGGTGAAAGGTGTTGCCGAGCACGATGTCGGCGCCCAGGCCTTCGAGCTCCTCGGGCGTCATCGCCTTGACGGTGCCGTAGGTGCCCACCGGCATGAAGGCCGGCGTCTCGATCGTGCCGTGCGCGAGCTTCAGGCGGCCGCGGCGCGCCTCGCCCGCGGTGCCTAACAACGTGAACTTTGCTGTCATCAGAGTGCCGTCATTGATGCGCGCCTGGCGCGGGAGTCACGAACATGGCGTCACCATAACTGAAAAAGCGGTACTGCCCGGCCACGGCGTGCCGATAGGCCGCGAGCACGGCCTCACGGCCGGCGAACGCGCTCACCAGCATGAGCAGCGTCGATTCGGGCAGATGAAAGTTGGTCACCATCGCATCGACGACCCTGAAGCGGAAGCCCGGCACGATGAACAGTGACGAGTCACCCACGTACGGCTCCAGCGATCCGCCACCCGCGGCGCTTTCGAGCGCGCGAACCACGGTGGTGCCGACGGCAATGACGCGGCCTCCGCGCGAACGCGCGGCGGCCACGGCCGCGCAGGCCGATTCGCTCACTTCGACGAATTCCGCGTGCATCACGTGCGCGCCAACGGCGTCGGTGCGCACGGGCTGGAAGGTCCCGGCGCCCACGTGCAGCGTGACGAATGCGGTGTGCGCGCCACGCGCGGCGAGCGCCGACAGCAACGGCTCGTCGAAGTGCAGGCTGGCCGTGGGAGCCGCGACCGCGCCCTGCCGGCGCGCGAACACGCTCTGGTAGCGCCTCGTGTCGGCGGCATCGGGCTCGCGCCGGATGTACGGCGGCAATGGCATCTGGCCGTGGCGTTCGAAGAAAGCGAGCGGAGGTTGCGGTAGTTCGACCACCCACAGGTCGCCGCGCTTCTCGACGATCCTGATGTCGCCGCCACGGCTCTGCAGCACGATGCCCGGCCGCAACGGTTTGCTGGCGCGCGCGTGCACCAGCGCCGACAACGAGTCGAGCGGCCGCTCGAGCAGCAATTCCACCTTGCCGCCGGACTCCTTGAGTGCGAACAGCCGCGCCGGAATCACTTTCGTATCGTTGAAGACCAGCAGGTCGCCAGGGGCCACGAGCTGCGGCAGCTCGCGCATTTGCCGGTCGGCCAGCGCGCCGGTGGAGCCGTCGAGCGTCAGCAGGCGGCTCGCCGATCTCTCGGCGAGCGGTTGCTGGGCAATGAGTTCTTCGGGAAGTTCGTAGGTGAAGTCGGAGCGGCGCACGGCGGCGAGTTTACCGCCATGGCCGCGACGCTCCTCAGAAAGTGCCTGCTCCCGATCCGGGCGCCGGCGGCGCCGCGGGCACGGGCGGCATGGGAGGCATCGCCGGCACGGCCGGACTGAACATCAGGTTGTCGCCGAACTCTGGCCGGTCCGGCATGGTCACCGCGAGCGTCACGGGCTTGCGCTGGCGCAGCACGGTGATGGTGAGCTTCTCGCCCGACTTGTACGAACGCAGGATGCGCATCGCGTGCCCGCCGTCCTCGGGCTTGCGGCCGTCGATGGTCTGCAGCACATCGCCGTCTTCGAGTTTGAACGCATCGTTCCCGGGCGCCTGCACCACGAGCACGCCTTCGGTCACTCCGAAATACGCGCCGAGCTTGGGCGTGATGCTCGCAAGCTCCATGCCGCCGAACTCGCCGGGGAAAAACGTGCGGAAGTGCTGCACCATCGGCATGTTCGCCATGTTGCCAAAGCTGCCGGCGATGGCCCCCTCGGGAATGCGCATGTTGAACATGTGCGGACCGGCTGCCATCGGCCGGGCGACGACAGTGAAGTCCTTGTTCTTGCCGTCGCGCACCACGCGCAGCTTCACTTTCTGTTCGGGTTTGACGTTGCGCATCTGCGTGATGAGCGTGCGATCGGGATCGCCGCCGGTGGTCGCGACCCCGTCGAGCGAGACGATGAGGTCGCTGTCGCGAAGCCCCGCCTCGGCGGCGGGGCCGCCCGGGCTCACGCTGAGCACGCGCACTCCTTCCTTGCCGCTGTCCGGGTCCACCTGGATTCCGAGCACGGCCTTGCGCGAACCGCCGTCGAAGACGTGCATGTCGTGGCGCACATTCCCGCCGAGCTGCATCGACAGCTCCGCCACGTCGCGCGCCGCCTCGTCGAGCCGCGCTCGCGCTTCGGCAAGCTTGGCGCGCGTCTTGGCCTCGTCGGCTTCGAGTTTGGCCGCATCGGCCGTGCCCGCCGTGGGCGACTGGGCGAACGCCGCCGCGTTCGCAGCCAACAAACAAACCAGCATCAGCTTTTTCATGGACAGTCTCCGGCAAATCTTCAGAAGTTGGCGTTCACCATTTCGGCGTAACGCACACGCGTGTACGAATCGACCAGCAGCGCACGCGTGCTCTCGAGGCGGGCCACGTCGGCGGTTCCACGGCCGAGGCGCGCGTCATTGAGCGCGTCATCGATGCTGGCAATGTGATCTTCGAGCGCCGCGACGGCGAAATAGGTGTCGGCGCGCACGATGCGCGGCTGCGCGGCGCGGCTGTCGTCCGTGAATTCGGGCCGGACCACCTCGACGGTCTGCGCGCCGCGATCCTGGTCGAAACGCCAGGCGCCGATGCCCACCATCGCAACGACCAGCACGCTGGCCGTGCCGCGCGCGAGCGCGTGACGGCGGCGCGCGCGGCGCTGCCGGCTGGCGTGCCGTTCGATCAGGCCGTCGTAGCCGAAGCCCGGCCCGGACTGCGCCGCGGCCGCATCGAGTCGTTTCAGGCGCGCGACCAATTCGCTGTCGCGGGTGTCTTCAGTGTCCATCGAACTCACTCCTGAGCGGAATGCCGAGCCCGGCCTGCACCGGCGGCATCAATTCACCGCGCAGACGCGCATGGCCACGCGCCAGCTGCGACTTGGAGAAACTCGCGGTCCGGTCGAACGCCTTGGCGATCTCGTCATGCGACCAGCCTTCGACGTCGTACAGCCAGACCACCGCGCGAGTGACCGGCGAAAGCCTGGCCAGCGCGCGATCGAGATCGATGAGGTCCGACGTGCGGCTTTCCGCCTCGGCCGGACCGGCCCAGCTTTCTTCCGTCCAGGACTCGAGCGCGACACGCGCGCGATGCCAGGGCGAACGGAACGCCATCAGGCAGCGGCTGACCGCGATGCTGCGTACCCAGACCCCGAAGGGCGCTTCGCCACGGAAATCGTCGAGGTGCTCGAACATGGCGATCAGGGTGTCTTGCAGGAGGTCTTCGGCCATGGCCCGTTGCGCCACCAACCGCCGGATTATTCCGAGGGTGGCGGGCGCCACGCGCCGGAACAGCGCGCTGCGCGCGGCGGCATCGCCCGCTCGCGCGGCGCGAAGCTCATCGTCGGGGACCTGGATTTCCGCGAGTCTTTGCATTTTCTTATGGCTTAGATGCCGGTCCCCGGAGAAAGGTCGCAGCAGTGTTGATGGGCTCGCTATACTTCCGGCCCCGCGCCGGGATGGCGGAACTGGTAGACGCGGCGGACTCAAAATCCGTTGCCCTAAAAAGGCGTGTGGGTTCGATTCCCTCTCCCGGCACCATCAATCGACTGATGAACTTTTGCAGTAACTGTGGCACGCGCGTAGTACTCAAAGTTCCTGAAGGGGACTTCCTGCCGCGCCACGTCTGCGAAAACTGCGGGACCATCCACTACCAGAATCCGAAGTTGGTCGTCGGCTGCGTGCCGGAGTACGAAGGGCGCATCCTGATCTGCAAGCGCGGCATCGAGCCGCGCCTGGGATATTGGGCCATTCCCGGAGGGTTCCTGGAGAACGACGAAACGCTGGAGGCCGGTGCCGCGCGCGAAGCGCAGGAAGAGGCCCTGGTCGACGTGGAGATCGGCAGCCTGCTGGTGGTCGCCAACGTCACCCACGCCCACCAGGTGCACGTGTTTTTCCGTTCCCGCATGCGTACGCCGGCCTTCGGCGTCACTCACGAGAGCCTCGAGGTGAAGCTGGTGGACGAAAAGGACATACCCTGGGAAAGCCTGGCATTCCCGAGCACCGAATTCGCGCTGCGCAGCTACTTCGAAGACCGCGCCGCGGGAGTCGAGCGACACCACATAGGCGAAATGCGGCGGCGTTTCTAGGGCAGCCTTTTCTAGTGCAGAATGGCGCCCCGATTTTCGGGTAACCAATATCGAGGTTTTGATAGATGGCGTTCGTGGTCACGGAATCGTGCATCAAGTGCAAGTACACCGACTGCGTGGAGGTGTGCCCGGTCGACTGTTTCCACGAAGGGCCTAACTTCCTGGTCATCGATCCCGAAGAGTGCATCGATTGCACGCTGTGCGAACCGGAATGCCCGGTGGAAGCCATCTTTTCCGAGGACGAAGTGCCGGCCGGTCAGGAAGAATTCAAGAAGCTGAATGCCGACCTGTCGAAGAAGTGGCCGGTGATCGCCGAGAAGAAAGCCGCCCCTGCCGATGCCAAGCAATGGGAAGGCGTGGCCGACAAGAAGAAGCTGCTGGAGACCTGACCGGCACGGACCTCGTGCGCGGCCGTTACATAATTCCTGTCTTGATGTATTTGAGCAGCTGGCCGGGAGGCGCATACCCGGGAAGCATTTCGCCACTCGGCAGGACGATGGCGGGCGTTCCTTCGACCATCAGCTTCTTCCCGAGGTCGTAGTCGCGCTGGATGATGGCGGTGGGGCACTTGGATGAATTGACGGCCTCGCCGTTCTTCGCCTTGGTGAGCGCCTCGTTGCGATTGCCCGAGCACCACACGGCTTCAGCCTTGTGCCAGGACTCGGTGTCGGGCCCGGAGCGCGGGAAGAACAGGTAGCGCACGCGGATGCCGAGACGGTTGTATTCGGCCATTTGCGAATGCAGGCGCCGGCAGTAGCCGCAATCGATGTCCGTGAACACCGTGACGGTGTACTTCGGATCCTTGGGCGAATACACCACCATCTCGCTGTCGGGAATCGCTTCGAGAATGCGCGAGCGGATTCCGCGGCGGCGGTTCTCGGAGATGTTGGCGTCGGAATCGAGGTCGATCAGGTCGCCGAGGATGGCGTAGCGGCCGTCTCCCGACACGTAGCTGATCTCCGACCCGCGCGTGACTTCGTACACGCCGTTGAGCGGCGAAATGCGCACGTCTTCGAGTTTGATGCCGTCGATCTTCTTGACGATCGCGGCGCGCGGATCGGCCTTGGCCGCGGCGGGCGCCGCTGCCACCGGCGTGGTGACGGCGGCTTTCGTCTGTGCGAATGCGGGTCCCGCCAGCAAGGAGGCAGCGATGACGGTGAGCAGGCGGGCGGAATTGAAGCTGTCGAAGCTCATGGGGGGGCTCATGGGTCGTGCGTCGGTGTATTCGATTCGACCGGGCACGCACCATCAAGTTCGCGCGCCAGCCGACGCGGAATCTTACTCCAACCCAGGGGTTGCGGTGCCGGACGCGGGCAAAGTCCCCCGCCGCACCGTTACGGCCTCAACCGCGCGGGTGATGCGTCCCGTGCATCTCTTTCATGCGCTCGCGGGCGACGTGCGTGTAGATCTGCGTGGTCGAAAGGTCCGAATGACCGAGCAGCATCTGCACCACGCGCAGGTCCGCGCCATGATTGAGCAGGTGTGTGGCGAAGGCGTGACGAAGCGTGTGCGGCGACAGCTCCTTGTCGATCACGGCCTTGCGCGCGTAACGCTTGATGATGTGCCAGAAGGCCTGGCGCGTCATGCGATCGCCGCGGCGCGTCGGGAACAGATAGTCGGTGGTGCGGTCGAGCAGGATCTCGCTGCGCGGGGCGCGCACGAAATCGGTCAGCCAGCGCACGGCTTCTTCGCCGAGCGGAATCAAACGCTCGCGATTGCCCTTGCCCATGATCCGGATGACACCCTGGTTGGTGTTGATCTGGTTGTACTTGAGGTTCACCAGCTCCGAGACGCGCAGGCCCGTGGCGTACAGCACCTCTAACATGGTGCGGTCGCGATGGCCCAGCGGATCGGCGATGGCCGGCGCATTCAGCAGCGACTCGACCTCTTCTTCGGTGAGTGACTTCGGCAGCGAACGGCCGATCTTCGGCATCGCAATCTGAGCAGTCGGATCATCGCGGATCACTCCTTCGCGAACGAAGTAGCGGAAGAAACGACGGAACGACGAAAGTTGGCGCGCGGTGGAGCGCGGACGGGCGCCGGCTTCGACACGCCAGGCGATGAAGCCCAGCAGGTCGGCGCGCGTAGTCTTGATGATGGGCGTGCCCCGTTCGGCCAGCCAGCGCGCTAGCGCTGTCAGGTCTGCACGATAGGCGGCGAGCGTATTGGCCGAGAGGCCGCGTTCCATCCAGACCGCATCGAGAAACTTCGAAACGGTGGCGTCGGCGGTGTCTGCGGCGTGCGCTTCGTTCTGCGCTGTAGCTTGTTTGACCAAGACGTGATTGCCTTACTGCGTATGCGGATTAACGCGTCACGGCAGTATGGGGACGGGGGCTATCGCTTAGGCGTGATGACCTTCACAGGTCAGCAAAACCATTAACATAAAGAGAACCAGTTCACATGAATCCGAATTCCCTATTGGTGACGCCCCGCGCATGACCTCGACCTCGTCCATGGCGCGCCTGCCCTGGCCCGCGGCGATATCCGTTCCCCTACGCTTCATTTATGGAATCTACGCCGCGCTGTTGTTCCTGGTTGTAGCCCTGGCGGCGCTCCTGGGCGTCCTCCTGATGCCTACACTCAAGTTGCGGCGCGGCACGGCCCGCATCGCAGCAAGGTCGTATTTTCTGCTGGCCGGCATGCCGCTGCGGCTGCGCGGCACCGAGCATCTGCCCAGTGGCCAGTGCGTGGTGGTCGCCAATCACGCGAGTTACCTCGATGGCGTGGTGATGGCGGCCGCCCTGCCGCCGCGATTCGGCTTCGTGATCAAGCGCGAGATGAACGATGTGCCGGTTGCGGGGTTGCTGCTGCGACGCATCGGCTCGGAGTTCGTGGATCGTTTCAACCGCCACAAGGGCGGCACGGATGCGCGCCGGGTGCTGCGCACCGCGGCCAGCGGCCACTCGCTGGTGTTCTTCCCCGAAGGCACGTTCACGAGCGAAGTGGGCCTCGGCAAATTCCACACCGGCGCATTCGCGATCGCGGCACGCGCGGCCTGCCCGGTGGTACCGGCGGTGATTCTCGGAACCCGTCGCAACATGCCGGCCACCCGGATATTGCCCCGGCCCGGCCCGCTCGAAGTGCGTTACGGACCGCCGATCGCCGCTACGCCAGCCACGGGCGTAGATCCCGTGCTGGTACTGCGCGACCTCTCGCGCGCCGCGATTCTCGAACAGTTAGGCGAGCCGGACCTCTGCCAATAATGGGGACACTCCCCATTTCCTAGCAAAAGGGGCCGCACCTCGAATGGGGAGGTCCTCAGTTCCTATTCTTTGCAAGCGGGATCGAGGCACGCCGTTGGCGCGTCAGCGCTTGAAGAAGGACAGGCTTCCGGCGCGAACATCGAGGGCGGCGCAGCGCGAGGCGATCAGCGCGCAGATCCTCCTGGTGGTTCAATCCGACTGTGCGCGTTTTGTGGAGCCATTCAGCGGAGCGCTGACAGCTCTGGCGCGCC
>DASTXR010000106.1:0-34098 GCA_035765415.1 Steroidobacteraceae bacterium | reverse complement strand
TCTGGCGTACGCGACCATCGCCGGGTTGCCCGTCCAGGTGGGCCTGTACACCGCCTTCATTCCGCTGATCGTCTACGCGATGCTCGGCTCTTCGCGCCCGATGAGCGTGACCACCACGACCACGATCGCGATCCTCACGGGCGCCGAGCTCGCGATCGTTGCGCCCGACGGCGATCCGACGCTGCTGTTGTCGGCCTGCGCACTGCTCACGAGCTGTGGCTGGCGGCCCTGGGCATCGCGCTCATGAGCTTCACCGAAACCGCCGCAGTTGGCCGCGCGTTCGTCGCGCAGGGCGAACCTGCGCCGCGGCCCAACACCGAACTATTCGCCACGGGCGCGGCGAACGCCGCCGGCGCCTTGTTAGGCTCGATGCCCGCCGGCGGCGGCATGAGCCAGACGGCCGTGAATCGCATGGTCGGCGCCCGCACCCAGGTGTCGGGGCTGGTCACGGCGGCCATGACGCTGCTGACCATGCTGTTCCTGGCGCCGTTGTTAGGCCTGATGCCGCACGCGGTGCTGGCCGGCATCGTCATCGTCTATTCCGTCGGGCTCATCCAGCCCGCGGAATTCCGCAACATCCTCGCGATCCGCCGCACGGAGTTCGTGTGGGCCGTCGCAGCCTTCCTGGGCGTGATGCTCATCGGCACGCTGAAGGGAATCCTCGCGGCCATCATCATCTCGCTGGTCGCGCTCGCGCAGCAGTCCACGAAGCCGGTGATCCACGTGCTCGGTCGCAAGCCGGGCACCAACGTGTTCCGCGTTCGCTCGAAGGAACATCCGGACGACGAGACCTACCCGGGCCTGCTGTTGCTGCGGCTCGAAGGGCGAATCTTTTTCCTCAACGCCGACGATGTCGCGACGAGGATCTCGGCATTGATCGCCGAGACCAGGCCGAAGGTGGTCGCCATCGACCTGCAGGGAGTCGTCGATCTCGAATATTCGGCCCTGAAGATGCTGACGGAAGCCGAGCAGCGCCGCCGCGAATCGGGCGTGGCGCTGTGGCTCGTCGAAATGAGCTCGCAGGTCCTTGCCACCGTGCAGCGCGCCCCGCTCGGCAAGACGCTGGGCCGCGAGGGCATGTTGCACAGCCTGGAAATCGCGGTGGAAAGGTATCGAAACATGCAAACACGGGAGCAGCCATGAGCGACACGACCATCAAGGAGGCGGGAACCATCCAGGTGATGCTCCAGCGCCTCAACGAATTTCGCCTGCCGAAAGCGCTCGACCTCAAGAAAAAGGTCGAGCGCGGCGAAAAGCTGGACAACTACGACATCGAATTCCTGGAGTCGGTGTTGACGGACGCGAGCAACGCGCAAAGCCTGATCGCCAGGCACCCGGAGTTGCAGCCGCTCGTGGGCCAGCTCATGGGCCTGTACAGCGACATCACCAGCAAGGCTCTCGAAAACGAACAGAAGAAGGGCTGACGCCATGGCAAAGAAAGAAAACGAGAAGCTCGGCCGCAAGGAATACGAGGAACAGCTCAAGAAATTGCACGTCGAGCTGGTCAAGGCCCAGGCGTGGATCAAGCACAAGGGCCTCAAGGTGTGCATCGTGTTCGAAGGCCGCGATGGCGCAGGCAAGGGCGGCACGATCAAGGCCCTCACCGACCGCGTGAGTCCGCGTGTGTTTCGCGTGGTCGCGTTGCCGGCGCCCACCGAGCGCGAAAAGAGCCAGATGTACGTGCAGCGTTACCTGCCACACCTGCCCGCGGCGGGCGAGGTCGTGATCTTCGATCGCAGCTGGTACAACCGCGCGGGCGTCGAGCGCGTCATGGGTTTTTGCGACGAGGCGGACGTGAAACGCTTCCTGCGCATCGTGCCGGCGGTCGAGCGGGCCATCGTCGATTCGGGCGTGATCCTGCTCAAGTACTGGCTGGAGGTGAGCCCCGAGGAACAGACGCGCCGCCTCGAGGCACGCATCCAGGATGGCCGCAAGCTCTGGAAGCTCTCTCCCATGGACTTGAAGTCGTACAGCCGTTGGTACGACTACTCGCGCGCGCGCGACGAGATGTTCATCGCCACCGATACCGGCCATTGCCCCTGGTTCGTGGCGCCCAGCAACGACAAGCGGCGAGTGCGGCTCAACATCATCGCGCACGTGCTGGAGCGCATTCCGTACAAGGAATTGAAGAGCGAGAAGATCAAGCTGCCCAAGCGCCAGAAACGCGGCAGCTACCGCGACGCTAACTATCCATTCAAGACCATCAAGGAACGATACTAAGGGGTCGGGGCCGGGAGGGACCAAGGGCTTATTGCCGAGCGCGGGCGTGGAGTCCTAGCGTTGCCGTGCAAGCACGCACTTGCGCCATCGCGACGCACAAATTCAGGGAGATCCCATGGACGACAAGACGCCCGCCAACAGCTCTCTGCCCGGGTCCACGGAAGATCTTGCGCAGGAGCCAGTGCCTGCGGGCATCGACCGACGCACATTCCTGATGCGCAGCGCCGTCATCGGCGCCACGACCGTCATCACCGGCCGCGCCATCTCCGCCGAGGAAGCCACGAAGCGCGCCTCCGCCGCCGCACCCACGGTTCCGCTTTCCCCCGACCTCAACGTCGTGAAGAAATCGAAAGGCCCGGTCATGACCGTGCTCGAGGAGTTCTACAAGGTGGGTCCGGGCCCATCGAGCTCGCACACCATCGGCCCGATGCGCATCACCTACGACTTCTACCAGCGCTGCACCAAACTACCGGCCGACCAGCTGGCCAGGGCCACCGGCCTCAAGGTGCACCTCTTCGGCAGCCTGAGCGCCACCGGCAAGGGTCACGGCACCGAGCGCGCGGCGCTGGCCGGGCTCATCGGCAAGGAGCCGGCAACCGTCGATCCCTTGTTCCTCGACAGCCTCGTCGAGAAGCCCGACCAGACCTTCAAGGTGAAGCTCGGCACCAGGGAACACACGGTGTCGCTCAAGGACATCATCTACGACGCGCCCAAGGGTGACTTCAAGCACCCGAACACCATGACATGCAAGCTGCTCGCCGGCGACAAAGTGTTGCTCGAGCAGGAGTACTACTCGGTTGGCGGTGGATTCATCGAATGGAAGGGTTACACGCCGCCGAAGAAGGGAGCGCCGAAGTATCCGTACTCGACGATGAAAGAGCTGCAGGCGCATGCGGACAAGAACAAGCTGTCCATCTCGCAGCTGGCGCTGGCGAACGAGATCGCCGTGTCGGGAAAGAGCGAAGCCGAGATCTATGCCTTCATCGACAAGGTGACCACGGCGATGGTCAATATCGTGAAGACGGGTCTTTCGATGCCGGTGAGCACGCTGCCCGGACCGATCAAGCTCAAGACCAAGGCGGGTGAAGTCTACAAACGCGCGATGGACGACGAGTTCGAGAAGCAGCGCGGCCTCGGCGTAGTGGCGGCCTATGCTCTCGCAGGCTCCGAGGAGAACGCGCGCGGTCACCTGGTGGTGACGGCGCCCACGGGCGGTTCCGCCGGCGTGATGCCGGCGCTCGTGTATGCCGCGGGCGAGGGTGGCCGCAAGCTGTCGAAGGAGAAGATTCGCGCCGGCATGCTGGCCGCGGCGGTCATCGGTTACCTGGGCAAACACAATGCGACGCTGTCGGGCGCCGAAGGCGGCTGCCAGGCCGAGATCGGTGTGGCCTCGTCCATGGGCGCAGCCTTTCTCGCGGAAGCGCACGGGTTTTCGCACCAGGTGGTCGCGAACGCGGCGGAGTCGGCACTCGAGCATCACCTCGGCATGACCTGCGATCCGGTCGCGGGCTTCGTGCAGATCCCCTGCATCGAGCGCTGTGCGTTCGGCGCGGTGAAGGCGTGGACCGGCTTCATGATCGCCAGCAACGAGATCCCGGCGGACCGGCGCGTGGACTTCGACACGACGGTCTCGGCCATGGCGCTCACCGCGAAGGAAATGAATTCGAAGTACAAGGAAACTTCGGAAGGCGGGCTCGCCGTTTCGGTGACGCTCTGCTGACGCGTTCGGAAAAACCATGACCACCACTGGCGAGAGCGCGGTCAAAGGCGCATTGCGGACCGCGGCGATCGCGTGGCTGATCGCAGCCGTGTACTACTTCTACCAGTACATGCTGCGCTCGGCGCCCGGCGTGATGATGCCGCAGCTCTCGGAAGCCTTCGGCATTTCGAGCATGGCCGTGGCTTCGATGGTGGGCCTGTTCTACTTCGGCTATTCGCCGTTCAGCCTCGTGGCTGGCGTCGCGATGGATCGCCTGGGCCCGCGCAAGGTCATTCCGATCGGCGCGGCCGCCGTCGGCATCGGCGCGCTGATGTTTTCGACGGGCAACAACGATCTCGCCAGCATCGGTCGACTGCTCCAGGGCGCGGGCGGCGTGTTCGCGCTCATCGGCGCGGTATACATCGCGACGCAGAATTTCCCGGCCTCGCGCGCCGCGACGCTCATCGGCGCGACGCAGATGTTTGGCATGGCCGGTGGCAGCGCGGGCCAGTTCGTCGTCGGGCCCGCCATGGGCGCCGGCATGACATGGTCGGGCTTCTGGGTGTTCATGGGCATCGCCGGTCTCGTCATCAGCCTGGCGCTGTTCCTGCTGTTGCCGAAACGTCCCGTCGCGGAGAACCCGGGTGGCGATTGGAAGAAAGGCGCGATACACGCGCTCGGTGTGGTGTTCCGCAACCCGCAGTCGATCCTGTGCGGAATGATCGCCGGGCTGCTGTTCATACCGACGACGATATTCGACATGGTCTGGGGCGTCAGGTACCTGCAGGAAGCGCAGGCCATGGACTATGGCTCGGCAGTGATGCGTTCGGCGGCAGTGCCGTTCGGCTGGATCATCGGCTGCCCGTTGTTGGGCTACATCTCCGACAAGATAGGCCGGCGCAAACCGGTGATCATGGCGGGCGGTCTCGTGTTGCTCGCGTGTCTCGCCTGGATTCTGTATGGCAGCCCCGACGTGTTTCCGCCGTACAGCGTCGCGCTCGTCGCGGGGCTCGCGTCGGGCGCCGCGATGGTGCCGTACACCATCATCAAGGAAGCGAATCCGCGCGAGGTGAGCGGCACCGCCACGGGCGTGATCAATTTCCTCAACTTCACTTTCAGCGCGCTGCTGATTCCGGTCTTTGGCTGGATTCTCACCCGCGTGAGCGGCGGCGCCACGTCACGCACGCTCGAGCACTACCAGGACACCTTCGAGCCGCTGCTCTACGGCGTGGCGGTTGCCATCATCCTCGCATTTTTCCTCAAGGAGACCGGCGCCGCCGCGCGGCAGCCTGCCGCCGCCAGCGTCGGAGCCCGCGCATGAATCACACCGGCACCGGAAAGTACGAACTACTGCTCGAGCGATGCAGGAGTGTCGAGCCAGTCAATACGGCCGTGGCGCATCCCTGCGAGGCGGCGGCGCTGGCCGGCGCGATGCAGGCCGGCGCGCAGGGCCTGATCACACCGATCCTCGTGGGGCCGGTCGCCAGAATCCGCGATATCGCCGCGAGCGCGAAGATCGATCTCGGCAAGACCGAAATCGTCGACGCGCCGCACAGCCACGCAGCCGCGGCGGGCGCGGTGCAGCTGGTACGCGAGGGCAGGGCGCAGCTCCTGATGAAAGGCAGCCTGCACACCGATGAGTTGTTAGGCGCGGTGGTGGCGCGCGAAACCGGCCTGCGCACCGCGCGCCGCCTGAGCCACGCGTTCATCATGGACGTGCCCACGTACCACAAGGTGCTGATCGTGACGGATGCCGCCATCAACATCGCGCCCACGCTCGAAGAGAAGGCCGACATCTGCCAGAACGCGATCGAGCTCGCGCAGTCGCTCGGCGTGGGGAAACCGAAAGTCGCGGTGCTGGCGGCCGTCGAGACGGTGACATCCAAGATGCCGGCCACGATCGACGCGGCCGCGCTGTGCAAGATGGCCGACCGCGGGCAGATCAGCGGAGGCTTGCTGGACGGTCCGCTGGCATTCGACAACGCCATCAGCAAGGAGGCCGCGCGCACCAAGGGAATAACGTCCGAAGTCGCCGGGGATCCGGACATCCTGCTCGCGCCCGATCTCGAGGCCGCGAACATCCTGGCCAAACTACTCACTTTCCTCGCGAAATCCGACAGCGCGGGCCTGGTGCTCGGAGCCAAGGTCCCGATCATCCTGACCAGCCGCGCCGACTCCGTGCGGTCGAGAATCGCGAGCTGCGCGGTCGCGGTGCTGGCCGCGCACGCCCGCGCTGCGAAAGCATAGACATGAGCGACTATTCACTGGTTCTGAACGCGGGCTCGTCGAGCCTCAAGTTCTGCGTCTATCAGCGAGCGGATGCAGGATCCTGGCGGCTGGATTCGCGCGGCCAGGTCGAGGGCATCGGCAGCAAGCCGCAATTTGCGGCGAAAGACGAGCGCGGCGCGGCGATTGCCGGCCAGGCGCTCGGCACCGAAGTACGCGACGGTCGCACCGCGCTCGACGCCCTGGCGAAATGGCTGCGCAATCGTTACGGCGGGTCGCGCGTCCTCGGAGTCGGTCATCGCGTGGTACATGGCGGCGCGCGCTTTGCTGCCCCGACTGTCGTGACGGACGAAGTGCTCGCGCACCTGCACCGGCTCATTCCGCTCGCGCCACTGCATCAGCCGCACAATGTCGCGGCCATCGAGGCGGTTGCCGAGCAGATTCCGGACGTGCCACAGGTCGCCTGCTTCGACACGGGATTTCACCGCGGCCAGCCCGCTGTCGCCGAATTGGTGCCGCTGCCGGTGGAGATCCGGCGCGCCGGTGTACAGCGTTACGGCTTTCACGGGCTCTCCTACGAATACATCGCGTCGGTGCTGCCGGCCGTGGCGCCGGAGATCGCCGACGGACGCGTGATCGTGGCTCACCTGGGAAGCGGCGCAAGCATGTGCGCGCTGAAGGATCGCAAGAGCATCGACAGCACCTTCGGATTCACCGCGCTCGACGGACTGTGCATGGGCACCCGGCCCGGCGCCGTGGATCCCGGTGTCATCCTCTATCTATTCCAGACGCTCAAGTTGTCGGCCGAAGAAGTGGAGACCCTGCTTTACAAGAAATCCGGCCTGCTGGGCATCTCGGGCATCAGCAACGACATGCGCGACCTGCTGGCGAGCCCGGACGCGGACGCGCGCCTGGCGATCGACTACTTCGTGTATCGCGCCGCCCGGGAAATCGGCGCGCTCGCGGCGGCGGCCGGCGGAATCGAC
The DNA here is from genome assembly GCA_035765415.1 of Steroidobacteraceae bacterium. Lineage (GTDB taxonomy): Bacteria > Pseudomonadota > Gammaproteobacteria > Steroidobacterales > Steroidobacteraceae > CADEED01. The sequence goes on along the minus strand of DASTXR010000106.1, from coordinate 26,967 downwards.
GGCATCGTGTTCACCGCCGGCATCGGCGAGAAATCCGCGGAAATCCGGCGACGCATATGCGAAGCGACGGCATGGCTGGGAATCTCGCTCGACGAGGCAGCGAATGAGCGCCACGAATCACGCATCACCCGTCCCAAGAGCGCCGTGTCGGCATGGGTGATCCCCACCAACGAGGAATTGATGATCGCGCGCCATACCTGGGACTTGCTAGGCCTCGCATAGGAGACGAATCATGGCTGCCAACGTGAAAGAGAGATCTCCGGACGCCCCCGCACCCTGGGACGGCTTCCGCCCAGGGCTCTGGCGCAAGGAAATCAACGTCCGGGACTTCATCCAGCAGAACTACACGCCGTACGACGGCGATGCGTCGTTCCTCGCACCGGCCACCGCGCGCACGCAGGGAATCTGGAAGAAGCTCAATGTGCTGTTCGTCGAGGAACGCAGGAAGAGCGTGCTCGACGTCTCGCCGATCCCGGCGTCGATCATCGCGCATGAACCGGGCTACATCGACCGCGACAACGAAATCATCGTCGGGCTGCAGACGGATGCGCCGCTCAAGCGCGCGATCATGCCGAATGGCGGATTCCGGCTGGTGGCGAGCGCGCTCAAGACCTACGGCTATACGCCCGACCCCAACGTGGTGGAGACATTCACCAAGTACCGCAAGACCCACAACGATGCTGTGTTCGATGCCTACACGGCCGACGTCCGCCGCTGTCGCAGCTCGCACATTCTCACCGGACTGCCCGACGCCTACGGTCGCGGCCGGATCATCGGTGACTACCGGCGCGTGCCGCTGTACGGCGTCAATCGGCTCATCGAACGCAAGCAGGAGGAGAAGAGCGCCCTGGATGCGTCGCCATCTTCGGACGCCATCATTCGCGATCGCGAGGAACTCGCCGAGCAGATTCGCGCGCTCAAGGAACTCCTGCAGATGGCGGCGAGTTACGGCTTCGACGTTTCGACGCCCGCGCGCAGCGCGCGCGAGGCCGTGCAGTGGTTGTACCTCGGCTACCTGGCGGGCGTGAAGGAGCAGAACGGCGCCGCCATGTCGTTAGGCCGCGTCTCGACTTTCCTCGATATCTATTTCGAGCGGGATCTGCGCGATGGCGTGCTCACCGAGCTGCAGGCGCAGGAAATCTTCGATGACTTCGTCATCAAGCTGCGCATCGTGCGTTTCCTGCGCACGCCCGAATACGACGAGCTGTTCGCCGGTGATCCCACCTGGGTCACCGAGTCCATCGGTGGCATGGGAGACGATGGCCGGTCGCTGGTGACGAAGTCGAGCTTCCGGATGCTGCAGACCCTCTACAACCTGGGCCCGGCACCAGAGCCGAACCTGACCATCTGGTACTCGCCGAATCTGCCCGATGGCTTTCGCAACTTCGCTTCCCGGGTGGCGATCGACACCAGCGCGCTGCAGTTCGAGAGCGACGAGATCATGCGCCGCACCTGGGGCGACGATGGCGCCATCGCCTGCTGCGTGTCGCCGATGCTGCTGGGCAAGCAGATGCAGTTCTTCGGCGCGCGCGCCAACATGGTCAAGTGCCTGCTCTACGCGATCAACGGCGGGCGCGACGAAATCAGCGGCGAACAGATCGGCCCGAAGCGCGAGCCCGTGCAGGGCGACGTACTCGACTTCGACGACGTGCTGGCGCGCTTCGAAGAATCGATGGACTGGCTCGCGGGCGTTTACGTCAACGCCATGAACATCATTCACTACATGCACGACAAGTACGCCTACGAGCGGCTCGAGATGGCGCTGCACGACTATTCGCCGCTGCGCACGATGGCATTCGGCATGGCCGGCCTTTCCGTGGTGGCCGACAGCCTCTCGGCCATCAGGCACGCCAAGGTCGCCGTGGTGCGTGACGCCACCGGCCTGGTGACCGACTACAAGGCGCAAGGCGAATTCCCGCAGTTCGGCAACAATGACAATCGCGTCGACCAGCTCGCCACGTGGGCGGTGAGCACGTTCATGAGCAAGCTGCGCAAGTACCCCACGTACCGGAACGCGGTGCATACGCAGTCGATCCTGACCATCACTTCGAACGTCGTGTACGGCAAGGCCACCGGCAATACGCCAGACGGCCGGCGGCACGGCGAACCGTTCGCGCCGGGAGCGAATCCAATGCACGGCCGCGACACGCATGGCATTCATGCTGCCGGCGCATCCGTGGCGAAAATTCCGTATCGCGACGCGCAGGACGGCATCTCGCTCACGGTATCGCTGGTGCCCGCGGGTCTCGGCCGCGTGGCCGAGGACAGGACGACCAACCTCACTTCGATGCTCGATGCCTATTTCAGCAGCACCGGTTTTCACATGAACGTGAACGTGCTCAACCGGGAAATGCTCATCGACGCCATGGATCATCCGGAGAACTATCCGAATCTCACGATTCGCGTCTCGGGTTATGCGGTGAATTTCATCCGGCTCACGCGCGAACAGCAGACCGACGTCATCAATCGCACCTTCCATGGAAGCGCCTAGGCGATGGGAGAGCCTGCCCAACCGGAAGTCCCCATCGAGGCGAAGAGCCCGTTCGAACTGAGGATCAATCTCGGCAACGACCTGCCTGACACTGTCGTGAAGGATGCGCTGGCCAGCGGCGACCTCGGGTTCCTTCATTCTTTTACTACCGGCTCGGCCGTGGATGGTCCCGGAGTACGCGTGGTCGCGTGGACGACGGGTTGCGGCTGGCGTTGCCAGTATTGCCACAACCCCGACACGTGGACGCTGCGCAACGGCATTCCGGTCAGCGTGGCGAATGCGGCCGGGGAATTGCGCAAGTATCGCGCCGGGCTGGCTGCGATGTCAGGCGGCCTCACGATCAGCGGCGGCGATCCCCTGATGCAGGACCGCTTCGTGGTGAAGCTGCTCGCGGCCGCGCGCGGGATGCGGATTCACACCTGCATCGAGACCAATGGCTATTTCGGCGAAAAACTCTCCGATGCCGAGCTCGGCACCATCGATCTCGTGATGCTCGGCATCAAGACCTGGGATGACGAGCGCCATACACGACTGACCGGGCGCTCTGTCGAGAAAACACTGGCATTCGCGCGACGGCTGGCGGCGTTGCGAAAGCCGATGTGGGTGCGCTTCGTGCTCGTGCCTGGATTGACGGACGATCCGGAGGACATCGCCAACATTGCGAAATTTGTCGCCGGGCTCGGCAACGTCGAGCGTGTGGAAGTGCTGCCGTTCCACCAGATGGGCCGTTTCAAGTGGCAGCAGCTCGGGATGAAATATTCGCTGGAAGGCGTCGAGCCGCCGACGCCCGCGGCAGTCGAGCGGGCGTGTGCGATCTTCCGCGACGCAGGGCTGCACGCGCCTTGAACAAGTCTATAAGTTAGAACACGGATAGGACCAAGGTCTCATACCTGCGAGCTTTGTGGCCCTCGATATTGCCGCTGAACTGGCAGCGGGTTTCCATGCCACACAGAGAAACATACGACGACCGCGTGATCCGACTGTTCCTGATGGCCGCGGCCGTCTGGGGCGTCGTGGGCATGTCCATTGGCGTGCTGGCCGCGGCGCAGATGGCCTGGCCGGCGCTCAATTTCGACGTTTCCTGGCTCACGTTCAGCCGCATTCGCGCCAACCACACCTTCGGCGTGATCTTCGCGTTCGGCGGCTCCGCGCTGATGGGCACCTGCTATTACATCGTGCAGCGTACCGGGCACGTGCGCCTGGCGTTCCACGATCTCGCGATGTTCACGTTCTGGGGATGGCAGGCGGTATGTGTGCTCGCCATGGCAACGATGCCTTTCGGAATCACCCAGAGCAAGGAATACGCCGAGCCCGAGTGGTTCATCGACCTGCTGATCGCCGTCGTCTGGGTGTCTTTCGCGGTGGTGTTCTTCGGCACGCTTGCCCGCCGGCGCATCAAGCACATCTACGTGGCGAACTGGTACTACGGCGCGCTGATCATCGCCGTGGCGCTGCTGCACATCGTCAACAATCTCGCGCTGCCGGTCTCGCTGTTCAAGTCGTACCCTATCTACTCGGGCGCCGTCGATGCGATGGTGCAGTGGTGGTACGGCCACAACGCCGTCGCGTTTTTCCTCACCGCCGGCTTCCTCGGCATGATGTATTACTTCGTGCCACGCCAGGCGCAGCAGCCGCTGTGGAGCTACCGGTTCTCCATCGTCAACTTCTGGGCGCTCATCTCCGTGTACATGTGGGCCGGCTCGCATCACCTGATGTACACGGCGCTGCCGGACTGGGTGCAGTCGGTGGGCATGGTGTTCTCGCTGGTGCTGATCATGCCGAGCGTGGGCTCCGCCGCCAACGGCCTGATGACGTTCAACGGCTCCTGGCACAAGCTGCGCACCGACCCCGCCGCCAAGTTCATGGTGATGGCGCTGGTCTTCTACGCCGGCTCGACGTTCGAAGGGTCGATGATGGCGATCAAGTCGGTGAACTCCCTGACTCACTACACCGACTGGACCGTCGCCCACGTGCACGCGGGCGCCATCGGCTGGGTGGCGATGATCACCATCGGTTCGCTGTACGCGATGGCGCCGCGCGCGCTCGATCAGCCGGCCGTGCATTCGACACCCGCGATGAATCTGCATTTCTGGCTGCACACCGCCGGGCTGCTCATCTACGTGATGTCGATGTGGGCCGCAGGTGTCACGCAGGGGTTGATGTGGCGCGAGACGAACGCCGACGGATCGCTGGCGAACGACTTCCTGTCGGGACTGGTCGCCACGCAGCCTTACTACCTGGCGCGCTTCCTGGGAGGCCTGCTGGTGTTGAGCGGCATGGTGGTCATGGCCTGGAACCTGTGGCACACCGCCGCTGACGCGCGCCTCGGACACATCAAGCCCATCCTGATTCCGCCGCCCGAGGACATTCCCGACCCGGTGCCCGATCAGACTCCGCCGCCGCTGCCGGCCCAGACCTGAACGAGAGTCGATCATGGCCCGCAGTTACAGACATTGGGAAAAGCTCGAGAAGAACGCCGGTCTCCTGGGCGTGCTGATCGCGATCGTGGTTTCTTTCGGCGGGCTCGCCGAGATCGTGCCGTTGTTCTATGACGCACACATCGTGCAGCCGGCACCGGGCGTCAAGCCTTACGAGCCGCTGCGCCTGGCGGGCCGGGACGTGTACGTGCGCGAAGGCTGTTACCTGTGCCACTCGCAGATGATCCGCACGTTGCGCTTCGAGACCCAGCGTTACGGATCGCCGTCGCTTGCCGGCGAATCTGTCTACGACAGACCGTTCCAGTGGGGCTCGAAGCGCACCGGGCCGGATCTGGCGCGTATCGGTGGCAAATACTCCGACGCCTGGCAGCGCGCGCATCTGCTCGACCCTCGCCAGGTGGTGCCGCGGTCGAACATGCCTGGTTATCCGTGGCTGGCGACGGCGACGATCGATGGCGAAGAACTTCAGGCGCGCATGCGCGCGTTGCAGACTCTCGGCGATCCCTACAGCGATGCCGAGATCGCGGGCGCCGCGGACGCGGTGCTGGACAAGACCGAGCTCGACGCGCTGATCGCCTATCTACAGGGGCTGGGCGTCACGGCGCTGCCCGCGACGGCGGCAGTGACGCCATGAGCGAGTTGTATGGTCATTTCGTCGGCGTGCTGATCGTGGTGATCATGCTGACGTTCATCGGCATCTGGATCTGGGCGTGGCTGCCGCATCACAAGCGCCCGTTCGCCGAGCTTGCGCGGCTGCCGCTGGATGACGACGCAACACCGCGAGCGGACGAGGACGTCAAGTGAGCGGCTTCTGGTCCATCTGGGTGATCGTCCTCGCCTGCCTGACGGCGGGTCTCAGCCTGTTCATGTTCTTCTGGGCGCAGCGGATGCGCATCGACACCGTCGAAGACGGCACTACCGGCCACGTGTGGGCGCACGGTGTCCTGCGCGAAGCAGTCCGCCCGTTGCCGTGGTGGTGGGTGTTGATCTCGGCCGGCGCCTTTCTCTTTGCCGTGTTCTATCTACTGCTGTATCCGGGATTCGGCAACTTCCCCGGCCGGATCGGCTGGACCTCGCAAGGTGAGCAGCAGCGCCACACGGCGGAAAACAACGCCAGGCTCGAAGAACGCATAGCGCCCTTGCGCGAGCTCAGCATCGAACAGCTTGCGGCTCACAAAGAGGCGGTGGGCATCGGTCATCGCCTGTTCCAGGACAACTGCGCCGCGTGTCATGGGCCCGGCGCGCGCGGAAATCACGCGGTGGGCGCACCGGACCTCACGGATGCCGACTGGCTGTGGGGAGGCGACGACAAAACCATCCTCACCAGCATCCTCGATGGTCGCCAGGGAATCATGCCGCCACTCGGTGGCGGGCTCGGCGTCAACGGAACGAACGAGGTTGCTGCCTATGTCGTCAGCCGCATCGGCACCCAGGTGCCCGCGGACTGGGCCGCGGCCGGCAAGACCCGCTTCGACGCACTGTGCTCGGCCTGTCACGGCGTGGACGGACGCGGCAATCCGGCACTGGGAGCGCCCAACCTGGTCGACGACGCATGGCTCTACGGCAGCAACATCGAAAGCGTCGTGGCCGCCGTGCGCGACGGTCGCAACGGTGTGATGCCGGCCTGGCGCGAGCGACTTTCGCTCGACGAGGTGCGGCTGATCACCGCGTGGATCAAGGCCCAGGGCCAGATCGCATTCGTGGACCAGGGCACGAGCCGTCCATTGGGCGCGAGCAGTGCCACGGAGGCGCCATGACGGGCGCCAGCGAGCCCTGGTATCGGCCACCGGTGATGTGGCTCGGCATCGCCGTCCTGCTGGCCTCGATCGCCGGTTGCATTGCGTTGATAGTAGTGGCGTCCGGATGAGACGCTCGCATGCCGAGCTCCTCTAACTGCTGGCACTGCGGAGAGCCGCTTCCGGCAGGCGGCGTCATTCACGCACGAGTGGCAGGTACCGTCCGCTCCATGTGTTGCCACGGTTGCAAAGCCGCGGCCGAATGGATCGAGCAACTGGGTCTCGCCAACTACTACACGTTGCGCACGGCTCCGGCGCAACGGCCGGCCGCGGATGCGGGCAGCGCGTCGCACGATGCCTGGGCCGGCGCGGACAACGCCCGTCACGTGATCCGCGATCTCGGCGCCGGCCTGCGTGAATCGTTGTTGCTGGTCGACGGCGTGCGCTGTACCGCCTGCGTCTGGCTCATCGAACGCTCGCTCGGCGTGACGCCGGGAGTGGTGAGCGTGCAGGTGAACGCGGTCGCGCAACGCGCGCGCGTCGTCTGGCGCGACTCGCGAACCACTTTGCCGCAGCTGCTGCAGGCGCTTTCGCGCACTGGCTATCGCGCATTGCCGCTCGACGCGCGCGGCCTCGACGACCTCCGACGCCGCGAATCGCGCGATGCGCTGAAGCGCCTGCTGGTCGCGGGTTTCGGCGCCATGCAGGCCATGATGTACGCCACGGCGTTTTACCTGGGCGCTGCCGACGCTCTCGATGCACCCACGCGCGACCTGCTGCGCTGGCTCGGCTTGTTGGTGGCGACGCCGGTCGTCTTCTATTCGGCACGCCCGTTCTTCGCCGGCGCAAGGCGCTCGCTGGCGGCCCGTCGCGTCGGCATGGATGTGCCCGTGGCATTGGCCATTGCAGCGGTCTACTCCATGAGCCTCATCGAAGCGGTGCGCGGCAGCGGCGAGGTGTACTTCGATTCGGTGTCGATGTTCGTGTTCTTCCTGCTGGCGGGCCGATACCTGGAAATGCGCGCGCGGCATCGTGCACGCGACCTCACCGATGCGCTGGCCCGGCTGACGCCGCCGTTCGCCGACCGGCAATGTGCCGGCGGTTTGCAAAGAGTCGGCATCCACGAGCTGCGAGTGGGCGACGTAGTGCGCGTAGCCGAAGGAGGCATCGTGCCTGCCGACGGAGTGCTGCTCGACGAACGCTGTCGCGTGGACGAGGCGCTGCTCAGTGGCGAGTCCGCACCGGTGATGAAACATCGCGACGATCCCCTGATCGCCGGCAGCGTGCTGGAAGACGGACCGGTGTTCGTGCGAGTCCAGCGCGTCGGTGCGGACACGGCGCTCGCGGGAATCGCCGCGCTCGCGGGCCGCGCGCACGCCGAGCGCCCGCGATTGCAGCTGGCAGGCGACCTCGTCGCGGGCCGGTTCGTCGCGCGCGTGCTGGCGCTGACTGCGTTGACGGCCATCGGCTGGGGAGTGGTCGATCCTTCGCGGGCATTCTCCGCCGCGGTTGCGGTGCTGGTGATCTCCTGCCCGTGCGCATTCGCGCTCGCAGTGCCCGCGGCGATCACCCGCGCGCTCGGCGCGCTGGCGCGCCGTGGCGTGCTGGTCGTGAAGCCGGATGCGATCCAGGCGCTGGCCGAATGCACGCATGTGCTGTTCGACAAGACCGGCACGCTGACCGAGGCCACGCTGACGCTGGGCGACGTGCACACGTTCAAAGGCGCGCGCGCCGACGCGCTGCGCATGGCCGCGACGCTGGCCCGGCAGAGCCGCCACCCCGTCGCGCGTGCGATCGCGGCCGCGGATGAGGGCATCCGGGACGCCGCCGTGTGCGACGTGGCGACACATGCCGGGCTGGGAGTGAGCGCAACGATCAACGGTCGTGCGCTGCGCCTGGGACGCGCGGACTTCGCGATGTCGGGCAAACTACCCGCGCCCGGCTACGATGACGCCGTGCTGCTGGCCGACGAAGCCGGGGCCATCGCGGCCATTCATGTCAGCGAACGGTTACGCGCCGATGCCGGCGCCGCCATCGATGCCCTGGGCGCCCAGGGCGTGCGGGCGTTGATCGCGAGCGGCGATGCGCCGGCCAGGGTGGCGAGCGTGGCCGCGCGTTTGAATATCTCCACGTGGCGCGCGCGGACGTTGCCGGCGGAGAAGCTGGCATGGCTGTCGGACCTTCGCGCCTCAGGCGCGCGCGTGCTCGCGGTGGGCGATGGCATCAACGACGCGCCGCTGCTCGCCGGCGCGGACGTCTCGATCGCGCTGGCGGAGGGTGCTGAGCTCACGCAGGCCAGCAGCGACATCGTGCTCACGGGCGGGCGTCTCGATGCGATCGCATCGGCGCGCGATATCGCGCGGCAGACGCTGGCCATCGTGCATCAGAACCACCGTTGGGCACTCCTTTATAACCTGTGCGCGGTGCCGCTGGCCGCGCTCGGTTTCGTGTCGCCCTGGCTGGCGGCGCTGGGAATGTCGCTGAGCTCGCTGGGCGTCATCCTGAACGCATTGCGTATCGGCCGCGGCACGCCGGCGCGCGCGGCGTCGCATGCGACCGCGCCCGCCACGTCCGCGCGCGAGGTGCCGGCATGAACATCCTGCTGCTGCTGATTCCGCTGTCGCTGCTGTTCATGGCGGGCGCCGTGTGGGTGTTCTTCTGGGCGGTCAACCACGATCAGTTCGACGACCTGGATACGCCGGGACTGCTGCCGCTCATCGACTCCGACAAGCGCGAGGACCCCCGGGAATGAATGGCGCGCTGACACTGGGCGCCGCATTGCTGCTCGGATTCGCCGCCAGCAGTCACTGCCTCGTCATGTGCGGAGGCATTTCCGCCGCGCTCGGCATGGCCGCCTCCAAAAATGCGAAAGGGCGTACGCGACTCCCGATCGTCATGACCTATCAACTGGGCCGCATCTTCTCGTACGCGCTCGCGGGCCTGGCGCTGGCGGGAATCTTCGGCGGCCTGGTGAGCCTGCTGGATGTGGAATCGGTGCGGCGAACCTTGCGCACGTTGTCGGCGCTGGCGCTGTTGTTAGGTGCGCTGGTCGCGTTCGGCGGCCTGCGGGCCGACGTGGGCATCGGACGAACCGTGTGGGCGCGGCTCGCGCCGGTCGGCCGGCGCCTGCTGCCCGTCAACTCGCTGCCGCGCGGATTCGCGTTCGGCATGGTGTGGGGCTGGATGCCCTGTGGTTTCGTCTACTCCGTGCTGCTGATCGCCGCATTGCAGTTCGATGCGCTGAATGGCGCGCTCATCATGACGGCGTTCGGTCTTGGCACCGCGCCGGCACTGTTCATCGCCGCTTGCGGCGCCGGGCGACTCGGGCACTTCGCGTCGCGGCCGGCTGCCCGGCACGTGGCCGGATCGGTCCTGCTCGTCAGCGCGCTGCTGACGTTCGCCGGGCCCTGGGTGGAGCACTCATTGCCGGGCCTTCACGCCTGGCTGCCGTTCGATTGCAGGTACCCATAACAGGAGCACGATGTCGCCTCCAGCCCGCGGGTGTCGAGAATGGTGATGTCGCCGCGCCGATAACGTATGAGCTTGCGGTGTTGCAGGCCGCTGGCCGCCACCGTCACGCCTTCGCGGCGCACACCCAGCATGTCGGCGAGGAATTCATGTGTCAGGTGAAACTCCGACGACGCCATGCGTTCGGCGGTCATCAGCAGCCAGCGCGCCAGGCGCGCTTCCACCATGTGGAAGCGATTGCAGGCCGCTGTCTGGCTGATCTGGATCATCAGCGTATCGGTGAACTGGAACAAGGCGCGCTGCAACGCCGGGCTGCGCCGGAACTCCTTGAGGAAGCGCGCTGACGACATCCGCAAGGCTGTGCCGGTGCCCTGAACCAGCGCGCGCACCGATGATGCTGCAGCGCCCAGTGCGAGGCGCGCGCCGATCATGCCTTCGCGGCCGACCAGCCCCACTTCGAGTGCGCGGTGACCCTCCACCAGGGTCAGCAGCGACACCAGGCAGTTGCTGGGAAAGTACACCTCGTGCATCGGCTCGCCCGGTTCATACAGCACCTGGCCGTAGGTGAGCGTGACCTGCTCGAGCCCGCCCGCAAACCGGGAAAACTCCCGGGGTGGAAGCGCGCCGAGAAGTCGGTTGCCCTGACCGGCGCTGGCCGGCTCTGCGATGGCGCCGGGCGTCTTCTGGCTGTGGCCACGCGAATTGCGCGCCCGCGTGGGTTCAACGCTCCACTCGCGCGTGATCACGGCATTCGCCGGACCATCGCCTGCGATCGCGGCAATCGTGAACGTGCAGGTGCGACGCGTGCGCGAAGCATGGCAGACGTATCTGCAGACGACCGATTGGCGCATGCGCGTGAGCACCTGCCTCAGCCCCTCGGTCATGTCCGCCGCGTATACGCGCTCGCTTTCCGGAACGTCCCGGCAGGCGGCGTAGATGTTTTCGCCCGCGCGCACATCCAGTCCCGCCCGCGCATGCGAGGAGCCGGATACGCGCCATGCCTTGTTAGCCATGACGACCACGCCGTTCGAGTCGAGCACACAGACCTCACCGGGCAGCGCGTCGAGCGCGCTGAGCACGATGCGACTCGAGTCATGCAGCGCGCTCTGTGCCTCGGGCAGCAACACGGCGCTGCCGCTGTCGCGATCCATGACCGCGTCGATCTCGCCGGCATCGAAAGCCTTGAGCTCGGCGGCCCCGGTGACGAGCCTGCGCAGCCATTTCCTGAATGCCTCTTCCGAGGTGTCCGGTGCGCGCCGCCGGTCTGTCTTGGCCGGCGTATCGCTCATTGCTTCGTAGTGGCAATGCCCATTGCGGCGAGCACGCTGTGGGTGTCACTGAGATTGCCGATGATGCTCGCGCCGGGTGTGGGCGAAAGCTTCGCGAGGCTGGGTGTGACCAGCACGCCGTCGTCGAGCGCGCGCCGCGGATGTTCGCAGACGTCGACGATTTCCAGCCGGTAACTGTCCTTCAGGTGCTCGCGACAGATGGCTTCGAGATTGGCTATTGCCTTGACGGAGTTGGGCGCCCGGCCCGCGACGTAGAGCCGCATGACCACGACCGTCACTGCATCACCGACCGCGCCCTTCTTCTTTCGTTTGCTAACCACGGCGCGTTCGCTCCGTGCCGTGGCCGTTGCCGGGTTTGCGGGCTTTGGCGGCGCGTCGTGCGGGTTGCGTGGTGACGGTGTCATTGCCATTCGAACTACGCAGCCTGCGCAATTCCGTGAGCTGCGCCCCGGATGACAGGTGACGCGCGGCATCGTCGCGCGTGTTGAGCTCCAGCGCCGCGCGCTGCCGTTCGAGATCGAGTTGCAGGGCGGCAATGCGCGCGGACGTATCCGCCTCGGCGAACTGCAGCTCACGACGCTTGTGGCCGTATTCGGCCTTGCTGACCAGCGCACGGGCCCGTTCTTCGGCTTCCTTTTCCCAGCGCAGCGTGCCCATGAGCACTTCGCCGCCCGAGGAATAGACATCCGCGAGCGCGAGGCCGGTGTCGCTAAGGATGAGTTCGCGCACCTGGTTGGAGTGTTTCGTGCCACGGGCCTTGACGATGGTGAGCGCGCGATTTCGTTCGCCGCCACAAACCAGGTAGGAAAGCTGAATCCAGTTGTCGGCGATCGTGGAGATCTGCAGCTCGGTGGCTTCCGCCTGCGGGTTGTGACCTTCGACGAGCGCGGTGATGACCGCGGTGACATGGTGGTCACGCAACTTGTAGATCAGGCGGTTGCCGATGGCGCGCGCCGAGCTGAGGGCGCCGGTCCGGGAAATGGCCGACAGCGGATCGATGACCATGCAACGCGGCTTGTGCTCGCCGATCATCGCGGCGATTCGAATGAGGTGCTCTTCCGGGTTGACCGCGTCGGTGCGGCCTGTGTACATCTTCAGCAGGCCGGACTTCATGTGCGGATCGAGTTGAATGCCGACCGATTTGAGATTGCGGCGTACGCGCTCGCCGCCCTCGTCGAAGCTGACGAAAAGCGTGCGTTCGCCGCGTCGGCAAGCGCTCTCGGTGAACAGCCCCGCCATGGTGGTCTTCGACGTGCCGGGTGCGCCGGTGATCAGCGTGCTGCTGCCGCGGAACAGCCCACCGCCCAGCATTTCGTCGAGACCCCGGAAGCCGGTCGACGCGCGCTCGGTCGAGGCTTCCTGCGGAATGTCACTGGCCCCGGGGGAGGCCACTTCCATCCCGTGAGGGCCGAAGCTCAGCGGAAACTCGCCGGGCGCAAACGACGAGCCGCGATACTTCGAGATCTCGAGGCGGCGCACGGGAATGCCTTGCTCCATGCGCCGGTCGAAGCGCACCACGCAATCGACCATGAACTGCATGAAGCCGTAGTCGGCGACGCCCGTGCGCGAGTCCTCGCCATCGATCTTCGTGGTGATGATGGAAGTCAGCTCACGGCGTGTGAGCCAGTCGCGCAGGCGATAGATTTCGCGCATCCTGGCGCGCGGTGTGCGCAGCAAGGACAGCAATACATCGATGCCGTCGAACACCACCCACTGCGCGCCCGTCTCCAGCTGTTTTGCCTCGAGCATGGCCAGCATGCCGCCGAGATCGAAATCACCCGAGGAAATGAATGCGGACGAGAGCTGCGCGTTCATGAAGAACAGCCGGTTTCGCGCCAGGGCCTGCAGGCGCCAGTCGAAAGCCGCGGCATTTGCGAAGATGGCGTCGATGTTTTCTTCGAACGCCACGAAAATGCCAGGCTGCTTGTGTTTGCCCGCGGCGCCGACCAGTGTCTGCAGCGCGAACACGCTCTTGCCAGTACCGGGCCCGCCCATGACCAGCGTCGTGCGGTTGCGTGGCAGACCGCCGAGGCTGATTTCGTCGAAACCCCGAATGCCGGTCGGGGATTTCAGCAATGCCGGTGAGGGCGCGCTTTTTGCCATTGCGGCAGGCTGCGCTCATCTTGTAATTCCTTCTGTACGGTAGCGCTCATATGACTTTCACAGGATAGGACGATGGATCCCACCACACTCTCCATTGCCGTCGCGCTCGGCGTCGGCCTTCTCGTCGGCGTCGAGCGCGAACGCCGCAAGGGCGAGGGCCCCGAGCGCGCCGCCGCGGGCGTGCGTACCTTCGCCATCACGGCGCTGATTGGCGTGCTGGCGATGCTCACGGGTTCATCCGTGGTGGTCGCAATAGCTGGCGCCGGCATCGTGGCGCTCACCACCGTCTCCTATCTACAGAGCCGTGACACCGATCCGGGGCTCACCACCGAGGTGGCGTTGCTGGCGACGTTCATCGTGGGCGCGCTGGCGGTGCCCCGGCCGCTGCTCGCCGCGGGCACCGGTGTCGCCCTGGCGCTGCTGCTGGCTTCACGCGGCGCATTACACGGGTTCGCGCACCGGCAGTTGTCCGAGCGCGAGGTGCGCGACGGGATCATGCTCGCCGCGGCGGCGCTCATCGTGCTGCCCGTGCTGCCGGATCACCCGATCGATCCCTGGGGTGCGATCAACCCGCGTCTCGTCTGGCGGCTCACCGTCCTGGTGATGGCGATCATTGCCGCCGGTTACGTGCTGCAGCGCCTGGTCGGCGCGCGCTGGGGATTGCCGCTCGCGGGATTGTTAGGCGGTTTCGCGTCGAGCACCGCGACCATTGCATCCATGGGACAACGTGCGCGCAACGATGCGGCGGTGATGCCCTCCGCGGTCGCGGGCGCGGCCCTGTCGTCGGTGCCCACGGTCGCGCAGCTGGCGCTGGTGTTGTCGGTCGCCGATCTTGCGACGCTGCGGCTCCTGACCGTGCCGCTGGTGGCGATGGGCATCGTCGGCGCCGTCTACGGCGGGCTGTTCACGCTTCGCACGGTGGCCGCCACCGACGAAGATCGCGCCACGCAGATTTCCGGGCGTGCATTCAGCGTCGGTACCGCGTTGCTGTTCGCGGGCTTGTTCTGTTTCATCGCCATCCTCGTGGTGCTGCTGCAGAGGGCTTTTGGCGATGCCGGCGCGCTGGTGGGAGCAGTGACCGGCGGCTTCCTCGACGCGCACTCCAGCTCCGCGTCGGTCGCCGGCCTTGCGGCGCAGAAGCTGCTGCCTTATTCCGTGGCGGGAAACGCCATCGGAATGATCCTCTCGGCCAATACGCTCGCGAAACTCATTTTCGCGCGCATCGGCGGGGGCGCCTTTTTCTGGCGCGTGGCGCCGGGCCTCGTTCTGATGATTACTGCGTTCTGGATCGCAAAATGGCTGTTGCCGCAGTAGGAGAAACGGACGTTGCTGCGAGTCGCACCTATGTCGCAAGACGGCCGGTGTTAGTCGCTTTGCCTTTCCGTTGCGCCGCAACTAACCTCGACCGGGATGACAGAGAGCACTGAAGCGGAAGCCAGATATCGCCAGTTGTTCGACACCCTTATCGAAGGGTTCTGCACCATCGAGATGATCTTCGACGCGGCGGGCAAACCCGTGGACTACCGCTTCCTCGAGATCAATCCCGCATTCGAGCGCCAGACCGGCCTGCGTGACGCCCAGGGCAAACGCATGCGCGAGCTTGCGCCCGACCATGAACAGCACTGGTTCGACACCTACGGAAATATCGCGCTGACCGGCGAACCGTTGCGCTTCGAGAACGAAGCGAAGGCATTGGGCCGTCACTACGAAGTCTGCGCCTACCGGGTGGGTGGGCCGGCGAGCCGCAAGGTCGGCATCCTGTTCAACGACATCACCGAGCGAAAGATTTCCGAGCGAAAGCTGCGCTCGCAGGTCGAGCGCATGAGCCTGCTGTACCAGATCACGCGCGCGGTCGGTGAGCACCAGGACATGCCCAGCATCTTCCAGGTCGTGATCCGCACGCTCGAAGACCAGCTTCCCATCGATTTCGGCTGCGTCTGCCTGTACGACGCCGCGGTCAACGACGTGATGATCGCCAGCGTCGGGCTGCGCAGCGCGGACCTCGCGATGGAACTGGCGCTCACCGAGCGCCAGCACGTGAACATCGGTGACGACTGCATCGCCAAGGCCGTGCTCGGGCAGCTGATCTACGAGCCGGATACGACCGTCGTCGATTCGCCGTTTCCGCGACGCCTGGCGCGGGGCGGGTTGCGCGCGATGGTCGCGGTGCCGATGCTGATCGAGGGCAAGGTGTTCGGCGTGCTGGTCGTGGCGCGCTGCCTGTCCAACAGCTTCGCCAGCGGCGAGTGCGAGTTCCTCACGCACCTGAGCGAACACGTGGCGCAGGCTGCCCAGCATGCGCAACTGCACAGCGCGCTGCAGAGCGCGTATGACGACCTGCGTGCAACGCAGGCGGCCATCATGCAGCAGGAGCGATTACGCGCGCTCGGGCAGATGGCGAGTGGCATCGCGCACGATATCAACAACGCGATCTCTCCCGTCTCGCTGTACACCGAGGCGTTGCTCGAGCGCGAGAAAGGCATCAGCGCGCCGGGTCGCGGGCAACTGCAGGTGATCCAGCGCGCCATCGGCGACGTCGCGCAGACCGTGGCGCGCATGCGCGAGTTCTACCGCCCGCGCGAACCGCAGATGCTGCTCGCGCGTGTACAACTCAACCAGCTCGTGCAGCAGGTGCTGGATCTCACGCGCGTGCGCTGGAACGACATGCCGCAGCAGCGTGGCGTCACGATCGCCGTCGCGAAGCAGCTCGCGCCGTCGCTGCCCGCCATCATGGGGGCGGAGGGCGAGATCCGCGAAGCGCTGACCAACCTGGTGTTCAACGCCGTCGATGCCATGCCCGCGGGCGGCACGTTGACGGTGCGCACGCACGCCGGCGAGGGACGCGTGCAGATCGAGATCGTCGACACCGGCGTCGGCATGAACGAGGACGCGCGGCGCCGATGCCTCGAGCCGTTCTTCACCACCAAGGGCGAGCGCGGCACCGGCCTGGGGCTGGCCATGGTCTATGGCATGGTCCAGCGGCACAGCGCGGACATCGCCATCGAAAGCGAAGTGGGGGAGGGCACGCGCGTGCAGCTCACCTTCGGTGCCGCGGTTGCCGACGCGCCGATCGAGGCCGCGGCGCTGGCGGAAGTGCCCACCGGGCTCTACCTGCTGCTCGTCGATGACGATCCCGTGCTGCTCAAGTCGCTGCGCGATGCGCTCGAGGCGGACGGCCACGTCATCGTAACCGCCAACGGCGGCCGCGAAGGCATCGCGACGTTCACCGAGGCGCACGAGAACGAGCAACCTTTTCACGCCGTGGTCACCGACCTCGGCATGCCGTACGTCGACGGACGCCAGGTGGCCAATGCCGTGAAATCGCTTTCGCCCGCTTCGCCGGTGATCCTGCTCACCGGCTGGGGCCAGCGGCTGCAGGCGGAAGGCGACCTTCCCGCCCACGTGGACCTGGTGCTGGCCAAGCCGCCGCGATTGCGCGAGCTGCGCGAAGCGCTGGCGCGCTCCGTCGCCAGACCGGCCGGTTAGCGCATTTCTTCCGGGACTAGCTACTGCCTGATGTATCCTGCGGCGATGCGAGCTGTTCGTTTCATAGCCTTGTTGTTCGTGGCTGCCGTTGCGGCGGCATCCGACGGACCCTATGTTTTCCGCGACGGCGCGCATGCATGGAAAGCGTTGTCGGTGCAGTCGGAAGGCGGCGAGGACCGCAAACACATCGCGTCGCTGGCCCGGGGCGCGTCGATCACCGTCGATGCGGTCGGCGCGGCGCCGGCATTCAAGGTCAGGCTTCGCGAGCCGGCGCAGCCGCCGCCCGACGAGATTCGCGTTGCCAGAACAGCGCCGCTGTTCGTCGTGGCCGATACCCATGGCGAATACGAGATCCTGGTATCGATGCTGCAGAAACACGGCGTCGTCAACCAGAAGCTCGCGTGGAAATTCGGGCGCGGGCACCTCGTGTTGTTGGGCGATGTCTTCGACCGCGGACCGAACCACACCGAGATCCTGTGGCTGGTCTATCAACTGGAGGCCGACGCGCGCCGCGCGGGCGGCGGCGTGCACCTGCTGCTCGGCAATCATGAAACCATGGTGCTGAACGGCGACCTGCGATACCTGAACCCACGGTACGTGCAGACCACCTCGCTGTTGGGCTTCGCATCGTATTCGCACCTGTTCGACTCCACGAGTGTGCTCGGGCAGTGGCTGCGCACGCTGCCCGCCGTGCTCAAGATCAACGACCTGCTGTTCCTGCACGCCGGACTCTCGCCGGCGCTCGTCGAGAGCCGGATGTCCCTGGCCGACATCAATGCCGGCGTGCGCCTGGGCCTCGGAGACGCGCAGCCTGAAAACGATGCGCAGCGCGATCGCCTGTCGCTGCTCATGGGGAGCTCGGGGCCGCTGTGGTATCGCGGCTATTTCGCCGAGCAGACCCGCTTTCCGACGGCGACGCCTGCGGATGTCGCACGCGCGCTCGAAGCCTTCGGCGCACGCAGGATACTCATCGGCCACACCATCGTGCCGGCGGTGACGCCGCTGTACGAAGGCAAGGTCATCGCCGTTCAGGTGTATCCGCGCCGCGATGAATCCGGGCAGGCGAACTTCGAAAGCGTCCTGCTGAAGAACGGCGAGTTCTGGCGCGCAAGGCTGGATGGTTCGGTCGAGCGCCTGGCGCTGTGAAACGCCTCGTCTTCAGTCTGATCGCCTGCGGCCTGGCGCATCAATGCTTCGCAGTGACGTTGCGCGTGGGAAGTCCAGAGGCTGCCGCATACCAGTCCGTGCAGCGCGCGGTCGATGCGCTGCCGGAATCCGGCGGCATCGTCGAGATCGACGCGGGCATCTATCGCGAGAAGCTGGTGATCGCCAAGCCGCACGTGAAATTCATCGGCCGCGGAAAACGGCCGCAGGACGTGGTGCTGGTCTGGGGCGACAGCAACAAGTCCGCCGGCGGCACCGGCAAATCCGCCTCGGTCTGGGCATCGGGCGACGGATTCGAAGCGCACAACCTGACCATCCAGAACGACTATCACCTGAACAATGCCGAGCGCTCGCAGGCCGTGGCGCTGCGCCTCACCGCCGATCGCGCGGTGCTCACCCGCGTGCGGTTGTTAGGCGCGCAGGACACGCTGTACGCCGCGAGCAGGAGTCCCGATTCGCCCAGCCGGCAGTATTTCCGCGACTGCTACATCGAAGGCCACGTGGACTTCATCTTCGGCGACGCCAAGGCGTTTTTCGATCGCTGCCACATCCACGGCATCGCCAACGAGATCGTCATGATCACCGCGCAAAGCAAGGTGAAACCGGAACAGGACAGCGCCTACGTGTTCGACCGCTGCCGCATCACGGCCGATGCCGGTGTGCAGGAACTGTGGTTAGGCCGCGCGTGGCGGCCCTATGCCACCGTGGTGTTCATGCGCACGCGCATCGATGCGCCGCTGCAACCCGCGGGCTGGCGCGAATGGACGCCGGGCACCACCGACACGTTCAGGACCGCGACTTACCGCGAGTACGCGTCCACGGGCCGGGGCGCGAGCGTGGCCACGCGAGAGCCCGGCAGCAAACAACTCACGCGCGCGGAGGCGGCCGCGTGGTCGCGCAAGAAATTCCTGTCGGGCGCCGACGGCTGGCGGCCGTAGACCTTCGCGCGCTACCGGCCCATCGTCGGCAGCTCTTTCTTCGTGTAGCCCGCCGGAATCTCGAACGTGGATGCCGGGAGAGACTCTTCGACCCATTGGGTGAGGACCGTTTCGATGCCGCGCGGTTTGCCGGCCGCATCGAAGTGGCGGACGCGCACCGGAAATCCGTCGACGGCCCGGCGTGATTCGATGGCGGCAGTGGCGCCCGGCAGATTGCCGGCCATGCCGATCGCCGACTCGGCGAGCTCACTGAACGCCTTTTCGAAGTCTTCCTTGCCGGGCAGCGAGGAGTAGGGCACCACGCAGAGCTCTTCGTGGAGTGCGCCATTCTTGATCAGGTTCCACACCCGGCATTTGCGTCCCTCGGCGGTTTCGCTCTTGCCCGTGTCCCTGGTTTCGTAGGTGTCCGGCTTGCCGCTCATCGCGCCCGGCATGTTGGCGCCCAGCATCTTTTCCATCTGCGCACGCTGCTCGGGCGGCATGCTCTTCAGCCGCTCCTGCATCTGCGCCATCGCGGCGCCGGCCTGGTCCGCCGCCTTCTTCAGGGTGGCCTTGTCGATTTCGCTGTAGGTCTTTCGCTGGTCGTCGAACAGGTAGAGCACGGTGTTCTTCAGGATCATGCCGTTCCCATGCTTGGGGTTGCTCATGCGGATCTTGCCGTCCTGGACCATGACGACCTGTGCGCCGCCATCGGCAACCTGCGTCTTGACGTCGCGCGTGAGGGTTTCGATGCGGACTCCCGCGGAAACCTGCGTCGCGGCCAGCAATGCCGCCACGGTCAGAATGAGCTTGTTCATGGGTAACACCGCATCTGATTGAAACAACTGCACGCATTATGCCCGTCGCGGGGCTAACCCTTGGGGGCCGATATCGATACGCCTCACAGAATCTGCGGCATTAGCCCGGAGCGACTTAAGAGCATCTCCCCACGGCCGATGGTGCTCTCACTGGTCAATACGTTCCGCCTATCGAGGGAGTCCAACCCGCATGTCTCAGAAATCCATCAGCCAGCGCATTTCACTGCCGCTCGCCTTGTTGTTCGGTTTCTTCCTGGCTGCCAGCGTCGTGGCCGCGGAGTCCGATCCCTGGCTGCGTCCCGACGTCGCGCCGGCGCCGCCCGAAAACCAGCTGACGCCCGCGCGAATCCTGCTCGGCCAGATGCTGTTCTTCGATCCGCGCCTGTCACGCAAGGCGACGATGAGCTGCGCGAGCTGCCACAACCCGTCGCTCGGCTGGTCGGATGGTCTGCCCACCGCCGTCGGATTCGACATGCACACGCTGGCGCGCGCCACGCCGACCATCGTGAACACCTCGTTCAACCCGATCCAGATGTGGGACGGCCGCAAGACGACACTCGAAGATCAGGCCACGGGCCCCATCGAGGCGGCTGGCGAAATGAATCTGCCGCTGCCCGAGCTCATCGAGCGCCTGAAGGGGATTCCGGGTTACGCCTCGAAGTTCGAAGACGCTTATCCGGGCATGGGCATCACCGCCGTGACCGTGGCGCGCGGACTCGCGAGCTTCGAGCGCACCGTGCTCTCGACCGAATCGCCGTTCGATCGCTGGCGCAAGGGTGACGAGAAGGCGGTTTCCGCTTCGGCCAAGAACGGCTTCGAGCTGTTCCAGGACAAGGCGAAGTGCGCCGTGTGCCACATGGGCTACAACTTCACCGACAACGGTTTCCACAACATCGGCGTGAAAGACGAGGGTGCGCCCGACGTCGGCCGTTACGCCCAGCGCCCGCTCAAGTCCATGCACGGCGCGTTCAAGACGCCGACGTTGCGCGACATCGGCCGCACGGCGCCGTACATGCGCAACGGTTCGTACAAGACATTGATGCAAGTCGTCGAGCACTACGACCGTGGTGGCGATGACAAGAAGAATCTCGACATCAACATGGTCCCGCTGAATCTCACGGCCAGTGAGAAAGCCGACCTGGTCGCATTCCTCGAGTCGCTCACGGGTGTCCCGCCGGATATCCGCGTGCCGGCCCTTCCGCTCTAACTGCAGCCGATTCAACTGAAGAGGTCCTGACAATGACTCCCCGTTCCATTTCTGCGATTCGATTGAGCCTGATGGCAGTGGTCGTCACGCTGGCGATGCCCGCGTTTGCCGGTGACCAGGTCGTAGGCCAGGCCAAGAAGGCCTTCACCGTCGGCGTGCTCAAGGCGAAAGTCGGCGACAGCGTCACGTTCCGCAACGACGACGAATTCGCCCACAACGTGTTCAGCCTGAGCGACGTGCAGAGCTTCGATCTTGGTTCGTACAAGAAAGGCGAAGTGCGCGCGGTGAAGCTCACCGCGCCGGGCACGATCGAAGTCGAATGCGCGATCCATCCGGAAATGAAGATGAAGATCGAGGTGGCGAAGTGAAATTCGCCGTCGCGATCCTGTCGTTGACCCTGACGCTGGCGGCGCCGTTCGCCGGCGCAGAGGAAGACGTCGTGCCCCTGCCGCGCGACACGACAGACGCCGCCGTGATCCGCGGCAGCATCGCGTATCGCACCTACTGCGTGTTGTGCCACGGCACCACGGGCAAGGGTGACGGTCGCGCCGCGAAGATGTACACGCCGCGCCCGGCCAACCTGACGATCAGCCCGTTTCCCGACAAGTACAAGGAAATGATCATCCGCGGCGGTGGTCCGGCCGTGGGCCGCTCGTCGTTCATGCCGCCCTGGGGCGACGAGCTCACGGATGAGCAGATCACCGACCTCATCTCCTTCTTGCGAGAGCTGCGCAAGACGGGAACGCCGGCGAGCTGAAGCAACTCGCCATGAGTTCCATCGCGAAACTCCGCGCCTGGATCGGCGAATCAGTTTCGCGACGCCTCGCCATTCCGGGGCTCGTGCTGATCCTGCTGCTCCTCGTGCAGGCCGCGTTGTCGAGCGGATCGGCGTGGTTGCTGGTCGGCCGCCTCGAGGAGTCGAACTCCAACAGCAACGCGAGCATGAAACTCACGGCGCGGCTGCTCAGCGCCGCGCAGGAGCTCTCCGATCACGCGCGCGCCACTGTCGCCGCTACCGACGACGCCCAGCGCACCGGGAGCATCGCCGCCTTCAATGAAACCAAGGCGCGTCTCGGTGAAGTGGTCGACGAGATATCGACCACGCTGTCCAGCGATCCTTCACTGCAGCAGGCGGTCAGCGACGGGCTGTCCACGTTCGTCGTCAGCGGCGTCAAGGCGACGCGCCTCGCGCAGAAAGGGCGCGTCGAGGATGCGCAGCGCGAGTTGCAGGTCACCTTCGACCCCAACCTGCTTGCGTATGTCATCTCCACCGTCACGGCGCTGAACCAGACATCCGCCACTTCGTTGTCGGGCGTGCTCCACGCCGGGCGCATCGACTTCTGGATCGCACTCGGGGTTGCCGCGGTGCTGGTGCTGATCGCCGCGTTCGCCGCATTCCGCGCGTTCCGCGCGATCCGTTATTCCGTCATCGAACCCGTGCAGTACGCCGCGCACACGGCCCGCCGTCTCGCGACGGGCGACTACGAGGACGTGCGCAAATCCAACGACACCGCCGAATGCGGTGAGCTGGTGCGTGCGATGAGCGAGCTGTGCCACCAGCTCATCGAGCGTCGCACGGCCGCCGAGTCGGCCGCCGCCGCCGCGGTCGGCGCCTTCCGCGTGCGGTCGGGCCTCGACCTTGCGTCGTCGCGCGTTCTGATCACCGACCCCGAGGGCCGCATCATCTACGCGAACGCCGCGGCGCAGTCGCTGATGAACCTGATCCAGCCGGGTGCGGCGGTCGTGGGCCGGCAGCTCGACGAGCTGCTGTCTGCCGCCAGCGCCAACGAAGGCGCGGCTTCCGGCGATCCGAATTCGATGCGCCTGCGTTATGGGCAAACCACGACCGACGTGGTGGTTTCCACCATCACGACGGAAACCGGCGCGCTGCTCGGCCGCGTGGCCGAATGGGTGGACCGCACCGACGAGGTCCGCGCGCAGCGCGAAGTCTCCGCCGTCGTACACGCCGCGGGGCTCGGCGATTTCTCGCAGCGCATTCCGGCCGAAGGCAAGTCAGGCTACTGGGGCGAGCTCGCGAGCTCGCTGAACCAGCTCACCGAGACTTTCCACACGGCGTTGCATGCCACGTCGCTGCAGCTCGCGGCGCTCAGCCAGGGCGAGCTCACGGAAGCCGGCGGACATCGTTACCAGGGATTGCTGGCGCGCGTGTTCGACGACCTCGCCGAGTCGCGCTCGCACCTGTCGAAAATGGTGGCGCAGATCCGCACCGGTTCCGAGAACGTGTCGTCGGTGGCGGCGACCATCAACGACGGCAACGAGACCTTGCACACCCAGGGCGAGGAACTCACGCACTCGATCGCCACCGCGGTCAAGACCATGAAGGAGCTCACCGAGGCCGTGCGGCGCAATGCCGACAACGCGCTTCGCGTGTGCAGCATCGCCAGCGAGGCCCGCGACGCGGCCGTGCGCGGCGGCTCGGTGGTCGGCGACGTGGTGAAGTCGATGGGCGAGGTCTCGACCACCAGCGCCCGCGTGGTCGACGTGGTCTCGGTGATCGACGAGATCGCGTTCAGCACCAACCTGCTGTCGCTCAATGCCGCGGTGGAAGCGGCGCATGCGGGCGAACACGGCCGCGGCTTCGCCGTCGTGGCGGCGGAAGTGCGCAGCCTGTCGCTGCGCTGCACGGCATCCGCGCGTGAGATCAAGGAGCTCATCGAGGCCAGCAACGCCACGGTGCGCCATGGCACGACGCTGGTCGCGAGCGCCGGCAAGACCATCGAAGACGTCGTCGAGCGCGTGGCCACCATGGCCAACGTGGTCGGCGAAATCGCGCGCGACGCGCAGGAGCAGTGCGTGGGCATCGACTCCGTGGCGCGCAAGATCGCCGAAGTGGAAACCAGCAACAGCGAGAACTTCAACCTGCTCGCGCAGGCGCGCGAGAGCGCGCACGAGCTGCAGATGCTGGCCGGCGAGCTCGGCGGCGCCGTGGGCCGCTTCCGCATCGACAGCGGCGTGGTGGTGCCGGGCGTGGTGGTGCCGGGCACCAAAAGTCGTAGTTCGCATGCGGCCTGAGTTTCGTCGCGCGCGAAACTTTTGAATTACGTCTTTTGGTGCCCGGCACCACCTGCGCTACCTGCGCCAACCGGCAGGACGCGCGGGTTCCTGAGCACCGCCGCCGAGATCAGCGAAACCAGCAGACCCACGGGGAACATTTCCACGAACACCATGGGAATGCGGTACAGCGGATTGCGGTACATCTTCTCGAACGCTTCGGCATTGGCTATCGCCTCGTTCACTTCGGCCGGGGTGCCGCCGCTGCCTTTCACGCTATCCACCATGTACGCCTTGTAGAACGCAATGAAGTCGAAGCTGCTGTACGCGCTCGAAATCTCCCAGGCGACGGCATACAGAATGCTGGCCACCGCGCTGATGCCGAGACCCACGCCGAGCGCGGGCAGGAACCGGATGACGCCTCCCAGCACCTTGTCGCGGTAGGCCTTGACGCCGACGAACACGGAGCTGAGCGCCACGATCATGATGAGGTAGGCAACCAGCATCCCGAAGACCGGCACGTCGCCGGGCTTTGCCGACAGCATGCCCCAGACCATGGGAGTGCCTACGATCAGGCCGGCGATGATTCCGTAACGGACGATGTAAGAAAGCATGGAGCACCCTTGTCGTTGAAATTGGGCTCATCAAAAACCGCGATGACGCCGCCCGGCAATCACACAAAAGGGTGATTCCGGCCAAATCGCCCGAAATTCTTCTCAGCGGATCATGCCGAGCTCGCGCGCCCGCGAAATGGCTTCGGTGCGGCGCTTCACTTCGAGTTTTTCGAACAGCCTCGCCACGTGTGTCTTGACGGTGTTGGGCGAGACGTTGAGCTGGTTTGCAATTTCCTTGTTCGATCGGCCCGCGGCCAGCAGCGTGAGCACTTCGAATTCACGGTCGCTGACGCCGAGCGTTTCGCGCACTTTCACGTTCGGTTCGAAGGACGCCGCGGGCGGGCGCCGGAACAGCCTCGCGCCGACCCACACACCGAGCCCCAGGAACGCGACGGCGATGAGGACCGCGTATGTTTGCGTGGCGTGCGTGCGGACGACGAAATGGAATTCCAGCCATTGCAGCGCAAAGGCAAAGGCGGCCAGCAGCACGCCATATATAAGAATGATCCGAACCATGCGTTTCCCTGGGTGGATAGTACCCGCGACGGCGTTCTCCTACGCGCACCCGTACCGTTGGCTCCTGACTTGCGCACCGCGCCCGCCCTTAGTCTGCCGCCAGGAGTGCATATATGACTATTCGCTGGCCAACTTGGACGGTGCTGGGCGGAGTCGCCGTGTTCGTTCTGTGCGGTTGTGCCGATACCAGCACGAACCGTGGACCCGAGGCGTCACCGGCTGCGACGGTGGGTGCGAATCCCACACTGCCCGAACCCGCGGACAAGAAGCTGATTCCCACCGTGAAGATAGCCGAAGCCACCGGCTGGCCTTCCGGGCGAACGCCGCTGGCCGCGAACGGGCTGGCGGTCAATGCGCTGGCTAGCGGGCTGGATCATCCGCGCTGGCTGTACGTGCTACCCAACGGTGACGTGCTCGTCGCCGAGACCAACGCGCCGAAGCGGCCGAAGGATGAGGAGGGCGTCAAGGCGAAAGTCATGAAGCAGATGCGGGGCAAGGCCGGAGCAGGAACCCCGTCCGCCAATCGCATCACGCTGCTGCGCGATGCCGACGGCGATGGCATTGCCGAGACGCGCAGCGTGCTGGTCGAGAACCTGTATTCGCCTTTCGGCATGGCGCTGGTCGGCGACGAGCTCTTCGTGGCGAATGCCGACGCCATCGTGAAATTTCCGTACCGGACCGGGGAGACGCGCATTACCGCGGCGCCCATTCCGGTCACCGACCTGCCGGGCGGCGAGCGCAATCACCACTGGACGAAGAACATCATCGCGAGCCGCGACGGAAACAAGCTCTACGCCACGGTGGGTTCGAACAGCAACGTGGCCGAATACGGTATGGCCGAGGAAGAAGGCCGCGCGGCGATCTGGGAAGTGGACGTAAAAACCGGCGCGAAGACTTTGTTTGCGACCGGCTTGCGCAATCCCAATGGAATGGCCTGGGAACCGTCGACCGGCGTGTTGTGGACGGTTGCCAATGAACGCGACGAGCTCGGCAACGACCTGGTGCCTGACTACCTCACATCGGTGAAACGCGACGCGTTTTACGGCTGGCCCTACAGCTACTTTGGAAAACACGTCGACACCCGCGTCGAGCCGCCGCGTCCGGACCTGGTCGCGCGCGCCGTGTCGCCCGATTACGCCCTCGGTGCGCATGTGGCCGCGCTCGGGCTCGCGTACGCGCACAATTCGCCATCCGCGCTGCCTAAGAACCTGTCCGAAGGCATGTTCATCGGCGAGCACGGCTCGTGGAATCGCGATCCGCCCGCAGGCTACAAAGTGGTGTTCGTGCCGTTCGCCAATGGCCGGCCCTCAGGCCCGCCGCTCGATGTGCTGACCGGGTTCGTCAGCGACGCCGGCGAAGCCATGGGCCGCCCGGTGGGCGTGGCCATCGATGGCAAAGGTGCGCTGCTCGTCGCCGATGACGTCGGCAACGTCGTCTGGCGCGTCACCGCCAGATAATGGGGACATTCCTGATTTGCTAGCAAAAGGGGACGGGGCTCGGCGGTGGAGCGTCAGCGCGTGAAGAAGGACAGGCTTCCGGCGCGAAACGGAGGGCGCGCTTGAGTGAAGGAATGGGGACAGTCCCCAATTCCCCGCTTCGCGGGCAAAAGGGGTCAGACCTCGTGAGGTGCCGCGATTCATCGCGGCGTGGTCGTGTGAGGTCTGACCCCTTTTGCTAGGAATTGGGGACTGTCCCCATTCCTTCACTC